>JAVBJQ010000033.1:0-57583 GCA_031546905.1 Eubacteriales bacterium | reverse complement strand
ACCAAATAACTGTTTGAAGTCATTGGCTTTGAGCTTTTTTGCTTTTTCGTATCTTGTCATTTATATCGCCCTGCTTTTTACTCTAAGTTCAACATTATTGGCGTTTTTTGTCAAGTACTGGTTTCCGAGGAGGTCTAATAACAGGGAGTACACTGGTGGAGCTGGCGAAATAGTACCCAAATAGTACCCAAAAGCAACAAAACAAAAAAATAAAGCTTCTACCTTTAAGATAGAAGCTTTATTTTTATACTGCGGATGACAGGAATCGAACCTGCACGGGGGTTGCCCACTAGATTCTAAGTCTAGCGCGTCTGCCAGTTCCGCCACATCCGCATAAAATAAATTATTATGCTTACAACAAAAATGATTCTAACACAAGCTGTTCAATTTGTCAAATAATTTTTTTTGCAATTAAAAATAAAATTCAATTTTCTTTCAGAAAAAGGAGTATCAAATTAATTTCCCTATGGTATAATTTAAGTAATGGATTCGTTTATTGAGGTTTAACAAATAGCAGGTCATTTTATTTATTCACGGGGGTAAATTTATATGGGAAAAAAAGAAAAAGAAAAATCAAAAGATATAAAAAAAACAAAAGCATCTGCAGTAATCGAACTAGCATCAAATGGAATAAGACTTAAAATTGCGGAGGCAGGAAAGGGCAAAATAAAAGTAATAGAAGCCCTTCATTACCCAATAAGTTTAGGCCGTGATACTTTTCATTTTGGGAAAATAAGCTTTGAGAAAATTGACAAAGCTTGTGATATTCTAAAAAATTTCTTGAAGGTTACGTCGGATTATGGCGTGGAAAATATAGAAGTTGTGGGAACAACTGCAATACGTGAAGCAGAAAACCGTGATTATATCATGGATCAGGTAAAAATAAAAACAGGATTAACAATTAAAATGCTAGATGATTCTCAAGAAAAAATATATATACACAAAGAATTGTTAAGATGTGTTCAAGAAAATAATAGCGAAGTAGATTCGGCAATGTTTGTTTATATCGGCTCTGGAAATTTAAGTATCTCTGTCAAAAAAAATAATGTCATGCCTGTTTTGTTAAGTATAAGAACTGGTTCATTGAGAATTAGTGAACAATTTGAAAATATTCCAGATGACACAAAAGTTTTCCACCTTGTAGTAGAAGAATATTTAGAGGGAGTTTCCGAATCCATTAAAAATATGATAGCGGTTGGTGAAATAAAAAACTTTGTGGTTTCTGGTCAAGAAATTGAAATGATTGCAGAACTTTGTGAAGGTGAAAAAATAGCAGGAACCACTTTTATTAAAAAGGAAAAATTTATCAATTTATATGATGAAATAAAATTTAAACACATTGAACAAATGATGGAAGACTATGATATGACATATGAAACCGCAGAATTACTTTTTCCTTCGATGAGTATTTATAAAACCTTGCTAGAATTTACAACTGCCGATGAAATTATGACCAATGCCATTTATTTAGACGATGCGATCTTATACGAGATGCTTTATCAAGAAGCCAGTGATAAGTTTAACAAGAGCTTTTCGGAAAATACGATTTTAAGTGCAAGAAATTTAGCAAGAAGATATGAAAACAATGAGCAACACTCCAATACTGTAGAAGCGTTTTCACTTAAAATTTTTGAGAAAATGAAAAAAATACATGGATTAGGTAGTAGAGAGAAACTGCTGTTGCAAGTAGCGGCTATTGTACATGATATAGGAAAATTTATTAATATGAAAGACCATTACTTGTATTCTTACCACATTATAAAAGGCTCAGATATTGTAGGACTAACACAGCTAGAAACAGAACTAGTTGCAAATATTGCCAAATACCATGGTATGTTACTTCCCAATATGGCCCATGAAAGTTATAGCAAGCTGAGAACCAAGGACAGAATGATTGTTTCAAAACTAACAGCAATTTTAAGAGTCGCCGATTCTTTAAGCGGAAGTCATGAACAAAAATTTGATGAGATAGAGCTAAAAATAGAAGGCGTCAATTTAGTAATCATATACTCCACCCATAAAAACACACAGCTTGAACATTGGGCATTTGAAGAAAAGAGTTTATTTTTTGAAGATGTATTTGGCATGAAGCCTATCATAAAGAAAAAAAGGGTGATGTAATTGGAACTAAATCAGTTTGAATATTATTTTAATCGGGAGTTGGGCTGGCTTGAATTTAATGGAAGAGTAGTGGAAGAAGCCCAAGACAGGTCAAATCCTTTAATGGAAAGATTTAAGTTTCTCGCCATAACAGCCTCTAATTTAGATGAGTTTTTTATGGTAAGGGTTTCTGCACTCCTAGACCAAGTAGAGGCTGGATATAATAAAAAAGATGCTTCAGGGCTAATGCCAAAGGAGCAACTTTCTATAATCGCCAGTAACGTTGGAAAAATGCTATATAAACAATATAATATTTTAAACAGAGGGCTTTTGCCAAGTCTCGAAAAAGAAGGAATTATTTTTGCTAAATATGCAGAGCTTTCCAAAAAACAAAAAGAGTATATAAAGAAGTTTTTTGACGATACAGTTTATCCTATTCTTACCCCAATGGCAATTGACCAAAGTAGACCGTTTCCCTTGCTTGCCAATAAATCACTTAATATTTTACTGGAACTTGTGGCAGTAGAAAAGCAATATGCAGTGGTTCAAGTGCCTAGTGTCATTTCAAGAATCATCGAGCTTCCTTACACAGAAGAAAAGCAAAGGGTATTTATCTTACTTGAAGATGTGATTAAACAATTTATTGGAAATCTTTTTGAGGGTTACCACGTAAAAGAAGCATATAACTTTAGAATAACAAGAAATTCTGACTTCTCTATTGATGAAGAAGATGCAGAAGATTTATTAATAGAGATTGAGCGTTCTCTTAAACGACGTAAATGGGGTGAGCCAGTTCGCCTTGAATTGGAAAAGAATATGCCAGATGAGCTTCGAAAGTTTTTGGTAGAAGTCCTTGAATTTGAAACAGATTTTATTTATGAGATTTCGGGGTATATTGATTTAACTGTCTTTATGCAGTTTAGCGGACTCAAAGGATTTGACCATTTAAAGCATAGTTCGTTGTTGTCTCAAGCTGTTCCAGCATTTATGTTCCAAGAAGATATTTTTTCTATTATTCGAGAAAAAGATATTTTAGTTCATCATCCGTATGAATCGTTTGATTGTGTTGTTAAATTTGTTACAGAAGCAGCAAGAGATCCACAAGTGCTTGCCATTAAACAAACCCTTTATCGTGTTAGTGGAAATTCTCCCATTGTGCAGGCGTTAATAGAGGCAGCTGAAAATGGAAAACAAGTGACAGTGTTAGTGGAACTAAAAGCTAGATTTGATGAAGAAAATAATATTTTGTGGGCAAGAAAACTAGAAAAGTCGGGTTGCCATGTGGTTTATGGTTTAGTAGGGTTAAAAACCCATTGTAAAATCTGTTTGGTAGTAAGAAATGAAGAAGAAGGGATAAGACGATATGTTCATTTAGGGACAGGAAATTACAATGATTCCACTGCAAGAATATACACCGACTTAGGTTTATTTACAGCAAAAGAAGCTTTTGGGGCAGATATATCGGCATTGTTTAATTCTTTAACAGGTTACTCTCTACCACCAAAATGGAAAAAAATTTCCGTTGCACCAAACACCCTAAAAAAATCCTTTCTGCATCACATAGAAAATGAAGCGAAAAATGCACTTGAAAACAAACCAGCCAAAATAATTGCGAAGATGAACTCTTTGGTGGATGTGGATATTATAGAAGCGTTATATAAAGCGTCCATGGCAGGCGTTGAAATTAGATTAATTGTAAGGGGAATTTGTTGTTTGAAGGCTGGTATTAAAAATATCAGTGAAAACATAACAGTCATTAGCATTGTAGATCGCTTTTTGGAACACAGCAGAATTTTTTATTTTGAAAACAACGAAAGCTGTAAAATATTTTTATCTAGTGCTGACTGGATGCCCAGAAATTTAATTCGTCGAGTGGAAGTAATGTTTCCAGTGGAGCAGGAAGATTTGAAAGAACGAATTAAAGAAATTCTTTCCATCACCCTTAGCGACACCGTGAAAGCACGGGTTCAAAACCATGATGGTACTTATGAAAGAATTGACAGGCGAGGGAAAGAGTCCATACATTCTCAACTTATTTTTCATAATATGGCTTGTGAAGCTGCCAAGAAAATGCAGGAGACCAATATAGAAAGTGTTTTCTTATAAGGCAAAAATAACGGGAGTTGGACGAAATTTTAGTTTCGTCCAACTCCCGTTATTTTAAAAGGCAAACATCCCAATGATGTGCCGTGTTTAATCCTTACTTTTTGCTTGCAACAACATTGGTATTAATAAATCCACTTCTTTGAAGTGCAAAAATTAAAGCAGGAATAACAATAATTTGAATAATAATACCAGGAACACCGGATAATGTACCAGCCAAAACTGTATGTATAATAGGCATCTTAATACCAAAGAATGCAGCTCCTAGTAAAAGAGAACCAGCATAAAAAATTCTTCCAATAATCATGGTGATAATTAAACTTACAAATATGTTTAATGATAATTTTTTGAATAAAATACCAGAAAAAAATCCGTAAGCCACAAGTTCAAATAGCATGAAGAATAATATAGGCATTGGAGAAATCGGTGGCATACCTGTGAGCAGATAGCTAAGAATAGGTATAATAAACCCAATAAAAAGCCCGTAAATAGGGCCAAGTAAAAAACCGCCAATAATAACAGGTATGTGCATGGGAAGTAACATTCCACCAGCTTTAGGACCTGCAATGATGTGGAAAATTTGGGGAAGAATAAGCCCCAGTGCAATGAGAAGTGCTGCTTGAACCATGTCTTTTGTTTTCGTATTCATGAATAAGACCTCCTTAAGATTTAGCAATTATAGCATACAAGGATTTATGAACGCAATAGTGCAAAACAGGTTTCATTTTAACTGAGTTTCATGGTTATTCTACCATAAAAAATAAAAAACTGATAATCAAAGTGTTAGTACTTACTCCTCAATGATAATCAGTTTCTTGTTTTTAACTTGCTTTTAATTCAAGCCGGAGTCTATCGGCAATAAGGGCAATAAATTCGCTGTTGGTGGGTTTTCCTTTATGATTGTTTACTGTATAGCCAAAGAGGTTGTCAATGGCATCTACTTTCCCTCTGCTCCAAGCCACTTCAATGGCGTGCCTGATTGCACGTTCTACTCGGCTAGGGGTGGTGTTACATTTTTTTGCAATAGAAGGATAAAGCTCTTTGGTAATATAATTTAAAACATCCATGTCAGAAATTGCCATTAAAATTGCTTCTCTCATATAATGATACCCTCTAATATGAGCAGGAACACCAAGCTCATGGAGAATGTTGGTAACACGTGCTTCGATATTGATCGAATTTTCATTTGAACTATTTTGTCTAGTGGTATCTAGTTTTTGATTTTCTTGGTTATTTTTAGGAGGAGTTTGTGTATCTTTTAATTGGCGGATTCTTGCTATGAGTGCATCCATGTCAAAAGGTTTCACCATATAATATTCAGCACCAAGGGAAAGTGCCTTTTGGGTAATTTTTTCTTGGCTCATTCCAGAAAGAATAATACAAATAGGAGACTTTGATTTTTCTGTGTTATTTTTGACAATATTGAGTTTTTCTAAAACGCCGAGTCCGTCGAGTCGTGGCATAATACCATCAATAATAGCGATATCTGGTTTTAAAGAAATAATTTTGTTAAATGCCTCCACTCCGTCGTAAGCTACATCCACGATTTCCATATCGTTTTGTTTTTCAAAGTAGCTCCTCACAACATCACAGAAATCCTTGTTATCATCAGCGAGAAGTATTTTAATTTTATTTTGATTCAATTTTGTTCCCTCCTAAAATAGATATGATTCGACTTCATAGCAATATACAAACCAATACATAATTGGTAAAAATTACCATTTTTGATATTATATAATATTTTTTTTATTAATGCAAGCTATATATTTAGAACGGCAACAAAATACATAGTTTCATCTGTTTTTTTGCATAAAAAAACGCAGTTGGATAGTACTAATTCGTTTTTATAAAACAAAATACGAATTAGTACTATCCAACCACGCATAAAAGTAAAAAATAATTATTCTAAACTCATCACATATTTTTCAATTGCATCTGCAACTTGTTTGGAAAGATTAACAGCTTCAACAACTGTTTTTGCACCTGTAACAACATCTCCTGATGCAAAAATACCA
Source organism: Eubacteriales bacterium (assembly GCA_031546905.1). GTDB lineage: Bacteria > Bacillota > Clostridia > Lachnospirales > JAVBJQ01 > JAVBJQ01. The sequence goes on along the minus strand of JAVBJQ010000033.1, from coordinate 51,365 downwards.
GGTTTTGTTGTATGGCCTGTGTTGTCAGTAATCAGTAACCCTTTTTTCGAAACATCTAAGCCTGTAGTCGTAGATGCAATATAGTTTCTAGGTCCTTGACTTACAGCTACAATAACGGAGTCTGCTTCAAAAAGTTTTTCTGAGCCTTCTATTATTTTCACGCCACCGCCTTCTGTCTCATCATCAACGGTATCCGCGAAGATGACACCATCATCGGTAATTTCCACAGGTGTTTTATGATACTGAAATTTTACGCCTTCAATTACCGCATATTCAAATTCGTGTTTTGATGCAGTTAAATCATCTTCCCCACGTCTTGAAAAAATAGTAACCCTATTAATATTTTTTCTAATGGCAGTTCTTGCAACGTCCATGGCAACATTACCAGCACCAATGATGGCAAGGCTGTCACCTAAGTCAAAAGCATCAGGATTTTTAAGATAATTAATAGCAAAATGAACATGTCCTAAGCTTTCTCCTTTTATTTTTAAAGAGTTAGGCTTCCAAACACCAGTTCCAACGAAAATAGCTTTGTAGCCGTCACGGAACAAGTCGTCCATTAAAAGTCCGCCACTACCAACAATGGTGTTGGGTCTTATTTTAATGTGCATATTATGTAAAATTTTACGATATTTATCAAGGATATTCTTTGGTAGTCTAAACGCTGGAATACCATAAGTTAAAACACCACCAATTTTTTCATTTCCCTCAAAAATAGTAATGTCATAACCTCGGTTAGCCAGTATAATGGCAATCGTTATACCCGCAGGGCCAGAGCCAATAATGGCAATTTTACTTTTGGTTGGTTTTGGGAAATTCTCTTTCATATAGTCAAGATAGTAGCTTGAAATATAGTTTTCGATAGAACTAATATGTACAGGACTGCCTTTTCTGTTTAAAATACAATGACCTTCGCATTGTTTTTCATGGTAGCAAACCAAAGAACAAATGACAGATAGAGGGTTGTTTTCAAAAATTAATTCTCCAGCATCTTTAATTTTTCCTTCTAAAAGCATTTGGATAAACGTATTTATAGGAGTTCCAACAGGACAGCCGTCTCGACACTTTGGGTTCTTACAGTTTAAGCACCGTTTTGCTTCATCAATTACATGATAAGCCATTTTTAAATCACCTCTTAAAATATTTTAATGCGGTTTAATAAACGGTAAAAAAATTTGTTAAACCGCTATGTATATTAAATTTTAACATATAAATTGATTTTTTAATACAACATTTTCAATCTTCAATAATAAATTTGTCATTTGAAAATCGAACATGGACGGTGTGGGTTACATCCCTTTGGTCAACACTTGACAATATAAATGAGTCGGCGCCCCAATCAAGTTCACAGGAAACATCAGCGCCGACAATACCCAATTCTTCTACAAATTCTCCTTTGGCTACAAATAAAACAGCACCATTGGTATAAAAATCCCATTTGTCTGTAAATGGTGGGCTTTCAATTAGTTGATGGTGCGTGGTGTAACGGGAGCCCTCTTTATTCATATCTGTAAATAAAATAGCAGGGATAAATTCATCATGGGATAACTTCCAAGCATACAGCGTAATGGGACGTGGGTAATAGACCATTAAGCGACAGTTTAAAACAAGGGTTAACTCATGATGGATAACCGTAGCCATATAATCAATTAAATACGCCGTCCCTCCGTCTACAAGGGTTTTAAAAAAATAATGATTCTCATTCCAACATTGTACAAAAATCCATTTGGTATTTAAACCTTCAATATCGGTATCTACCTGTTCCCAGATAGGGAAACAATAGGAAATAATCCTAATGTTTAATTCTTCACCATGCACCACGACTTTTTTATCCATTGCCACATAATCGGTTTCGTCTAAAACATCCCATAAAATAGCAGAAGAAACGGCAAGACTTTCTTTTTTTGACAAAAAAGCTTTTAATGAAACCATAAAGGTTGATGTTGCTAAATTTTTGCAAGGGTCAATGTTCGTATTTCTTGTGACTTCAAAATCAGTTCGACATTTTTTTATTTTAGTTATTTCATTTTTAATATTATTATTTACATTTGAATAATTTTTTAAGCTATTCTGTTGGTTGGACGGAGATGGCACCATAATATTTATCTCATCTACAGCATTTTTACTGTCAAAGTTCTGCTTAGTACACCCACATAAAAGAATCACACAAAGGAGAATACAGTGAATTAGTTTCATTGTTTTACCTCGGTTTCCATTTGGCTGTTTAAGCCAAAATACGTTGCCATAATTTCCTTTGCTGTTTTTGAGGCTGGCCCGACAGCAGACTCTCCAAAAGGAATCATGACAACAACAGCGATTTGTGGATTATCGTAAGGAGCAAATCCAGTAAACCATGTATGGGAACTTCTTTTTTTACCTTCTTCAGCAGTTCCAGATTTACCTGCCACTTGAATGGGAAAATCTTTGAATATTTTTCGTAAAGAACCTTGTGAACCACTTGTTACAGCAAGCATACCTTTGTATACTGCCTCTAAATTTTTAGGATCCATATTTAATTGTTCTTCTATGATGGGTGTTGTTTTGCTAATTTCATTTCCGTTGGTATCCACGATTTTATCAATCAGATGTAATTTATATCGTGTACCACCATTTGCTAGGGTAGCAATATATTTTGCCATGTTAACAGCAGAAAAACTGTTGCTAGACTGTCCAATAGCCGCACGAATCGTTTGTCCATCTTGCCAAGGCTCTTGGCTATTTTCTGGAGAAGCGATTTGTGGTTTAAAGTGGTCAATTTCTATACCAGAGTAATCTGCTAAGCCAAATAACGTGAGGTATTTATCTAACATTTCAATACCTGCTAATTTATTTCCATTAACTCCATGGCTCATGCGATAGGCTGTTTCATAAAAAAAGTAATTACAAGATACCTCCAATGCTTTTACAACATCTACTGCCCCATGGGTTGTACCATAACGGGAATAGATTAAACATTTTGCAGCAGGGTTGCCAGCTTTTGTAAAAATACCTTCGTCTTGAATTTTGGTGGAGGTGGTAATGGTACCTGATTCTAGTCCAGCAATGGCGGTTGCCATTTTCAAGGTGGATCCAGGGGCTTTTCCTTGGGAAAGAGGGCGGTTTACCAAAGGGGTAGTTGGGTCGTCCATTAATTTCTTGTAATATTCGTAGTTAAAATTGTTGGCCAACATATTATTGTCATAACTTGGATAAGTCACAAGGGATAATACGGCTCCTGTGTTTACCTCCACTACTGCCACAGAGCCAGTGGAAGGGTCAAGATTGGTAGCTTGGGGTGTAATTTCATTTGCTGTTATTTTTTCTCTTACTACTTGTATTGGCGCCATGATATTATTTTTAATATTTCTTAAATCATCATCATCACAAGTAATCATGCCTTGTTCGTATAAGCACAAAACCATTTGCTTAGAAGAAAGAACATCTCCTTGAATGGCATTTGTTATGATTTCTTTTGCTTTTTCTCTATCATCATTTTGTGCCATGGCTAAATTCGGCATACTGTTTACGATTAATTTTTTTATTGTATACTGGGTTGTAGACTCTTGGGCATTCATAATATGATCAATGGATATATTATTGCTTTTTACCATGGAGATAAAAAGTTGTTTTAACGTAATTTCCCCGCTATTTAATTTAGAGAGTAAAACTGCTTTTAAGTTTTCTACCAATACCTCCATGGATTTTTCTTGTAAATTGGCGTCTAGTGTTAAAAAAACATTATTTCCATTGATAGGGGTAATGGTATTAATTTCGCTAACTCGTTTACCAGAAGCATTTGCTTCAATAACACGTTCTCCTTTTTTTCCACTCAAATGTAATTCTTCTAATTTTTCCACCCCTGTTTTTCCAACTACATCAGTTCTAACATACCCATATTGCTTGTATTCTTCCAGCTCTTTATCATCAATACCTCTCATGTAACCAAGAATATGGGTAAAATTTTCTCCTTCCGGATAATACCGAAGGGAGTCGATATCAATAAATATGCTGGAAAAATAATCATCTTGCTCTTCAATGGCAATAACGGATTCTTTGCTTACATTTACCGCTAAGGTGATGGGGTTATAGGCTTTATATCTTTGTACATAAAGTGCAGCCCGAATAGAGAGAAGTTTGTGTGCTTCACTAGTAGATAGTTCAGTAGGAACATCAAAAAATTTCCTTAGATAGTTAAATACGTCGGTAGCTGTTAAATCTTGTTTTAAGTTCATATCTTCTTTCCATCGCTTTTCTTCGTTGAGACTGCTAAATAAAAAAACAAATGGCTCTTCTTTAGAAATAGGAAATTCATCCACTTGCTTTTCATTGTGCTTTTCTAGTAGGGCTATAAGACGGAGTAATACTTCATTTAAATTGGCCACAGTGATACTGGGGTCGATTTTTATGGTGTAGGCCACTTTGTTAATTGCCAATGGCTTTCCATTGTGGTCATAAATATTTCCACGATTGGCTGGCAATGGCAGGGTTCTCATCACGGTAACTTTTAGATTTCGCTGATATTCTTCTCCGTGAATAATTTGTAATTGATAAAGGCGAACAACCAAAGTACTAAACATCATTACAATGACAAAAGACAAAATAAATAGTCGATTGGTCACCATGGGAATGATTAATTTGTAAATATTTTTAAACATAATAACTCACCTCAAAAAATAAAATCCTACTGATGTAATATTTTAAATATTACATCAGTAGGATTTGCAAGTCAAGGGTAAGTACAAAAAAATCAGACGCTAGTTGGTCTGATTTTTTAAAACTAATATATTTTTTTATCTTTTAATATAGACAAAGTAATTTCAGTGGCTTTTTTGCCAGTGGCATCATCTTGATTTTGAATATTGGTAGCAAAGAAGAACGTATGATTATTTTTTTCAACATATCCAATGAACCAGCCATTTTTATTTTTACCATTTTCAGTCCCTGTACCTGTTTTACCAGATAATACAGCACCATTGTTTTCAGATATTTTTAAGATGTTTTTTACAACATCCACTTCCGCTTTGGAGAATACGGTTTCATAGGAATAAATATTTTTCAAAAGACCAACTTGCTCAACGGGTGATATTTTTAAAGATGATTCTAACCAGTAGTCATGGATTCCAGCAGAGAGATCTTGATTTCCATATTGTAAATCACCATAATATTTTTTTAGATTTTCTTCCCCAACTTGGGAATCAACTTTTTGAAAATACCAATTGGTAGAGGATTTCATAGCGGATAATAAAGTATTGTCTTTGTTCCAACTGTCAAAGGGATATTTTGTTCCGTCCCATTTTAAGGTGGTATTTTTATCCTTTAAAACGCCACAATGAAGTCCTATTAAAGCACTAACAATTTTATAAGTGGAATCGGGAGAAATTCTCTCTGTGCTTTTTGTCTTATTGTAAATTTGGTATTGATTGTTTTGTAAATCATAAAGCACGAAACTCCCTTTATAGTTTCCAAAATAGCTACTATCATCTTCATAGGCAATGTTAAGCTTTTCTGTGTCATAGTAAAGGTTAGAGGCTTGTAGGCTAGACAGTAACCCTGCATTTGAAAATACAACCATCCCCACCAAGAGAAAAATAAGAATACTTTTTAACGTTGTTATTTTAGTTTCTCCTTTGAAGGTAGCGATTTTTCTAATGCGTTTTTTGATTTGAAGGCTAGAACCACTCATACTAGAAGAAAAGGCGAGGGTAGAGGGATTTGATATTTTATCTAAAAAATTGATAAGTGTCAGACCATAATTTTTGTAATTTTTTTCATCCATTGTTTTTAAGACGGCTATATCACAAGCAATTTCTCGGTCTATCCGCATTTGCTGAAACCCATACCAAACAAGGGGGTTAAACCAATATATAATTTGCAAAAAACAAATAAGATAGTTTACAAAAATATCTTTATTTTTATAATGACAAAGCTCATGTAAAAGCATATGGCGAATATCATTTATGGCTACTTCATTTGCAATATCCATAGGCAATAAAATCGTTGTTTTAAAAAATCCAATCAGCATTGGTGTTTTAATAAAAGAGGATTCTATTAAAGCAGGACTATTCTTTAATTGTAAATCTTTTTTGCATTGCTCATATAATGACAGCAGGCTTGTGTCTTTTATCATTCGTGCCTCTTTTAGCAAGAAGCTAGTTTTACGATTCACCACAAAGGTAGATACAAGAAAAATAGAAATGCCTATGCCCCAAAGGCTGATTAAGGTGTAAGTTATTTTATTCTCCACACGATTGACAGATAAAGAAAAATCTTGCATCCAGTCCCAGTCCCAGTCCAAGCCCCAGTCTTGCTTATCATCTTTTGAAGTGAATGCTTGTTTTATTGTATCACTTGGGGTTTTCCAGTGGTTTGTTTGAAAATAAGTTTTAATAGACGGTATCTCAAATTTTATTTCATTCATAGCACGGTACATATTTTTAGGTGCAAAGGGCATCAGTAAAACCACAATTAGCAAAAACCATAAATTATAATGCCATCTTACGCTTAAATGATTTGTAAATATTTTTTTTGTAACAACAAGCAACAGTATCAATAAAGAGGACACAACAGCACTAAAAAATAAGTAGGTGAAAAATAAAGGGGGCATAGTATCATTCTCCTTTTATATCTTTTTCTGCTAGTATTTTTTTGAGTTCGTCAATATCGTCTTTTGATAACTTCTCTTGTTGTAAAAAGTTAAGTATCATGGTATTTAAGGCACCTCCATAAAACTTATTGATGAAGGAATCACTTTCCTGTTTCAGATATTCATGTTCATTTACAGCGGGATAATACACAAAGGCTCTGCTTTCTTTTTTAAAAGTGATAACCCCTTTTTTTACCAACCGTGCAAGCAAGGTTTGAATGGTCTTAGGGCTCCATGTGGTAGTTGTGTTAAGCTTTTCAATAACTTCATTGGTATTAATAGGGGTGTGCTGCCAAATTATTTTCATCACTTGCCATTCAGCTTCTGATATTTTAGGTAGTTCGCTCATTTTCTTAACCTCCAAAATCTTACGTTTGTAATATAAGTATATAATGCTTATTTATTTTGTCAATTCATAAAAGATAGGTCTCATTTTTTTGATTACATAAGAACTTCCCCCACGCTCTTTCACATCTTCTACCATGGTAATAACAAGCAGTTGTTTTTTTGTGGATTTGTCAGCTGTAAACACACCAAACCAGCCTAGTTCTGTACCTGTTTTATCTTCTTTGGTTGCCTTAATTTCTGCTGTACCTGTCTTGGCAGCAAGTACCACATCATTTATTTTGACGCCTCGTCCTGTTCCATGGGGGTGCTCTACCACCTGTATTAAATCTTTACGAACTATTTCAGCCGCTTCTTTTGAAAAAATGTTTTCTTTCCAATAGGTGGGGGCGGGACTACCGTTATAAATTAAATATGGTTTTACCATATTTCCTTCATTGACAAATGCAGAATAGAGACAAGCCATATGAAGGGGGTTTATTAAGATTTGCCCTTGACCATAGCCACTATCGGCTAACTGAATTTCCGAATCAAATGTACCTGAATTGGAAAAAGAAGAAGAATACATTCCAAACTCAAAAGGTATGGGCTCATCAAATCCAATATGGAGTAGCTGTTTGGATAAAATATCTGCACCTATTTTTAGGGCGGCTTTAGCAAAGTAAATATTATCAGAATATAGTAAGGCATTCTGTAAAGTGACTTGGTCTCCGTAATCCTTCATAGTCGTTACTTTATACAAGCCCCAGCTAGCATCTTTTTGCCAACTGCGTCCGCTGTGTCCATAATTATCTTCTGGTTTTATAATTCCTGTTGTAAGTCCGATGGCGGCAACAATAGGTTTAAAGGATGAGCCGGGGCAAAGGGCAGATTTGTAACGGTTATACAGTGGTTTATTTTCATTTTCATTTAATTCATTCCATTTTGCAGTAGACATTCCCAGTACAAAATCATTTGCATTAAATGTAGGTGTGCTTACAAGCGCTAGCACTTCTCCTGTTTGGGGGTTCATGGCCACAGAGAAACTTTTATCTTCTGCAAACTGGTCATATAATTTACTTTGTAACCATACATCGATGGTAAGCTTAATGCTTTCACCATTTTTCTTATCTTTTCTTGCTAGTAGCTCTTTTTTATTGCCATCACTGTCTACCACCATAATTTCATATCCATCAGTGCCATGAAGTTGGCTTTCATAAATTTTTTCTAATCCAGATTTTCCAAGGACACTATTAGCATTATAATGTTGGCTCGCTAGTCGTTCTAATTCTTCTTTATTAATGGCTTGTATATAGCCTGTTAAATGAGATGTTTTTTCTCCAAAGGGGTAGGAACGAACGGTTACATCTGTAATTTTAATTCCTTTAATTTTTAAGAGGGAATCTTCTAGTGCTTGTTGACCTTTTGCAATTGTTTTAATAGGAACAAAAGTATCTTCTTTCACATAAGAAGCGCTTAATTTTTTTTGAATGTTTTCTGCTGGGATATCTAAAAGAGCAGAAACATTTGCAATATCTACTTCTTTTTCTGTACTCATTTTTCCAGGTACAAACCCAATGGAGGATGCAAGCCCTTTTCCAGCTAGCATTTCACCATTTCTGTCTAAAATGTTGCCTCGTTCTGCTGGTATGGTGATTACTTTCACTTTGTCTGTTGAATTTAGCATAGGGAAAATCAACTGAGAGAGCCAGACTAAACCATAATCTCTATCTTTATTTTTTGTAAATACTGCACTATTTGAAAAAGAAATTTCTCCAGCCAGTGTATCCATGGTGGTGTCGTAGGAAACCACCATCTGGTTTTTATTAGATATTTCTATTTTTGTTATTTCAATGGCAACATTATGTGCATCCATTCCTTCATAGATTTTTTTATTTTTGGAAATGAAATCTTCTTTTGAGAGGGAACTTTGAGTTTGGGTACTGAGCAAAGCATACATTTTTTCATAGTTGCCCTCATTAATATAAGACATATATTGTTGTAGCAGTTCATCTGGCTGAAGATGAACTGTTTTATCTCGAAGCATATAGAGGGTGGTAGAAATAATTACTGCTATTACAAGAAGGGATATAGAAAAATAGACAAGCATTTTTTTAATTTTTTTTAGTAAGGTGGTTTGTTTTCTTTCACACATAGTGTTCATCTCCAGAAATAATTTTTATAAATTTGTTAAGGATAACAATTAGTTTAGTGAGCAAATAAATTTAATGTTATGAAAGTTTATGAGTATAAATAAATATTACATACGTAAGAATTAAAAGTCAAGAGAATTTTCATCAGGTTACAACAGCTAATAGGGTTCTGAATAGGCCATATAAAATTGGACAAAAAACATTTGCTCATGATAAAATAAAAAAGATAAGTTTGAAAAGAAAGCACTTTAGAATTAGTTGCAGATCAGACAAACTCATGGAATGTACTTAAATGATGATAAAATGGAGGAGGGTTCAAATGTACTTTAAAGCACAAGAGAAAGTAAAACAGCAGTTTTTTAGAACTTATATGATATTTATTTTAGTGGCGGTAATGATTGTTAGTTGTATTATGTTAGTACCAGACAAAGTGTATGCCGCATCATATAACACCACCACTGCTTCAAATCCTAACTTGTATAATCAAACCATATCAGCTTGTGAACTGTATAATACTGTTTTAAAAAAAGACGGAACGGTTTGGGCGTGGGGTTATAATGGCGCGATGCAATACATACAGGGAGTTGCTGCTCTTCCAAAGGAGAGTATTTCTAAGTATTCACCACAATATCCAGAACAAATTAGTCAGCATAATGAACAGACGCTGAGGAATGCTCCACTAAATGATGTTGTTTCAGTATATTCTAATAATAATCTGAGTGTAGCAATTAAAAAAGACGGTACAGTTTGGAGTTTTGGGAAAAATCCTCTTAATTCAGCATTAATCCCATCTCGACCAGGGGCTACGCTAATAAAAGGATTGGATAATGTTTTAAAACTATCAATATCACCTAATAATTATATGCTATTAGGTTTAACTTATCATATGCTCGTCTTAAAAAAAGATGGAACGGTTTGGGCTTTGGGAGATAATCGATTTGGACAATTGGGAAATGGAATAACAGATGCAAGTTCAGGGGAAGCAGTAAAGGTAGAAAACTTAAATGATGTTGTTTCTGTAGCAGCTGGTAATGGTTTTTCATTGGCATTAAAAAATGATGGAACGCTTTGGGGATGGGGGGCGCTATATAGCAAAACAGCTGACCCTGCCTTTTTCACAACACCCATACAACTACAAGTTCAAAACGTTGTAGCAGTGTCGGTTAGCGGTTCTAGCATTTTATATATCAATAAAGTTGGGGATGTTTTTCAATTAAGTGATCTTTTGGGAAAAGTAGTGAAAAATGAAAGTGAAATTAAAAAAATGAATAACTTAACAGATATAGTAGCAATAGTTACAGCACCTAATCATTCCTTGGCCTTAAAAAAAGATGGAACAGTTTGGGCTTGGGGGAAAGATGTTAAAGGTTCACTAGGAAATAAAGATATAAATGATATCAAGGGCGAGCCAACACAAGTACAAGGATTGGAAAATGTTGTCTCTATTTCCGCTGGTTTTGAGCACAGTATAGCCCTAAAAAGTGATGGAACGGTTTGGGTGTGGGGGAGTAATCAATTTGGGGCATTGGGAATAGGTGAAGTTGATAATAAAGACCATGTTAAGCCAGTTCAAGTAACTCAAGATATTATGTTGCCAACTCAATATACTGAAACCGAAAAAAAGACAATAGATAAACTAATTGATACTAAAAAAACACGTTGATGGCGGTATATATGCAATAGAATGAAAAATAAGACCTGCCACTTCCAAAGAAGTGGCAGGTCTTATTTTTGCTAGGTTACTTGCATTTTGAATATTTTCCTTTTTGATACATCATTTATTGAGCGTAAAAATGCCAACCATACTACTCAATGTTTCAGACTGGCTTGATAGTTCCTCCGCAGCAGCAGCAGTTTCTTCGCTTGTAGCCGAATTACTTTGTACAACTTGAGAGATTTGGCTTAAGCCATTCGTAATTTGTGAAATTGCTCTAGATTGTTCATCAGAAGCAGTGGCAATGCCAAAAATAATACTAGACACTTCATTGACATCACGAACAATTGCATCTAACGAATCAGCTGTAGATTTAGCAACATTAGTTCCATTGTTCACTTTTTCTATAGAATCTTCTATTAATAGAGTCGTTTCTTTTGCCGCATTTTGACTTCTAGCCGCAAGGTTTCTAACTTCTTCCGCTACGACAGCAAACCCTTTTCCATGTTCTCCAGCTCTTGCTGCTTCCACAGCGGCATTTAAAGCAAGTAGATTTGTCTGGAACGCAATATCTTCAATGGTTTTAATAATCTTGGATATGTTTTGACTTGCGTCTTTGATGCCATCCATCGCTTGAAGCATTTTTTTCATTTCTTTATTTCCAGCTAGTGCATTTTTCCGTGAGCTTTCAGATAACGTATTGGCATTATTGGCATCGATAGCATTTTTTTGTGTTTTCTCGGAAATAGTGCTAATTGTAGCCGAAAGTTCTTGTACCGAACTAGATTGCTCAGATGCTCCTTGTGCAAGAGTCATACTACTATCAGATATGTTTTTTGCACCTGCGGATACTTGCACTGTTGCACTATTGATATTACCGATTATATCATTTAATTTTTGAATAATTGTGTCCATTGCATACTTAATACTACTAAAATCCCCGATGTACTCACGTTCTACTTTCATATTTAGTTTTGCATCTGCAATTTTATTTAAGATGTATGAAATATCATGGATATACGCATCTGTTTTTTCAACAGTGGCGTTAAGGGCATCTTTCATTGCACCAAATTCACCTTGATACATATTGGTTATTCTGACACTAAAGTTTGCTTTTGATACTTCTACTAATGCGTGTGATACGTCCTTTATTGGAGCATTTACTGCCATAAGTAAATCGTTAAGACCTACTACAAGTCTGTTCCAGTCGCCCTCATATCTTGAGGCATCCGATGTTGCATTAAGGTTTCCAACAGAAGCCTCCGAAACCAATTTACTAATGTCAGATGATACAGATTCAAGATTGGCTTGCAGATTGTTATACATCTTGTTTAATATTGCTTTTTTACCCGGCAACTGCTTAATCTGATATGTAAAATTTCCCTTTTCAAGTTGTGTTAACGCATCTAAAATAAGAAGTACATCATTGATAAGTCCCCCAATAGCCCCATTTATACTATTGGCAACATTTTTGTAAGCGCCTTCAAAATTATTCTCCACGATTCTCGAATCAATATCACCTTTATCAATTTCGTGGGAAACAAAATCAATTTCTTTTATAAGCTGTGAGATAATATCGACTACATGCCCAAAATCATGGCTGAGTTCACCAATTTCATCTTTCGTATTTTGCACAACATTGACATTTAGATTTCCCTTTGCAATTTCGTTTGCATTCCGAGCAAGTTGCTTAACAGGTTTTGTTACACTTGAAGCAACAAAAAATGCGATAAAAATTGACAAAAGGATAATAACAAAAGTCAAAGCCATTAAGATGATAGAAGTTCCATGTGCATTTTTTGATAGCTGGGTGGACATATCTTGTGTATATTTATATACTGTATTACTTCTATCAAAAAGTCCGTTTAAAACAGTATCGCCTGATGCTTTTAAATCCGCTAAAAGGGCATAAGCCTTGTCAGTATCGCCCGATAAAGCTTCTTTATATACCTCATCAATTTTCGATTTATAGGTATCCAAATCTTTTTTAATTTGTTCCACTCCGGATATTCTCGTTTTTCTACCTGCATCATCCAACGTTTTATCGTCTTGGATTACTTGAATATAGTCATTTAAATTTTTTGTTGCCGCGGTATATGAGTCATCAGCTGCCTTTTTATCATCTGGAAGTCTTTGAGCACGTGAAGGTTCTGAGTCAACCACATATACAATGGACATTCTACGCAACGTCGAAACATTGTAGAGCGCTCCAGAGATATTATTAATATTTTCCACAGGTGAAGAAATTAAGTTACCATATCCACCATCTATTTTTTTAAGCATTATGCTACCAAAAGCGCCTAAAAAAGTTGAAAATATAATTACGATAACAAACCCCAAAAGCAATTTAGTCCTTATCTTTGCATTGCGAAACCATTTCATAATTTTTCTCCTTCATAAATATATTTGATTATACCATTTTGTGTGACGGTGCTATAAACTTTTCATATGTACATTTGATGATGCCACTCTCTGTTCTCATGTGGAACTTAGGGCAAGGCACTTTTCTTGTGAGGGATATATTATGTTTCGTTTCTAAAAATTTGAGCGCTCAAGTAAATAATTAAAATCACCTATTGAATGCTGTGGTGAACCAGAGAAAAAATTGTTTTCCTAAATCTTAGTCTCTGCGCAAGTATACTTTTTTTCATTTTCCCTACCTGCCTCAGCCCCTTTCTCAAGTGAGTGCTTCACGTACACAATTTAATTTCATTTACAAAATCTTATGTCGTATCAAAACTAGTGTTTGATAATATTCTGATTGCGTATTGAAACTTAATTATATAATTATAGCAGTTTACCAAACAGAGGTCAATAATTCTTGTTTTTTTCCAACATTATTCAAAAATTCCCTTCGTTGTCCGTTGTTATTGTTTTAAATGTGTTCTAAACTGTGCAGCTCAAAGTCCATTGTATCAGTAATTTGTCGAATTTTCCTACACGATCTTAGGCACCCGTATGTCAAGCACGGGCTAAAAATTTGTTAAAGCTTTTGTAAAAAAAGTTGCCCTTAAGATTAAAGGCAACTTTTCAGTATAAATATGGAAAGTTATGCAGTTTGATTGGTTGAGCGTTATCTACTATATTGGTCAATAATCCAGTCGGCTACATCTTTCAAAACATTACTATCCACATGGCTTGCTGTTTTATATTCATCCCCAGTTCCCGTAGTCGAGGTCATAAACAAATGATTAAGCTGGGGATACAGCTTAAAAGTTGCATTTGATTTCTGGCTAAGGAGATTTTGATATTCTTTATAGTCTTTATCAGCGTATACTTGAAAATCTTTTTGTCCTTGTAATATTAAAATAGGTTTTGTTAAATTTTTTATATATTTGCTTGCCGGATGGGCATCCATTTCTTTGTAATAATAGCCAGAGGCTCCCACCAAAGTGATTTTCTTTGCATCTCCATCAGACATATTTTTTAAAGCATCAAAGGCTGCAACCATAGCATCAACTTGACTTTGCCCAGTTGACTTATCCGTACCAGATAAGTTGTTTACAATTGCCATGTTTTGATCATAAAGAATGTCAGAAAGACTTCTTGGAGACCCTGCAAGGATAATGATTCCAGCAAAACTACCACCTTCTGCATCTATTCTTGGTGCCAACATACCACCTAAACTATGCCCAATTATAAATACCTTGTTTTTGTCTATTCTTGGATCAGCTTTTAGTAGATTTGTTGCCAGCACAGCATCATCAATCACTTCTTCTTTAACCGTTAATTCAGCAATGTCAGCCACAATTTTTGTCCTGTGTGTATAGGTTCGTTTGTCATACCGCAAAACAGCAATTCCTTGAGAACCAAGATAATCGGCAATATCTTTGAATGGCTTATTATCAAAAATCGTTTCATCCCGATCATTAGGGCCAGAGCCTTGTACAAGAACAACTGCGGGGTAAGGGGTCTGCGATCCATCCGGTATGGTTAAAGTACCGCCAAGTTCATATTCAGACCCTTTACCAATCGTAATGCTTTCTTCTTTCACAACGATGGTTGGCTGAATGGATCCACTTGTGTTATTACGAATATCATTTTTGCCTATGCAACCAGTCGTTGCAAAAATTATGATATTTAAAAAAAGTAAAAGACTCTTTTTCATTTGACACACTCCTATTTAAAATACAAATTAGCTGCAATACTTGATTTTTAGCCGTTTGTTCCAATAATACGCACGCGCTTTGCTATAGTTGCTTTTTATTAAATACCATGATAGATACAGTCATCAATATAAAAACAAACAAAGTACAAATGATAACCGCAGGAACAAAATCAGCCGTCGATTTTTGTCCAGTTAATAATACTATGCCATTGCCGGAGAGGGTGATGGGATTGTACTTTTGCAGATTCGGGCTAATATTAACCAAGGACATTATTACAACTGCGCCACCACATAAAAGCAGGCTACCGGAAAAGGTCTTGAACAGCGTTCCGCCTAAAATCAAAAGGGTGATTAACAATATTCCAAATAACCAAAGGCTGAAGAATGCCAAAAATATATGATGTAAGTCATAGGATTCCCAAAAATATGCTGTGTAGCCATATGTCACTGCCAGACATAGCAGATAAGAAAGCGTCCAAATTAGTGTTGCCACTGTGAACTTCGAGAGGATAACCGTATACCGTTTCATGCCCCTTGTCAAAACATTGACGAGTGTTCCACGGCTAAACTCATTGGCCATGATACCGCCGAATACAATGACCAGCACAAACATTCCCATCTGGCCAACATTCTTAAAAAACTGTGCCCACGAATCAATCGCCGTGGGCTCTGGAACCGTAATAGAAATACCATCTCCGAGGGTTTTGAGTAGTTCAGGCATGAGTTTTGCAAAAATTGGACTCATAATCCCAAATATTAAAAATGTGGCAAGCATGATGATGAGCTTGTATGTGCGAACGTTCTCGGTAAACTCCTTTTTTGTAAAGGCGAAATAAGCTCTCATTGTATCACCTCCAAAAACAGACTTTCAATAGACGGCTCCAAAACTTCAAGTTTTATTGGCAAAATCTTGTTTGCCGTAAGAGCCTCCAAAACAACTATTTCCGTTTGAGCTATATTAGCTGTTTGAAACGTAATATTTTTTTCGGTCTGCACTGCACCGATCATTAATGATTTTATAGATGGCAGTGCGGCAAAGCGGGACGTATCATTTGGATTGTTAAATTCAACAATCAGACCATCAGCTTTGTGCTGTGCCTTGAGTTCGGATAGTGTTCCCGAAAGCACTAATTTCCCCTTGCTCAGCACCGCAATTCTATCACAAATTCGCTCTACGTCAGAAAGAATGTGGGTGGAGAAAATCACAGTGGTTTTGCCTTTGACCTGCAAGAGTATCTCCAGAATCTCTTTTCGACCAATTGGGTCAAGTGCGCTGGTAGGTTCGTCACAAATTAGTAATTTCGGTTCATGTAAGAGCGCTTGAGCGATGCCAAGACGTTGCTTCATACCTCGCGAAAATCCACCAATCTTCGTATTTATACTCCCAAGCCCCACAAGCGAAAGAAGCTCCTCGCTTTGGCTTTTTATTTTTGTATTCGACATTCCTGTAATCTCACCGCATAGCTTCAAATATTCCTTCGGACGCATATAGCCGTAAAACTCTGGAACATCCGGCAGATATCCAATATACTCATTGGTTTTGGTCTGTCCAAAAGTCACGCGTTCCCCGCAGACGGATATTTCACCGCTATCCGCTTTGAGTAAGCCTAATACCATCTTCATGGTAGTCGTTTTACCTGCTCCGTTTTGGCCAATAAATCCGAAAACAGAACCCTCGGGCACGACAAAGGAAAGACCATCAATTACCTTTTTCCCGCCAAAGCCCTTTGATAAACCCTGAATGCTCAGAATATCCATCACTCATCACCTTTACCGATTGTAAAATAAAGCACTGGGCCGATAATATTGACAAAACTGAGAATCACCCATAGTACACGGTTTCCGTGCTTATAAGTTTTGTGGGTGAAAATGTGTATTAGTGTTACAATTGTTAAACCGACCTCAATCACCACCAGTGGTATTAAAAAAGGTAAGTATTGCGTAAGATTTTCCATGTCAATTTCCTCCTACAAAATTTTTCAGTCGCTCAACTAAGTTTTTATATCCGGGTTCTTCCGCAAGAGTCACAAACGCAGGATTCATCAAAACATCGTTTAGCATACTCTCTTTAATTACCTTTTCGTTCCGGGGGGCTGCACTTCCCAAAGCCTGCTCCGCAAACCAACTGTCAATCCTATCGAAATAAGAATCTCCGTGCAGGTTAAGCGGAAAGAAGCTGTTTATACAGACATCAACATATTTGTTCAGCATTTCGATGGCTTTATCCTTATTGCCTGTAGACATATACATATGCGCTCCAAGTGCGTAAAGAAGCACAGTATTGTTTGGAGACAGGCTCTCCACCCGATAAAGTTCTGATAGCCCGATCAAACGATTATAAGTTTCCTCCGCTTTCACGAAATCGCCAATGCAAAGGCTTAGATAATTCAATCCCGCACCAAATAATTTCATCAGGTTCAGGCATATGTCAATCTGCATGACCTCCTTCGCCTTGTCTGTGTTGCCCAACAGCTGGTATGCCTGTGAAATCAATGGCCTTTCTGATATATCCTCACGAACGCCATCACCCAGTATGTCCAGTGCCGATTGTGGTTCATGCAATGTTAGCAGGCAAAGTGCTCGAAAATTAGTTGCATCTTTTGCAACCCACACATCATCACTTTCTACCTCGATACGCTCACACAGCTTAGTAATTTCTTGTAAGATTTCTTTACTCCGCTCCTGTGTACCCGCAATCATTTGGTGATTGAAAAGCAGTGTCACCATTTGTATGAGGAGAGGGAAGCAAGAATAGTATTTTTTGATGATCTCTCGGCATTCCCCCATTACCTCGTCAAAAGGTTTGGTTGCAAAGTCAGAAGCTAATCGGTGATACAACTTGCGAATATCTTCCTTTGTCATTTGAGGTGAATAGTTCATCAGTTCATCGATGCTAATATTAAAATACGCCGCAAGCTGTGGCAAAAACGTAATATCCGGGTAACTTTGTCCGGTTTCCCACTTGGAAACAGATGCCTTTGAAACGCCTATATACGCTGCAAGTTGATCCTGTGTGATTTCTTTTTCATGCCGCTTATTTACAAGCGTTTTTGCTATGTTGATTTCTTTCATTGTGCCACCTCCTACTATTAGTATACCCGTTGATTAAATTAACTTCAATGGATTGATAATTAACTTTGGTTGAAAAAATCAACCGTAGAGAAACTTAACATAAAAAAAGAAACAGTCTATCATAAAAACTGTTTCTCCACGTAATATACATACTGATGTTGTTACTTCGGAACTAAACACTATCAAATGGTTAAAAAGTATGATTTAATCTTGCACAAAATTGTTTCCAGTCTAATGGTATCGTCTCTATGGTTATTTCGTTACACGACAGTATTCATTGTTTTGTTTGGAAGAATTAAAGGGTGCTTTGTTGAATTATGTTACATTATCTACGTCATATCTTGCATATAAAATCTTCCATCTCTCTGCTTTTTTATCTCAAACTTATTTTAGCAGATTTTGGTCGGATTTAATTTTTTGTTTATGTTTGTCGAACTCACGTTAAACTATAAAATGTGGGGAGAGAACGAAAAAAATGCCACTTCCAAAGAAGTAGCATTTCCAGTAAAAACAAGTACCCGAGAAGGAGTAGAATAGTGAAATATATATCTTTGAAAATGCTTATATATTCACATTTTTTACAACATTACATTACAAAAGCTGGTGAGATGGGTGAGAACTGAGGTGAGCCTAAAAAATTGTCTTTGTGACAAAAACATTGTTGGCTTTCATTATACCAGTATCATAAAAAAGTATATTCCTTAACACATCTGTCTATTTTAATATGTATTTCTTTGATGAGTTTCTTAGAATATAACCCTATGAATTAAATTTAAAAAGATTATGTTATCTAACTCTTATTTCTCTCCAATGGTTGATTTAATTCCTATTATTTTCCAATATTTAATTCAATAATAATATTTGATCGACACTGTAAATCTTTGTACTGATATTTAGATATTGAGCTGTTTCTTTGGCATAGTGTTGTCCACCATACACAATGAAGTTTTTGTCCTTTATATCTTTATACTTCTGAAAAATATTGTAGTCATTAAATAAAATCGAAAAAGCAATATAATGATTGTTACTTTTAATTGAATAGCACTTAATACTGTACCAATCAAAGTTTTCTTTTTTATCTTCAATAGTTTTTGCACATCCAGAAAAGCAAATTGGGTAGAAAACTTTTTTTCTTAAAATATTCTGATGTGCTTTATAATAATCTTCTTTATTATATTCTATAAAAAAATTTTTCCAAGAGATTTCATCATATTTCTTTTCTTTAGTATTATAAAAGGTTAGAAATAAAGAGTTTTTCAAGTCATTTTCATACTCAATATCATTCCTTAATCTCATAATTTCGTTTATAGTTGATAAGTATACTGACATATCACCTTTTTTAATATACTCTCTTGTAGGTTGTGACTCTGCTTTGGTAATTTTACCACCTTCAGTAGTCACACCATTTTTGATGTCATTGAAGTTATCCCTAACAAGATGTAATCTTACAATATATTTATTATCAATTTTTGTCATTATTTCATTATTGTCAGAACATTTTGCATATATTTTTTTGATTCTATTTAGTGTTATAAAATCGCAATCATCTTTATGGGTTTCTTTATTCCTTAGCCTAAAATATGCAGGAATAGATACTTGATTCTCTACAATATCTCTTTTATGATCTCTCACATAAGTTATTGGTACACCACAGTAACAGCATGATATATTTTCTTTCATTATTTCACTGTAGTCTTTTATGGATTTTACTTCACCATTGTATTTAAATTGAGACATTTTTATTCCCATGGGATACCTCTCCTAATTGATTTTATAAATATATAGCTTTACCTATTATATGGATAATGAGAAATTAGTCTTTGAAGTTCCCAATAACTCGTTTGTAGATGATAGAGGTCTTATTAAATAAACAAACATGTTATTTTATGATTACTCCTAACCTGTCGCTATTTTTAATTTTTTGAATTTCAATACCCTCAATCGGCACTATTTCATATGATGCCGAATCAAGAATAATTTTTTTATCAGACATTGAATAACTCATAATGATGCAGTTGTCTTTATATGTAGTAACAATAGCTTTATCTTGTCTAGTTGCAATCGTATAAAGATTCATGCCTGAGTTGATATATACACCAAGAACAAAACCGCCAATGAAACTGAATTGACTAACTGTTAATACAAAAGATACAATAAAGATAAGTATGTGACTAGGATAATCAGCTTGTTTCTCTAAAATACGCAAATGTCTAAGTATTTTACCACATAGATTTGTATTATAAACTATAGCGACTAATGATATTAGACCAATAACATAAAAAAGCGAATAAGGTGGTTCCAACGTGTACGGCTGACTACCATGTAATGGATCAAATGAAAATTCGGGACGACTAATCATTAAAAATATATCTATAGCAAAAAAAATAATAGTTACAATACAACATCTTACTGATTTCAACCGTATGCTTTTAAATGTTTCACTTGTAGTAATCTGGTTCTTATTATCAATAGATTCCATTAATACAAAGAAGATTAGTGCCAGAGAAATAAAAAAGCAACAAAAAAGTGTTGTGGAATTTACTTCCGTTAAAAATAATGGGAGCTTTAAAAAAAACGTCAATCCGAATGAATATGATAGCGCCATAATATAGCCAACAAGACTAAGTGCTGCTATGATAACACCTGTGTCTAACAAATTGATAGGTATGGCATCTAAAGTTGATTTTTGTTTTATATGTTGCTTAGCTTTTTTGTTGTTGATTTCTACCACCCACTCCAGTGAATACTTTCTCTATTTCTCAATCTCTGTTTGGCAAATCTCACTCAAAACGGGGGAGATTTCACCAACTATCATTTTTTCTTAAAACACATAAATAGCCTACAAAATCAAGCTTTTTACTAGATTTTGTAGGCTATTTAATCCTTACATTTAATGCCCGAGAAGGGACTCGAACCCCCACCTACTCACATAGAGCGGATTTTGAGTCCGCCGCGTCTGCCATTCCGCCACTCGGGCGAGCACTTATATATTATTGCCTCTGAAAATCCAATCAAAGTTTGATAAAGATAAACAGGGGATAACAATCACAATTGATAATTATGAAAGCTTATAAAATATAGCACAAAAAATGAAAAATTGCAATAGAAATATTTTTTATGTAGATGAAAAAAAGATTTGATTTATAACTATTATTAGTCACTTTCATATAAATTTGAAAAGGCCTGCTTAATTGCAAGTTTAAAAGCAGGAACAGAAATTAAAATAATGGTCAGAACAGCCTCAGGAACAATGTAGGACAAATTATAAATAAAAGAATATAAAACAGGATTTAGATTTTCTGGGGCATAGGAAGCAAAGAAAATAAATCCAGAAAGAAAGCTACATAAAAACCTTCCCGAAACGCCAAAAAGATAACCTTTCAATAATCCATTTTTTCCGCTTCTATAAAAACCTGAAAGCCCCAATGCTCCAAAAGCAAAAGGATAATCTAGTAAAAGCTGAATAGGGTGGACAACATAAGGTGCTATGGCAAGTTGCAAAAGTCCACAAGTAAAACCACCCAGTACACCAACAAGTGGTCCAAACCAATAACCAATTAAGACAATAAAAAACATACTAAAAGCAGTAACAGAGCCACCTTGTGGCAGATGAAACAATTTAACATTGGATAGAATGAGAGAAAGACAAATAGCCAGTGATGAATAGGTTAAAGTTTTGATGGAAAGATGCTTGTTTTTATAAAGGCTTCCCACCATAATAAAAATACAAAAGCACGCCACAACAGAAACAGCAACCATCCCAAATGAAGTATTAAAAAAATTTGAAAAACTTTCCCAAGACATAAAAAAACCTCCCTAAATTTTATTCCGCAAATAAAAGGGGGGTGTTGCCGCTTTCCTACGCCAGTATTAGCTGGTTCAGGTGCGAAGGGTCTGTGCAAGCACATCTCAGCTACACTGCAATAATTTTTATTGGCAGTGAATGAAGCTCCCCTAGCGGAATAATTGAAATTAGTATAATACAAAGTCCTAGTAATTGCAATAGGGTTGTTGCGAATTTCGCAACAACCCTATTCAACATATTATTTTTCTTCGTCTAAATCTTCGTCTTCTAAATCTTCATCATCAAAGTCTTCGTCTTCCATTTCATCACACATTGCATAAAAAGCTTGTGTGATTTTTTCGAATTCATCGTCATTTTCAATCAAACTTAATTCGATACCTTCTTCTGATTCTTTGTAAGAATAAATAAGAACTTCTTCTTGGTCAAGAGGAAGAAGTGCAATATATTCTTGGTCATCCACAGGGAAAACACCTAAAACAGCACATTCAACTTCTTCATTATCTTCTAGTGTAATTTTAATTGTTTCAACAGCGTGATGTCCATGTTCATGGCCACAGCCACAACCATCATGCTCATCCCCACAACCACAATCATCCCCACAATCGCAACTATCAAGTTCATCATTACAACCACAGTTATCTCCACAGCCACATGCTTCGTCTTTTAAATTTTCATCGTTCATTATAAATTCTCCTTATTTTTTATTATTTTTTTCTACTTTTTTTGGTTCAGCAACTTCACCTTGTGAAATTACTTTTTTTGCAATATTTATTTTAAAAAAGGAAGAAAACTTTTTTAAATATCTAACTTCGCTAGGTTCGGCAATGGTAGCAACAATTGCGTGTTCACCAGCACGCCCAGCACGTCCAGCACGATGTAAATATAAATCGCTGGATTCGGGAACATTAATATTAATAATATGAGAAAGGTCTTTAATATCAAGTCCTCTTGCAACAATATCCGATGCAATAAGAAGGTTAATCCTACCGTCTTTAAAGTCGTTTAATATGTTCCTACGTTCATTTTTCAGTGTTTCACCAAAAAGCGGAGCAGATTTTATACTATGGTAATTTAATCTTTTTGAAAGATTTTCAATGTCTTCATTATTGTTTAAAAAGACAATACCCCTTGTAATATTTTCGGCATAAAACAATTTTTTCAGTACCTCGATTTTATCTCTTTTTTCACACTCAAAATAAATATGCTCTATATTTTGTGGTAAGTCAGATAATTTATTGGCCACAATAACAGAAGGATTTTTCAAAAGCTCTTCTGCACGAAGCTTTGTTTCGCTATCAATGGTTGCTGAAAACATAATGATTTGTCTTTCTTTTAAAGTTGTTTTCACAATGGCTTTCACAGATTCGATATTTTTTACATCAAACATTCGATCCGCTTCATCTAAAACAATTGTTTTGACAAAGTGGGTTGTTAGTTTTTTTAGTCGAATCAACTCTAAAATTCTACCCGTTGTTCCTACCACGATTTGTGGTTTTTCTTTAAGACGGTCCATTTGTCTGTTAATATTTGCACCGCCAATGAGCACTGCTGCTCTTATGTTTTTCAGTTCTGCATTTTGCACAAGCAATTCGATTTGCTTATAAACTTGAACACAAAGTTCATGGGTTGGGGCTAAAACAATGGCTTGTACGTGTCTTTCTGCATCATTTAACATGGTCATAATAGGAAGCAAGTAGGCAAGTGTCTTTCCAGAACCTGTTTTAGAGGAAGCGATGATATCTTTTTTATCGAGTATTTCTTGAATACATAAACTTTGGATATCCGTTGGAACTGTAATTTCTTGAGCCAAAAGCCCTGTTACAAGTTCTGGTTTTAATCCTAGGTTAGAAAATTCTTTTATCATAAAAATTTAATTTCCTTTTCATTCAGACATAGTTTTTATTAGTTTAATTGTAAATGGATCCACAACACTATATACTATTTCAATGCCTTGTCGTCTGCCTTCAATGATTCCAGCAGATTTTAACTTTGCAATGTGTTGAGAAATAGTTGATTGCGGAATATGAATACATTCTTGTATATAAGTAACTGTACAACCATTTGTACGAAACAAATCATTTACAATGCAAAGCCTTACAGGATGGCCAAGTGCTTTTAGTATTTCAGAGTGCTTGTCATATAGTGTAAAATCAGGTTTTGTTGTCAAAAGATCACCTCTGTGAATTGTTTTTGCTAAAATACAATAAAATGCTTTTGGTACTACTATAATATACAAATAGTATTTTTCAGTCAATACATTTATTTGTATACTTATAAAATGTAACTTTTTTGGCATTTGCTAAATTATATTAACGTACATATATTTATTTTATAAAAATATTTTTAAAATAAATGGATTGGTATATAATACTATCACATGAAAAGTTAAATCCTGATAGAAGGAAGCCTAATTTTTCCATGCCTTTGGAAGGAACTATTTTATAAAAATCTGATATAACTGATTAAGATAATAATCAGTTATAACGTCTTGGAGATGAATGTATGGGTTATGGTTATGTAAAGGTTGGAGCAGCAGTTCCAAAGTTAAAAGTGGCAGATTGCCTTTTTAATGCAGAAGAAATTAAAAAAATTATTTCAAAAGCAGCGGAACAAAAAATAAAAGTATTGTGTTTTCCTGAGCTTAGTATAACAGCTTACACTTGTGCAGATCTTTTTTTTCAAGAAACATTAAAACGAAAAGCAATGGATAGCCTTTGTGATATTATGGACTATTCAAAAGACTTTGATACAGTGGTATGTGTGGGGATGCCCATAGGACTTGATAACCAACTTTTTAACTGTGCTGTTTTATTTTATAAGTCAAAAATTTTGGGAGTTGTGCCAAAATCAATTATTCCGAATGAAAATGAGTTTTATGAAAAACGGTGGTTTTCTCCTTCGGATGATTTAATAAGCGATACGGTAGAGTTGTGTGGACAAGTGGTTCCCATTGGAAGCGATTTATTGTTTAAAGATGAAACAACAGGTGCGGTGCTTGGACTAGAAATTTGTGCTGACCTTTGGGCACCTGTTCAGCCTAGTTCATTTCAATGTCTTCATGGTGCCAATATTATTTTAAATCTTTCAGCAAGCAATGAACTAATTGGTAAACATGAATATAGAACAAATTTAGTTACACAACAGTCAGCAAGCTGTATATCCGGTTATGTGTATACTTCTGCTGGAATTCATGAATCAACTACGGATTTGGTTTTTGGAGGACATTGCTTTATTTGTGAAAACGGAAGTGTGGTTTCAGAAGGACAAAGATTTAATAAAGAATCTCAATTGATTTCAACTGAAATAGACATAGAACGAATTATAGGAGAGCGCCAAAAAAATAAAGGCTACATGAATTGTGCCAGAACTTCAAATTATGCCCTGAAATATAGAGAAATAAAATTTGCTACTCAAAATTGTGAAAACAATGAATTAACGAGAATTGTAAATAGATTTCCGTTTGTACCGTCAGATGATAAGAAAAGAAACAATCGATGTGACGAAATTTTTTCCATTCAAGTAGCAGGTCTTGCAAAAAGAATAATGCACATAGGCGTTAAAAAAGTAGTAATCGGAATTTCAGGAGGACTTGACTCAACCCTTGCACTATTGGTATGTGTAAAAACATATGATTTTCTTGAAATGAATCGAAAAGATATTATTGGGGTAACCATGCCTGGTTTTGGAACAACAGACAGAACATACAACAATTCTATTCAATTAATGAAGAGTTTGGGAATAACCGTAAAAGAAATATCAATCAAAGATGCTTGTATACAACATTTTAAAGATATCGAACAAGATATAAATAATCATGATTTAACCTATGAAAATGCACAAGCAAGAGAAAGAACCCAAATACTAATGGACATTGCAGGAAAGGAAAATGGGTTTGTGGTGGGGACTGGTGATTTATCAGAACTTGCACTAGGCTGGGCAACCTATAATGGCGACCATATGTCTATGTATGGCGTGAATGGCGGAATACCAAAAACGTTAATTCGTTATATGGTAAGATGGGCGGCTTTACATGAGCAATTAGATGAGAGCTCAAAAAATATTTTGCTAGACGTACTAGACACTCCTGTAAGTCCAGAACTAATTCCACCAGACAAAGAAGGAAAAATATCACAAATAACAGAAGATATTGTAGGCCCTTATGAACTTCATGACTTCTATTTATATTATGTGTTGCGGTTTGGTTTTTCACCTTCCAAAATAAGATTTTTAGCGAACCATGCTTTTAAAGATTTATATACAGATGAAGTAATTGTAAAGTGGCTCAAAGTATTTTATAAAAGATTTTTCACCCAACAATTTAAACGTTCTTGTTTGCCTGATGGTCCAAAAGTGGGGACGATTTGCCTTTCACCAAGAGGTGACTTACGAATGCCTTCAGATGCGTCATTTCATTTGTGGCTTTCAGAACTAGAGTAGGAATTGACATAACGAGAAAGCTGATTTTAAGAGATATAGTCCATAGGGATACTCTTAAAATCAGCTTTTTTTAGTTTTGTTTTTTTGCTTCACACCGGTAGATAGGAAGTCCTTGACTGGAAAATTTTTCTTCATATTCTGTCATAATATTTTCTGCTTGATAAGGCGTTTTATGCAAATCAAGGGAAATATTTGCAAGTTTAAAGTTTTCATCTGCCAATTGGTTAATAGAAAACTCAAACAAATCTCTATTATCAGTTTTAAAAAATATTTCCCCATAGGGTTTTAAAACAATTTTATATTTGTCAAGAAAATTTTTGTGGGTAAGCCGTCTTTTGCCCCATTTTTTTCGTGGCCAAGGATCAGAAAAGTTTAAAAATATTCTGCTTACTTCACCTTCCGCAAAATAATCTAACAAATTTTCGGCATATCCGCAAAATAGCGCAATTTCATTGCCTTGTTCACGAGATTGTCTTGCAGCAGACGCTAATATGGGCTCAAACTGCTCGATACCAATAAAATTAATATGAGGATATTTGACTTTGTTCTTATTTAAAAAAGAACCTTTTCCACAGCCAATTTCAAGAAAAATAGGATTGTCATTTCCAAAAAATTCATTCCATTTTCCTTTTAATTCATTTGCATTTTTAACTACATTTTTATTAGATGAAAGCTCGCCGTTAGCCCAAGGCTTTTTTCTCATTCGCATAAATGACCTACTCCTAGAAGGTTTAACCTTAATTTTAAAATAAAACACAACAGAATATATTTAAACATTATATATTTTTTTTGTCAATATAAGAGTTTTTATAGCCTAAATAATCATTAACCAATATCCATAGTCAGTAGCAGTAGGGTTGTTTTTATTTTCGCAAGGCTTAAATTGCTTAAAGCCTAACTTGGAAGCATGAAGTTTATAGGCTTGGTTATATTCTCCTGGAACTCCTAAAACATATTTTACTTTTCCGTTATCCGCAAATTTTCCCAAGATAAGATGGTTATACTTTTTAGAAGCAGAAATGATAAAAGGATGATTCATATATTTCCAACAGTCGATAGGCAGCGTCACAATTTCATCAACGGTAATACGAACCCACTTTACATCTCTATTTTGGTTTGCAAAAGGGGTTAAGGTCGTATTATTCTTCATAATATGATCTAAGTCGTTGGTATGATGTTTGTCGCTGTTACTATAAGTAAGTGGATCATAGGTTACCATTTCATAATAAGACAAATCAACTTTAGAATTGATTTGATGAACAGCCTCTAAAAAGTTCTCATGGGCAGGTTTGTCATGTTTTGTTATAGATGGAGACAAGTCACCATAAAAATCATTTTCAGAAGCAAAAAGTTCATTTTTAGTATCCATTTCATAAAGTTCTAAAGTCGGTTCAGATGTTTCAGGAATGTCTAAGGGTTCTGGCATTTCAGTTGGTTCAGGTATTTCAGGAAACTCGATTGGTTCTTCTGTTTCTAGGGGCATCTCTGGTGTATAAGTAGGGTTACCATAATTATTATTTCCTAAAATTTTATCATAATAGCTAGGGTTTGGGGTAGTAGTAAGTTTTACGACTGAGGCTGGTTGTTTATCCTCCTTAGAACTTATTTCAGTAGGCTCATTGGAGTTGTATTCTTTAAAATTATTTTTCCAGATACAAGGAATATCTTTATAGCCAACCAGTGGTGCCACTATTTCTGTTTGGCTACCTTCCTTTTTGACGAGAACACACACAATTTTAAAATCTTCTATATCAATTCCCGAGCCAGACATATCAGAAGGGTCAAATTCTAAGCTAACTTCCCCTTTTCCTTTTTGGTCAATATTAAGCCAACCACAAGGAACTCCCCATGAAACAGCCTCTTTTGGCGCAATCAAATACACCCTGTACATTTCTCCGTTTTGTAGTTGTTTAAGCCCTTGCGCATAGGTGGAAAGTTTTCCCTTGCCGTCTTTAATTTCAATAATACACCTACCACTTGGTTCTTTTGTACTACTATTAAAACCATGTCTTTCCTGTTTTAGTGTTATAAAGTTTCGACTATAAGGGTGATACTTTTTTTTATCCATTGATTTCCCCTCCATATTTTAAACGTATGTTTTTTATTTTCATAATCCATGTCCAGAGTAGTCACAGGTAAGCCCTCAAATTAGGGGACTTGCTACTCACAATCGTGTAGCTGACAAATGCCTTATAAAAATATATGTTTGATGGAGAGAGAATAGTATAAAAATTTCAGTTATGGAATGGGGCTTTATACGATTGTTTACTTAAAAAGACAGTGATTAGGTTACCGACTTCAATCAAATATTGTTTTTCCAAATCCGTAAATCGATTTATTTCAGGGCTATCTAAATCTAAAACCCCAAACACTTCTTCATTTTGGAAGATAGGGAGCACCATTTCGGAATTTGTAGCAGAATCACAAGCAATATGGCCAGGAAACGCATGAACGTTTTCCACGATGACTACATTCCTATCTGCTACTGCTTTGCCACAGATACCTTTTCCTACTTTTATTCTGATACACGCAGGCATACCTTGAAAAGGGCCTAATACCAATTCATTTTCTTTTAGGATATAAAATCCCACCCAGTTAAGTTTATCTACATATAAGTTGATGACAGATGATATATTGGAAAAATTGGCGATGATATCTTTCTCATCTTCCAGCATCATTTTAATTGTTTGAACCATTAGTTCGTAGCTTTTTTCGATAGAGCCTTCTTTTTGTAAATGAAACATTTTATCCTCCTATTTGAAGAGCCTATTTTTTATATGTTATAGTAGTTAACTTTTAGATGCTTATGTTTGTAAGCAAGATTCATATTCTAACTCATTAAGTGATTTAACTACTATGTTTCTGGAATGCAATTCTTTATTAGAAAGTATTTCCAACTGATTAATATCCACGCCGTCAAGATATTGATGTATTTCATATTTTAAGTCTTCCATTCTATAAGACACAACAGCTTCAGAAACACCATAGTGTTCTGCTAAGTCTATTTTCATTTGAGGAAGAGAATGATAATCATATTCAGAAATATGTTTAATTCGGCTACATACATCTGGGATAAAGCTTTTATAAGGAAGAAATAATTCAGCAGCACCTTCATTGGCTTGATATTCTTCCAAACTGTTACTAGCAAAACCAAATTGTTTACATTTTATTTCACCGGTAGGATGAAAAAACCAATGAAAAAGCTCATGACCAGCAGAAAATTCTAGCGTTTGGGGACTTACGATTGTGTTAAGACAAACAAAAGATTTTTCCGGTGGATCATTTTTAACGATAAAGCCACCTAGCCGAGGGTCTTTAAATTCATGAAATTCAAGTTGTATTAAGTGTTCCAAGTTACTATACAAGGAGAAGATACTGGTGGAAGTATATATTTCAAAAACATCTCGCACAATGTTAACGACTCGAAATAAATCTCTTTTATAAACGTAGTGATTTTTAAATAATTTTACTAATTCTTCTTGTAACTTAACATAATCGTCGCTCATAGTCACCTCTTCATGCACTAATATTTAAGTTCATATAAAATGGGTTGAGACTTATAGCCGTTTGTGAAAGTATAGTAATACGTATTAACAAACTGTGCTAAAGTATATGCTACCTTTTGTATTTTTTATAAAAGTTGATAATATAGTCAACATCTTCTTCATTTAATTTTAGTTCTTGGGCTTCTTTCGCAAGTCTCAAATACATCCCGTCAAGGTTTTCAATATTGTTTACTTCATAGCCAGCAGCATTCATCAGCTCTTCAAACGAGACGAGCCCATTGCTGTTTTCTGCAATTTTTTTCAGTGTGTCAGCTTTTGGGGTGATGACCCCTCCATAAATCTTTGTAAAAGTAGAAGGATTTAACTCACAGGCCATAGCAAATTTTGTTTGGGAACGATTTGCTTGTGCTTTTTTTATTAAATCAACAAGTTTTGTTTTCATTCGTGCACATCCTTATCATTTTAAATATATATTTTAGTAGTCAAATCATTTGATGAAAAACGATTAGTTGAAAGGTAAAAAATTATTGATCCAAAATAAAACATCAAAAAAATTTTTTCTAGTGCATTGACAAATTTAAAATATAATCATATACTTGAATCAATTCAATTATAAATGAAACAATTCAACGGCCATAAAAAATCCATGTAGTGAGTAAAAATACTAATTACCATACAAAAACAATATGACTTTACAAAAAACATTGAATTGATTCAATGAAAGAATAATAACATAGGCGTTGAATAAATGCAATATTTTTTCAAAATTCTAATAAAATGAAAAGGGAGATAACTGACCATGACATTAAGTGAAGTGAACCAATTAAATTTTTTGATGTTAAGTTTAGAAGAAGTACAACATATACATAAAAGGTTTGGATACATAGCTGTTTTAAGCAGTGGAAGAATCATGGGATTTAAAAAAGAAATGGAAGCGCAAGTTTTTGTATCTGTATAAAAAACTATATTGGTACAATGTCAAGCGTTATATTGTCAAACAATGAAAAGACCAGAAGGGAGCGGGTAGTTTGTTTTTAGATGCTAAAGTTTTAGATACAACAGAGGAAAGAATAAAACAATATTTTGAAAGTTTACATGAGATCGGGCGATTAAAATATAAGCTTGAGGTTTTAGATAGACGCAAGGAAAAAATAAAAAATGATATTGATAATAGTAATATAAACTTTAATGCAGATTATATGGGAAGTATAGACTATACAAAAGATAAAATTCAAACTTCAAACTATGGCAGTTATCAAGAAAATGCACTGGAAGCAGGTTTCAAACGCCTTGAAAATGAACTTTATAAAACAAAGGAAGAAATCACTTACATAGAAAATAGAATACTACAAATAGAATATGAAAATAGTGACATAGAATATATTCTACACAATTTGAATGAAAAACATAAAGCATTTGTAGAGGCAAAATATAAGTCGAAAAAGAACTTAGCTACTATTTCAAGAGATTTATATGTGGCACGCTCCTCCATCTATGAAATTCAAAAAGAAGTATTGAGAACAGTGGAGACATATTTGGCTTATTAAATAATGAAGTCACTATAATAAAAAGAAAATCCTTTTTCTCAGAAGAAAAAATAAGGAGCAAAGAATTGGCGTATCTCACCAATTTTTTGCTCCTTATTTTATGTTGGGGAGATAAGTCTTAGCAAAAACAATTATGCGACACACTTTAGACAGTTTTTGGACAAACAACGGATTTTTCAAAAAAAAACTGTGGTATAGTAAATATAGTAACAAACTGTGAAAAACGTCCCCACACATTAGCGTTCTTTTGAAACTTTTATAGTTGGAGATTCCAAAGAAAAGCTAATGACATTTTTCAATAATCAAGTTTTTAAGTTATATCAATTTATTTATATGTGGAAGAGCCAAAAGGCTCTTTTTTTGATACTAATGTATTTCCTTCATTAGTATATGAGGTGAGAAATGACACTTAGGCAATCTTTAGAAGTCAAAGAAAAACAAGCAATAGAGAAGAAGAAAGAAAAACATTATTGTAGCAAATGCTTGTGGGGCATCTGGTACGGAACCAAACATTATTGTATGTTTCCGACCTGTATTGAAAAAAGCAGTAGCAAGGGTGGTGAGAGAAGTAGAAAGTTCAGTAAATTTAAATGAGTGTGAGACAAATATTATTTCTACAATCAATGATTGGACAAAAGTAAGTATTAAAGAAGTAGAGGTATTAGACAATTTGGCATCATTTGAGAGTTATGTGGCAGACACTGAAAAACTTGGAATGTGGTGGTACATATCGAATATAAAAACATCAAAAAGAAGTACCTACAAAACAATATGGTTTGACTGTAGTATAACAGGTCAAATGGTGGCCACAAGTTTTGAACAAAAAGCAAAATGGTTAAAGGCTATTATGGAAGAACTCAGTTTGGCAAATGAAATATTGCTACAAGACGGGTCCCCCATTTTTATAAATCAATGTGAACTCACTAATAATGTGAGTGAAACAAAGCTAACTGTTTCTTGTACATATGGCATAGTAAGAAAAGAAGTACCAGCGGAACTTTTAATGAATACAAATTTTAATCTGGAGAAGGGAGAAAAACAATGACAAAAGCAACGATGAAAACAAGTGAAAGTAAGTACAAAGCAAGTGAAATTGCAGAAGAAGCAACAACGTTTGGAGTGACAAAAGAGTGTGCAGAGGCAGCACTCAAAGTAGCAGGTAAAAGCGAAGTAACAATGGCAGAGGCAGAAAAATTAATTAAAGAATTTATGATGAGAGAGGTGCAATAATATGGCAGCATTTTTTACAATTGGAGAACAAAAGGTTCGCCCAGGCGTTTACTTTAGATACGAAAATTACGGTGGTCCACAAGAAGCAGGGGTAACAGATGGTGTCTGCGCAACTGTAATACGCTCTAACTGGGGAAAAGTAGGGGAAGCCGTACTTTTAGAAGGCATTGAAGAGGTAGCAAAAGCATTTGGTAGCGGTGAAGAAAACACCACAACAAATGTGCCAATTGAAATGTTTAGAGGTGGTGCAAAGCGTGTTTATGTTACAAGACTTGGAAATGGTGGGACAAATGGTTCTTGTGATATTAAAGATATGACAGGAGCAAGTGCTTTAAAACTTGTTTTGTTATATCCAGGAAGTAGACAATTTTATTTAGTAATTAGAAATTCTATTAAAGATAACAGCCAAAAAGAGCTTTTACTACTAGAAAATACAGAGATTATTCAAACAATTGTGTTTAGTAAAGGTGAGGACGAAGCCAAAAACCTAATGGAAGCATATGCAAAAAGCGGAAGCCAATGGTTTACATTGACCAAAACCACAACAATTCCAAATGAACTTGCAATTGTTGACCAAGTGGAGATTCAAAAAGGAACAGATCCAACAGTAAATGCAGGGTCCTATTCAGCAGCTTTATGCGTGTTAGAACCATATCGTTGGAATTGTATTGCACTTGATACAAACGATGTAGCAATTCAAGCACTCTTACAAGCATATTTAAATAGAATTTATGACAGTGGAAAGTTTGTAATGGGCGTTGTAGCAGAACCAACAACTGTTCCATTACTTACAAGAATGAAAAATGCTTCTGCATTTAATGATTATAAAATCGTTTATGTAGGCTCAGGTTTTAAAGACAGCACAGGGAAAATATATGATGGCTACATCGCAGCAGCAAGGGTTGCGGGGATGATAGCAGGAACTCCATCCAATGAAAGCGTAACCCATATGGCAGTGACAGGAGCTGTTGATTTATGTGAAGTGTTAACCAATAGCCAATATGCCCAAGCAATTACTTCTGGAATGTTAACTTTTTCAGTTTCAGCACAAGGTGTAAACTGGATTGAAAATGGTATTAACACCCTTGTAAGCCCAGGTGCGAAGGAAGACATAGGCTGGAAAAAAATTAAAAGAACAAAAGTCCGTTACGAGTTAATGCAAAGAATAAACGATACCGTAGAAGTTCTTGTAGGAAAAATAAACAATGACCCAGATGGGCGTGCAACTATTGTACAAGCAGCCCAAAATGTTGCGAACAGTATGATTGCAGAGAAAAAACTGCTAATGGGTGCAAAAATAGTAATTGACCCAGATAATGCACCACAAGGTGATAGTGCATGGTTTGTTGTATACGCAGATGATATAGATGCAATGGAAAAAATGTATTTTGCATTTAAATTCCGTTTTGCACCTGAACAATAAGGAGGAAAATAAATATGTTAAACGACCAATCCACATTAGATGTAAGAAAGCTAATAACAGGAAAAGATGGACAACTTTTTATTAAAGATAAAGATGGAATGGATATCTTTTTAGCAGAAGTTGACACATTCACAGCAAAAGTAAATGTCACCAATGTAGACTATCAACCAATTGGAAGCTCATTGGTTTATGCAGTGAACACAGGTTACAACATGGTATTGACACTAACAGAGGCAGTTGTACGTGATGAAGTGATGATTTCAAATGTAATTGAAGACATGAAGCACGGATATTTACCTTCTTTTGATTTTGCAGGTAAATTGCGTAGAAGAGATGGACAAACAGAACGCATTGTATTTAGAAACTGTGTTCCAGAAAGCTCCATTGATTTGATGACAATTAACCCAGGAGAAATTGTAAAAAGAGCATGGAGTTTCCGTGTAAACTTTACTCCAGACTTACAAGAATCATTTAAACAAGTATAATTTTTTAAGCCAAGAAAAAAGGAGAAAAACAAAATGAGCCCTAAAAACACAACGCCAGAAAAATTTGAAGATGATTACGTAGTAGAAGCGGTAACACAAGAAGAAATTCTGATGAACGAAAATGATATTTTAAAAGGTTTACTGGAAGCAGGCAATTTTAAAGATGACGAAACAAACTACAAAACAATTGAAATTAGACGTAAGGGCAAATTATTTTTTAATTTCAGAATCAGACCACTTTCGGAAGACGAAGTTCAAACTTGTTATAAAAATGCTACCAAATATGCCAAACCAAAACAATATGGTGCTCCGAAAACTGCGATCGAAACAGACAGGGCAAAATTACGTGCACTGATGATCTACACAGCAACGGTAGATATGGACAGAGAAAAAGTGTGGGATAACAAACAAGCAATGAACGCATTAAATGTTTTAACAGGTGTTGAACTTATTGAGCACGTTCTTTTAGCGGGAGAAAAAGATTTAATTTGTGACCAAATTGATGAGATTAGCGGTTTTAATGCTGACTTAGAGGAACAAGCAAAAAACTAATACTTGCTGGAGGACTGACGGCAGTTTTGTCTTGGATATTTTTAAAAACAGGCAGGCTACCGTCAGAAATCTTGGCTTTACCAGTTGGTGAAAGAGCAATTATAATCGCTGGTACAAGGCTTGCTATGCAAGCCGAAAGTCAAGTTCCTCTGGCATATGTACCAAAATAAGGTGAAAGGAGGGTGACAATGAGTTCGAGTAATATCATTGTAATTGATATTGTTACTCAAGTAAAAGATAACACAAGCGCAGGTGTTAGAAGTGTAAACTCTGCTTTAAATAAAATAGAAGTTGCAGCGTTAAAAACACAAATGAAATTAGAAAAAATACAAAAGATGAGCAAGATGGAATTTGTAATAACAGTAAAGGATCATATGAGCAAGTCGATCACAAATATAACTCAATATCTACAAAAGATTAAGTTATTAGGAAGGGATATAAATGATATTTTTATAAGGATGAATATATTTCATTTAAAAATATCATTTAGGCAACTTTTAAATTTAGTAAGTGAACTTAAAAGTAGATTATTTGAAGATTTAAGTAATGGATTTCATTTAAAAGCCTCTGTACAGATAACCAGAACAGAGAAAAATACACTTCAAAAAGAACCTGGCATGGGGGATACAACACTTTCAGGCGTGGAAACCCCCTATAAATTGCCACAAGTACCCCTAGAATATACAAGCAAAAATCCTTTATTAGGACAAGATGGTGATGGATTTTGGGAACAGCTTTTTACTAATGTAGGTGGCATGGATACTGTTTCAGGTCTTTTGGGATCAGTAATAGCTGGGGTGATACAGATTATTTATGGAACGGCTAAGACTGTGTCAGATTATAAAGAGAATCAGGAAGAAAAAGAAATCAATTCAGGTTCTCATTACCAACAAGCAGTTGATGATTTTAATAATGCTACCCCAAAAAATGATACAACAAATAAGCTAATAGATATTTATAGCAATAGTAAAGACCCTCAAGAAAAGAATGCAGTGAAAGATATGTTAATGAGAGTGTATCCGAACGAATTCCCAGATAAAAATATAAATAGCAAAGATTTTAGCGGAATTCTCAAGCAAATTGCAACTGCTAACGAGGTTAAAGTTAAAGATGCGTCATATCATTTATATGTTGAAAATAATGATGCGGTAGAAAAAGTGCCAAAGTTGCAAGTGGATATAAAACAACATGAAGACAGGCTAATTGAACTTAGCAGTATGAAAGATATTCCAGCAGGGCTTGAAGAGGATACTGTGAGGATACAGGAGCAGGTACGTAGCATTATGAATAATAGGAGTCTTTCGCAGAAAGAGAAAGAAAAACAACTAGGTTATTATGTTACAAAGGCTAAAGAACTCAAACCTCGGTTTGATACTTTGAGTATACCTTTTAATATTGAAAATATTGATGATTTGAAGCAAGCTTTTGGAACAATAAATGGAGATATGTACATTAATAAGATTCATACTACCGCTAAAGATATGGAAGAAGAGTATAATGATATATCAAACAAGCATGTGATAGAAAAGAGTAGTTATAAGGCTGCTGAAAATCTTCAAGAAGTTTATATAGAAGACCATTTTTTTGGTGGAAAGAGTATTAAAAGTGCAATTGAAGATTTTAATAGTATGGATCAAGATCAAATAGATAATCTTTCAACGAAGGATCAAAAAAAATATTATGAATTCAATAAAGCGCTAGAAAATTTTTTAAAAGTATATGATAAATCAAATGAGGAATATGGTCAGTTAGATCTAGATAAATTAGGAAAGATGAAATATGTAAAAGAGCTTAATGAACAAAGTAGGAAAGAAAAACATGGAGCGATTGCAGATGATGTGGAGCAAAAAGGAAATGTTGCATGGGAGAAAATAGAAAAGGAAAAACCGACACCTTCTCTAAGAAAAGACTCTTATGATAAGCAAAAAAAATGGTATAGTAACAGCATCAAAACAATACAAAATGATGTACTTGGGGGTAAAACATTTGAGGAGCAAGCAAAAAACTTTGATAAGCTCCCAGAAAATGAACAAATGGGAGTTATAAAGGCAATAAATATGATATCAAAGTTAAATGAAGTATGCAACACTATACCTAAAGAACTTCAAATAGATATTGGAAGTTATCAAGATATACAGTATAAAAGCAAAAATAATGAAATAATAGAACAACTTCAATCTTCGTATACTACAGAATTAGATGAGCTTAGATTAGAAAAAAGGTATAATAATAACCAGCTTAAAAGTTTAAATGCCCATGGAGGAACTACTAATAATTACAAACCAGAAGTGTTAGGATCTGTAAGTTCGGGCATATATTTCCTTCCATCTAGTTCAAGAGGAATAACGCCAACCAATGGTAAACAAGGTATTTCAACCGAAGGTGCCCAAGGCAAACTTATTGGCATAAAGTCAAATTCGGATAGAGATAAGAATAATGGAGACACACTTAATGGAGTTAGTCAGCATATAAGTGCAGATAATAGAACTACTATTAGTGTACCATTATCAGTTGGAAATATAGCATTTAATATCAGTACAGAAACAAATGCTACACCACAAACAATTATAACAGTTATTAAAGATAATATACAAACTTTAACAAATAACATATCTGAGCAGTTATCTATGTCATTAAAAGAGACATTTATCAATACTCCGTTAGAAGTTGCGTAAGGGGGGGGGGTTCAATAGTATGAATGATAAAACAATTGACACCAATTGTAACAGTAAATTATTTGAAGACCTGAAAAAGAATATCACACTAAAAGGCACTCCAATTGTAAAAATAAGAGACTTAAGTGATTCGAATACCTCTAAAGCTAGCAATAATGAGTTTATATTCCCCATGCTACCTGAAAAAATAAGCGTACAGACAAGTGCATCATTTCAAAGTTATACAATTATGGGGCTTGGAGAAGTAAAATTTCCTTTTGGAGAAAATTGCGCAGTATTCTCTTGGAGTGGAACGCTACCAGGAGAGCTTAGAAAATATGATCCTTATGTCACAGCTTGGAAAGATCCAAGGGAAATTCAAAGTCTTTGGAGTGATTACAGAGCAAAAAAGAAAAAGTTAAGCTTAGAAATAAGCAACACGCCAATACTTCACGAAGTGTTTTTAGATTCTTATAGTGTTGATTATTCAGGAGCATATGGAGATTACTCTTATCAAATTTCTTTCGTACAAGCCAAACAATTAAAAATATATACAGAAAGCGAATCAAACGGAGTAAATGCAGGAGGTGCTCCGTCTAGCAAACGTTCAACACCTGAAACTCCTAAAACATATACCATCAAAAGTGGAGATACGTTGTGGGGAATTGCTCAAAAATATTTAGGTGATGGAAGTAAATACAAAAGTATTCATGATATAAACCAGCCCCCACTCGCTAAAGACCCTGATAAAATTTATCCAGGTCAAGTAATTAAACTGCCACAATAGGAGAACAAATCATGCCTATCGATTTAACAAGAATAACATATGAAGTAAAATTAATTACTGAAAAGGGCGCAACAATAGATTTAAGTCAAATGCTTTTGATGGTTTCATGGGAAGAACATGATGGGGAAATGGCACAAAAGGCTACCATAAAGTTAAGAAATGCAAAAGTAGAAACCGATACATATTTAATAACCTATGTAAAGCTAAACAGCATCATTTTAATTTATGCAAATTGGGGAAATGGAAAAACGCTTGTATTTAAGGGGAATGTATGGGATTGGGTATATTCAAGTGCTCAAACAAAAGAATTAACGGTTACAGCGTATGATCCATTAATAAGGCTACAAAAATGTGAGGATTATAAATATTATGAAAAAGGCATGGATACCAAAGCTATTATAGCGGATATTTGTTCCTCATGGAGTATACCAATGAATTATGAATGGGATACTATCACCCACGAAAAAAAATCTTTTAAACCTCAGGCCCTAAGTGACATGATAATAAGTTTGCTCAATGAAGTTAAAAGGCAAAAAGGGAATGAGTATGTCATGTACTATAATTACACTGATAATCAATTAAATATTGCTTCCAGAGGAACTAACAAAGATATTTATTATTTTACATACGACAATGTAATCTCCACAAGCGATTCACGGACAATGAATAACCTCGTAACAAAGGTAAAGATTTTTGGACAAGAATCAAAAGATAAAAGAGCACCTTTTGAAGATCATGTGGATGGTAGACTTGAATTTGGTGTGTTGCAAAAAGTGATTATGCGTGATTCGAATAAGACATTAGAGCAAGTTAAAAATGAAGCCCAGAATATCATAAAAGAAAATAGCAAACCAAACAAATCAATTTCTGTAGTTTCACCAGATTTACCATTTCTGCGAAAAGGTCATAAAATAAAAATGGCAGCAGGAAACTTAGTAGAATATTTTTATGTACTAGGTGTATCTCATGATGCAGCAG
Source organism: Eubacteriales bacterium (assembly GCA_031546905.1). Classification (GTDB taxonomy): domain Bacteria; phylum Bacillota; class Clostridia; order Lachnospirales; family JAVBJQ01; genus JAVBJQ01. Next base: position 12,028 of record JAVBJQ010000033.1, on the reverse strand, counting down.
GTAGCACCATGACTATGGAACTTGTAAGGGAGGAAAATTAACTAAATGGAGAGTAATGGAATAAATAAACTGGCACAGACACTTCAAGCAAGGATGAAGCAGTTAGATTCTAAGCCACCTGTTTTAGATTTTGGTTTAATCAAAGATGATATGAGTTTATTGACAAACAAATTTCCGTTGCCCATACCACAAAAAGATTATGTGATTTGTCGAAGTGTTTGTTATGCTCCTGAAAAACCCTTGTCAATGACATGGTGGTACGATGAAGGTTGGAAAGATACTGAATGGAATAGTAAAGATGAGCAACCACAAGAATGGAAAGAAAAAAGATGGGGAGAGCTGATTGATCCTAATAGTGGGTTGCCTTATTGGGATAAGAAGCACAAAAAGCCTCCTATCACGGGCAGTGACCACGCTCACGGAGCAAAAGGCGAACACAGCCATGAGGAAGATGATGATGGAAAACATTATCATAACATATATCTTCCTAAAAAAATGTATCGGATACAACCGGGAGACAGAGTGCTTGTGGCATGGGTTGGAGATGAGGCTGTGGTAGTGGATATTATAATGGCAGCAACGGAGGCGATGTAGTGGCAGAAAATCTTTTTCCTGTGTTTGATATGGTAGATATTTTAGTAGAACAACCACCAATGAAAGAACAACAGTATATGCCAGCTCCCCTTTTTGATATTGAAAAAGGGGAGTTTGTTTTAAATGGGGCTAATCAAGCCATGTATGGAAGTGGATATGATGCGTGGGTACTGTGGTGTACAAAAACCATATTAACAGAACGTTTCGCATGTTTGGCTTACAGTCATAACATGGGAATAGAAACAGACTTTGTATTCTCACGCAAAGATAAAGCGGCCACAGAAGCAGCGTTTATCAAAACTATTACGGAAGCTCTTCTTAGTGACCCAATGGGTAGAACTCAGTATGTAAGTGATTTTGATTTTCAATGGAAAGATGATTCAGTATATTTAACTTGTATTGTAGCTGGGTTAAATGGAAATTCTGCCACAATAGAAGTGAGGCTGAATAATTAAAGAAATAAGCGCTGAAAGGAGGGGGAAATGGATAATAATTTAAATTCAATTCAATTTAATACAACGTATACACCGCCAGATTTTTTAAAAAATCAATCAGTAGATGAAATACATAAAAGAATGCTAAATAATTTGCCAGACGGGATAGATAAAAGTGAGCTACAAATACCGTGGGATTTTACAAGACCAACAGCAATTGAAAAAGCAGAATTAATACAGTTTGGCTTAAATGAAACAATAAAGCTGATTTTTCCCCAATGGGCATATGATGAATATTTAGATTTGCATGCTGAAATGATTGGCTTAAAGCGAAAAGAATCAAATAAGGCAACCGGTATTTTAAATGTTACAGCAAGAGAAGGAACGATTATCCCAAAAGGATTTATATTTGCAACACCAGCTACAAATTCACCAAGTATTTTATTTGAAGCTACCCAAACAACAACAATAAATGAAACAGGGATTGCAACTATAAAAATACAAGCAGTAGAAGGTGGAAGGCTCTCTAACGTCACAAATGACACGATACTACTTATGTTAAAACCAATTGCAGGCGTAACAAGTGTAACAAATTTGGAACCGACTACTGGGGGAAGTCAAATTGAGGACGATGAATCCCTTAGAGTACGTGTCCTTTATGCCTTACATAAAGGAATTAGTTATGTTGGGAATGATGCAGATTATTTAAGTTGGGCAACAGCGGTTGCAGGAGTTGGAAAAGCGTTTGTAATTCCAGAGTGGGATGGTCCAGGTACGGTAAAAGTAGTAGTTGTTGATGAGGAAGGGCTTCCAGCAAATCAGCAGATTGTAGAAGCAGTGTACAGCCACATTGTTTCTCCAAAAGATAGAATAAAGCGCTTAGCACCAATTGGAGCAACGGTGACAATTGTTCCACCGACCATTGTAAATATTACTATTCAGGCTACGATTATGTTAAAAGAAGAAGCCGATGTAGATACGGTTAAAAAGAAGTTTATGAGAAATATAGACTCCTACTACATGAAGGCTACTAATGATGGGGCTGTAAAATATGTTTATGTCGGTTCTATTTTAGCTCAAACAGAAGGTGTGTATGATTATGAGAAATTGTATGTAAATGGTGGGGAGGATAATATTCCAATTAGTATGGAGCAATTTCCTCTAACAAGCGAGGTGTTGTTGGATGTCAAATCCAGAATTTAATATTCTTACAAGCCCTGAAGGAAAACGTATTTTAAATTATGTTACACAAGGTTTTTATCATAACAGCTACATCGGGCTTTCATTATTTCAAGCCATTGGGTTAGAACTTGATGATATGAGGCACTGGGTTGATGATGTCAGACTGCAACTATTTCCTCAAACTGCTACGTGGTCTATTGAGTATTGGGAAAATACTTTTGGTATTGAGACAAATGAAAACTTATCTCTTGAATACCGTAGGCAAAGAATTTTAACAAAACTGATGGAACGACCACCAATGAACCCTGCTCAAGTAGAAAAAATAGTGTCAAGGGCAACAGACGCAATTGTAAAAGTAATTGAAAATGTTGCTCCATATACATTTAAATTAATAGTTGAGCCAGTTGATGATGTACCTATCAATTTAGTTGATGGTTTAAAATCCCTTAAAAGAGTAAAACCATCTCATCTAGCCATAGACGGCATAGAAATACCGGTGGACTTTAACACCAATATTTACACCAGTGGATATATTGAAACGGCGAATGAATATAAAATAGAATTTTCATGTCATGACCCTTTCATTGAAAGTAATAAAAAGATTTATATCAGCAATATAACAACGTACACAAATGAGTACAACATTGTATAGGAAGGTGATTGTTATTGGCTAAGTGGAAAGAAAACATTATTACAGATGACGGACATAGGCTTATTGCAAAAGCACAATCTGGAATAAAAATAAGATTTACAAAGGTAGTTTCTGGTGACGGAGATTATGCAGAAGTTTTTGATTTAAGGAGTGCCCGTGGAATTTTAAGTCAGAAGCAAGTTGCTGAAATAAAAGATGTAACGGTAGTGGGCACAAATACAGTTAACATTAAAGCAATATTAAGCAATAAAAGTTTAACAACTGGCTATTTTATAAAAGAGATTGGTTTGATGGCAGTTGCAGAAGATGAGCCTACCAAAGAAGTATTATATTGCATTGCCATTACCGAAAATGGAAAATGGGACTTCTGGCCCCAATTTGAAGGTGCAGAAGTAAGAATGCCTATTAGCATAAGCGTTGCAACTGGAAATTCTTCAATGGCGATAGTAGAAGTATTCAATACATATAAGGCTTTCGAAATTGGCTATGAAAATAGTAAATCAGGGCTTGAAGCCACAAATCTGCAAGTTGCGCTAGATGAAGTAGTCAATAAACATGACTTGGATATTGTGATTCATCATAACTTAGATACATACCCTGATGTGTTAGCTATCGTAGCTGATTACGGCTATGGAATGGGTGGCTATGGACAAACTCCTTATGGTGGTACAAATGGGAAAAAACTAGAAAGTAATGTTGTGTATTTAGACGCTAACAGCATTAAAGTTGCGGTGTCAAAAAAATTCAACCCAATAAAAAATATAGAAAAAATAAGCTTAAAAGAGTACATCGTCACATTTGTAGACAGTACTCTTTCTTTATTGCTCATTTTACTTACAAACAGCGTAGTTGTGGGGAATCAAAATCAAGTAGGTGTTAACTCATTTAACGGGCGTATTGGGGAGGTTGTAATACTTGAATCAGACATTCCCCAAACAATCGTTAGGAAAAATGAAATGGAAACATCAATGAATCAGTTACAAGTTACTATAGAAAAACAGCTTACAGACGATGGGGAATTGTAAAACAAAGGAGGGAATTTGAAATGCAATTTTTAAGAGGAACGGCATCAAAATTAAAAGCCACAAACCCAATCCCTTTGTATGGGCAACCTTGTTTTGAAAAAGAGACAGGTCGTTTTAAAATTGGGGATGGGGTGACAGCTTGGAATAGCTTAGTATTTGCTAATGCACCCCTTGCGAAATATTCTCGCGACCCACTGACAACGGATGATATGTATGAAGTAGGTCAAATGTGGCAAAACACAACCACAAAAAATTCTACTTATTAGAGTCGGTTTCTACAGGCAACGCTAGTTGGAAAAAGAATATAACAGCAGATGATTTAATAGCACTTGGTACTGGTGATATGCTTAAAGCTATTTACGATTCTAATGCGGATGGGAAAGTAAATGGGTCAGATATGGCAGATAAGTTGGCTACAGCAAGAAAAATAAATGGAGTTAACTTCGATGGAAGTGCTGACATTACAGTAACAGACGCTACTAGACTTCCACTGGCTGGCGGAACAATGACAGGGGATTTAACACTGAAAGGCGACCCAACATCCCCACTTCACGCAGCAACAAAGCAGTATGTAGATGCTGTAGCGCAAGGTGCAGACCTGAAAGCATCTTGTAGGGTTGCTACTATAGTAAACATAGCACTTAGCGGGGTACAAACAATTGATGGGGTAGCACTTACAGTAAACGACAGGGTTTTAGTTAAGAATCAAACAACCGCAAAAGATAATGGTATTTACGCTGTTCAAAGTGGTGCTTGGCTAAGGGCAACAGATGCAGATACATCGGCTAAAGTTTCTTCCGGAATGTTCACATTTGTTGAAGAAGGAACAACAAACGCTGACAATGGATGGGTGTTAATAACAGATGGAAATATTGCATTAGGAACTACTGCATTAACATTTACTCAGTTTTCTGGTGCGGGACAAGTTGTTGCCGGAAGTAACATTATTAAAACTGGCAACACAATTTCAGTGGCAGATAGCCCAAACTTCACAGGAACGCCAATCGCTTCTACAGCAACAAAAGGTACAAGTACGCAACAAATTGCAACAACAGCTTTTGTGATGGCGGCTTTGGATGATGGAGATTTAGGGTAAAAGGTGGTGTTTTGTAAGTGCAAATTTTACGAGCAACAGCAAGTAAATGGAAGTCATTGAACACAGTTTTAAAAGCTGGGCAATTTGGTTATGAAAAAGATACTAGCCAAATGAAGATTGGTGATGGTACAACGGTTTGGAATAGTTTAGATTATCTTATTAAGAAAAATAATATGATGGCAACAACAGACCCGACAAGTAGTGATTATATTGGATATTCGGCAGGAAGTCAGTGGTTTAATCATAGTAATGGGTTATTATGGGTTTGTAAAAGTATAAATGGGACTACGGCTACTTGGACACCAATGGCTAGTGGATATGGAAATTAAAATAATATGTAATGTGATGACTAGAAAAGAGGGATAGATATGGGTTTAGATTTTGAAAAGCCAGAACTAGGCAAGCCTGGTTGGGGGCAAAAAGTAGATGCAAATTTTGAAAAGGTAAAGAATTATGCGGTGGGTGTTGATAACACTTTGCTTGAAATTACGAAGAATTTGAAGTATAAGGCAAATTATAATTACATAATTAATGGGGATTTTTCTATTTGGCAAAGAGGAATAAGTTTTAAGAATTTGGCAGGGAATGAAAAATATACTGCTGACCGCTGGAAATACAATGGCTATAGTGGTAAAAGTGATATCGAACTTATATCAACAGGAATAAAAGTAAAAGCATTACAAACAATTGCTGGAACAAATAACGGAGATATACATCAACCGCTTGAATTGTCACTTGCAAAAGAATTTTTAGGTAAAACTTTGACCTTTAGTGCTAAGGTTAAAGGAAGAGGAGCTATAGTAGTTTGTTTTGATAGTATAGAATTAGGCAAGAAGGTATTTGAAACAAGTTCTTTTGAAACTGTAAGTGTGACTTTTAAATTTCCAGATACTTTACCAACATGGAGGTTGTTGTGCTTATTTGATTTAAATTATTTAGAAACAAATGCCGAACTTTTTATTTCTAATGCTAAACTTGAAATTAGTGATTGTCTGACTCCTTTTATGACAAGATTGCCAGGTGAAGAATTGGCTTTGTGTCAAAGGTATTACCAAACAAATATTGGTAATCAATCTTGGGGGGAACGTTGGATTCAAGAAAATATAAGTACAGGTAGAACTGAACCAATAAAATTAAATCCAATAATGAGGGTGAGTCCAACAATAACATTTCCAGATGGCGGATTTACTGAATGGGGGAGAACACCTTTTGCTACATCAGCTTGGCCTGTTTTAAACGGAGCGTTTTATATAAACAGAGATGATGGGAACCCATTTGAGCAAGGTCATATGTATTTAGGAGCTTGGGCGGCAGATGCGGAAATATACTAGGAGGGGGTTTGAGATATGGATATAGAATTTTCAAAATATAAAGTCTACATAGAAATTGATAAGAGAAATAATGTTACAAAAATATTTTCTAGTGTTTTTGAAGAAGCAAGTAAAAATAGTATTTTAATTAATGAAGGATTTGGGGATAAGTACGCTCATGCACAATCAAATTATTTAAAAAAAACGTTATTTAATATTGATGGCATTGCTCAATACAAATACGAAAACGGCAAGGTTGTAGAAAAAACAGTAGAAGAAATTAGCGTAGAATATGGAAAAAAAATTCAAAAAGAAACAGTTTCAGATTTAGAAATAACCTTTGCCGAGTATGTAATTGAAAATGAAGAAAGATTATTAAGATTGGAGGAGAAAATAAATGCTTAAACAATCATTAATAGTAGCGTATGCAACATTAGTAAGAGTAGAAAAATACATATTATCAGAAGATGATAGAATCAATGAATTGCAAAAATCTGTTCCAAATGATTATATTGTTGCTGTTGCAGAATATTTAGTAAAATAACTTTAATACTCAGAAAAAAGCAGGAAATTACTTTGATTTAAGAATCTAATAATTTCTTGTTTTTTCGTTCAAAATTATTTTACCATGTAATATGAAAAAATATCAAGTTATCCGAAAAGCTACAGTGATGGCACAACGACTTGGAATAATTTACATTATATTATTAAGAAAAATAATATGATAGCAATGACAGATTGGACAAATAGTGATTACGCTGGATATTCAGCAGGAAGTCAGTAGTTTAATCACATGGATGAGGTTTATAGGTCACTAGAAGTATACATGGAATCACACCCACTTGGAGTGGGTATAGATTTTAGAGAGGAGAAGAAAATGAGTTTAGATTTTGAAAAACCAGAACTAGGAAAACCTGGTTGGGGGCAAAAAGTAGATGCAAATTTCGAGAAAGTAAAGAGTTATGCAACACGAGTTGATAATTCTTTGTCTATAATTGGTGGAGCTATCAACAATAAACTACAAGTACCTTTGGTAATTCCAGAGGATGCTGACTTAAATAGTTATACAACATCAGGGATGTTTTTTTGCAATGACACTGGTGTTGCTAGAACAATATTAAATATGCCACTTACTGGAGATGAGAGGGTAGCATTTTCGTTATTAGTAGAAGTAGCATCCCCAGCAATTCAGACTTTAAAATTTTATTGGCCAGTGGAAAATGCAAAAATATTTACGAGGTCATGTGCAGATGGTAGATGGGGAGAATGGAAGCAAATTGCAACTGCTGGAGCAACACAAGAATTTGAATTGCCTTTAGCATCAGGAATTTCAGTATGGGCATTAAGGAATAGATATTCAAAAAAACAATTTGGTGAAGTAAAAATAGTGATATCTGTGCAACGGACAGGCATATCATTTGATTTAGAAAATGAAACGCTTGTAGCAAATTTGCCTGCGGGATTTAGGCCTACAGCACCTGTGTTTTTTTCAGTTTGTGGGAACTCACCAACTGGATATGTACCAGGATTTGTTTTGGTCAGTACTGGCGGTGGCGTATATATATATTTTGGGCAAGCTGTATCGTATGTAATGGGAAATTGCAGTTATGTGACAAGTTAGTATAGATAAAAAGGATGTGGTTTTATGAATGAAACTAAATATGCAATGGTTATTGACAATCAAGGATATAAAGTTGAGTTTGTTTTAGTAGAAAAAATACAACTAAAAGATCAAATAAAAGAAGTTCCTTTCAATTACAAAATAAAATATGATGAAAGACTGATTTTTGATAATATTACAGTTGCCTTGTCAATGAAAAAGCCTAGATGGACTGGTATTGAATGGATGGAAACCATCACAGCTTCAGAACTTGAAGCACTTGATACTAAAACTTTACAAGAATATAGACAAGAAAAACTACTTGAAATCAGTACAATGTGCCAAAAAGCGATTTACGCTGGCGTAGATGTAGAAACTTCACAAGGAATAAAACATTTCAGCCTTACATCAGAAGACCAGATTAATATGACAAACATGGTAGGGATGTTAGAAAAAGCGGTGGCAGGTTTATCCTCTAGCGTTGACTTAACAAAAGGGGTTGCTTACCATGCTGATGGTGAACTTTGTCAATATTGGAGTGTTGAAGATTTTGAAAAAATATCAAAAGAAGCAATTAGTTTTATAACATACCAACAAACCTATTGCAATCACTTAAGTGAACTTGTGAAGCGACAAACTGAGAAATCTGCTGTAAAAGAAATTACATATGGGCAAGAACTTCCCGTTGATTTACTACAAAGCTTATCTGAGATGATAGCTAGATAATAAAATAATAGATTTGTTCGACAACTCAAAAAATGAAAACTAACAGTTGTAGAACAAGTCTAATATATAAAGATGTTGGTTTAGAAACTTTTTAAGCCAACATCTTTTTTTAAAAAACTAAAAGTATTAATAAAAAGAGGTGACATATTTGGAATTAGATAAAACCTTATTTAAAGGGGGAGTAGCAACTTTGGGAACGATAATTACATATATGACAAACGCATTTAGTCCTCTGATGGTTATATTGATATTATTTGCAATGGTAGATTATATAACAGGAATGATTTCTGCAAATCTAAATGAGGGTTGGAGCAGTAAGGAAGCTTATAGGGGCGTCATAAAAAAGTTTTCCTACTTTTTTATGGTAATGCTTGCATTTGGTTTTGATTTTGCAATAGATGAGCTGACGAGAAAGTTTGGATTTAATCTCTCCTTTCCTGCTGTATTTGGCGTACTGACTGTTTGTTGGCTTATTAGCACAGATGGAATCAGCATTTTGGAAAACTTGGTGGAAATCGGGCTACCTGTGCCAAATTTTTTGATTAACGGGCTGAAAGTATTTAGAGACAAAGTAGAGGAACGAAGTTCAGAAAAACAAAATTTGCAGGAGGAAGAGAAAATAAAAGATTTAAGTAGTAGAGAAGGGGGAAGCACCTTATGAAAATAACATCAATGTTTTTAACTCCAAATCAATATAGTCGTCCACAAAGTCTATTGAAAAAAATAAACGGAGTAGTTGTACACTACGTAGGAAATGCAGGGAGCACGGCGCTTGGAAATAGAAATTATTTCGAAAGTTTAAAAGATAAAAAGACCTATGCCAGTAGTCATTATGTTATTGGGTTAGAAGGTGAAATCATTCAATGTATTCCTGAAAAGGAGATAGCATATTGTTCTAATCAAAGAAATGATGACACTATCAGTATTGAATGTTGTCACCCTCTAGCAGATGGTAAGTTTAATGAAAGTACATATCATTCGTTAATTGAGCTGGTTTCAGATATTTGCGTAAGATACAATTTAAGCCCTCAAAAAGATGTTATACGTCATTATGATGTTACAGGGAAAAAATGTCCTTTGTATTATGTGAATGTACCTTCGGCATGGGAGACGTTAAAAGTAGATATTGGGAACTTTATGAATAAGGATAATACGGCAGAGGTCACCGAAGCAATGGAAGCTTTAAATAGCCTCAGCAAAAAAGGATTTTTATTAAACCCCGATTATTGGAAGTCGGCTTTAAACTGTGTTAAAAATTTGGACGTGTTGTTTATTCATTTTGAAAAGAAATGCACCTCTCCCAAGGGAAATATTCATTCGGTAGAGGAAGCGCTAAAAAAATTATCAGCGGTTGGTATTATCAATTTAAATGCTGATATAACAGATACACTTGTAGTTGTGAAAAATTTTGACAGTTTACTGATTAAAGCCGCTAATTGGATTTAGCACAGTTTGATAAAATATAATACCTAGCGAAAAGAACCTAACATATAGACGATGAAAAACGTCTATATGTTAGGTTCTTTTTTTATGTCATCAAATAAGGGCAATGAAAATTATTTAGCAACTTTTAAAGCTTTCAAATCGTAAAGGGTATCTTTTGTAATAGATTTTAAAATTGTTGTGTCGTCTTGTAAGTCAAAAACTTTTTCGCTAATACCTTTTAAGTCATCTAACTTTTGATTAAGTGACAAATGGTTTTCGGCAATTATTTTGATGTCTCTTTTTAGTTCGTTCTCAACAACGAGTGTAAGGTTTTGTTGGCTTTCTTCAAGCTTATTAAGACGTAGGTTCGTTTCTTGTTGCTCTTGTTTCAGTTCTTTCTGCTCTTGTTTCAGTTCCTTAATATCACTTTCCATGGATGTTAATTTGCTTAAAATTTGTTGCAAGATTTCATTCTCCATACGGTCACGCCCCTTTATTTTATTATACGATTTTCAAAACAAATTTTCAAGATTTTATTTTTGGAAAACAAAGTGGGTTTGTGGCAAACAGTACCCAAATAGTACCCAAAAGCAAAAATAAAGCTTCTAGCAAATCGCTAGAAGCTTTATTTCATATACTGTACGCGAGAAGATTCGAACTCCCGGCCTTCTGATCCGTAGTCAGACGCTCTATCCAGCTGAGCTACGCGTACATAAAATTGTTTTTTAATGTAAAGAGCGTCTAATCATAAGACAGACGCCCCACACAATAAACCTTACTAAAACTGCCCGAGACCGGAATCGAACCGGTACGGGATTTAACTCCCGCAGGATTTTAAGTCCTGTGCGTCTGCCAGTTCCGCCACTCGGGCAAAAGTAAAAAATATGGGCACAACAGGGATCGAACCTGTGACCCTCTGCTTGTAAGGCAGATGCTCTCCCAGCTGAGCTATGCTCCCGAACGACTCAGAAGGGGCTCGAACCCTCGACCTCCGGCGTGACAGGCCGGCACTCTAACCAACTGAGCTACTGAGCCATAGAAGCGAAATGCGCTTCGTTGAGTATTATAATCGCAAGGGGCGGAAATGTCAAGGGTTTTTGCCAAAATCTGTCGCAGGGACGGCATATACCCTTATTTGCTGCAGTAATATTACCTGTGTAACGGAGCGTTTTCGGCTTATAGGCCGCAGTAATGCGCATCCTTACGGGGAGGCGTGTTCCTAGCCTTCATAAAATTAGTTATCGAGGTTTTCATGTAATTATCCTTATTTCGCGCGTTCTTAAGGCACTTCCATCGAAAGTCCGCGCAAAAATCATAAACATCGCGGTACTGGATGTTCTCAAACAAATGTTTGTCGGAAGGGGCGGCCTCAAGTATCACCTCGGCAAGATAATTGCAGACGCTAAGATGCTTCGCTCTATCCTCGTAAAACTCCCTGCGGAATTCCTCCGGATAGTCCGGCCGGGCAACTGCTTCGAGCATTACGGGCTCGTCAAAACGAATCACGCGCATTATTTTCGTGACAATAAGCTCGTGATTAGGGGATTGCTCTTGCTTTTGAACTGGGTTTTGGCTTTTTTCTGCATGTAATGCCGCTGCGCTCGGCTGATCTAAATCAAATATATGTTCAGTGATTTTATATAAATGATTATTATTAAGTTCTTTTTGTTCGGGTTCAGCTGCTGAGGTATGTGCTTCATTTTCTGAGGTACCCCCTTCATTTAATGTAGAAGGTACATCATTCTGTGAAGAGTATTTTTTAATAACGTCGGAGTTATTCACAACGTTATTCACAAGCTCAGTAAAGTTTTTAACAATGTAGGTGTTTGCTCTGTTCGCCCCGTTTTTGAATTTCTTCCGGACAATCTCAATTATCCCGAGAGTCTCCATCTTCCGCAAACCCTTTCTAATCGTAGTCGGGCTGCAGTTTACCTCGGTCGCCAGCAGTCTGACTGAAGGAAAGCAGGTTCTTGTTTGCTTATTC
>JAVBJQ010000039.1:0-18901 GCA_031546905.1 Eubacteriales bacterium | reverse complement strand
TACGAAAGTAGGACTTAGTGATCCGGTGGTAATAAGTGGGAATGCCATCGCTCAACGGATAAAAGCTACCCTGGGGATAACAGGCTTATCTCCCCCAAGAGTTCACATCGACGGGGAGGTTTGGCACCTCGATGTCGGCTCATCGCATCCTGGAGCTGAAGTAGGTTCCAAGGGTTGGGCTGTTCGCCCATTAAAGCGGTACGCGAGCTGGGTTCAGAACGTCGTGAGACAGTTCGGTCCCTATCCGTCATGGGCGTAGGATAAATGAGAGGAGCTGTCCTTAGTACGAGAGGACCGGGATGGACGAACCGCTGGTGTATCTGTTGCATACCAAGTGCATGGCAGAGTAGCTAAGTTCGGAAGGGATAAACGCTGAAGGCATCTAAGCGTGAAGCCTCCCTCAAGAAGAATTATCCCACAGCGAAAGCTGGTAAGACCCCTTGAAGACCACAAGGTTGATAGGTTGGAGGTGTAAGCACAGCAATGTGTTCAGCTGACCAATACTAATAGGTCGAGGGCTTGACTTTTGTTCTTATTTTCTGTATACTATATTTAGTTTTGAGGGTACTTTGTAGGGGTGTAGTTTAGTGGTAGAACAAAGGTCTCCAAAACCTTTGGTGAGGGTCCGATTCCTTCCACCCCTGTATAAAGAAGTTGTTTAGACATTTTAATGTTTAGGCGGCTTTTTTTATTATATGATGAAATAATTTATAGATCAGCATACATTTTTTTCTTTATTGTGGTACAATATAGATATAATATTTTTTAAGGTGGTGTATTTGATGGAACAGGTATTGCAGGTAAAAGTGAGATGTGCAATTATACACGACAGAAGAATGTTGATTGTTAGACATGAAGTCGACAAAGATGAGCGTTCTAACATTTGGAGGATACCCGGTGGTATACTGAGATTTGGTGAAAAGCTCGAGAATGCTGCTATTCGTATTGCAAAAGAATATACAGGGTTAGATATTGAGATTCAAAGGCTTTTGTACGATTCAACATTTTGTCCCACAGAAAATAAGCAAATTATTTTAATTAATTACTTATGTACAGCAAAAAATTCCCAAGTTGTAGTTGGCAATAAATATGATGAATTTAAATGGGTTAAAAAAGCAAACTTATTGGTTCATGTTCATTCTGCTATGGCACAAGACTTTAGACAATATAAAGTGTTAGAAATTCCAGAAATGCAAGGCGAAGAAGAAATAAAACGATGATATAAAGAAGTTACCGAGGTATTTTAAATACTTTGGTAACTTTTTTTGGAATGTGGAGATATTTCATCGTATGGGGGAAATGGTTTAATGAAACTTTTAATTTTATGTGATAAAGATTCCAAGGATTATAAGGGCATAGATTTTTGTCAGCAGGTACGTAAAAGTGCAGAAAGCAAAAAATATGATGTAGATGTTGTCATACTAGACAGTGATGAAATAAAGCCTTGTGTTGGTTGCTTTGGTTGCTGGACAAAAACCCCAGGTAATTGCGTCATAAAAACCGACAGTGGAAATAGCAACGCCAGCAAATTTATTCATGCAGATGTGGTGCTGCTGTTATCTCGTGTGACCTATGGTGGCTATAGCCCTGATGTAAAAGCTTTTTTGGACAGGAATATCCCAAACTTTTTGCCATTTTTTAAAATTGTGGAAGGGGAAATGCACCACCAAAAGCGATATAAGCACTATCCTGATTGGATTGCATTTGGCTATGGTGATATGACCAATGAGGAAAAGGAAACTTTTTTAGCATTGGAGAAACGGAATGTCCTTAATTTTCACCCTAAAAGAAATCTGGCTCTTACAGCACAAAATGAAGTAGAAACAAAAAGTGCGTTGGCGGTGTTAGAAAAATTTTTAGAAGAGGGGGTGTTAGCATGAGTAATCTTGTTGTAATCAATGGAAGCCCTAAAAAAAGTAACAGTGCAACTAGCGTAATTATTGGAGAAATGGAAAAATTGTTAAATACAAAACTTGAAACCTACCAAGCTGTTGAGATACTACAATCGGTTGACCGTTTAGAACGTGTAAATAAAATAATAGAGGCAGACGTAATGCTCATTGTTTTTCCTTTATATGTAGATGCTATCCCTGCTCCGCTATTGAAACTAATGCTTTTATTGGAAAATGCTCGGAAGTCACTTCCGCCGTTGTCCACACGGGTTTATGCCATATGTCACTGTGGATTTTATGAAGCGGAACAAAATAAGGTGGCACTAAAAATAGTTCAGAATTTCTGTAATCGATTGAAACTAAAATGGCAGTATGGTGTTGGCATCGGTGCAGGGGTTTTTGTAACCAGTACGAAGGATATGTCTCATGGTCCTAATCACAGCATTTTTGAAACGCTAGGTACCCTCGCCAATGCAATTCAACAGCATGGGGAGCATGAAGAGGCGGTACAGCCAAATATTTTCATGTCTCCTAAAATCCCCCGTTTTGTTTATAAAACGGGGGGTAACCTTGGGTGGAAAAGGGAAGCACGTGAAAATAAAGTAAAAAGAAAGCTGTATGCACGTCCTTATGTAGAGTGAGTTTGTACAGCCAATGAATATTATAGTGGTAAAAGAGGACTATCGATTAACGTTGCAAACTGGAAACTGTGAAAATGTCCGTCGTCAAGGGTTGTATTACCAGTTGTAAAATGTATATGTTTTCCGTTACCAATCATAATAGTTGGGCCAGTTTCACCAGTAACCTCATGGTGATGGTCGAAAAAATCCGTGTTAACATAAAATGAATGTTTATGCCCTCCGCCAGATATGGGTATTACTTCGGATGAAACCGTAGCAAAACGGTGGTTGTGTCGATCGTTACCTTCCTCGGCTAATTTAACACTTCCCACAATTTCATGGACATGGGTCTGTGTTGGCGATTGGGTATCTTTACAATGATTTTGGTAGGAAATATCATCTTGTTGGTGGTTATGATCCATTATATTCTCTCCTTTTTAGTAAACTTAACAGTTATGAAGATATTATTTTGTAGTAATCTCTACATAACATAGATATGCTTGGACTTAACATAGTGTGAACGGTACAGTCAATCAACTTGAAAACAACTCCAATAATATTAAATAAAAATAAAAATCCAAACCATGGGAGCAAAAAAGCCCTTGGTTTGGATTTTTTATATTAGAAAATACCACAAATAACAATTAGAATATATGGCTGTGGATTTGATTGAAAGTGGTTACTTTGTAAATGTTCGCTCCATGACAAAATTAGTCAAGAATTGCCCTTTGCATTCCACAGTTTGTTCCTTAATAACTTTATATCCTCGGTTTTCAAAAAATGATTTTGCAGTAATGGAAGCATGGGTAGTAATTACTTTTATATCATGTTCTAAAACGTGATTTTCTAATTCATCAGCAATTTTAGTTGCGATACCTTGTCCTTGATAGTCTTTGTGTACATAGAGCCTATTAAAGTAAGCAGAATTATTAATATCCCCAAAGCCCACGATTATTCCATTTTTCTCGGCTACTATTGAATAATGCTCTAAAAAAGATTTGTTCCAAACCATACAATCAATTTCCGCTGGTGCCCATGAATTAAGCTGTTCTTTGTTATAATCTTTTGCATTTATTGAATGAACTGTATTCTTAAACAATTCTATAATTTTCGTGCAATCATCTACTAGGTATGCTCGTACATTTATTCTGTTACGCATGGTGGGTAATCACAGCCTTTCTATGTAAAATATAAATTTGTTGTCACATCCCAAACGCCAAGGATAGTTCTGAAAAGTAATTTAACCTACAGTCAAGTATAAAAGCTGGAGTGAGTTTGTTGGACTCACCTCAGCTTTTATATATATCAAGTTATTAGTCGGCTTTCATTAATTTTTTTGCTAAATCGTACAGCACCGCCATTGCAATAAGTGGGTTGTGCCCCAAATAATCTTTGCAAGGGGTGTTAAATTCCGTGTGTGGTTTTCTTTTAACATCCAAAGGGCTTCCCCCTGTGGGGTTGTAAAATTCCCAGATGGTATTGGTTTGTTCAAATATTTCAGCGCTGTCATCCAGGGCGGCTTCTAAAATTTTAATAGCTCCCTCATAAAATCCGTAGTTCATACAAGCCTTTGCTGTCCAATAGCTCATGCTGTTCCACGAAGGTCCACGCCACATTCTAAGTTCGTAGGCTGGCTCTTCCATGGAGACAGTTGTAATGGGATGTTTTGCAAAAAAATGTACTGGGTTTAAAAATGTGTTATAAATTACTTTTTTTGCTTGGGCTGGAGTTGCTGCAGAAACTACTAAAGGCCAAATACCCTCAAATGTGATGGGGCGGTGGTCTTTGTTATGTACAGACCAAATATCGTGGAAACATTCTGTTTCTTCGTCGTACAAATGGTGTTGTATAAAATCTAACAGCATACTTGCTTTTTCTGCAAATGCCTTGTTCTGGTTCTTAGTGCTAGTCTCCGTGTTTATTTCTAAAATTTCACCCCATTTAATGGCGTGGGTATACAAGTTATAAACATGGGCGGTTGCATCTACACAAGCAAATTTTCCTATTTTCATTTCTAAAAAACGGATGCCTTCATCCACGCCACTTTCCCAAACGTTATTTAAAATATCGGTATAATAAAATCCGTTCTCTTCTGCCTTTCTATTTTCTTCAAACCATTTTATTTGTTTGACTAATTTTTCAAAACAGATTTTTAAAAAATCTTTATCTCCATAAAGAGAATAGTAATCGTCAGCGGCAAACACCCATACAGGTGGATGCGTGGCGTCATTGTTCCAGTCATTTGGTGCACCTTCTTTCATCCAAGTGATACTTGGGAACTTTCCATTTTCTTGTTGCAGGGAAAAAACATTTTCTAACTGCATTTTCACATGGTCTTTTTTAAATGCTATTTGATCTAGGCAGGCGTGGATAATATCCCAGTGCCCAAAAGCGGGACCGTAACAGTAGCCTGGACCTATTTCCTCCCACGGAAGCGAAAAAGGTTCTTTGGGGGCGTTTACTGACTTTTCATGCAGGTTGTACACATAGGTTAGCATGGGTGTCCATGTTTTTTTTCCTATTGTAGAAAGAAATTTTTTATCATACGGCATTGAAATGCACTCCTTATAAAAAAATTATATTTTTTGAAAAAAGTTTTTCTCCAAGGGATTAAGACTACATTTATTTTATCAAATTCAAAAATACAATTCAAATATTTGTTTTTATAGTAGTTTTGCTTTTAATAAGGAAAATTTATTTTCCACGAAACACTTATTTTCTAACCTATATATAGACATAATAAATTATTATGCTATAATAATTTATTATGTCTAGAGGAGAAAAAAATGGAACACCAACAAAAAATAAAAAAAATTGCCGTAATGGGTGGAACGTTCGACCCGATTCATTATGGACATTTGGTTACGGCAGAAGCAGTACGCCATGCTTTTGATATCGAAAAAGTTTTGTTTATTCCCACAGGTCGCCCACCTCACAAAACCGACAAGCCCGTGACCGAAAATAAACATCGGTATGCCATGACGGTACTGGCTACCATCTCCAATCCATTTTTTTTCGTTTCCGATCTTGAAATTGAACGCCAAGGCTTTACCTATACGATTGATACCATTGTAGAACTTCGAAGAATATATGGAGAAGATACAACAATTTATTTTATTACAGGTGCTGATGCCATTAATCAAATTTTAACATGGAAAAACTCCGTACAATTATTTTCCTTGTGTGAATTTGTGGCAGTTTCACGGCCTGGCTATAGTATGCAGGATGCTTTTGAAAAAATAAGCTATGTGCAAGAACATTATCAGGGTGTCATTCATGTTGTTGAAGTGCCTGCCTTGGCTATTTCTTCCACAGATATTAGACAACGAGTTTTACATCATAAGCCTATTCAATATTTGCTTCCCGATTCAGTAGCCACATATATAAATAAATTTGATATTTATAAGAGTAAGGAGCTTTTAAATGATTGACATGAATAAAGCGAAGGAGAAGTTGCAATCGGCACTTTCCATCGGGCGTTATAAACATACATTAGGCGTGGTGGAGACAGCGGAAAAACTAGCGGTGTTTTATGGCGTTGAGGTAGAAAAAGCAAAAATTGCTGCCTTGTTACATGACTGTGCCAAAGATTATCCTAGTGAACTAACCACCAGACTTTGTAAGGAATGTCACATTAAAATTGATGATGTGATTCGGAAAAATATTAATCTTGCCCACGGTTTTTTAGGGGCAAAAGTGGCAAAAAAAGAATATGAAGTTCATGATAAAGAAATTTTAGATGCGATTAAGTATCATACATTTGGTCGTGAAAATATGACCTTATTAGATAAAATTATTTTTATAGCCGATTACATTGAACCAAACAGAGAAGACTTTGCAGGGCTTACAGAAGTTCGAAAGCTGGCGTATGAGGATATTGACAAGGCAATGATTGTCGCCCTTCAAACCACCATTCAATTTACAGAGGCAAAGAAAAATCCAAATAAAAATACGGTTCATACGCTTTCAAGAGAAGCACTTGCGTATTTACAAAAACAAGGAGGAGTTTTATAAATGGAAAACTATTTACAACAATCATTAAAACACGCAGAAATTGCCTGTAAGGCAATCGAGGATAAATTGGGACAAGATATCGTGACAATTGATATACATGAAATATCAACAGTTGCGGATTATTTTGTAATCGCTTCTGCCAACAACGTGAATCAAGTAAGAGCAATTGCAGACTTTGTGGACCAAAAGCTTTTTGAAAATGGGGCTAGGGTGATTCATTCAGAAGGATATCAAACAGCAACATGGGTGTTGTTGGACTTCGGAACCATTATTGTCCATGTTTTCAACAAAGAAGAAAGACAACTGTACAACTTGGAAAAAATTTGGGGCAGCGGTGCTCCTGTTCAATTTAATTAAAAAGTAACTTTGGCAGACGGATATGGCATCTTCCTTGGGTTTAGATTTTATAAAAACCAATGAGGACTCTATATTCGTCTATATTTTTATCAGTGGGTGAGAAGATGATCAGAGAATATTTAAAAGAAAACATATTGTTAACAGACGGAGCCATGGGAACTTATTATGCACAGTTAACAGGGGACTATGAAAAAGCCTGCGAACTTGCCAATGTAGACGATGTAAAAACCATTAAAAAAATACATGAGCGCTATATTGCAGCGGGTGCTAAGCTAATTAGAACCAATACTTTTTCTGCCAATGCTTTGGAAGTGGAACCGGAACAAAAAAGAGAAATCATTGTAAAGGGATATGAAATTGCAAAAGAAACAGTTGGTATTCAGGAGGTTTTTATTGGGGCAAGTATTGCACAAGCTTCCCAACTGGAGGAATATCAATTTGTAGTGGATGTGTTTTTAGAACAAGGGGCTGACATTTTTGTATTTGAAACCCTTTGTAATGATAAATTTTTAAAAGAGATTGCTACCTATATTAAACAAAAAAACAAAAATGCCTTTATTATTACACAATTTGCAGTTGCCACCGACGGTTTTACAAAAGAAGGCATTAGCATAAAAAAAATCGTAAGCCAGATTAAAAAAATAAAAGAAATAGATTGTTATGGATTTAATTGTGCTTCAGGACCTACCCATCTGCTAGAAATGATGAAGTCCATTACCATTGGAGACGATTTGGTTTCCGTATTACCAAACGCTGGTTACCCAGAACGAATTGGAAACAGAAACATATTTGTGGATAACCCTGATTATTTTGCAAAAAAAATACAAGAATTTAAAAATGTAGGGGTAAAAATAATTGGTGGTTGTTGTGGCACAACACCAGCGCATATTCAAAAAATTTTTGAAGGATTACATACCAAAGCCAATACAAGTTACACAAAAACAACTTTAAAAGTAGAAAACATCCCCCTTGTGGAAAAAATTCCAAATTATTTTTATGATAAACTGGTAAACAATAAATTTCCCATTGCTGCAGAATTAAGCCCTCCTTTTGATATTTCCATTCAAAAAATGCTGGAAGGGGCGAAACATTATGAGCATAACGGATTTGATTTGATTACCGTTCCAGATTCTCCGATGTCAAGGGTTCGGGTAGACTCTGCCATGACAGCCCTAAAAATAAAGCGAGAAATAGGAATCGATGCCATGCCACATATTTGTTGCAGGGATAAAAATATCAATGCCTTACGGTCCATGATACTAGGGTCTTATATTGATGGTATTCGAAATATTTTGGTAATTACAGGTGACCCTGTGGCAGATGCGGGCATTAAGGGTGTTTTTAATTTAAACTCCTACCGCCTCATTGAGCTAATTTCTGAGATGAACAATGAACTTTTTGCCCATGACAAAATTAAAATTGGGGCCGCCCTTAATTTAAACGTTATAAATATAGAGGCACAAATGGGAAGAATGTTAAAAAAAATGGAAATGGGAGCAGATTTCTTTTTGACCCAGCCTATTTATGATGATAGTGCCATTGAAAATTTAATAAACTTAAAAAGCAAATATGATGTAAAAATTTTAGGTGGAATACTGCCTGTTGTAAGTTATAAAAATGCACAATTTTTAAATAATGAGTTATCGGGAGTAAATATACCACCAAAATATTTGGATTTATTTCACTTGGAAATGTCCCGAGAAGAAGGGGAAGCCGTGGGGGTTTCCATGGCCGTTGAAATTGCAAAAAAAATAAAACCATTTGTAGATGGGTTTTATTTACTTACACCGTTTAAGCGAGTGGAAATGATTACGGATATTTATGAAAAGATAGGTTAACAAATTCTTATGCTTGGCGTTTTTTTAAAATTATATTTTAAATAGAATAAATATAATAATATTATTTGTAACAACTATCATGAAAAACAAAGAAACAGGAGGGGATTTCATTTATGAAAGTCTCCTCCTGTTTTTTAAAAATTAAAATGTAAAAGTTTCAGGATCTGAGCCAAAACGTTTGTCCATATTTAATCCGTCAATTTTTTTCATATCTTCCTCAGCAAGTGCAAAGTCAAAAATAGAGATGTTTTCTGCAATTCTGCCTTTGTTAGTTGATTTAGGAATGGTTACGATTCCACATTGAATGTCCCAACGTAAAATAACTTGGGCAGTGGTTTTTCCATATTTTTTGGCGATTTCTTGGATAACAGGGTCTTCGTGAATATTTATTTTTCCGCCAACAAGGGGTGCCCATGCTTCCAGTTGAATATTGTTAGATTTGCAAAAGTTTAAAAGTTCCTTTTGAGATAAATAAGGGTGACATTCCACTTGATTAACAGCAGGGACAATGTCAGACGCATTAAAAATATCTTCTAAATGATGAATGTTAAAATTACTTACACCAATAGCCCTTGTTCTTTTGTTTTGATACAGTTTTTCGAGTTCTTTCCATGTAGCAACGTATTTTTCTTTTACAGGCCAATGGACTAAGTATAAATCTACATAATCAAGTCCTAATTTTTTTAAGCTTGTCTCAAAAGCTGCTTCAATATTTCCGTTTCGTTGGTCTTCATTCCAAACTTTTGTTGTAATAAAAAGTTCTTTTCTTGCTATGCCACTATCGGCAATGGCTCTTCCAACGCCTTCTTCATTTTTATAAACGGCAGCGGTGTCAATGCTTCTGTAGCCAGCATCTAAGGCACACCGAACAGCATCGTAAACGTCGTTTCCTTCTTCTACTCTAAAAACCCCAAGACCAATCCAGTTCATTTCAACGCCGTTATTTAATTTGGTTTTGCAATTTAAATCATCAAACATGAAAATACCTCCTTATGAAAATTCAAGTTGGGATTATTTTATAAAATAACCTCACTTCACTATAATACATATTTTATCCAATTACAATGTGCAGGTTTGCTTTTTCTAGTGTATACTGAGTAAGCGAATAATGAATATTCACGACAAAATTTTTGTAGAAAGGGTTTTGAAAGAACCCTGTTGGAGGATGGAATGGAAAATAAAAATTTATTTGCTAAAACTTTTTATACGTTTTTTGTAAATGGGCTGATGGCACTGATGATTGGGGCTATTTTGCCTTATTTAATGTCAGATTATCAGTTAGGATATGACTTAGGAGGGCTTTTGCTTTCTTCTCATGCCCTAGGAAACTTTTTGGCAAGCTTTGCTGTAAGTTATTTGGTCATTAAATTGGGAAGAAAGAAAACCATTGTATTGTTATCTACCCTCATTGCGGTTGGATTTTTAGGAATTATTTTAACTAGCAATAAAGTGATATTGGTATTTATGTTTTTGCTGACAGGGTTAGGCAGAGGAAGCATTAGTAATATGGATAATTCTATTATTAATGATGCTGCGGTGGGGCAAACAGCACCTCTCAATATACTACACACTTTTTTTGCAGTAGGGGCAATAACATCACCATTTTTTGCATCTATTTGCATTAGTCACGGGCTTAGTTGGAAATTTGTTGTTGGAGTAGGAATTATATTTGCAATTTCAGCCGTTGTTGTATATTTGCTAATGGATGTGGATGGAATTGTACATCAAGAAAAACAAGTCTCAGAGACTATTTCTCGCCCATTTTATCAAAATACATATTTTTACATAGCAGCAGGACTTTTATTTTTTTATTTAGGGTTTGAAAATTCTGTAAACAGTTGGGTGGTTACCTATTTAAAAGATACAGAAATTATGAGCGGAACCATGGCACAAAATTATTTATCTCTTTTATGGACCGTTATTATTTTGGGGAGACTCACTTGTGCCTACGTTTCAAAATATATCAAAAAAGAAACGTTAATATTGGTAAATTGTATATTTGCAGCAATATTTTTTACTATATTTATGTTTTTAACCGATGCAAAGCTAATTTTTGGTTGTATTATCGCAATGGGATTTTTCCTAGCGGGAATTTACCCTACCACCATTTCTACCATTGGTGCAGTTCTAAAAGGGCAAAGCACTGCCATGGCAATGTTACTTGCTGCTGGAACACTAGGTGGAATTGTCATGACATATATTACAGGAGCTGTGGCAAAAAGAATGGGGATTCATGGGGGAATGGTACTTATTATTGTAGATGTTTGTATCATGGTGTTGTTTGCTATTTTGTTGAAATTAAAATTTAAGAATAAAAAAGTAACAGACATGAATTAATTTTAAAAATATAGGAATAATACTCTTAGCGATTGTAAGTAACGCACACTACAGCGCCTTATATATTGAATTTAGGAGAGATAATCATGATTGAGATACATAACCAACCAGAGCCAGAACAGCCATTAGAAGTACCAGCAGAACAACTGCCACCACAGCTACCAACTCCAGAAAGTTTACAACAACAAGGCATCCAACCCATGAAAAAAAATCCACGGGGAAGAATCTATTGTTTAACCATTATTGGGCAAATTGAAGGTCATATGTTACTACCGCCCACTAGTAAAACAACCAAATATGAGCACGTGATTCCCCAACTGGTTGCAGTAGCCGATGATGCAGAAATTGAAGGAATTTTAATTATATTAAATACAGTTGGTGGGGATGTGGAAGCGGGGCTTGCTATTTCAGAAATGATTCAGTCCATTGGAAAACCAACCGTGTCGTTGGTATTAGGTGGCGGACATTCCATTGGGGTTCCCCTTGCGGTGGCATCTAAATATTCTTTCATAGCGCCAACCGCAACCATGACGATTCACCCCATTCGAATGAATGGAACGGTGGTAGGCGTTCCTCAAACCTATGAGTATTTTGATAAAATGCAGGAACGAATATTAGAGTTTGTTGCGCTGAACTCTAAAATATCAAAAAATAGATTCAAACAACTAATGCTGGATACAGGAAAATTGGCTCGAGATGTAGGAACAATCTTAATCGGACAAGAAGCAGTAGACGAAAAACTCATTGATGAAATTGGCGGTGTTGACAAAGCACTGGACAAATTATACGAAATGGTAGAACAAGCAAGAAAACACAAGAAAAAAGCCCTAAAAAAACAAGAAAAAGATACGCAATAAGTATTATAAAAAAACACGTTGATTCATACAATAGGAGGGGTCAACGTCCCACAAGGTTTTTCTTTTTTATTCTCACGGAATAAAAGCAAATTTCATTGACAATAGTAGAAAAATTTGTTAAATTTATGATGATGTGAATATAAAAAATATTGTAAAAACCCTAAAGTGTATTAAGGTCTTTATCCCATTTAGGGAAAAGACCTTTTTTGATATTTAGTGCAGGAAAACACCTGTTGACGATATCTTTAACAGCCATAGTATCAACTACACTTTTAATAAGAGTTTGGAGGAAAAGTAATTGGAAAAGACAATGGAGAAGATTGTAGCGTTGTGTAAGGCAAGAGGATTCATATATCCTGGTTCTGCAATTTACGGAGGTCTTGCAAATACATGGGATTACGGTCCTTTGGGCGTAGAACTTAAAAATAATATTAAAAAAGCATGGTGGAAAAAATTTGTTCAAGAAAGCCCCTTAAACGTTGGACTTGACAGTGCTATTTTGATGAATCCCCAAGCTTGGGTTGCGTCTGGTCACGTAGGTGGTTTTAGCGATCCATTGATGGACTGTAAATCTTGTAAAGAAAGATTTCGTGCAGACAAATTAATTGAAGATTATATGCAAACAAACAACATTGCGGAAGTGGTAGATGGCTGGTCCAATGAAAAAATGAAGGAATACATAGCCGAAAAAGAAATTGGTTGCCCTACTTGTGGTGCTAAAAATTTCACCGATATCCGTCAATTTAATTTGATGTTTAAAACATTTCAAGGAGTTACCGAAGATTCTAAAAACGTTGTTTATTTAAGACCAGAAACTGCCCAAGGTATTTTTGTAAACTTTAAAAATGTAGCAAGAACTTCCAGAAAAAAACTTCCTTTTGGAATTGGGCAAGTTGGAAAATCTTTTAGAAATGAAATTACCCCAGGTAACTTTACCTTTAGAACAAGGGAATTTGAGCAAATGGAGCTTGAATTTTTTTGCGAACCAGATACAGATCTTGAATGGTTTTCCTATTGGAAACAATTTTGTATTGATTGGCTAAAAAGCCTTTGTATTGCAGAAGAAAGCTTACGTATTCGTGACCATAGTGCTGAAGAACTTTCTCATTATAGCAAGGCAACCACAGACATTGAATTTATGTTCCCATTTGGTTGGGGAGAACTGTGGGGAATTGCCGACAGAACAGATTATGATTTAAAACAACATCAAACGGTGTCAGGGGAAGATATGTCCTACTACGACCAACTGAAAGATACAAAGTATATTCCTTATTGTATCGAACCTTCTTTGGGCGCAGACAGGGTAACCCTTGCCATTTTGTGTGAAGCTTACGATGAAGAGGAAGAAGAAGAAGGCGAAATCCGAAACGTCCTGCGTTTCCATCCAGCCATTGCGCCAGTAAAAGCAGCTATTTTCCCACTTTCTAAAAAAATTGGTGAAAATGCTTTTAAAATATATGAACAATTAAGCAAACATTTTGTATGTGAATATGACGACGCTGCTAGTATCGGTAAACGTTATAGAAGACAAGATGAAATTGGAACTCCTTTCTGTATTACTTATGATTTTACATCAGAAGAAGACAACACCGTAACAGTACGAGAAAGAGATTCTATGGAACAAACAAGAGTTCCTATTTCTGAGCTTCAAGCATACATTCAAGAAAGAATATATTTTTAGGGTTATTAACACCGTTTAGCGTTTCATAAAAATAATTTTATAGAGGTTCTGCCATCATGCAGTGGCAAACCTCTGTAAAATTTTTTATCAGCGATTAAACCAAGTAATAGCCCTAAAAACTATATATAAAAATTTTATAGGAGGTAGTTTAAAGATGAGCAAAAAATATGTTTATATGTTCAGTGAAGGCGACGGCTCCATGCGTAATCTTCTTGGTGGAAAAGGTGCAAATCTAGCCGAAATGACAAAGCTAGGATTACCAATTCCACAAGGATTTATAGTTTCAACAGAAGCTTGTACTTTATATAACGAATCAGGTAGAGTTTTAGCTGATAATGTAAGGACAGAAATCAATGAATCATTAAAGAAATTAGAAGAAATCTCAGGCAAAAAATTCGGTGACAATGAAAATCCCTTATTGGTTTCTGTACGTTCAGGTTCACGGGCATCCATGCCTGGTATGATGGACACGGTTTTAAACTTAGGTCTTAGCGACCAAGCTGTGGAAGCACTAGCAAAAGCAACTGACAATGAACGATTTGCTTATGACTCCTATCGAAGATTTATTATGATGTTCTCTGATGTGGTAATTGGAGTAGCAAAATCAAAATTTGAAAGAGTGCTAGACGAATTTAAAGAAAACAAGCAAGTACATAGTGATGTGGAGCTTTCCGCAGACGATTTTAAACAAATTGTAGCTAAATTCAAGACAATATATAAAGAAGACCAAGGAAAAGAATTTCCACAAGATGCAAGAGAGCAATTGTTTGAAGCTATCATGGCAGTATTCAGATCATGGGATAACCCAAGAGCACACATTTACAGAAGAATGCACGACATACCATACGACTGGGGTACTGCTGTAAATGTTCAAGCCATGGTTTTTGGAAACATGGGAGACACATCTGGAACAGGGGTTGCGTTTACAAGAAATGCGGCAACTGGTGAAAATGTAATGTTTGGTGAATACATGATTAACGCCCAAGGGGAAGATGTGGTTGCGGGAGTTCGTACACCAAATCCAATTGCAAAATTAGAAAAAGATATGCCAGCAGTATATGAACAATTTTATGCAATTGCAAAAAAACTTGAGAACCATTATAGAGATATGCAAGATATGGAATTTACCATTGAAAACGGAAAACTATATATGCTTCAAACAAGAAATGGAAAAAGAACCGCACAAGCAGCCCTAAGAATAGCCATTGAACTGGTTGAAGAAGGCTTAAGAACAGAAGAAGAAGCGGTTGCCATGGTTGACCCGAAACAATTAGAACAATTGCTACATCCAAACTTTGACCCGGCAGTGTTAAAAGAGGCGAAGTCATTGGGCAAAGGGCTTCCAGCTTCTCCAGGTGCTGGAGCTGGCCGTGTTTATTTCACTGCAGAAGATGCAAAGCTAGCATCAGAAGCAGGGGATAGAGTGGTGCTTGTTCGCCTTGAAACTTCACCAGAAGATATTGAAGGAATGGTAGTGTCACAAGGTATTCTTACAGTAAGAGGTGGTATGACCTCTCATGCGGCGGTAGTTGCTCGTGGTATGGGAAGGTGTTGTGTTTCTGGTTGTGAAGAAATTAAAATGAACGAAGAAGAAAAATATTTTACCCTTGGTGGACAAACTTTCAAAGAAGGAGATTATATTTCTCTTGATGGTTCTACAGGACATATTTATGGGGACGATATTAAAACTGTCAAACCAGAAATTTCTGGAAACTTCATGACGTTTATGGGTTGGGCAGATAAAGTAAGAACATTAGGCGTTAGAACCAATGCAGACACACCAAAAGATGCAAAAGTTGCCCTTGAATTTGGTGCAGAAGGCATCGGACTTACTCGTACAGAGCATATGTTCTTTGACGAAGACCGTATTCCCAAAATGCGTAAAATGATTCTTTGCGACACAGAAGCCGAAAGACGTGCTGCGTTAGATGAACTGCTTCCTTTCCAAAAAGGTGACTTCATCGGTATTTATGAAGCAATGGAAAACAGACCGGTTACCATTCGCCTACTTGATCCACCACTACATGAATTTTTACCAACTGCCGATGAAGACTTTGAAAATATTGCAAAAGACATGGGCAAATCAGCAGAAGAATTAAAAGCAAAAGCTCGTAACTTACATGAATTAAACCCAATGATGGGCCACAGAGGTTGTCGCTTGGCAGTTAGCTACCCTGAAATTGCTGAAATGCAAACAAAAGCAATTATTGAAGCGGCAATTGAAGTAAAGAAAGACAAAGGCTATGACGTAGTTCCAGAAATTATGATTCCACTGGTGGGAGATATAAAGGAATTACAATATGTAAAAGCCATTATTGATAAAACAGCCAAAGCCATTATTGAAAAATCAGACGTTTCCCTTCACTACAAAGTGGGAACCATGATTGAAATTCCAAGAGCTGCTTTGATTGCTGATGAAATTGCCAAAGAGGCAGAGTTCTTCTCCTTTGGAACCAACGACTTAACTCAAATGACGTATGGTTTGTCAAGAGATGACGCTGGTAGAATATTAAATGATTATATCGGAAAACATATTTACGAAGGCGATCCAACTGCAAGACTTGACCAAACTGGTGTTGGGCAATTAATGCAAATGGCAGTGGAAAGAGGTAAGTCCGTAAGACCTGATTTAAAATTGGGAATTTGCGGTGAACATGGTGGCGATCCTTCTTCCATTGAGTTCTGTCATAATATCGGATTGCAATATGTTTCTTGCTCGCCTTTCCGTGTTCCAATTGCAAAATTGGCGGCAGCCCAAGCGGCAATTAAAAATAAAAATAAATCAGTATAAAAATTAAAAGGAGCTGACGCAAAATGATTTTTACAAATCATGGCGTCAGCTCCTTTTTTAAACTTACTGATGAAATTACTTGAACTTCTTCTTTGTGTTAGGTACATTATATTTTTATGAGTACAGCAATCATAATTAAAATAATACCACTTATTATGATTACTAGGGGAAGGGACAGTGTACCAATAGATAAATTATTTTTATTCTCTAAGGTATGAGTCCTTTCGTCAATAATAGACTGAACGTGGCTAATAAGTGGGGCTTTTACATTTACTTTACTCCGTGGAGTTGATAAAATGCTATCAGAAAAAAATAGGAATGAAACAACAGTGACTAGCATACCTTCTGTAAAAAACATATCTTGATAGGCATAAAGATACTTCCTTGCTAAATATAAATTGAGCAAGGAAAATATGCTGACAATAAAGCCAATGGAGCTAATAAAAACAGTTACTCTTTTAGGCATAATATTCGCCACCTGACCTTTACCATTTATTAAAGCCTTACTATGTTTGTATAAAAGTAAAGTTAGTATATATTTATAATGTGACATAAAAAAATTTTTATGTCAAGCGTCAAAAAATTGATTTCCCTTTATTTTTTTACATCCATAGAATCAGAGGGATAGCCCAGCAAAAAACCAACGCAACCAAATACAATGTCCCTTAGTTGGGTAATGGTTGGGATGGATGAATCGGGAATTACGGAAAGATTTCGATTTATAATAAGTGCCACAAGTGATATTAACCCCAGCACAGTCACAATTATAACCTGTACACTTCTTGTAAAACAATCAGGAGGTGTCACTGGCTTTTTAGCAGGAGTCGCAGGTGCATGATGGGTGGGCAAAGAGGCTTCTTTGCTTTTAATAAAATTAGCACTAATAAAATATCCAAAAATGGAAGCAATGGCACTCCGAATAACAACATCAACGCTGTTGTTATTTTGAGAAATAATTTGATTTGCAAATAAGATGTATAATGATTGAAACAGTAAAATAACCATAAACACGATTAAGCATTTGTCAATAAGCTTAATATGTCGATTTGCTTTATGAAGTAATTGGAAAAAATTTTTCATAATCACCATCCTTTCTCATAGCAATTATTATCGTGCTATACAAGTAGTTTATGAAAGGAATTGGAAATATGTTGCAGTTAAAAAATAAATAGGCTGTCGACTTGTTGGTGTCGACAGCCTAAGAAGCTTTTCAATTTAATATTTTAGAGCTTCTGCATTTTTTCGTTATAATAGATTAAATCCTGTATGCTCAATACACTGTTTGATTTGTGTTTCATCAGCTGGCGCATTAAATTACACCTCATGACTTCTTTCCTCTATGGTTTGTTCAATATCTCTGATTTCTTTTTTGAGAGAACCAACGGCGTGCTCACGTTGTATATTTTTTTCAATTAGTTTGTTACGAACTTTATCAGAAGGAGTCTCGTGAATAATTTCATTGGAGACCTCTATATTATATTTTGTTGTATTTATTCTTTGTTTAAGTGCGTTGAGTTTTTGAATTCCTTCGGCTAGGTGCATTTTTTCTAGTGTTGTTTGATTTTTTTCCAAGTCACCACCTCCTTACATCATTATTATGAATGATAAGGAAATACTTTATGCAAAACTTTGTCGCGGTAACATTGAATTTCATTGGCTTTTTTAGCAAAAATTTTAATTTTGTAATACAGTCAATCAACTTAAAATAATCTGGAATCAAGCTGAAAAGCATTTGTATTTTATTTTTCAGTTTCAATTTTTTTAAGAACATTCATGACATTAATGGCGGTAGGAAAACCTGCGTAGGGAACAGTTTGTATAATGATTTCTTCAATTTCTTGCTTTGTCAAACCTACATTTAAACCTGCGTGAATATGGACATTTAATTGTGGCTCCCGCCCACCTAGGCAGGTCAACATTGCAATAGTGGCAATTTCTCTTTCTCTAAGGGATAGACCGTCTCTGCTGTAAATATCCCCAAAAGCAAACTCTACAATGTACTTTCCTAAGTCACCAAGGCTTTCTGTAATATCAATACCTGTATTTCCATCTACTTCATATAACTTTTTAAGTCCTCTTTCAAAACGACTGTCATTACTCATTTGTCTTTTCCTCCATCTGTTTATATATTTCAAGCTTATGATCCAATAAATTTATATTTTCATAGAGTTTATTTATTTTAAGCAAAATATATTGTTTATGTTGTTCTAAAATATTCATTCTGTCTTTGATTGTTGTATTTCCTTGTGATCTCAAAGTGGCATATTGTTTCATCTGGACAATGGGCATTTCCATGTCCTTCATTTTCCCCAAAAATTGTATCCATTCAATTTCCTGCTTACTAAACCGTCTGATGCCATTATCATCTCGGTGGATGCGTTGTATTAATCCCTCACTTTCATAATAACGGATATTGGATGGGGACAGCCCTGTGAGTGTTGAAACTTCTTTTATAGAAAAATATTTATCCATAAAGGGAGTATATCATGTTAAAGTAACTTTAAGTCAATAACT
>JAVBJQ010000022.1:0-9179 GCA_031546905.1 Eubacteriales bacterium | reverse complement strand
CCTTTTTTCATTTTAGCAGATTGTTGTGTTAGAACATCATTCGTCACTTCGTCTGTGTCCAGTCCGTTTTTAATCTTTAGTTCTAGTGGGCTGTCTGACGTTGACTCTTGACTAGAATAAATATCAATACTGTAAATATTTTTAAAATCATTATAAATAGATTGTGCTTTTGACAAGTCTTGAATTGTGCTTTTGACTGGTTCTTGAATTGTCTTTTTAACAATTGCTGAATTGTGCTTTTGACAAGTCTGTGTATTTTCAAGGTTTATAGACTCTTTTTTATCTATTGATTGATATTTTAAAGAAGTTGCAAAATTCATAACGTATATTAAATTTGGTTTGCCTAACCCTTGGCGGATCGATTTTATCAATCCTATTTCCTTTAATTCTTTTATTGACTTAGTAGCTTTCTTTTCCCAGCAATTCAAGTCTTGCATAATCTCTTCAATGGTGTAGATGATATATACTCGCCCTTGTTCATCAGTCCACCCATTTTTCATTGATAGTGATGTGCGGTTTAAAAGTAAGCTATATAAAATTTTTGCTCCGTCTGATAAATCTTTGAAGCAATCGTCTTTAATAAGTATTGATGGCAACTGAATAAACAAATATTGTTCATGTTGCTGTTGGTAGAAATAATCAAACATTTTTTCACCCCTTATTTTCATTTTGTGAGTTCAAAAATTCTTGTAGTGCTGTTTCAGTTATACGGTGTTGCCTGCCTAATGATTGTGTCTTAATCCTGCCGTCTTTGATGTGTCGGCGTATTGTGCTATCGCTAATCTTTAAAATTTGCTTAACTTCATTTACTGTATATAATTTTTCCATTTTCACACCTCCACAATTATTATATTTGATATGTCATAACCAGTCAACAAATATATTAAATTGTTTTAAAACAAAAAAAGACAAGCAAATTCGCTTATCTTTTCAATATATCTTTGTATTGTGTGAGCCGTGTTTGATTATGAGGTTGTTCTACGTAATCTAGTAATATTGTGACAATTAAGTCATTAACAGATTTACTTCCAGTAGCATTGGCAAGATGTTTCAAATCCTCTTTTAACTGTTTATCAAGAAGTAAACCGCATCGTTCTTCTCGTTTACCACGTTGGTCGTAATGTTTTGATTTATTTGTAACATTAGTATGTTTAGCATCTTTATAGTTATTGGTTTGTTTATAAATATTTGAATCAATCGTATTGTTAGCAATATGTTCTTGTTTATAGCCATTTGTTTCTTCGTCATCATCTAATGCATCACAGGCATCTGCAAGAAGTTGTAATATGTTTTCCTGTTTGTTATTATTTATTTTTTCTGGTTCATCTAAATTTATTTCATCTAACGACTTAAATTTTTTATCAATGGGAATGGATTTTTTAAAAAAAATATCAGCTGCTGCATCAGTCGCTTTGGTAAAATCCTTTTTAGGCATTTATTATTTCCTCCAATTCTATTAGAAACTTTGTATAGTCTGCCATGGTATTTGATTTGTTGTCATACTCTAGCAGATTCTTTTG
This sequence comes from Eubacteriales bacterium, assembly GCA_031546905.1. Classification (GTDB taxonomy): domain Bacteria; phylum Bacillota; class Clostridia; order Lachnospirales; family JAVBJQ01; genus JAVBJQ01. The sequence continues at coordinate 7,659 of JAVBJQ010000022.1, read as the reverse complement.
TTGAAGCTGTGCTTCTTGTGTTGTGATACTGCTTCGGATGAATGTATCAAATAGAATGGTATCCATTTGTGTTGTAATATCATTTAGAGTTGACTTGATGTGATTACTCAAATTAGCTCTTTGGTTAAACTTAGTAAGAAGAATACCAGCAATTTTTAAATTGGGATTACAATATTTTTTTACACTTTTAATTGTATTGTTTAACTGAGCCATTCCTTGTAAGCTGAAAACATCTGCTAATGATGGAACAACAACATAGTCACTTGTTGCAAATGCATTAATTGTTAAGATGCTTAGCGATGGCGGACAATCAATAATAGCATAATCATATTTTTTTGAAATGCTAGTTAGTGATTCTCTTAAAAGATATTCTCTACCTGTTGCCGTAAATTCTATATCAGCTCCGCTTAAAAGAATATTTGATGGTAGTATGTCTCCCGAAGAAGTGCTTTGCAAAATATTATCCGCTTCAAGCTCACCTTTCAATACATTATAAATCGTTGGTGTGTTTTCTAAATCAGCTCCCATAGCAAAAGATAAATTTCCTTGTGGGTCTAAGTCTATTGCAAGTGTTTTTTTGCCATTATGATTAAGTAGAGTTGCAATAGCTTGTGTAGTAGTTGTCTTTGATACGCCGCCTTTTTGATTTGCAATTGATATAACTATCATATATTACACCTCTTTTGTAATATTATAAATATACGTATGTTTATAATATTATACATTATGTAAATTATTAGTACAATCATTTATTAAAATAAAAAAGACGGTTTTCGCCGTCTATGCCTTTGCCTTTATTCGGTAGAAAAATTCAATTCTTTATTTTTATATCTTTAACTATCCTATTGACTGTGCTTCGGCTTAGTTCGGTTTGTTTTACGATGTCAACAACTTTAACTCCGTTATTGTATAGGAGTTCAACTGTTAGCTCTTTGTCGTTGCGTTTGGATGGTCTGCCGCCACTTCTTCCTCTGGCTTTTGCCGCTTGCAATCCTTCTTTAGTTCTTTGTGATATAAGGTCACGTTCAAATTGACTTAATCCAGCAAATATTGTAAACATTAATTGCCCCTGTGGGGTTGTAGTATCTAACCAACTTTCTTTAATACTTTTAATTCCAGCCCCTTTAGATTTTATTTTTTCTACTATCTCAAATAAATCTTTAGTGGAACGACTTAATCTTGTGAGTTCAGCGACTATAACAATATCATTTTCTTGTAATTCATTCAGCATTTTGTCTAATGCGTTTCTATCTCGTTTAGTGCCAGTAACTTTTTCTTGATAAATATTTCTTATATCTACTTTTTCAGAAATAAGAACATCAATTTGCTTATCTAAATTTTGGTCAATTTTTGAGACTCTTGCATAACCAACTAACATAATTCAATAACCCTCCATTAAGTGATTTAACTTTAAAATTATTGTATCATAAACGTTTCAAATTGTAAATAGTTTTTGATACGTTATTAGATACATTTTTAACAGTTAAAGAGCCGATAAAGTGGTCTAGGATTATTGTGTGTCATAAACGAACGTTTTTGGCATGATGAAAAGTTCACCTAATACAGAAAAGACGAACTAATTTAAATAGACCAAAAGATACGTTAAGTTTCTAACACTTGATTCCGATATATATGACAAGAATTACCAATATTATACTAAGGAGGGGATAAAGTGAAAATCAAAAAAATATTAAGTGTTTTACTTGTAGCTGCTATGGTTACTACAGGTATAAGCGATACCGTCTCAGCAGCTGTAGCAAGACCAGCTGGAGAACGATCTCATAAGCATAGTTCTACAACAGCTCCGACAAATGTTTTGCCGTGTAAACAGCATAGCAAAAAAAATGCAGATTGTTTTAAAATGACCTATAAATGCGATAATGATAATAAAAAAATCATCAAACATGAGATATCAAACGCAAAAAAAATGGGATTGTGAATTTTTTATAAAAAAAGTACGTCTTTGTTATCAAAAGACGTACTTTTTTTGCATGGCTGCCGCTTCTTATTCTTCAATTTCTATAAAACCATTTATTATATCTATAACTTCTAAGAGAATATCGTTTGGTATTTTCTCAGCAAATTCAGCATTACGTTTTTGCAAGTCAAGTATCTTTGCTTGATTGCACATAACGACCCCTGTTGTTTTCGTTCTATCATCAAGATTAACTTGAATAGGTATACATCTATCAGTGTTTGTTATTGGGCAAACCATAGCTGTTGTTTTTGAAAAATTATTAAATGTATCATTGCTTACCACTAATGCGGGTCTGCGTCCTTTTTGTTCATGCCCAATCTGAGGGTCAAAATTCATCGTGATAATATCGCCTTGTCTTGTTTTGTAAACTACCATATTTCTGCCCCAACTGGTAAACCAGTGTCCCATTCTTCAGACTCATACACACCATCAAAACCAGCTAATCTTTCTTTTAATGTTTTGTGTGATTTTTTTTCTATTTTTTTTATTACAATTTGATTTGAGTCCGCAATTATTTGAATGCTGTCATTTGTGTTAAAAAATGCAGTTTCCATAACAGCCTTCGGAAGTCTTACTGCGTTGCTGTTCCCCCAAAATTGTATTTTTCCAGTTGCTAACATAAAATATCAACTCCTTTGTTTATAGTATATACAATGTTTCTACATTTAGCAACGTAAATTTTAAAGGAATTTTTATAGCATCGTAGAATCCCGTAATCTCAACCAAAACTGCAATTATTTACTCTAAATTTGCCAATCTATATATAATTTTTGTCAATCATCGTAGAAGGTTGATTTAACGCCATTTATAAGCATTTTTATTGATTTATCATTATATTAATTCGAACTAGCGTTTGATTTTACTGACTTTTACGATATTAATTACGATAATTACAAATGAAATAATTAAGTTTTTAAATTTAGAAATGCCTTATATTTGGGGATTCTGCTCTGCTGATAAACTAATTTTTGGGGCTGAATATTTAACATCTATTTCTAATAACATTAGTCTAAGATTTAAAGTGTTTTTTATGATATTTTTAGACTTTTCTATTATGTTAGTCAGTTAAGCCTAAAGCAAGTTTACGTTCGTTTATTCGATTTATATCTGTTTGGTGTTTGTAGTCCATTTTTACAACTTTATTGTATGTTGGCTTAGTTATTTGAGTTGTTTTACAAAAGGTGTTCTGTGTCATTTTATTACCAGTTCCGAAACGATGAAGGAGTATACTGTCAATTTGTTGGTTGCTTAATGTTAAGTGTTTTCCTTTGTTATATCTTTGAAATGATTTTTTACTTTCAATAAAGTTTGATACAACAAATTTACCTTTTAATAAATTCATATCACCAGCGGCAAGCATACATACAGCTTTATATGCGTTTTTGTCATTTTCATCCCATTCAACGCCACTAACAAATTTATCTGCTAACATCTCAGCCACCTTGATATAGTTTATCTCACTATCTTTTACTTTGTATGGCTCAAAATTATCTGCATCAGCGGCAAGTTTATCTTTTTTTATATCTGAGTATGTGCCTGTTAGCTTTACGCTGTTATACTCCCCAAAATCACCATTTGAATGTTTAGCCATGTTTTAATTGTCCCTTCTTAAAATAGTAAATCTTACAAATGCAAACTTTACTATTAATTCTAAGGGATATGTTTTTGTTTGTCAATTTAAAAGTAAATGATAGAACTTCAAAATTTATTTTATTTTGATAATATTTTTATAAATAGAGATGAAATTTGATTGAACTTTAGTGTATTACTGCAAGTGCTAGTAGACATATTGTAAAATTGGAATATTTAAAGTTTGTAAAATATCCCCCATCTGCTCATTCAATCCTATATTACACAAGATAATCCCAATTAAATCTATTGAAAACCAAAAGATATTTTTTATCTGTCTGCTACGCGGTAATATCATTGGTATCTAATAATATTTATATTTAATTTTGACAATAAAAAAGAAGCCAAAAGGAATCTTCGACTTCTATAATTGTTTCTAAATTTGTTTCAGGATTTGATATTGATATATTAAATTGCTGGTTTATGTTCGTTATTCAACTCAATTTGCCTAATAGCTTGATAGTATGCAATTTCTCCAGTAAATGCGGTTTTATTTTTATTTGTCGTTTCTTCTAGTATCATCTTTGCTGATTCTAAATCCATATAAATTATATAATCTGTACCTTTATAATTGATTAAAAGCTGGCTGTCAACAACTTTATAGTTTTTTATCTTGTGGAAATTAAGAATCATCTTGACCCATTCCCAATTATCTATATTGGTTAAATCCTGTCTTTTTAAATAATCTTCTTTTAAAATTCTTTCAATATCTTTTATTTTTAACATTTATGAGTCTCCTTTTGTATTTACACAGTATACTATTTTAACAATATCTATAAAGCTTATATATATCTATTTATATATCTATAGGTTTTTTACATAACTAACTCAATTAACCCTTGATTTAACTGTGTTTTGAATTTAAATCAACCATAGGTTTTTTACATAGCTTAATCTATATGCACCATTCATATCTTTTTGCCCCATATCGACATATCGAACGATCTAAATAACTATAAATGAATCTTGCTTTCTCTAATTCGTTAATCTGTTCAGATATTGTAGCTTGTGTGAGATTCAAATCTTCTGCTACTTCAGCTTCTACGATGTTTTCTTTTCTAAACATTCTATATATCATATAGCAATATAATCGAAAAGCAGATTGATTTATAGCACCATCAACAAATCTCATCAAAGCGTTATGTGAAATGAATATTTTTTCATTCTCTAAGCACTTGGCATCTATTAATTTATAAAGATGTGGAACAGTTCCTGTACCTTTTTTAATATTCAATAACTTCAGCTCCACTAACTCGTCATATACTTTAAGTCTTGTCTTATGAGATATTCTTTTCTTTCCAGTAATTATGGATGTCAACTCACTCTCCAGTTGTTTATCTGTTAGCCCTTGAAAATTATTTTTCAATATTCCTATTATTGCAAGGTGATTCCCTGTTAGAGATAATCTTTTAGATTTATATTTGACCCTTTCCATGATTCCATATTCATATTTAATTGTTTTCAGCTCATGGCAGACTAGTTCGGATTTATCGCCTTTATTGCATTGGGACTGGTCACAATGTTGACAAATTTTCTGTTGTATTATAGGGTCGCTTGACCTGCACCCAAAATATTTATAGTCATTTTTTATCGCATATTCAAGTTGATATTGAAGTGTGCTGTCATCAAGTGGCGGTGAACACTTCTGATTCCATTCAGTTATAATCGCTGTTATTTTTGCATGGCTATAATTTTTTATTTTAAAAAATGATATTAGCCTATTTAATTGATAATTTCTGTCTCCCTCTTCAGCCCCATACTGTAGAACATTATCAATACAGAAATAATTATTCTTTTGGTTTGTTACTTGATAAATATTTTTAAAATCCTTGCTTTTTTTAGAAATAAATTTATGGTGTAGTTCATCAACTGAATAATTGGCGATCTTTGGTGCTATCCATACCAATTTAACCAATTCTGGTGTTCCTCTTTTATAGTTATATGTGCCAGGCATTCGTAATACTTGTGTCGGCAGAACTGCACCTGGGTCTGCACCAATTAAGGAAGCTATATGTTTATTAACCTCTATCTGTTTATCTAAATCGGTTGTCCTATCTATTTTTAGGTAAATATGATAACCACCTCCGCTGGCAACACACATATGATAATACAGTCCAACTTTTTTAAATAAATTAATAATATCTTTATGATTGAAGTCTTTACCTAAATCCTTTTTATCAAAATCAAAAGCTATGACATTTCTGCTTCCATTATTTATGGCAGCTCTAGCTCCCCCATCTGTTGTTGCCAAACCCACAAACACATTGAAATTTTTTTTTATTCTGTGGCTATACTTAATCGCTTCCTCTGCTCTCAAAAAATGTCTTACTGTTGTTTTAGCACTATTTATTTTATCAATTCCAAAGACAGCAATATATTCGTTTGCTGGCTTATCTGCGAATAAAAATTCCATAAACTGAATTTGCATATTTTGAATCAAATTATCAATACTTCCTTCCTAGGTTGATGTGGTGGCGGTTGCTTTGTAGGGCAACCGCCACCCACACGATTTCAGGTTAATTGGTTTTGTTGCTGTTAAAAACTTTTGTACGGTTTAGTTTTCAGTAGACGTTGCCTTTATCTCTATATTTTGTACTTGTTCTTGTTCTTTTTTTCTCAACTCTTCTGCTTCATCTCTATTACGAATAATCGCTTGTGTTGTTTTTGGCAAATGCCTTGTATCGTATCTAAATGCCATAGTATAATATTTCTCCTTCCATAAATTAATTTTCATCTGTAACTGGTATCTATAATAAATCGTCTCCTTAGAGAGTCCCAAAGCGATGTATGTAGCTTTTAATAATTAAAATCTTGCCACATAAATATAAATTTTTTGACTTTGTATACAAATTGCACAAAAATCCATTTTAAATAAAACATATCTTTTACTTGACAAAACCTAGTATTTGTTATAAAATAATGTCAGTGATGGAGAAGTGTTTGTTTTTATTTAATTTGTTGTCTGCTTATAAATATAACACATATTGTTTAACTTTGCAAGAGCTTTTTTGTTTTTTATTGTAATTATGATACATCTTTAATCCGCTTTCTAGGCGGCTTTTTTATTGCCCAAATTCTAATAGCTCTTTCAGCTTCTCTACCTGAATTAAATCCAACTTTTTCTGCTACTAAATTTCGAGTTTCTCCTCTTTCTATCTGATACGGCGGTATAGCCGTAACTGCTATTTCTTTTGCGGCATTATTATTTTGTGTTGATTTGCGTCTTATCTCTGCTTTTTTCTTTTCAACTTCTAATAATGTCATAGCTTCTCTTGCTTTTTGTTCTTTAACATATGGTTGTCCTGCCACATATGAAATTCTATAAGATAAATATTTAATTTTATATGTCTTTTCAGAACGTCCACAACGGCTTGCATTGCGTTTTCAATGTGCATTAGTAATTTATATAAACTAAAATTTAAAAACGCACCAGAAAGGCTCTGTATGCGTTTAAATGGCAACTGTTTATTTAATTGTCTATATGAATTTCATTAGTCATATTTTTGTTGACTAAATTTGTGTAGAAATGACTTCCCTCCTGCTTAACGGTATACAGCATTGTTTTTAAATAATTGTGATGGCGTGTTATCTTGTGATACTGGTCTTTGTATCTATCTAATATGTGTTCTATGTCCGTTGAGTTCAGTTGTAGGTAAACGGACTTTACCATGTTTCTGTTCTTTTCTTCGCCATTGATTTTAACGGTATTGCCTTCTGTGCAAATAACGTCAAGCATACAATTAACAAGTTCGTCTATCATATCTATGTTGATGTTGTGATTCTGTAAAAAATGGGAATACTCTATATTCTCTTGAATAATTTCTTTGTATGTACTATAATCATCTTTAAATTGAGTATTTTTAAGTGGGATTTTTAAACGGTTGCTTTGGTCGGCTGACACGTTTGGGAGTCCTTTTTTCATTTTAGCAGATTGTTGTGTTAGAACATCATTCGTCACTTCGTCTGTGTCCAGTCCGTTTTTAATCTTTAGTTCTAGTGGGCTGTCTGACGTTGACTCTTGACTAGAATAAATATCAATACTGTAAATATTT
>JAVBJQ010000027.1:0-11424 GCA_031546905.1 Eubacteriales bacterium | reverse complement strand
AAAAATCTGTTTTACTATGCTTACTATATTGTATGTATTTTTCTATATTGTAGGTTGAAATTTCTGATGTGGTTTCGTTTAAAATATTTTCGTATTCTGAAAACATTATTTTGTTTAATAAATCTTTTACTTTCTCCCCTCCTGATTGGGCAAAAAAATAAAGGTTGGCAGACTTATAATAAGCATTACTTAACCTCATGGAATTATTTGTAATATGGAGAGAAACACTAAACATCATTAAAATAGAAAAAACAATGATTACAACAAATATAATTGCATTTCCATTTTGCGCGCATAAATACTTTTTTAAGTTAGACATAAAATTCCTCATTTATAATCAAAACTATATAAGTCTATTAGCTGTTTTAGCTGTTTTCCATTTTTGTCTAACGTGTCAATTCTTATTACATAATTATCTTTTAGTATCACCTTATTTATTTTTGATATGGTTATTTTACCTGTGCTTGTATTATTGGTGTTAATTTTTAATTTTTCATTATATATGTCATTTCCAGCTCTCATAGAAACCAAAGCAACAATACTGGCTTGTGAGTTATTAATAATGCTGATTACCGTATCTGTATTCAGATTTTCACAATCAAACGTAAAAATCAATTTTTTATTACTACCATCGTTGTTCAGATTCACGGTGCAAGTCTTATCATCTCTATCAAAATGAATATTCCTATCATCTGATATGCTTTTCATAAAGAAAAAATTGTCATAAACCACTTCTAAATCAGGCGTTTTGTCTACATATTTTGTGTAAAAGGCATTGCTGTTATTAGAAACACTAGGCATTATGTTTAAAAATGGTGAAGATTCTAAAAAGGTATCATGGTTAGAAAAAATATAATCTGCTACCCCATTCGTTGTATCCACATTGGCATCATCCAGTTTTTTTATATACACATTATAATGATAAATAGTACCAGAAAATTTTTCCTCAAATTCAGCTTTAGAATATCCTAAAAAATCATACAACTTCTTATTGGAAAGCCTAACATTATTTTTTAGTTTGGTTGAAATTTCATTATTTAGTTCAACCAATAAATTTTGTGATAACTCTGTAGCAAAATAATAATTTTTGGTATTGCTATCATTCAGGCTTACTTGATGAAAACCATCTAAAATGGGAATCGCAATAATAGTCAGGATGCTAACCGCTACAACCAGCTCCATGTAGGTAAACCCGTTATTATTTCCACATTTCTTCATAATAAAAAGGATTATTGACTTTATTTGCATGATTAAAATCCTCTTCCGTCTTAGAAAATTGGTTTTCTTTTTCAATAAAACAAATTAAAATTTCTATGGTAGATGTTACCGTGTCCACTTCCGAAGTATCTTTAGATGATATCGTCAGCTTATTAATATGTATATATTTTTTTGTTCCCAACGTTTCTATGAAATGAATTACATCGTCAAAATTCCCTTTAAACCCAATCGAAATAGGTAAATTGAGTATAACATCTTCTCCGCCGGTATTTTTAGAAAAGTCACCGATGACAAATCTATTTTCTGCCAACTTATTTAAGTCTAGTATTTTACTTATTTCAATAATTTTAAAAGGAAGTTCATTTTGATATACAATGGACTCCTTGATTCCTTTATTTTTATTTTCTGCTTCTTTTATCTGTTTTTGAATAGCATCTCTATTTTGATAATTGTTCTCTAACCGATTCATTACCTTTTCATTTTTTGATAGTTCATTTTGCAGCTGTATTATTTCAGAAATTTTAATTTTAAAGACAAAAAAATAAAATAAACCTATTGTAAAAACAATTAACATAAAAAAGACAACATAAATACTTTTATTATCTTTTATTTTATTCATTAAGACTTCCAAAATAAGCTTCACCTGCTTTTGAAACAGATATTTGAATTGAAAAATAAACATTTTTTTCTGTCGCTACCGAAATATTCATCAACTTAACATCGCTCATGTAACTTGATTTTGATAACCGCTGTATATATTTATCAATTATATCTTTTGATTCTGATACACCTGCAATTGTTATTATATCCAGTTCACTATCTACTGTAATATCAATGAGAAGGCAGTCCTTGGGCAATAAATAAGCAACATATCCAATCGCTTTAGAACTAGCTACTGAAGCATTTTTCATCCTATTTAAAATACTTTGATGAAAGGAAAGTTCTTTTTGTAAATCGTCATATTGCTTAAAAGTTCCAATAATGGTCTTATATTTTTCACTTTTTAAAATTTTGCTACTTTCCATAAGGGAATCATTCAAATTTTTTGAAACAATGATACCCACCAAACCTATTGCACATAAAAAAATAAAAACACCAGCATATAGGAAAATTAATTTTCTTATTAAATACTTTCTTACTATTTTATTTTTATAATTTTGAGGAAGTAAATTCATATGCCTAATAAACACCTCTCCCCATTAAAAATAAATAAGCCCAAGAGTAGCCAAAAAGTCATTGTCAAATTCTTTCTCCATAGAAATATTTTGAAAAGAAAACCCCTGACAAACATCGATACCTATGTTAATAAATTTATCAGCCAAACTTTCGTCTTTGCAAATATCTCCTAAAAAATAAATTCTTTTTTGTTTTGACTTTGTTATGTCATTAAAAAAAACCGTATACATCAACGAAGCATAAATTTCTTCATAATAATCCAATTCCCTATTATCTTTCATATCCATGTCTGTCCCATAAAAAAGTTGCCCTTCATTTATAACGATGATCCGAATAACATTATTTTGAAAATAAAAAATAATGTTACAAAAATCATGATCGGCTTCCACCAAATCATTAAATGCTCTAAAAACACAGCGATGAAAAATATCCACAAGGCTTATTTCTTTTTTCATATCTGTAAACATTTTTATATATTGATTTATGAGAAGTTCTGGAACAACAGCCACCAAACATAAACACTCATTTTCAACTCCTGTATTAGAAACTAACATTTCAAACCCCGAAATATACTTTTCCTCATGATTTGAAAAATATTTTTCTAAATCATATCGCAAAATATTGCTAATTTCTTTTTCATTTCTACTTTGTAATCGAATATCTTTCACTAAAACAGTCGTATCTCTAATTAAAATATTTGTTTTAAAATTTTTAATTTTATTTTCCACTGTAAACTCTTTGATTCTATTTTTAATTTCATCAACACTAAAATCATAGGATAATGTATAGGAACAAAAACTTTTTATTATTAATTCTTTCTTTTTCTTATACCCTGCCACCAAATTAATCTTAGACTGATGAATGTCAATTCCTAAATATATTTTTGATATAAAAAACACCTCCCGTTACAAAAGTTTACTTTATAGTGGGTGTCACTATGTTTCTATTCATTTTATACTTTACGCTAACTTCTCCTTGTAAAACAACAGGTTCTACAATAGTTTGAGGGCTTTGAGATATTTTGTTATCTGTTGTAATCTTAAAAAGAATTGCTTCATTTTCACCACTATATTTATTTTTTATAAAAGTAACTTCAATATTATTAATATAGGAAGCCAATTCTTGTAGCGTATATTTTTCCCAGTCATTTCCACCATAATCAAGTCTTTTGTACAAATTACTGGTAGGCGCCACTGTAGCATTATATCGAAACACCTTAATATCATTGTTATTCTTCAGTTTTAAAAGCAATAAGGTGTTATTAGCATTTACCATTACATCATATTCATCTGCACACCTAACTTCATTTTTTAGAAAATCCAAAGCAAGTTGCGCATTTTCAAAAAGTTCATTCCGAACAGCAACCCTACTGCTTTCCTCCGCTGAGTAGACAAATAAATTAAGCCCAAACACTGTCAAAATTAAAAATACAGCGATAATAACCACCATTTCAACCAATGTAAATCCATCTTGATTGTTTGTAATCATGGTGCTACTGTGGCAGTTCCTTCAATATATGCCTTTTCAGCATTGGATAAATCTTTATAATAGGATGCTGCTTTTGACGTCACGGGAAGATTTACTTTTACAATCTTGTCCTCTGTATGGTAGATAAATGTTGTCCCATCGGTTTGGGTTGAATAGGTACTTACTTTTAAATATTTTTTACTGTACAATGCCGTGATAATGGCATTCAGGTCTGTTTCATCCGCAGTTCCATTTGTGGCCTTCACGCTTCCATTTTCAATTGTATACACATCAATTGCATTTTGGATGACTCTAGCTGACACAATATCACTTTTTAATTTTGATTTTTGCGTAATATCTGTAAAATTCGGAATAATAATAGCACTAACGACGGCAATGACCGCAACGACAATAATTAATTCAACAAGGGTAAATCCATTTTTATTTTTTGATATATTCAAGTTTTTCCACCTCATCAGCTATATTTAGATACGGTATACATTAGTAAGTTATTTACTTACAGTCACTTATATTTTTTTACAAAACGGAGCTTAAATTAAAAGCTGGAAGCATAATTGCCAGCATGATAAGTCCTACAAGAATGCCAATTACAATGGTTATCATTGGTTCAATTAATTTACTTACTTTTAGAATGGTAAACTCCAATTCCCTTTCAAAATAAATATATGTCTTACCAAGCACTTCTTCAAACTTCCCCGTTGCTTCCCCTGTAATAATCATAGAGCAAAGCACAGGATCTAAAAACTTACTTCGTTCTATGCTACTTCCAAACGTTTTCCCTGTTTTTATTTCAGAAATGATGAAATCGATTTCCTTTCTAACGTAATCATTATGAATTACCCTGCTGGATAAATGGAGACATTCAATTAAAGAAATTCCAGATGGAACAATAATGCTCATCATCTCCACAAATCGAGTATTCACTACACGAAGGGAAACATCTTTTATAACAGGTATATGAAAAATTACTTTATCAAAAAAGTATTTTAAGTTCCTTCGTTTCCTTAACTTAGGGACTACGATGTAAATAATCAATCCGACTATAATCATAATATACCATTTATACACTACAAAATTACTAATAGAAATTAAGGCTACCGTTATACCTGGTAAACTAATATCATTAGCCGTATACATCTCCGCATACCGGGGAATGACAAAAACCATCGATGCTACAATCACAAGAAGCATCATTACACAAACGATGCAAGGATAAATAAAAGCTGATTTAATGTCATCTAAAAACTTACTTTGTTTTTCATAATGACTATTTAACCTGTTAAAAATATAGTCAAATCTACCACTGGTTTCCCCAATAGCAACCATATTTACAAAAAGTAATGGAAGTTCTTTTTGCTCTGCCATACACTCAGAAAGTCTTTTTCCTAAACTAATTCCCTTCATTAAGTTTCCAATAACTTTTTTCATTTTTGTATTTTTCGTATTTCTCATTATTTTGTCTAAAGCGGAGAATATGGGAATATCTGTTTGGAAATAAAGTTCCAATTGTCTACAAAAAGTAGCAATGTCTTTATTTCCTATTTTTTTCTCAAAAGTAAAAAAATTTATTTTATATGTTTTTTTTAAGTCAAGCAAAACTAATTTTCTAGACTTCATATGGTTGCTTAGGTGCTCTACGCTTTCTGCTTCCAGTTCACCTATCACAATATTTCCTCTATTATCAATAGCCTTATATTTAAAAATCACCTAATCATTCCAATAATAAGATTTTAAAAATATGATACTGAAGAATAAATAGTACTAATAATTTCCTCCGGCGTTGTAGTGCCTATGAGAACGTTCTCAATGGCATTTTGCCACATGGTTTTCATACCTTTTTCTACTAAAAACTTCTTTATTTCTTCTGTTGTGTTTTGTTTTGAAATATATTTCTTAACATCATCATCCATCATCAATATTTCATAAACAACAACTCTTCCAAAATATCCTGTTTCATTACAAACATTGCAACCTTTTCCCCTAAAAATTTTAGAGCCTTGGGAAATTCCTAAAATTTCCGAGAAATTTTTTTCAATTGTAATGGATTCTTTGCAACTACTACAGACCCTCCTAACAAGACGTTGGGAAATAATACCTTTTAAGGCATCTGCTATTAAATAGCTTTCCACATTCATATCCAAAAGTCTTGTTATGGTACTAAAAGCATCATTTGTATGTAGTGTACTTAAAACAAGATGTCCTGTAATGGCCGCACTTAGTGCAATTCTCGCAGTCTCTGTATCTCTTATTTCACCGACCATAATGATGTCAGGGTCATGTCTCAAAATGTGTTTGGTTGCAACATCAAATGTAATTCCACTTTTAGGATTAATATTAATTTGATTTATTCCGTCAATCACATATTCAACAGGATCTTCAATGGTAATAACGTTAACATTTGGCTGATTTAACTCCATAATGCAACTGGCAAGTGTTGTGGTCTTTCCACTTCCCGTTGGCCCTGTTACTAAGATTACACCATTTTTATTTTTAAGAAGATAATCCACTACCTTTAAATCTTCTTTTAAAAAACCTAAATCATGTTTTAAAAAAAGTCTTCCTGATTGATAAAATATACGCAAAACAATTTTTTCTCCATTGATAGTTTGGAAAGTGCTTACCCGTATATCTAACTTATATTGATGAATGGATATGCTAAAATGCCCGTCTTGTGGGGTGCGTGAATCTGTTATATCCAACTCAGCAGCTAATTTTATGGTTACACAAAAATGGGACAGCAAATTTTTATCAATGGAAAATATATCTTTTAAATGTCCATCGATTCTAAATCTAATTCTTAAATTATCTTTTTGAGGTTCAATATGTATATCACTTGCCAGCATGGTAACTGCTTGCTGTATAAACAATTTAATTAACTGACTTGCCTCTGAACCTTCTTTTAAAATTTCGCCTGAAATGTCTATTTCTGACCTTCGGAACCGCTCATTCACTTCAACAAATTCTTTTCCTAAGGCGGAAGCTAACGTCTCTACTGCTTTATTTCCATAAAATTTATTTATTAAGTCATTTATTTCCTTACTGGTTGAAAGTTTGACAATTACTTTTCGATTTGTCATTTTTTTAATTTCATGAATTATATTTTTATCAAAAGGATCTGATACAGCAACAATAATCGTTTGATTATCTACTAATTCAATGGGCACAGCATTATTGTGTCTTGCAAACTCTTCGCTTATAAGAGACATAACCTCATGAGGAACCTTACATTCGGGTAATTTAATTCTTACAATACCAGTAGCAAGAGAATATTTATTCGCAAGTTCTTCTTCTGTAAAATAATGTAACCCTACTATTATGGCATTAATTTTTTTGCCTGTGGCATTTTTAATTTTTAAAGCATTTTCAAATTCAGCTTCACTTAAAATATGAAGTTCTACCAAAGGATTCCCTAAAAATAATTTTTCAGTCATTTTTCGACACCTTTATACAAATTTAGATATTTGAAAAGAGTATAGCAAAGGGTAAAATTTATGTCAACAGTTGTGTTTTAATTTTAAAAAAATATAAAAAAACGCCCACAAACTTGTGGACGTTTCGCTTTGTTATCTTCTTTTATTTCTTTTATTTAAACCTGCTTGGCGTTCATTTGAAACTTTAAGCCAATCTTTTAATTTTTCTTCTAAACCGTAACTTTGTGGTTCTTGATTTTGTTTTGGTTTATAAGAATTTTCATGATTGTTTTGGTGACCTTGATTATTTTCGTGATGATGTCTATTAGTGGGTCTGCTCGCACTTGCAGAAGGTTCTGCCGCATCTTTAATTGACAAAGAGATTTTTTTATTAGGAATATCAACGGACAAAATTTTAACTTTAACAACATCTCCAGCAGATAAATGGTCATCAATATTTTGAACGTAACTATTTGAAATCTGAGAAATATGTACGAGTCCTTGAATATTGTCTTCTAAAAGAACAATTGCTCCAAAAGGTTTTATTTTAAGAACTTTACCCTCAACGATATTGCCAACTACAATTTTGTCTGACATAAAAAATTACACTCCTATTTAATGTTTAAATTCTTGTATTGAAGTATACCATACATTCAATTCTTAAAGCAAATTTATTTTTAACAATTTTAAAACCAATTCTTTTGTGGATATTTCCCAATATCTTTTTGATAGAATACACAATTTCTTTTACAACTTATTATGTGTATAATCCCTATAAAATATACATGAAATTTCTTAGGAAACCAAATAAACTAATTTGTTGACATCCCTTTAGTAAGGTACTATAATCAAGAGGTAAAATGACAAATTGTCTATGGACTAATTTTAATCTTTTTAGGGTCAAATTAGTATAAGGGTTGTATCAGCAATTATGCTTTTACAGTCCTTTTTTATTTCACACAAATTCATCCATTTTTTAAGGAGTGATTTCAAATGGTAAAAGCAATTGTCGGCGCTTGTTGGGGCGACGAGGGCAAAGGTAAAATTACAGATGTTCTTGCATCTGACTCTGATGTAACGATTCGTTTTCAGGGAGGAAGTAACGCTGGGCACACAATAAAAAACCATTACGGAAAATTTGTTCTTCACCAACTTCCATCAGGTGTTTTTAATCCTAAAAACACAAATATAATCGGTAATGGTGTTGCACTAAATATAGATTCACTTTTAAATGAAATTGACTATATTGTAAAAAACGGTGCACCAGATCCAAAACTTTTGGTTTCTGACCGTACTCAAATCGTCATGCCTTACCACATTCTTTTTGACGAATATGAAGAAGAACATTTAGGTAACAATAGTTTTGGTTCCACAAAATCTGGTATCGCACCTTTTTATTCTGATAAATATGCCAAAATCGGATTTCAAATTTGCGAACTTTTTGATGAAGCTTCTTTTCTTGAAAAACTAGGAACTGTAATTGAAAAGAAAAACATCATGCTAAAACATTATTACAATAAGCCGTTACTTGATGCCCAATCTATTTTTAAAGAAATAATTGTAAAACGTGATAAACTTTCTAAATATGTTGGGGATATGCACGAGTTTCTTTCAAAATCTCTTCAAAACGATGAAAATATTCTGTTAGAGGGACAACTTGGTGCTTTAAAAGATCCTGACCACGGTATTTATCCAATGGTTACCTCATCTTCCACCTTAGCTGGTTTCGGCTCTGTTGGTGCGTCTATTCCTCCACACAAAATAAAACAAATTATTGCAGTTGTTAAATCTTACTCTAGTACTGTTGGGGCTGGGGAATTTGTTAGCGAAATTTTTGGAGAAGAAGCTGAAAAACTGAGACAACTTGGTGGCGATGGCGGTGAGTTTGGTGCTACCACTGGTAGACCTAGAAGAATGGGACATTTTGATGTTGTTGCTTCTAAATATGGCTGTTCGGTTCAAGGTGCTACTGAAGTAGCCTTTACAGTCCTTGATGTTTTAAGCTATATGAAAAATATTCCTGTTTGTGTTGCTTATGACATCGATGGAAAAATCACCACGGAGTTTCCCAATACACCTATATTAAAACGTGCAAAACCTGTTATTGAAATGTTACCAGGATTTAAATGTGATATTTCTGGTATCACAAAATATAGCGACTTACCAGCTAATGCTAGAAACTATATTGAGTTCGTTGAAAAATCTATCGGCGTTCCCATTACCATGATTTCAAACGGCCCAAGCAGAGACAATATTATTTACAAATAAACTATACCAATTCATTTCCAAAAACACAAAATTTAATATAAATTAGTAGTAGGAGGAACTATCTTGATGAGAGAAATTTATGAAAGTCCCCTAACCGCTCGTTATGCCAGTGTTGAAATGCAAAAACTTTTTTCAGAGGATACAAAATTTAAAACTTGGCGTAAACTTTGGATTGCCCTTGCAGAAGCTGAGGCGGAACTTGGGCTTAACATTACACAAGAA
This sequence comes from Eubacteriales bacterium, assembly GCA_031546905.1. GTDB lineage: Bacteria > Bacillota > Clostridia > Lachnospirales > JAVBJQ01 > JAVBJQ01. Next base: position 1,642 of record JAVBJQ010000027.1, on the reverse strand, counting down.
CAAATTGACGAACTAAAAGCATTTCAAGATAATATTAATTATGAAGTAGCCATTAAAAAAGAAAAAGAAGTAAGGCATGACGTAATGGCTCACGTTCACGCATATGGCGAACAATGCCCTACGGCAAAATCCATTATTCACTTGGGTGCAACGTCTTGTTATGTTGGTGATAACACCGACCTTATCATTTACACAGAAGCACTGGGCTTGGTTCGAAAAAAATTAGTTACTTTAATTCATGAACTTTCCAAATTTGCAGATACATATAAAGATTTGCCTTCTTTAGGCTTCACCCACTTCCAACCAGCTCAACCAATTACCGTTGGCAAAAGAGCTACTTTATGGATTTTAGATTTACTACTTGATTTAGAAGAAATCGAGCACCGAATTGAAAAATCAAAATTGTTAGGCTCTAAAGGGACAACAGGTACCCAAGCAAGTTTTGTAGAACTTTTTAATGGTGACAATGAAAAAATAAATAAGCTGGAAAATATGATTGCTAAAAAAATGGGCTTTTCAGAAGTTTATCCTGTTTCTGGACAAACCTACTCCCGAAAAGTAGACAGCTTAATTTTAAATGTTTTAAGTTCTATTGCTCAAAGTTCTGCTAAATTTTCAAATGACATAAGGCTTTTACAACATTTAAAAGAAATTGAAGAACCATTTGAAAAATCTCAAATCGGTTCCTCTGCCATGGCTTACAAAAGAAACCCTATGAGAAGTGAGCGAATTTCTTCCCTTGCTCGCTATGTAATTATCGATTCATTAAACCCCGCTATCACTGCTTCTATGCAATGGTTTGAACGTACCCTTGATGATTCTGCAAACAAGCGCATTAGTATTCCAGAAGCTTTTTTAGCCATTGACGCTATTTTAAATCTTTATATTAATATTGTAGATGGCTTAGTTGTTTATCCAAAAGTAATTGAACAGCATCTTTTACGTGAACTTCCTTTTATGGCAACTGAAAATATTATGATGAAAGCTGTTAAAAAGGGTGGTGACCGCCAAGAACTCCACGAACGTATTAGAATACACTCCATGGAAGCTGGCAAAACTGTAAAAATTCTTGGAAAAGACAATGACTTAATTGAACGTATTGCAGGCGACCCATTGTTTAACATGACTTATGATGAAATTATAGAACTTTTAGAACCTAAAAACTTTATTGGACGGTCTGTTGAGCAAACTACTGAATTTTTAAACAACAATGTAAATCCCGTGTTAGAAAAATATAAATCTGAAATAGGCGTTAAGGCTGAAATTAATGTTTAGATAAAGGTGGAATATACTCATGGAAAAAAAAGAACTTTTATATGAAGGAAAAGCAAAAAAAGTTTTTAAAACAGATGTTGATGGAAATTTTATGGTTTATTACAAAGATGATGCCACCGCTTTTAACGGATTAAAAAAAGGCACCATTGAGGGAAAAGGTGCCATTAACAATCAAATGTCTAATTTTCTTTTTCAAGTTTTGGAAAAAGAAGGCGTAAAAACCCACTTTGTAGAACAACGAAGTGAAAGGGAGACTGTTGTAAAAGCCGTTAAAATCATTCCCCTTGAAGTTATTATTCGAAATAAAGCAGCTGGGAGTTTTTCTAAACGTTTTGGCGTAGAAGAAGGCGTGAATTTTAAATCCCCT
>JAVBJQ010000090.1:0-4130 GCA_031546905.1 Eubacteriales bacterium | reverse complement strand
TTATTTGGCATTCTTCACGGTAAGCTCTTATCCAGATTGTTATGCTAGCTTTTGATGCGCCATATTCTTCGGCAAGGCTCTTCAACGTTCTACCTTCTTCCAAATGCAGACGCACAAGCTTTCTTTTAAATTCTTCTTCATATGTTGTCATCTTCATACCTCTTTTCCTTCTTAGTATTATATACTATTAGGTTGAGGCGTTACAACTTTAGTATACCACGACATTTTCTTCTTTGACCCATCTGGACTACAGGCATATGAGTATCGTGCAGACAGGGCTACAGTTGGAGGTTCATCGAATTATCCCCAATACGCTCTTCCAAGTATAGTTCCACCTGCAATGGCGCACGATATACTAGATGCACTTGGAATGTTCCCAGCACTTGGTGGAGTTTTTGATGGTGCTAATGGGCTGTATTACATAATACAGGGCGATGAGGCTAATGCAGTTATCTCAATGATATGATGGGAATTATGCCAGGAGGGCAGGTTGCAACCGGAGCTAGATTGCTTACAAAAGGTGGTAAAGAGGCTGTTGAGCTAACAAGTAGTTTGAAAAAAGTTGATGGAGTAGGCGATGCTATCCATATTAAAGTTCCAAATTTACCAGAAGGAAGCCAGTGGGAAAGAAATGTTTTGAACTCATTTGCAGGTGGAAAGTCAGAATTAAAAACTTATGGTGAGGGAACCAAATTATATAGAGTAGGTGACAACAATGGAGGCTTTTGGTCATTAGATGCTCCGCCAGCCACTGAGTTTGAATGGAGGGTAAAAACAGCAATTAGACAAGAATGGGGTAATAATGCAAGCAATCTTTATGAAATAACCATACCTAGAGGTTCAAGTATTTCAGGGTTAGACGGAAGAGTCGGCTCACAAGGGTATGGTCTGTATGGTGGAGCGCACCAAATTTACATTGACTTTAACTCAATTCCAGAAAGTTGGATTAAGACAAGCCCATTAAAGTGATGGTTAAGGTGGAGAAGATATGGACTTAATGAATGAAAAGTATAAGGAACTGATTAGTTCCTTATATCAACTAAAAGAAATTGTAGATAAGATGAATGAGGTTTCAAATGATAGCATTTTGGTATGGCATAAAAGTGAGATTATCGATTGGCTATCATACTTAAAACAGCATACAGATATGGAAGAGTTACAGACACTTGAAAAAGAAATAAATGATAGATTCTTTTTCAAGTACAATGTCAGAATTGAACCAAGTGCTTTAGATATTCTAAGAATAAAGATATTTGAAAATTTAATCCATCAATTTCATTCTGCACTACACTAATGACTGGATCACAGGTTGGATTGGCAACGATTTTGAGTAAAGAAATTATTCGGAAACGGTTTGCACCATAAACAGGGCAATCATATAGTAGATAAATTTTTATATTTTTTTTAAGGATTTGGCTACGCATTGTAAGACAAATGCTCATTATGGAACCCTTCTAATATACCTATTGTGGTAATAATCCAATTTTCTTCTATGACCCATCTGGACTACAGACATATAGACAGAGCTACAGTTGGAGGTTGTTCGAATTCACCAATACTCTCTTCCAAGTATAGTTCCACCTGCAACGGCGCATGATATACTAGATGCACTTGGAATGTTCCCAGAACTTGGTGGAGTTTTTGATGGTGCTAATGGGCTGTATTACATAATACAGGGCGATGAGGCTAATGCAGTTATCTCAATGATGGGAATTATGCCAGGAGGGCAGATTGCTACCGGAGCTAGATTGCTTACAAAAGGTGGTAAAGAGGCTGTTGAGCTAACAAGTAGTTTGAAAAAAGTTGATGGGATTGTTGAGGGCTCGGGGAAGTGGATGAATGGCATAAAATCCACACAGGAAGTGATTTCTGGCACAAATATCCCCAAGTCATTCGTCATGGAAGGTAAATATGTTAATGGCAAGGAGATCTGGGTACATGGGAATGCTACAAAACATATGGGTGAATATGTAAACGCAGCAAAAGGTTCAATTTTGGTAGAAAATGAATTAATGGAAAGTTTTAAAACTACTGTAAATGACGTTTTAGCAAAACAACTCCAGTCTGGCAAAAACTTCTTTACCAAAATAAACGGCTGGGAAATAGGCATTGATTCTGATACGGGTGTAATATATCATGCGTTGTATAAATAGGAGGATTGGGATGTATTTAACCAAAATAAAAAAAATCATGAACACAACTAACATTCATGTCGAATTTGAACAAGTTGCAACTAATTTGGTTATGATATCAGTTGACAATGATACATATAACCAAGCAAAGGTATTTAGTTACTGGCGGATATTGGGAAATGGGAACAATCCCCCGCTGGAAGTAGGTGTCAGTACTGATACAGGAATGATAAAAAGTATAACATTTTTCGTGGACATAGAATGTTTTAAAGAACTTCAATTAATTGTTGAAAATATTTCGATTGGGAATATTTTAGTAAATTTCAATATTTTTGCTAGACAAAATGACTATGTTGACACAGATGGCAATTATTTTGTATGTCTGTCAGACGGAAAATTTATATGTAAATTTGATTTAAAATGTAATATTAAAGAATCAATTGTAAATGGCGACCTTGAATTTTATGTGGATGAGAATGAACAGGTTATTGGATTTGCGATTAATAATTTAACTGAATCCGCATTAAAGGCTGTAAAGTCACTTCTATAAGCGGAAAGTAGCTTTAAAGTTAAAGGAGCTCAAGTCTACAAGAATGGAGATTATTATTATTACCGTGATACTTTTCATACAGGTGAAGCAGCACATCTCGAAGTGTTTAATAAACGAGGAATTCATATTGGTGAGGCTAACCCATTAACTGGTGAATTAATCCCAAGTACTGCAGATTCATCTAAAACGATTAACTTAAAATAAATTGCCTGCAGAAATGTATTGGCTTGCGAATACATTTCTGCTAGGTTATAATTTAATTGAGGTGTTCATTAATGATTGTAAAAACTAAAGAATTTGTTCAAAGTGATAATGACATGTATTTCCTTGAAATTGTAGCAGATAAAATAGTTATTAATGACAATTACTCAGGAGTGATTATCCTTAATAAAAATTTAAATATTATTAAAAGGCTTTCACTCATTGAGGGGATAACAATATATTCATCGTATGTCAACCACATTAATGAAGAAATTTTGCTGTATTGCCCTGACAATGATATCATTGTGCACATTAATCTCAAAGGCTATGATTATAGGATCATTCAACTAGAAGATGGATTAGATGATCTGATTTTTTCTAATGCTTATGAATGGCATAAAGATTACGTTATACTATCTACTTATAATTTTGAACTCGTCAAAATAAATATGGAAAATTTATCACTAGAAAAAATTGGATCCAACATGGCAGAGCAATTATACCCTAGTATATATAAATCTCTTGAATTGCATAAAAAAAGTAATATTGAGATTGAAAATAGTACACATACGATATTAAACGAAAACAAAATTGAAATATTCATGAATGGTTCTGTGGAGTTTCTTTATCCTGTCAATAATTTTATTTTCTTGAAATCAAAATTTATAAGCGCCTGTGAAGGTGATTTTTTTATAGTTATGTGTAGCAGTAGAGCCGATGTTAACAATTCAAAACTTTTGAGTTATAGGGTTTATAAAAAGTTATAAAATAATAACTTTTTACATCACTTTCAGCAAGCAACTGGATTGGTGACACTTTTTAGTACAAAGATTATTTGGACATGGATTCTAAAGATAGAGTAAGTTTAATAATTGTATCTCAATGGACCACAAAGAAATTTCTTGCAGAATATAGCTGGAAATGATATACTAATCTTAGAAAAGTAAAAGTTGCAGTAGATTCCACGAGCGCCAACTCAAGGAATCTTACAATAGGTGAAACAGACACCTAGTGCAAACGGATAACCGCTACCACAACATATTTATCATAACACATTTTTTATTTTTTTAAAAGTTATTTTTAAAATGTGCTTTTATGTTTTTGTGGTGTTTAAAATTACGGTTCATGTTGAGTGCTAGGATAAAAACCTAGCACTTTTTTGCTTTTCCGGATAAAACAACGGTGTAAAGGTTGAGAAAGTTTTGCACCGTTGTATATCTGAAATTTTGATAAGTCAAAAAATTTCA
>JAVBJQ010000016.1:0-33370 GCA_031546905.1 Eubacteriales bacterium | reverse complement strand
CAGCTTTTGTTATATATGCTTTGGTTGTCATGGAAGTAACGATTACAATTTTAGCATTAGGATCATATTCTATTATTTTTTTAGTAGACTCTATACCATTCATTTTCGGCATGGTAATGTCCATCGTAACTAAATCAGGACGAAGCTCTTTATATTTTTCAATAGCATCCTCGCCATTTACTGCCTCACCAATGACATGGTAACCATTCTTAACAAAAATCTCTTTTAATGTCAGTCGAATAAATTCTGCATCATCAACAATTAAAATACTTTTTATATCACTTTTCACAAAATCTCCTCATTCTTCATGATATAGTCATTAATAACTATTATTCTCCAAATTAAAAGGAAGCTGCAGTTCTTTTACTACTCTTAAAACTTGATTTTCATCAAGTGGTTTAATTATAAATTTTTCATGAGTAGTAGAAAAAAACCTCATCAACTCGGTAACATCAAGGGAGTCAAGGGCAAGAATCACTTTTGTCTTACCAAAAATATTTGTACCTTGTTCACACTTTCTTAACGACTTCAATACTTGAATCCCATTCATCCGGCTAAGATCATAATCAATAAAAATCAGATCATAAAAATTACCTTTATTGATGGATGCTTTGATATCTTCCACTGCTTCCAGCCCATCAGAAACAAATTTGCATTTGGCATGTTGCGAAAACAAATTACTTAACATCTCTTTGGACGCTTCTTCTTTTTCAGCAATAAGAATGTTCACGGTTCTTAACACCTCTCCGCAATTTATTTTCTGTAAACTGCTGGCATAATATATTTGAAAGCAGTATCTGAATGATTTAAAGATTCTGAGTGTCCAATAAAAAGATACCCATTTGGTTCCAAACAATCATAATACCTTTGAACAAGTGCATCTCTGGTTTTATTGTCAAAATAAATCATTACATTCCTACAAAAAATAACCTGAAATTTCTTCTTAAAAGGAAATTTTTCTTCCATCAAGTTAAACTTTCTAAAAATAATCTCTTTTTTAATTTTATCAACTACTATTTTATTCTCTTCATCATACTTTGCAAAATAGTTTTTTTTCCAATTATCAGGCAGAGGAGCAATTTGCTCATTGGAGTATATCCCAGCTGTGGCTTTATCAAGAACGTTGGTAGAAATATCAGTAGCAAGCATCTGCATATTCCACCCTTTTGTTCCAAAATGGTCTTGAACAAGCATTTGTAAGGTGTAGGATTCCTCCCCCGAAGAACAGCCAGCACACCATAGCCTTAAATCTTTTTGTGGAAATTCACGTTCAATAAAAGGAAGCACCGTATCTCTAAAGTAGTAAAAGTGGTCTACTTCTCTCATAAAAAAAGTATGATTGGTGGTTATTTTATCAATAAAGACTACGGCTGCTTCACCAGTTTTATCTTTTGTTAAATATTCATAATAGTCTGTAAAGTTCTCTAAGTTATTTGCCTGCAAAACAGACCGCAAACGAGAATAAACCAAAGATTTTTTTTCATTGCTTAAGTTTATGCCGAAATTCTTTTTTATATAATCTCGTATGTTATTAAATTCTTTATCTGTAATTTCCATAATACTTCTCCACCTTGCTAGGTTTCATATTTATTTATCAAAGAAACCAGCAACATCTATAATAAGACTTATATCTCCATTACCTAAAAGAGTACAGCCACTAAGTCCTCTAATTTTTCTAATATATTTAGGCATGGACTTTACAACTACTTGTTGTTCTCCAATTAACTCGTCAACAAGTAAGCACACTGTTTGATCCCCATTTTCTAACATAATCATAATGCCATCTTCAATATTCTCAATGTTTGTTTCAACGCCAAAAAATTCATTTAACTTTATCACGTTGTAACATTCTCCCCTAACGGTAATCATTTCATTACCATCTGGGTCATTGAATACAGATTCTTTTTTAGGTTTAAATGACTCTTTGATTGAAATAATCGGAATTGTATATTTGGCACCACCGAGTTTAATTGTCATACCTTCAATAATTGCCAATGTCAATGGAATTTTTAAAGTGAAAGTAGAGCCTGCGCCTTCTTCACTTTCAACTAATATAGAACCACCAACCGCTTCAATATTGGTTGTTACTACGTCCATGCCAACGCCTCTACCTGAATATCCTGTTACTTGCTCGTTGGTTGAAAAACCTGGAAGGAATATAAATTGATGTATTTCTTTTTCAGTATATTCACTTTCTGGCTTTCTAAGTAAACCATTGTTTTTTGCCTTTTCCATTACTCTTTCTTTATTAATGCCTTCACCGTCGTCTTTTATAATGATTAATACATCACTTCCAGAGTTTTTAGCTTCTAGAATAACGAGCCCTTTTTCTTCTTTTCCATTTTTAATTCTTTCTTCTGGATTTTCAATCCCATGGTCTACCGAGTTTCTAATCATGTGCATTATTGGGTCTGATATATGTTCAATAATATTTTTATCTACTTCTGTGTTTTCGCCTATTATTTCTAGTTGTACTTCTTTATTCAGCTCTTTACACATATCTCGCACAATTCTATTCATTTTAAAGAATGTTGTGGATAGGGGAACCATTCGCATAGACATTACAGTATCTTGTACGTCGTTTATTATTTTTCTCAATTGTCTTGCAGCTTTATGGAAGCTTTCTAATGCCAGCCCTTCTAACTCCGGATTTTCGGTTGTCATGGCTTCTGCAATTACAAGTTCTCCCATTAAGTTTAACAATTGGTCTAATTTACTTACATTTACGCTAATCATATGTTGTGTTACTTGTTTTTTATTTTGGCCTTGTTGGTCTGCACCATCATGATGTTGAACATCTGTTGGTGCTTGTGCCGCTGCTACTGCTTTTGTTTCTTCTTTTTGAACTTCTTTTTCAACTTCTTTAGTGTCTTCTTGAGGCACTTGTGTAACTTCATTTAAAACCAATTCTCTTAAAAATACGGTGTCAAGTAATAGCTTTTGTAATTCTTCATATGTCTTTTCTGTTTTTATTTCTATTGAAAAACCATTTGCTCTGATTACTTCTATGGACTCTTCATCTATAATATCTTCTGGAATATGTGATATTTCTATTGCAATTGGTTTTAAATTATGAATAATGGTGTAAGATCTAACATTTTCCATTTCACAGCCATCTTCAAAAAATACTTTGGCGCTGTAAGTTTTAGCTTCGCCATTATCGGTACCCTCACCATTTATTTTATCGTTAACTGCTGCTTTTGGTTCGTCTGCTTTTTTCGCTTCTGATTTTTTTGCTTCAACCTTTGGTTTTTCGCCTTTAATTTCAGCTAAAAATGATTTAATTCTACTGATAATATCAGAACCGTCGCCATTAGGTTCTTCCCCTAATTGTATTTTTGTTAATTCTGCTTTTACAAAATCCATTCCTTCAAGCACCAAATCAGTTAATCTTGAATAGTCTACCCCTTTTGGATTTTCTTCTCTTAAATAATAAAATAAGTCTTCTACCGAATGAGCTGTTGTCGACATACTATTGTACATCATCATTGCTGCAGAACCTTTGATTGTATGCATGATTCTAAAAATTTCATTTATTTGATCCATGCTATAATCTGATTCACTCTCAATAATGGTTTGCTCTAGCTGTTCTAATAGCTGTGACATTTCGTAAATAAACATGTCTAACATTGATTCTCTTGAAAAATCTGCCAATATTCTCACCCTTTTTTAAATTGATTCATACTGTAAATTTTGACCCATAAAATTTTGTTATAGATATTATACTATATTTTATTTAAAAAATCTTTACTTTAAAAATAATTTTTCTAATTAAAATCATATAAAATCTTTTATTTATTGTCAATATTATTATATACGCTTTCCTCTAATATCGTTAATATATTTTTATTTTGTCTGCTTCTGCCTTATAATATTTTAATTATTTAATTTTTTACACTTTTTAAACATATAAATAAATTAATTCTATAACAAAAGGGTTGAAAAAAATTGCTTTCTATTAAAAAAATAAAGAGAAATATTTTGTTTTTACTACCATTTTTAATTATCGTTTTCAATTTATTTATTATATTATATCCAAAAGAAGTGATTGGTGCGTCAAAAGAAGGAATCAGTTTGTGGTTTAATAATGTATTTCCTTCTATCCTACCCTTTTTAATTGGAACGAACCTACTTATTTCACTTGGGGTAGTTCATTTTTTAGGAACATTGCTAGAACCTGTGATGCGTCCCTTATTTAATGTTCCAGGAGTTGGAGGATTTGCTTTTGTAATCGGAATTACATCTGGCTACCCTGTTGGCGCAAAAGTAACTTCATCGCTTTATCTAAATGGTGATTTAACAAAAGAAGAAGCACAGCGACTCCTTAGTTTCACCAATAACTCTGGCCCCCTTTTTATGTTGGGTGCCGTTGCAATTGGAATGTTTGACAGTGTTGTCTCCGGGTATTTTATAATGCTAATTCATTATTTAGGAGCCATCACCACTGGTTTATTGTTTCGATTTTATAAATATGATCCATCAATTATCAATAAAAAAACTACTTCTAGCCAAAATATATTAAAAAAAGCTTTTTTAAATCAAAAAAAAGCACGACTAAACGATACTAGAAAATTTGGCGCACTTCTAGGGGAAGCCGTAAGAGATTCTATGGATATTATTGCACAAATCGGCGGATTTATCATATTATTTTGTGTCCTTGTAAAAATTATAAACATTGTTGAAATCAATACTCTTTTTAAAAATTTAATTTCACCAGTGGGAAACAAACTGGGAATCGATAATTCTATTTATGACGGAATTTTTATTGGAATATTTGAAATTACCAACGGCGCAAAACTTTTGTCTCAAAATAGTAATTTATCATTTTATAGTGTACTGGCGGCGGCTGGTATTATTGCTTGGGGAGGTTTGTCCATTCATGCTCAAACCATCAGCATTCTAAGTAAAACCGATCTTAAAATCTCTATTTATCTTTTTTCAAAAATTTTACATAGTTTTTTTACCATTTGCTATGGTATTTTATTATTTCCTTTGTTTAAAGAAAATATTGTAAAATTATCTCCTGTGGCCAACTTCTTTCATAATAATATTTTTGATAAACTTATTTTTTCTTCTGTTGAATTTACTGCTTCCTTAATTTTCATATTTATCATTGCTTTGGTTTGTCAACTTATACTCATTCGTCTTAGATCTGGTAGAAATTAATTTGTAAAGTACTCCATTTCAAAAATAAGGCAAAAAAATAAAGTTCCTTTTTACAGAACTTTATTTTTTATTTTCGCCTCTTAAAATTTTTCTGTCATTATAAATAACTTCCATGATGTCATTAAAAAAATCTTCTGTTTTTGTGTGTTCTTTTTCAATTGAGTCCATTGTTTCTTTAATTCGTTTTTCCATATTAGACAAAACTTCATCTGCATATTGAACAGCACCTAAACGTAATTCACGAGCATCTTTTCTCGCTTCGTCAATAATTCCTTCTGCTTCTGTTTTTGCACGTCTTGTTATTTCATTTTCATCTATCATTTTATTGATTTGTGTTTCTGCATTTTTAATAATTTCTTCCGCTTCATCATGTGCATTCACAATAATTTTGCTACGTTCTTCTAAAACTTTTTTAGATTGTTTAATATCATTCGGAAGATTCAATCTTATTTCGGCAATAATCTCAAATAAATCTTCTCTGTCAACACCTATTTTGCTAGAAAAAGGAAGATTTTTGCTATTTTCCAGTATATCTTCAATCTCTTCTAAAAGTTTCATCACTGTCTCCATTGTTAACCTCTCTCCGTTTAAAATTTTTCTAGTAAAATCTGTTTTATCTCTAGGGGAACCATGTCATCAACATTTCCACCAAGTTTAGCAATTTCTTTCACAACACTGGAACTTAAGTACAAGTATTGTGTACTGGTCGGTATAAAAAGGGTTTCTAACTCTTGGTCCATACTTTTATTAATTAAAGCCATTTGAAACTCATTTTCAAAATCAGAAATAGCCCTTAAACCTTTTATAATAATTTTTGCATTATACATTTTTGCAAATTCAACTAACAATCCAGAAAAAGCAACGACCTCAATATTTTCATAACCACTATTACGAATAATGGTTTGAATTTGAGAAACCCGCTCCTGTGCAGTAAACAATGGTGTTTTAGATTGGTTATCAAGCACACCCACAATAAGTTTGTCCACAATGTGGGAAACCCTATTGATAATATCCAAATGCCCATTGGTAATTGGGTCAAAACTTCCTGGATAAATAGCAACTTTCATAGCCTTCCCCCAATTATTTTGAAAGAATTTTTTTAATTGTCATATTTTAAAAAATACATGGTCGTTGTCTTATAAATTTTCTCTTTAAATATGGTGAACCCTTCAATAACAGGCTCGTCCGAGGTGCTTCGTTGTTCTACCACGATATAGCCCTCTTCTTTGAGAATCTTTTCATTAGCAACTGCTAGAAGTGTATCTTTCACGAAGTTTCCATCATAAGGAGGATCTAAAAAGATAATATCGTATTTTTTATGTTGAAGTTTTAGCTTTGAAATAGCCACTAAAACGTCTTCGCATAATATATTAGCACGTTCCTTCAATTTCGTAAACATTAAATTTTTTTCTATAATTGCTGTGGCTTCTCTGGAATTGTCAATAAACGTACAGCACTTGGCATTTCGGCTTAACGCTTCAATTCCGATGGCACCGCTTCCACTAAATAAATCTAAAAACTCAGCGTCATATAAATCTGCCGCCAGCATATTAAAAAGAGATTCCTTTATTCGATCTGTTGTTGGTCTTGTCTCTAAACCTGGAAGAGATATCAATTTTAGCCCTCTTGCCTGTCCCGAAATAACTCTCATATTCTCCTCCACATTTTTTATTCTCATTTAAGCCCTTGGGTGATATTTTGCATACACTTCTTTTAATTTATAATTATTTTTTGATACATATTTTTGTGTAGACGAAATGTCAACATGTCCCATCATTTCTTGAACGGAGTGCAAGTCTGCACCATTTACAATCATATGCTTTGCAAAAGAATGTCTTAAGGTATGGGGTGTGATGATAGTTGTAATGTTGGACTTTTTCGCATAAAATTTAATAATCTTCCAAAAACCTTGTCTTGTCATGGGTGAACCACTACAATTTACAAAAAACATAAACTCATCAGGCTTCCGAATCATGATATATCGTTTTTCTGTATATATTTTCAAAGCTTCCACTGTTCTTTGATTGATTGGTACAATTCTTTCTTTTGCATCTGTTGTTACCATGATATAACCAGCTTCAGTATTAATATCAGAAACAGTTAAATGAACCAATTCTGTTACCCGAATGCCTGTCGCATATAAAAGCTCTAACATGGCTCTATCACGAATACCTTTTAGCGTATCATTAGATGGCTGTCTCAAAAGAATATCAACTTCTTCGATGGTCATTACTTCAATTTCTTTTTTATAAATTTTGGGAGATTCAATTCCGTCCGTAGGGTCTTGTTTGATAAAACCTTTTTTAAATAAATAAATAAAAAATGAACGAATAGAAGCTAAACTTCTGGCAACAGTGGTAACCTCTCTTCCTATATTTTGAAGTTCCAGCAAATAAGCCATAATGGTCGTTTTTGTTACTTTCGACACATTTGCAATTCCGGAAGTCTGTAAAAATTTTATAAACCCATTTAGATCACGCTTATAAGAAAGCAACGTATTATTTGAAACTTTTCTTTCATCTCTCAAATAATTTTCAAAATCACCAATATAATTTTCCATAATACTCCCCTACAAAAAAACTTTATATGTAACATATTTTTCTATTATTAAGTTAAACTGCTATAGTATACATAATTTATATTATAAGTCATTTTTTTATAAAAGTCGATATTTTACAAAAATTAAAATATTTTTATAAAAAATGGTATTACATAGGTTTCAATAAGGCTTCCTAAAATAACACTGGAGAAACCAATTAGTAGTACGATAGAATACTCCATGAAATGATTACCATATCGCCTAGCTTGTCTATTATTTTGCACACTATAAAATATACTCGAATAAATAACAAACATATAAGCAGTTATTAATATAATATTTTGCATAAAATATAATAAAATGGCCATAAAACTTCCTTCAATTCCATAAGCTCTTACTAAAAATGCAGTGGTAAATCCATAAGCAATACCTTTCATCAGCATAATGAAAAGCGAAAATATTCCTCCGATAGGAATAAATCCTAACAACCAAACAATCATGACAACTTTTCCATATTTAATAAGACAATCTTTAAAAACATTCATTTGGTTTAATTTTTCTACATCAAATGATAAAAAAAAGTCATTTGAAAAATTGGTCAGCTCCATAAACTGTTGCTGATTTAAAATATTTGCCATAACAGAACCAACAATAATGCCAAAAAATAATGTCACCGCTATTACAATCATCATCACCTGATTTCTTTTTAAAATAATACCAGTTTTTCTCTTTTGTCTCATAACCAATCTCCTTCGCATCAAAAAAATTTTATTTTAGTTCCCAATTCCTAAGCCGTCAGTACAGCTTGTTTATATTATTTTATGCGACGCAATGTAACAATATGTTGATAAGCATACAAAAAGAACGGTTTCTAAAAAGTTAAACTTTTTGAAAACCGTTCTTTTTGTATGCTTATTTTAAAATTTTAAGACCAGCAATTGCTTGTGCTTTACTATAATCTGCAATGTTATTCCCTGCAACATTCAGCTCTTTCAATTTCTTCAAATCTTCTATACCATTTAAATTTGATAAATTCCCATTTAGCAAATAAAGGGTTTTAAGATTTGGTAGTGAATCTAAAGAAGTTAAATCACTGAATTTAACGTTTGATACCATCAGTTTTTCTAATCTATTCATTGAAGAAAATGAATACGCATTTATATTTTCATTTGGATTAAATCGGATATCCAGTTCTAACAAATCTGTAAGCGCGGTTAAAGAAGTAGAAGCAGAGTCAGTGAAGTTGTCATTTACCAAATAAACTTTTGTTAATTTTGATAGTTCTTTTAACGCAGGTATATTTAAACTTTCTTGATAGCAAATGGAAAGTTCTGTAAGTCCACCGAACTTTCTTAAATCATCTAAACTTTGAATTTTGCCTTTTACTGGAACGGCAATGGTTTTACCTTCTTCATTCACATAAGAATTCTCATTATAAGCAGTTACCCCGCTAAGACCTTCTGGAATAATTTTATCTCCTACAATGGCCAAACTTTTAATTTTTAGTAAGTCTTTTTCATAGATTGTACCTGTTAGCATTTTTAAATATTCTCTGACAAGACGTTCAAACTCTGAATCGGAAAATTCAGCTACCACTAACGGTATGTCTATATTATATGTATAAGAAGCAGGAACACTTGAAACTCCCTTGTCATTTACGGCAACTACCGTTAAGACAGACTTTCCTTCTGGAAGATCAAAAGGAGTTTCGTATTTTGTTGAGTTGGTAGTTGGTGGTGTTCCATCAAGGGTATAATAAATGCTATTATTTCCACCTCTAATTTCAACTTTTTGAATTTTATCATAGTCGCCTTCTTCCAATTTAACCCTTGGAGCATCAGGCACAATAATTTTAGACATTAAGCTAAAATAAACATTTTTTGTTTTCTCATAACTTTCATTTATTGTTGCAATTGCTTTTTGTGATTGGTTTTCGGCTAAATATAAATTAATAACACCTGTATAAACATCCGAGTTGTCAGGATATGTTTTTTGCAATTGTAGTGCTAAAGCCTCCGCTTCCAGGAACTTTCCACAATTAATGTAGGAGTTTAAAAGAAATATTTTCGCATCAAAATTCTTTGGTTTCAGAAAAACTACTTTTTGAAGGTGAGTTATGGATTGTGCGTAGTCTTTTACTAATAGAATATCTTTTGCTTTGGCATATTCGATGTTGGCAAATACACTGCACATCAACTTAGTGCCAATAATCAAAGTCAAGACCACTACAGCACCGGCAATAATATTTAATTTTAATTTAAAATCCGGTGTAAAAGACTCTTTCACATTAAAACTTGTACTATAGTCACTTTCAACTAGTTCTTCCTCACAAAAAAAACATGTAATATTTTCAGGACGATTGTCTCTCCCACAATTTTTACAAACCATCATAACTTCCCCCTTGATGTCTTTTTTATATTTATTCTACTCCATCATGACGACAATTGCAATATTGACCAAAATTTTTCTATAAAATGATTTTTATTTATTTATTTTTTTATGAAGATTCCGAATTGTTTTGGTCTTCTTGTTTATATTTTTCCCAACTGTTTCTTTTACATTTTTCTCTTTCTGGCTTTTGTTTTGTATAAATCGTGGTCGTATCAAACAATTTTTATCAAAACCAATTAAATCATTTCGATGGCATTTTTTCAGAGCCTCCAAAACAAGTTCATAATTTTGAGGAAGTTTGTATTGAATTAACGCCCTTTGCATGGCCTTTTCATGAGGGGATTTCGGTACATAAACTTTTTCCATGGTTAAGGGGTCTAGCTCTGTATAATACATACACGTAGACAATGTTCCTGGGGTTGGATAAAAATCTTGTACTTGCTCTGGGGTATATCCTAAGTCTCTTAAATATTCAGCAAGTTCAATTGCTGCTTCTAAATCAGAAGCTGGGTGACTAGACATTAAATAAGGAACGAGAAACTGATTCATTCCTAGTTTTTTATTAATGGCATGATATTTTTTAGTAAATCGCTCGTACACATCGCGTCCTGGTTTGCCCATTTTTTCTAGCACTTTTGGCGAAATATGTTCTGGTGCAACTTTCAGTTGCCCGCTTACGTGATGCTCACAAAGTTCGTTAAAAAACTCATCCTTTTTATCGTAAATTAAATAATCATAGCGTATACCTGAACGGATAAAAACTTTTTTAACTTTTTTTAGATTTCTTAATTTTCTTAAAAGAGAAACGTAATCGCTATGGTCTATGGTTAAATTTTTACAGGGAGCTGGGAAAAGACATTGTTTGTTTGCACAAACTCCTTTTTCAAGTTGTTTCTCACAAGAAACTGCTCTAAAGTTTGCAGTAGGACCTCCAACATCATGAATGTACCCTTTAAAATTTTTATCGTCAATTATTTTTTCTGCTTCTGCTATAATATTTTCGTGACTTCTTGCCTGAATAACCCGTCCTTGATGAAATGCCAATGCACAAAAGTTACAATTTCCAAAACAACCTCTAGCACTGGTAACACTAAATTTCACCTCTTCAATAGCAGCTATGCCACCATCTTTTTCATAGATGTCATGATACGTTCTCATATACGCTAGCCCATAAACTTCATCCATTTCTTCTATGGTAAGGGGTTTTGTAGGAGGATTCTGCACAACAAAACAATTATCATATTTCTCCACTAATGTTTTTCCGATAATCGCATCCGTATTTTTAGATTGGATGGCAAAGCTTTCAGCAAATTTTCTTTTTGACTGTTTTATTTCTGAAAAGGTGGGGAGCATAATGTAATCATATACTCGCTCAAGTTCTTTTGTTTTAAAGACAGTTCCCGTAATAAACGTAATTTCATGAACTGGAATTTTTGCTTCAAGACTTTCTGCAATTTCAATAATTTGACGTTCACCCATTCCAAAAACTGCTATATCACATTCTGAATCTAAAACAATAGAACGTCTTACGCGATTATCCCAATAATCATAATGAGCCAGCCTTCTTAAACTTGCTTCTATTCCCCCTAAAATAATAGGGACATCTGAAAATATTTCTCGTAATTTTTTCGAGTAGACAATAGTAGCTCGGTCTGGTCTTACACCCATTTCGCCTTTTGGCGTATAATAATCTTTTTGTCTACGTTTTTTTGCAACACTATAATGATTCACCATGGAATCTATATTTCCGCTTGTTACTAAAAAACCTAACCTAGGTTTTCCCAAAACTTTAAAACTTTCATTTGAATTACAATCAGGCTGTGCTATTATACCTACCTTATATCCCCTTTTTTCAAGTAGTCTGCTAATAATTGCAACACCAAATGATGGGTGATCTACATACGCATCCCCTGAAACCAAAATAAAATCAAGCTGTTCCCAGCCTCTTTTCTTCATATCTTTTTTATTAATCGGTAAAAAATCCACTTCTATTTCACTCCATTTTCCAACTAGCTAAGTATTTATTCTTCAGTCTACCATTTTGAACTTTCCCCCAACCAAGCGGGAATCCATCTACACAAACAAGGTTAAACCCATCTGATGCTTCTACATCAAAGCTTTCACCTTTTAAATATCGATATACAAATTCATCATCACATGTAAAATCAATGTAGTTCTTCACTTCTTCTTTTTTTAAACTCATAGCAAACGCTTGAGAAGGTTCAAATCGCTTTGTTTTTAAATCTCCTAGATGTAAACCACACCGCATAATTCTCAGTCCATCTGTTGCTCTTATTCCATTTGCCTTTGGAAGTACGTAAAGGGAATCATTATGAGCATATATGATCCCTTCTATTTTTACATTTAAATTTGCTTTTTCAAACGCTGTAAAGTATTCATCATGAGCCACCTTTACATGGATTGGCTCTCCATGAAACATTTGCGTTTCCCCAAAATCCTTTTTTAATATAGCAACAAAATGTCCTTCCCCCTTTTGTTTGTGGGGAAATATTCTTCCGCACCCTATCAGTTGGTCATCAAGTGCAGGAAGCCACTCTGGTTTTCCTTGATCCATCCCAAAATGGTCACTAATTTTTACCAAAGAAAAATTTTGATTATGTTGTAAAAACCAACTCACCATACCTTCATTTTCTTCTGGTGAAAAAGTGCAAGTAGAATATGCAATTTGCCCACCGCTTTTTAACATTTGGGCTGCATATTTTAAAATATCTCTTTGTAGTTGACAGTAGTCTACCGCTCTTTCTTCCCATGACTTGGCTAAACTTGGATCTTTTCTAAACATCCCTTCCCCCGAGCAAGGGGCATCAATAATGATTTTATCAAAGTAATCGCCATATTTACTGGCAAGCTTTTCTGGTGTTTCATTTGTTACAATCGCATTTTTTATTCCCATTAATTCAATATTTTTAAGCAATGCTTTGCAACGAGTGGCACTGATATCATTTGAAACCAAAAGCCCACTATTATTTAGTTTTGCTGCCAATTGGGTTGACTTGCCTCCAGGTGCTGCACATAAATCAAGCACAAAATCACCTTCGTTAATTTCAATAATGCTGGCGGACGACATCGCACTGGGTTCTTGAATATAGTACAATCCTGCGTGATAATATGGATGTTTAGAAGGTCTTATTCCTTCCTCATAATAAAAACCACTTTCACACCATGGCACAGATGTTAACTTCCAACCTGTATTTTTTAATACATCCACAGAAGCTTTTAATGTATTGATTCTTAATCCATATAATCGTGGTGAATCAAAAGAACGGATGTAGTCATCAAACTCTTCTTGAAGCAATTGTTTCATCTTGATGGTAAATTTTTCTGGTAACAGCATTTATTAATTCTCCGTATATAAATTTTGTTTTAAACAGACTAAAATCTCTTTGTAAAGCTCAAGAAGCTCCCCGATGACAGTCATATAATGATCGTCATCCTCCTTTATTTCTTGTTGTCGAACATTGATTACTTCCCGAAAAGAATTCATGGCTTCCAAGAGGTCTCCCATGGACGCATAGGCTTTGGCTTTATATGTATAACATTTTGTAAGGGTTTCTACTTCTTCTATTTTATTTTTTTTCATAAAATCAATGGCTTCATTCAATAACATAATTGATTCTTGAAACCTTGAAACTTCAAAATAAATTTCAGCTAAATTGATTGAATCCATATAGCTTTCTACATTATCCACGCCTAAAATTTTATTTTTAATTTCTATTACTTCTTCATAAATGGGTATGGCTTTCTCATATTCTTGCATACTTCTATATGTTAATGCAATATTTTTTAAGCTACTAGCATAATAAATATGGTCTTTTCCCATGGATTTTTTAATTATTTCAAGGGCCGTCACTCTCAATGAAAGTGACTTTTCGCTGTCTCCAAGGAGACTATAAATCGTTGACAAACGATTAATAGCATCGGCATAATAAGGATGCTGATCTCCCAGCCTGCTTTTCATTAATCCGATACACGCTTCATAATACAAAATAGCCTTGTCATGCTGTTGCACTAAATCGCAAACTTTTGATAAATTAAATAAGTCTGCTACATATTCTATATGTTCCTCGCCTAGCGTAACTTTTATTATTTTCAATGCTTCTTCATAATATTTGATGGCTTTATCAAAATCTGTTAAGTTTTCATAGACAAAACCCAAACAATTTAAACTATCTGCATATTCCACTCCACCTATGTTTAAATGCTTTTTGAGTTTAATGGCTTTGTTGTGATAATAACGTGATTTTTCAAAATTTTCTACATCTAAATAAGCATTTCCCAAGTTGTAATAGCTTTCAACAAAATCTCTGTGGTTTTTTTGTAAGGTACTTTTTCTTATTTCATGTGCTTCTTCATGGAGTTGTAATGCAATTTCATAATCGCCCACATGGCTGTAGGAAACTGCCAAGCTATTCAGTACGGTAGCAAAAACATCATTTCCACTAAAATACTTTTTGGCTATTTTCATGGTTTTCGTATATACTTCTATTGCTGAATCATAGTCTTTTAATTCATCATACACGTTTGCCAAATTATTTAAATCGTATACAAGCTCCAAGCTTTCATTGTCATCGTTTTTTTCATGCAATGAAATTATTTTTTCCCCCGTAGCAACTGCCTGTTCCAAATTTCCTTTTTTATAAAGCTCTATAAAATTCTTTTTTAAACCCCAAATAACAATTTCATTATGGAAGCCCAAAGACAATCACCTCATAACATGATCAAATGCAGCAGAAATAACTTCATAATTAAATCCTTTTCTCAAAAGAAAATTGTATATTTTTTGTTTTTCCTTATTGTCCATTTCTCGTACGTCTGTATTTTTGCATTTCTTTTGGATTAAAGAAACCGCTGAGGAAACTTCATCAAATTCTGTTTCTTCTAATAATGTTTCTATTATTTGGTCAGCAACCCCTTTTTCTTTTAATTCATATTTTATTCTAAATTTTCCAATTTTCTTAAATGTTAAGCGTTCATTTATATACGTTTTTGCAAAAGCATAATCGTCCACATAGTTATATCGTTTTAAAAGGTCCATTACTTTTTCGATGATTTCTTCGGAATATTGTTTTTCCAATAATTTATTGGTAACTTCCTGCACTGTCCTTGCTTTAAAACCTAAATATTTAAATGCACTATCACGAGCTTTCGTAAAAACAACATTGTCTAAAATAAAATCAACTTGCTGCTGTGAAATTTCTTTTCCTTCTTTTAATTTGAAATAAAGAACATCTTCTCCTGAAAGTCCAAAAACAAATTTGTCGTCTATAAAAACAGAATATCGCTTGTCATTATTCCGTTGTTGTTCTATTTTTGTAATTTCCAAATTGAAAACTCCTTGTCACATAGCTTGGCAATTTAACTTTTGATAGGAAAAATTTGTTAAAGCCCTATCAGTAGTGTCATGGTTAGTATAACATAACAGCTTCCATTTTAACAGATTTAAAAAAGCATAAAAAAATTTTATCGAGCCATACTAAATGTGAGTTCTTCACAAGCATGGCACAGTATAGCACTAATATGATAAAACAGAAGTGGCTATGTTCGTGAAAAAACCTATTATACTTCGTACTATTACAGGGAGGTATTCATTTGAAAAGAGAACAACTGATACGAGAAGTAAAAGAAGAATATGCAAAACTTGCCGATTTAGAAAAACAAGAAACATTTATAAACGAAAGCGATGAAACCGTTATTTCATCTGATAAATATTATGAATTTGTTCTCGACAAAGTGATCAATATGATTTCCTACGGGGCGTTTGATACATTTCCCACAGGGAAAGATGTTGTGCAAGCTGTTACGAACAATAAGAATTTACTGTTAACAAAATGGAATAACGACCTTGAAAGACAAATAGATAACGTTGAAAATACAACTTTATAAAAAATATTATTTTTTCTTTTACTGTTGTTAAAAAGAACCTGCCAACTTTTTCGCTGTTGGCAGGTTCTTTCTGTTGAAGTTATCAGGCTTCTTTTATTTGGGCAAATATCCCGTTACATTTAAAACTTCACTATTTTCTTCCATCCAGCTTCGCATAAATTCTCTAGGTGAAGCTTCATTTACTTCTTCAAGATTATTTCCATCTAAAAGCATTCCTGTTACTTGAGCTTGTCTTTTTTTCATGTCAACACCTCCCATAAGTTTTGTATAAACTTATTTTGTCCCATGAATTTTTAAACATACGGTTGCTTTTTCTGTTGTCCCAAATATCCAATTACTTGTAAAGCTTCATTATTTATCTCCGTCCATATTTTCAAAAATTCCTCTGGGGATGTTTCTTTCAGTCCTTCCAAACTTTTTCCATTTAACAATCTTCCCATTACTTGAACCTGCCTTTTTTTCATTTTCAACACCTCCCATAAATTTTATGTAAAAATTATTTTGTCCTATGAATCTTTACATATATATAGAAATAAACTGGAGTTAAGTTATGTGCTTTGGAGTTGATTGTGTGAAAACAGCAGCTTGTTACATAAGAGTATCCACAGTGGACCAAACGGAATATTCTCCAGAAAGCCAATTACGATTAATTAAAGACTATGCTAAAAAAAATAATATACAGATAAAAGAAGAATATATTTACCGAGATGAAGGAATTTCAGGTAGAACAGCCGAAAAACGACCAGCATTTCAAAAAATGATTTTAACTGCAAAAGTGAAACCAAAATTATTTGATGTCATCTTAATTTATAGCACAAGCAGATTTGCAAGAAATTTAGAAGATAGCATCGTCTATAAATCTATGTTGCAAAAAGATTGTGCAATTGAAGTAATTTCCATTACCCAGCCATCAGTAGATAAAAAAACGGATATGCTTACCAACGCCATTTATCATGTGATGGACGAATGGTATAGCATAGACCTGGCCGACAATGTGAAAAGAGGCATGACTCAAAAAGCGTTAAGTGGCGGTCATCAGTCAACAGCACCTTTTGGATATGAGCGAAAATATAAAGGTGCCAACCTGACCATTGTCCCAGCGGAAGCAGAAGTTGTTCAATTTATTTTTAATGAAGTACTAGAAAGCAAAAAAAGTTTTTGGTTTTTGGCAAAAACATTAAATGAAAATGGATTTAGAACAAAAAAAAATAATTATTTTGATAGACAAAATCTATATTACCTGCTAAGAAACCCTGTATATAAAGGTTATGCCCGTTGGACTCCCACTGGTAGAACTCATTACAAATTTGATAACCCTGATTCCATCATCACAAAATCAAACCACGAAGGAATTGTCTCTGAAACTATTTTTAATGAAGTGCAAAAAATACTGGATAAAATGACTTTAACAGATGAGAAATATAAAAAGCCACCTGAAAGCAATAAACATTGGCTTTCTGGAATATTAAAATGTAGTGCCTGTGGAAGTACTTTAAATCACAATACAAGGGGCAATCCCAACCATGCCGCATGGCAATGTCGCAACTATTGTTTAGGAAGTTGCACCATATCCCACTACCTCCCTGTTCAAAAATCAGAAAATTTATTACTTACCTACTTCCAAAACCTCTCTGAGCAGATAACATTGGCTTATTCAAAGGAAATAAGTACAGAAAATGATAGCGCCTTAGAAATGAACAACATAAACAAAGAGATCAAAAAACTAGAAAAAAAACGAACGAGGGCTAAGGAAGGTTTTTTAGAGGGACTATTCCTTTTGGATGACTATAAACATATAAAATTAAATGTAGAATTAGAAATTGATTGCTTGAAAAAACGTTATGCTTCTTTAGCAACACGAAGCCTTGATTCCGCTCCACCAAAGGAAAAAATAATGAGCATATATGATGTTTTAGCGGGAGATTTTTCTCACATTGAAAAAAACAAAGTCATTAGAAGTATCATCGAAAAAATAGTTTTTGATAAAAATACCGCCACCCTAACGATATACTTTTCCCTATAATTTGTATCCTTTAAGGTGATCTGGTGGTCTTGATTCCAGTGTCATCACAGCCATTGCTGCAAACACCTTCAAAGAAAAAGGCATCCAATTGAACACCTTTTCTTTTGACTACACTGACAATGATAAGTTTTTTAAATCTAACTCCTTTCAACCAGAAGCCGACCGTCCATGGGTTGATAAAATGGTGAAACAATTTAATACCAAACATCATTATTTAGTTTGTGATATTGCAACCCTCGCCGATAATTTATATGATGCTGTGAGAGCAAAAGATTTGCCCGGAATGGCTGATGTTGACTCATCCCTTTTATTTTTCTGTAAAGAAGTTAAAAAAGATTTTAAAGTTGCTCTTTCTGGAGAATGTGCTGATGAAATTTTTGGCGGTTATCCTTGGTTTCATAATAAAGAAGCTTTTGACACCCCAACCTTCCCATGGTCACGAAATACAGAAACTCGCAAAATGTTTTTAACAGATGATTTTTCAAACTCTGTTTCCATTGATGAACACATCAAAATGAAATATGAAAAATCCATTCAGCAAGTTCCAAAGCTTGAAGGAGAAAATCCAACAGAAGCAAGACGTCGTGAAATTGCTTATTTAAATATTAAATGGTTTATGACAACGCTTTTAGACAGAAAAGACAGAATGAGTATGAACGCAGGGCTTGAAGCTCGTGTTCCTTACGCTGACCATCGAATTTTAGAATATGTATTTAATATTCCCTGGGAAATGAAATGCAAAGATGGCCTGGTGAAAAGCCTTTTAAGAGATTCCTCCACCGACTTACTTCCACACGATTTGCTTTATCGTAAAAAAAGTCCTTACCCTAAAACACACAACCCTTTATACGAAAAAATAGTAGGTGAACGTTTACGAGATGTTATTTCAAATCCTAATGCACCAATTCTTTCCTTTATTGATAAAAAAGCGGTTACTAACTTTATAGATACGCCTTCTGATTATGGCAAACCATTTTTTGGTCAACTAATGGCTGGTCCTCAACTAATGGCATATTTATTGCAAGTAAACTACTGGCTTGATTATTATAAAATTGAAATCGTATAAAAATAAAAAATCGTGGAAGATATTAGCCTCCACGATTTTTTATTTTTATACGATTTCAATTCAATTATTTTATATCTATGTAACGTAAAACTTGATTTGCTACATAAGATGCCAAAATAATTTTTACAATGTCTGCTGGCAAAAATAATAAAAATCCTTTTACAATGGTTCCACTGATGGTGGCTTCTATATGCAAAACATACTTCATCATCACATATAAATAAGAAACACCCATCAAGTAACTTATAAGAAGCCCAATGAGAGAAGCTACCATGCAAAGTAGAAAGGAAATTCTTTTACTTCTTTCTGCAATATACCCAACTACAAAAGCACACAGTGAAAAACCAATTAAATAACCAAAGGTAGGGTTAAAAATATATTGGATTCCCCCACCTGATGAGAATATAGGCAAACCCAAAAGCCCAATGGCAATGTAAATAATCTGAGCTAAAAATGCTTTTTTAGAGCCTAACAAAAGCCCTGATAAAATAACAAAAAAGATTTGTAACGTAAATGGCACTGGTGGCACTGGTATTTTTATAAACGCTCCAATTGCTGTTAATGCAGCAAAAATTCCAATTAAAATGCTATCTTTTACTTTTAGATTCATAGAGATACCCCTGTTGTTAATTCGTTTCTGCTTTTTCAATCTAATAAATCACATTCATTAAAAACAATCCATTTGGTGGAACCGTTATTCCTGCTGATTGTCTTTCTTTTTCTAAAAGAATTTTTTCAATATCTTTTGGATTGATTTTTCCGATTCCAGCATCTAGTAAAGTCCCCACAATGATTCTCACCATGTTGTATAAAAATCCGTCACCATGAACTACAATATTCATTTCACTACCATTTTTTGTAATTTCAATGTCATATATAGTTCTCACCGTTGATTTCTTTCCATTTGTTTTGGTGCAAAAAGATTTAAAATCATGAGTTCCAACAAAATAAGAAGCAGCTAATTTCATACTTTGGATATTTATTTGATTTGGATAAAAATAAGAGAATTTTCTCAAAAAAACATTGGGTGTAACATCATTCCAAATTCGATATAAATATTTTTTTGACTTGGCGTTATACCGTGCATGAAAACGTTCCGTCGTTTCTTCTATATCCTTGATGGCAATATCTCTTGGTAAAACATTGTTCATCTGATATTTTATTTTTTCTACATCCAAATTACTTTCTGTTATAAAATTAGCAACTTGATTATACGCATGAACTCCTGCATCTGTTCTTCCTGATGCGGTAACTTCAACTTCTTCTCCTAAAACATCGAACAAATGCTTTTCAATTGTCCCTTGGATGGTGTCTTGGGAATTTCCTTGTCTTTGCCAACCACTAAAACGAGTTCCATCATATTCTAAATTTATTTTTATATTACGCTTCAACGTCAACACCCCTTTCTATCCCTTTAATCTTGCCAAATAATCTTTTATTCTTTTTTCAATTCCCATTTCTGTAGGACTATAATACACCGTTCCTACCAATTCATCAGGTAAATATTGTTGCTTCACAAAATGATTAGGGAAATCATGCGCATATTGGTACCCTACACCATTTCCAAATTTTTTAGCACCTTCATAATTAGAAGATTTTAAATGGGTAGGAACACCCGAAATAGAAATATTTTTAACATCTTCAAATGCCTTGTTAATTGCCATATAAGAAGCATTGCTCTTTGGTGCAGATGCCACGTAAATAGCCGCTTGGGCTAAAATAATTCTGCCCTCTGGCATCCCAATAAAATCTACGGCATGAGCTGCTGAAACTGCAACTTGCAAAGCATGTGGGTCAGCATTTCCCACATCCTCAGAAGCACAAATGACAATTCGTCTCGCAATAAATTTAGGATCTTCCCCGGCATAAAGCATTCTCGCTAAATAATAAACAGCAGCATCAGGATCCGAACCCCTCATACTTTTAATAAAAGCAGAAATAGTATCATAATGACTATCTCCGCTTTTGTCATAATTCACAGCCCTTTTTTGAACACAATTTTCAGCAACTGTAATGTCAACATGAATAAAATCATCAGCAGATTTTTCTGTTGTTAATGCTGCCAGTTCAATTGCATTTAGCGCAATTCTTGCATCTCCATTTGAAATATCCGCCAAAAACTCAAGGGCTTCCTCTGAAATTTTGATATTAAAAGTCCCAAGGCCCTTTTCAACATCCGTGGCTGCTTTTAATAAAATAGATTTAATATTTTCTTTATTTAAACTTTTCAGTTCAAAAATAGTAGAACGGGAAATCAGCGCCTTGTTCACTTCAAAATAAGGGTTTTCTGTTGTGGCACCAATTAAAATAATAGTTCCATCCTCTACATAGGACAAAAGCGTATCTTGTTGTGTTTTATTAAACCTGTGAATTTCATCAATAAAAAGAATTGTCTTTTTACCGGAAAATCCAAGGTTCATTTTCGCTTGCTCAATAATTTCTTTTATATCTTTTGTACCAGCGGTTGTTGCATTAATTTGAACAAACAACATATTTGTCGTGTTTGCAATAATTTTTGCGAGGGTGGTTTTTCCTGTTCCCGAAGGCCCATAAAAAATAACGGACGTCAGTTTGTCTGCTTTAATTGCTCTATACAAAAGAGAATTTTTGCCTACCATATGTTCTTGTCCAACAAAATCTTCAAGCACTTTTGGGCGTAGCCTAGCCGCAAGCGGTGATTCCTTTTCTAAAATTTTATCTTTTTGTAAGTCAAATAAATTCATATTATCACCTATTCAACATGGTCATATATAAACATAGCATCCCCAAAACTAAAAAATCTGTAACCAAGTTTAACTGCTTCTTGATAAGCATGTAATGTATTTTCTTTTCCACATAAGGCTGAAACTAACATAATCAATGTAGACTCTGGTAAATGGAAGTTGGTAATAAGGCAATCCACTGCCTTAAATTGATATCCAGGATAAATAAAAATTCCCGTGTATCCGCTACCATGGTTTACGTGTCCTGCATCGTCAGAACAAGATTCAATCGTTCTGCTACTTGTCGTTCCTACACAAATGATTTTTCCGCCATTTTTTTTAGCATTATTGATAATGTCTGCTTGCTCTTTTTCCACCACGTAAAACTCTTCGTGCATGGTATGCTCTAAAACGTTATCTACTTTTACTGGTCTAAAAGTTCCCAGTCCAACGTGTAATGTAACCCTAGCGATGTCAATGCCTTTTTCTTTTACTTCACTTAATAATTTTTCTGTAAAATGAAGCCCTGCTGTTGGTGCAGCGGAAGAACCTTCATTTTTTGCATACACAGTTTGGTATTTATTTTTATCTTTTAACTTTTCTTTTATATAGGGAGGTAGTGGCATTTCACCTAGTTCGTCTAATATTTCTTCAAATATTCCATCGTAGTGAAACTGGATTATTCTGTTCCCGCCTTCTACAATATCAATAACAGTGGCAGAAAGCTTTCCTTCTCCAAAAAATACTTGGTCACCTATTTTTACTTTTCTGCCTGGGTTTACTAAAACTTCCCAGACATCTTTGTCTTTTCTGCTTAACAAAAGAACCTCTACTTTTGCTCCTGTTTTTTTAAAGCCAAAAAGCCTAGCAGGAATTACTTTTGTATCATTAATTACAAGGCAGTCGCCTTTCTTTAGAAGTCCCACAATATCTTTAAAATGCTTATGTTCTATTTCACCAGTAGTCTTATTTAAAGTTAAAAGCCTTGAAGATGATCTATCTTCCAAAGGCTTTTGTGCAATCAGTTCTTCTGGCAAATCAAAATAAAAATCTTTTGTTTTCATTTTTTATCGTCCTTCACTTAGTTCATATCGTTTTTTACTTTATTTCAACACCTGTAAAATAATATTTTATAATTTGGTCAAATGTGTAGCCCATTTCAGCCATTCCTTTTGCACCAAACTGGCTCATTCCAACTCCATGTCCCCAACCTTTTCCCATGAAAACAAAGCTATTTTTATTGCCATCTCCAACGGTGACAGCACTGGTAAGTCCATAATTTTTTATCCCATTATTGCCAGACATATAAATAGTTCCTGTTTTATCCGAAATATTAGAAACGTTTCCATCCGCACCCATTACATAAGCTGCAGAAATATTTTTTTGGGTCGTGGTTGTATCTGATTGTAGCAACGCTGGAATGGTATTTCTAGACTGAACTACGCCACTTCCATTGACAATATCAAAATTTCTGCTTTCAAGGCTTGTACCTGTTGGTAAAAAAAATGTCCTAATATCTTCTTTGGTAAGGGATTTTGTTCCGTTTGTTCCTTGAATAATTAGTTCATTCACCCTACCTGCCCTTGATTTTTGACCAATTTTAATATTCGTTGCCGTCCCAATATTCACATTGTTTTTTGTTAGCAAGTTTGTTAGGTCAGAAATGGTAAACGACCTTGTCCATTCTTTTGAAGAATACTCGTTAATCTCCGGAACACCACGCATATAAGGAATAGCGTTTGCCCAAACATTTTCTGAGTCCTCGGTGTAACCCCCACTACTAGAGAAAAAAACCGCATTAATAGGAACATTATTATAATAAATCAGTAAATTAGAAATAGAATCTACTGCAAGTCTTGAATTATCCGTTTCATTTTCAAAACCTTTGTACGCTTCACAATGGGTTGAATCACAAACATCAAAGCCTTCACTAGCATGTATTCCCATTCTTGTGATGGTATAGTTTCTTGCTACAAGTGCCTGTGCTTTTAAGGCTTCCATATGCCAAGTTTGTGGCATTTCAGAAGGAACTGACGCATATAAATACTGGTCGAATAGTATGACATTGACTGCTGTCATTTTTTTGCCTGCATATCTGCCAAACTCAATTCGTCCTCTATAAGTTCTATCGCCTACTGTAATACTACTTTTGTCATTGTAAGCCATGACTTGTGGAAACTTATCGGAAGCATCAAAAACAATAATGGTTTTATTTCCATCTAAAAGTTCAACCGTTCTGTTACTTGGCTGAACAACCGTACAAGTTGTATTCAGCTTGCTAATCACAGTGTTTATGTCAGAAGCAGTAGAATATCCCCCTACATAAACATACCATTTGTTCAAATCCACCAAAGCACAAGCAGCGTTATAGCCTGTATTTCCTAAAGTATTCACCATACTTTGAGCATCAGACATACTTGAATAAACTTGTTCAATTCTAGCATAATACAAATTAACAGGTCTTACAGAAAAAGAATTGCTAGCATTCACCGTCGCCTGCCCAGAAAATTCTCCGCTAGCTTCAAATCCCACCAAAATTTGTTTGTTGGAAATAGGAACAGAATCAACTTCTTGATATTTATAAGTAAGCCCTACTCTTAAATATTTAGGGATAGAATAGGCATACGCATCATTCATATTCGCCAACACAAAAAGCATTACTATCAAAAAAGCAAAAATCCGTTTCAAGTTCAATCCCCCTATTGATATAGCCTGTTAAGGATACTAATTGATTTGGGGTCTTTCAAGGGAGATTCTCCCAAGTTTTCCGCCCCTAAATTCATCAAATAAAATCTGAGATGTACGCAACAAGTCAACTTCTCCGCCCTTTGCTTTAAAACTACGCGCAATGCCTATTTGTTCTAGTACTTTAAGTGCATCAAAATTTTCGTCTATAGTAAAATCAATTTTATAACGTACTTTTAAAGCATTTTCATCAATTGCAACTAAAGTTTTAATAAACTCAACTTCCAAATTCTGGCTATCTAAACTATCATCATTTATTGCCCCTGTACAGGCAAGTTTTAAACCAACCATTTTATCATCAAACTTAGGCCATAAAATTCCCGGTGTATCAAGAAGTTCAAAATCTTTTTTAATTTTTACCCATTGCTTCCCTCTTGTTACCCCTGGCTTGTCTCCCGTTTTTGTAGTGGATTTGCCAACAAATTTATTTATAAAAGTGGATTTGCCAACATTGGGAATCCCCACAATCATACTTCTTGTAGGAACAAAAATTCTCCCTTTTTGTCTCAAACGCTCCACTTTTTCTTTCATTAGTAATTCGGAAATACTGATAATATCGTTCACTCCTTTTCCCGAAACGGAGTTAGACAAAATTGTTTTAAAACCTTGTCCATCGAAATAAGTTTTCCATTCATTTGTAATTTTTTCATTTGCCAAATCGGCTTTATTTAAAATAACAATTCTATGTTTGTTTTTTGCAAGTTGGTCAATTTCTGGATTTTTACTGCTTAAAGGTATTCTTGCATCAAGAAGTTCAATGACAATATCCACAAGCGAAATATTTTCGCTCATCATTCTTCTTGTTTTGGTCATGTGCCCTGGGTACCATTGTACGTTCATCATTTTTCTCCTACGTTTATAAAAAAAAAGACTAATCCTAAAACCTTGTATTGTTACGCAAACCAACATATTCGTTTGCGTAACAATGTAACATACAAGGATCAGTGACTAGTTTCCTTTATTAAGAATAACTTCTTTAATTTTAGCCGCTTTACCAACTCTTTGACGAAGATAGTTAAGTTTAGCACGTCTCACAATACCACGTCTTACAACTTCTATCTTTTCAATTCTTGGTGAGTGTAATGGCCAGCTTCTTTCAACGCCTACACCATAAGAAATTCTTCTTACAGTAAACATTTCACGAAGACCACCATTTTGTCTTTTAAGAACAACACCTTCATAAACTTGAATTCTTTCACGAGTACCTTCTACGATTTTGGCAAAAACACGAACTGTATCTCCAACATTAAAAGGAGTAATTTCTTTTTTCAATTGCTCGCTTTCAATAGCTCTAATTACATCGCTCATTTGTGTACCTCCTCTCCTCAAAGACGTTCTTAATACCACTATGTAACAGCGGAACGCCCATTATGACAACGCAAAAATTATACCATATTATTTTTTTTTATGCAAGAATTTTGGAAACTTTTTTAATATTATATAAATTGCAATATTAAATGCACGGTACTTGAACAAAAACTACGCGATAAAAAATTTGTTTAAATAGCGAGGGTTCGTTCAATCAACAAATCAGGTCTACAGCCAATTCTAAACCATTTTCTATTCAAGCTAACGTTCTTTTACCAACATAAAGTAATTTCAATATTGTCAACGCCCATTTTCTAATAACTTATGCTTTATCTTTTTTTCTTGTCTTGGATCTTCTATATATTATAATTTCTTTAGTATTTCTATCATTTTCATTCCCCCCCAATAATCTGATTATTGAGGGGAATGTTGACTGGTTTATTTCATGTATTTGTCGTGCTACTCTTACTCTAAAAAAGTAATTGTATCATAACCAAATTTAAAGGATATTCTGATTCTTTATAGTGACCAGAATCCGCAATATACATGAAAGGAAATTGTGGATGCTTGTATGTCAGCCAATATTCTACAGAGTATGAGTAAAGATGTTTGCCCTCTGATAGTGCCCCATGTTTCTACAATAGCTTAGAACACCAACTTATCTATCAACATCACTTTCATAAGGATACTGAGCTAGATGAAGCTATTAATGATTTATTTTTGTTTGGTACAATTACGTTAGACCTCACAGTTTTAATTCAGGCCTGATGCCTTTCACTGCTCGTTTTCAAAAATAATTTTAGATTGTTGTGTTACAATCCATCTTGAACACTACATGACTACTACAGCTTTTATTACTCTCATTTTAGACAAACTAAAATACTAAGTACTATGCCATTTACTTTAAATAAACGTTTTAATACTTTAATCTGCGCTTGAGTAAAATGCTCTTCAATAGGCTTAATGTAAGTCATATAATATTTGCCTAGACTAATTTTTTTTTTCATAAATACCTTAGGTAGGGCATGAAAAGCATCAACTAAATTATAAGCATTTTCATATTTTTGACTTTTTAGCATATCTATAATATTTAAAAATGCAATATTCATTATTAAGCAAAGTATCTCTTGTCGTTTATGCTCTAGTATGATATTTTTTTCCGATTCTCTAATCATATTCTCTGAGATAAATTTATTATCAATAAAATGGACGAAATAGTTTAGGAACTCCACATTGGACAAATTTTCTTTCATTGCATGGCTAAAACACATTAGAATAGTACTATTCGATTCTTCCTCTATATGAGATCTAATGAGAATAAAAGAATAATACAGATTTTCTATTAAATCAGTATCTACCATTATATCCATTCCTCCTCTATCTACCAATTTGTACATCTGGATTGTCAACACTTATTTGGACAACTTTTTTAAGGTCATCAGTGGTTGCCTAGTTGAAGAAAGAATAAGCAAGCATTTTCCTTTTTTGCAGACAATTAAAATATTGACAACAGGAACCCATTGAGGTGATGTGCACAGGCAAGCGACAGCCTCCATGCCCCTTCACAAAAACTGTTCAGGGAGAAAACCGCCTGTCGGCACTTCGTTCAGCCTATCACATCAATCCCTACTGTAAATAAATGAAGCGCCATGTCGGAAAATGGGGTAACGGCTACCCGTGCATTCGTTTTGATTTGAATTGGTATGGCGTTAAATATCCCAATGACGAATGTATCCTGTGATTATTAAACCAGTTGACATAGTCTGCAAGGCGATATTTTAACTCTTCGAAAGTTTTGAATATATGGCCATTCACAAATTCGGTTTTAACAATCTTAAATGTCGCCTCTGCAACAGCATTATCATAAGGGCATCCCTTCATACTCAATGAGCGGTCGATCTTGAAAGTTCTCAGTGTTTCATCAATACTTTGATTTTTGAATTCGTTGCCTCTATCTGTATCGAAAATGCCTGTGCTACCAATAAGGAATTTTTGTTTCACCCAACGCTGTAGCCAATGATTTCTCTATTAAAGAGGTCGACAAGAACACATATATAATGCCATGTACTATGTCAAATCACTTACTACTACGTTTAGATAAGCTTGTCCATTAAACTTGCGTTTTACCAGATTTTCTATTTTCGATTCGTTGCATTTGTCAACATGTGGCTTGAACTTTGCTGTCGTGTAGTTTGACACAAGGCCTTCTTGCTTCTTAATGCGACGACGTGAAACCAGATGACCGCGTTTTTTCAGCTTTACTTTGATTTTGCGAGTTCCGTAGTTGTTTCGGCTTGATTTAAATATATCTACGATATCCGATACAATTGGTATCGAATCAATCTTTTGCTTTGCCTCATAGTAATAGGTGCTTCGGGATATTTGTAGGGCTTGGCACATTGCTGATACAGAGTATTTGTGACTATTGCTTCTTATCACATTTACCTTCGTCCGAATATCAGCGCTGCTTGCTTTAAAATATCATTTTCCATTTGTAGCTGTTTGACTTCTTTCCTCAACTTTGCCAGTTCCGCTTCTTCTAAACTTTGATTATCCTTTTCTTTGAAGGAGCCTGTCGTTTCTGATTGCTTTACCCATTTGTCCAGTGCAGATGCTGTTAAATTGTATTCTCTTATTATGTCGCATCTTCTCTTACCACTTTGGTATAGTTGTACCATTTGTCGTTTAAATTCTTCTGTAAAAGTTCATCTTTCTTTTCTTGTGGAACTGGTCATGCTTTTTCCTCCATCTTTTTATTGTCTTTTATTTTAACATGACCTTATTTTTTCTGTCCAATTTACTATAGTCGATCCATTTTCTTCATAATAACTCATGCCTTTATTATACTTTTTTTTACATTATATTTTAAGTGCGATTACTATATATTATTTTTAAGCTTTAAAATAGCATCTTCATTAAATAATACTTTACTCATCGTCAACCAACTCCTATCTTTAATTATACAAAAAAAGAACCTACTTTGATAGGTTTTTTTAAGTGTCTATCTTATAGGTTCCGTTTTACAAACTGGTCAGACTTTTTTCGTCATTCTTTTTATTGGAGTTTTGATACATCCCCTTTATAACTTTATTTTTTCACTACTTTGATACTTGGCTCACAATTAGCTAACACTTCAATTACATAATTCATTGTGAAAATAATATAATGATTTAAACCTAAGTAATCATATAGTTCATTACAGGTTGTTTTTATGAATCTACCAAATTCACCATTCTGAACCTTATAAATGGTGTTAGAGAAATTATCTCTTTTGTGTTTTATAGCTTTATTTTCACCTAATAACTCGCCTAATAAAACTCCCTCGTCTAGCATTCTTAATGCAGACACTACCCCGAAATCAATATTTACAAGGTATTCGTTACTTTCAAGTTGGATAGATAATCCGGCCTCCTCTCCATTTTTAACAGATGCCTGATAATTTCCAACTGGTATAGTGCTTTTTAAAATCTCTTCCCAATTCTCCATAATTAATCTCCATATCTGACTTTATAAACCTTATTATTAGAAACTTTAATTTCTAAAGTAGAGCCACCTGTGGTACTACCTGGTCTAGCTACAACCGATGAACCATCACTTAAAGTGCCAACCTTTCCAGACCCATATTGTGTTTTTATTTCTTTTACGTTGGTTGGATTAGGCTTAAAAAAAAGTATAGCACAAGTTCATGCTATATTGTGTTACAAAATTACTGTTCTTGTGTGGCTTGTTGTTCAAGAATAGGCTCATGGTATTCCGTGTTGTTCTTCATCATGCCATAAACAATGTTCACTAAACGGCGCATAATGCAGACTAAGGCTTGTGATTTTGTCTTGCCTTCGCTGATTTTGCGCAAATAATAGGCGTAAAATACAGGATGATTGGGAATTCCAGTTTTTGGAACAGCTACTATCGAAACCGCAAGGAAATAAAACAAGCCGTGTAGCTGGCGGTTGCCTTGTTTAGAACTTTCTTCTTTACCTTTGCCAGCAGAACTGAACTTGATTGGTGCAACACCAGCGAATCTAGCCAGCTTATCGGCATTGGGGAAACGGCGTATATCACCGATTTCAGCAATTAGTTTGCTTGCGACAGCAGTACCAATGACCGGCATGGTCGTGAGTTTGTAATCAAAACATGCAAGCATTTTCTCGATTTCAGCGTCCACATGGGCAATTTACTCTTTTTGATGCTCTAAGTCACAGACAAGACTTTGCGTGATAAAGTCTCTTGCCTCTTGATAATCCCGAATGGTATCGCCATCGTTATGAACGCACTCAAAAATCAAGTTAATCTTGTTTTTTGTGGTATTGGGTGCAATGGCTTTAAACTCGTCAAACAATTCATCAGCGGATTTGTTCCGCAAATGAACAGGGGACGGGTAGGTTTTCTAGAAATACATAGCCGTTTTGCGGTCAATATCACAAAAGAACTTATGATAGCTTGGATAAACAACAGTTACTTGCTCATGCAAGCCGTTTTTTAGACGGATACCATCTTTGACCAGAATGTCACGGCGGTTTACAAGCCGTAAGAGCGTCCAATGGCTATCCTCGGGTTTTGCATCGGGTAAAGAATTTAGTTGATTTATGAGGACGGTGGCGACAGCATAAGCGTCGTAC
The DNA here is from genome assembly GCA_031546905.1 of Eubacteriales bacterium. GTDB lineage: Bacteria > Bacillota > Clostridia > Lachnospirales > JAVBJQ01 > JAVBJQ01. The sequence goes on along the minus strand of JAVBJQ010000016.1, from coordinate 2,907 downwards.
TCGTCATTCTTCCTCATCATCGGCGCACTTTTGCGCTGGTTGTAAGCTAAAGCAGGGTTTATATCTTTGACAACATATCCCTTTTCTATCAGCCAGACGGCAAGGCTTCTACCATGACCGTAGGCATTTTCTAAACCATATATAGGGGATAACCCCAAGTCAGTTGCTTTTTTGTTTACTCGTTTTGCAGCTTGTTAAACTCGCTGGGCTTGTTTTCGATTACAACAACGTCCAACTTCTCATTCCAACAGTTTACAAGAACTGCCGTGTGTGATTCCTTATGTAAGTCCATGCCCACATAAAGGAAGTTCTCTCTTCGTTGCATTGCATCCGCCTCTCTTTTTCCTGTTTTCCACTCCAAAGCCCGAGTACCGGCAACCTCAAATGATATTGTTAACGGTTTTCCCGTCCGCAAGGGCGCGACAGCCTATCTACTGCATGACCCAAAAGCTTTCAACAGATTATTTTTATCACATTGGTTGGTGATGTTAACTCTGCTGAAAAGGTATTGCAAGTCATGTTTGCAGTTTGTCTCCAAACCGTCACATTGAGAAAACAGAAACAAAAGAAGCAGTAAAAAGAAAAAATCAACCCCAAACCTGATGCCTTTGATTATATTTGCTGTGGTTGTCTTTGCTGAAATAAAAAACAGGAGCAAGGTGGATGTTGTCCCCCCTTAAACCCCCGGTTCGCCCATTTTAGCATAACTGGATTTTTCTGTAAAGGTATGGTTCACCATGAACCATGGGTGCATCCAGTCTTTAGAGCTTTAAGATTTAGCCGGTCACGTTTTAAAATTTCATTCGCCTCGTGAGGGCTTCATTTGCCCTTATGTTGCGCTGAAATCTGGCGAGTGGTATTTTTCCCAGTCGCAATGGATTTTTAAGATTTGGGGCGTTGTTAGGCAAAATCTACGGCGACAGTTTTTAAAGCTGGTAGTTGATAGAAAGTACGCCTTTGACCTCTTTTGTCCTCCCATTTTTTCAAGAATTCCAAGCCTAAAACCTTGAAGAAAAAAATGCTGGTTAAAGGCCGGTGCTAAGACCGACGCTTGGTCAATAGTGATGCATTTTCGCTCAATATTTTCGTTGCCTTTGATGAATGGATTTTTCATCGCCTTTCGGGTATCGTTGCTTGTTGAAAGCGAGGTGAGAATCCATGAAAAGCATCTTACATGAGTTCTATTACGGCAACTTAACCCCAAATGAAAAATCCTTTGTTCGTGAATCAGAGTATGGCAAAGTCATTAAAACGCTGTCTGAGAGCGAAGAAAAACTGCTGAAACTCTTGAATGGTGATGAAAAAGAGCTGTTCCAGATTCTCTCTAAGGCACAAGGCGATTTGAATACCATTTCGATAGCGGATGGTTTTGTCGACGGCTTTTGCTTGGGAATGCGAATCGCTATTGAGGTGATGGAAAAACAATTTTAAGTCAGTTTCAAACAAAGAAACAGCCAATATAGATATCCACGGCTGTTTCTCTTAACTATTGTAGTTCTATACAGTTCCAAATTTCGGTTCATAGTAGTAAACATTTTCAAATTCTGAACATACAATTGTAAGTTTACAGCTACTCGGCAGAAGATAAAAACCCAAATCATACGTATTTCCAGTGTAGTTTAGTTGGACAGATGTGTATTTATTATCTAGAACAAAGCTATGTGCCAATTTTATAAATTCAGAAGCTAATCCACGCAATGCTTGTTCTGTCATCTTAAAGACTACGTTTATACAATCTTTTGTTACATCTGTTCCTGTTTCATCAAATATCACAATTTCTACTAGATTTTTAAATCCTATTTCAAAAAATTCCAAGGTTGTATCAGGCGTATTTCGCAGCACTTGATAATCTGTTATAAATGTCGATGAATCAAATTTTAACTTGTTCGGCTTAGTTTTACTTGCTATATCCGCAAAAGATTCGTATTCTGGCATGTCATTAAATGATAGCACTAAACTAGGGCTTTTACTTGTTAAAAAAAATCCCATAGGCTGACTACCGCTAGGATTTCCTAGCGGGTCAACATGAAGGTGAAATCTGGTTGAACTATCGTAATAACTTGCAGTTCTTATTGCGTATGTCGCAAAACCAATGAGTGCTTCTTTGCTCATTTTGAAATGAATTTCATATTTGTTTGAGTCCATATCTTTACCATAGAGAAGTACTTCTCCAAAATTATCTCTTTTTGTATTGCATTCATCCGTTACATTAGAAGCTAACGGAATATGTATAACATATTCGTCATTCAATTTATCTCCTCCAGCTTATCTTATTTTTTGGGAACATAAGGTGCAATATTGGTAACATTGCCAGCACTATCAACATAGATGTGCAAATCGTATTTCATATTGCCTTTTGTTGTTTGAATTTCTAGATTCCAATGGTTTGCATCCCCGTGCGAATAGTCGCCTATATCGCGCCTTAAAATTGCTTTGTAGTTCTCGTCAATCTGATACTGTTTGATGTAAGGTTCCATCTGCCCCGTTATTGGATTTTTCTTGTTCTGGATAGGGGCTTCGTTTAACCCTTTCATGATATCATTTTTTAGGCCGCTGGGCAGCTCACCCTTAGCAATACTCTCACCCGCGCCCTTATTAGGAATAGAGGGACTTTTACCAGTATTTCCCCCCATAAATGCGCCTACCGCCAGACCAAGATCAGATCCAAGCATCATCCCCTTTACAAATATTCCTAGAAGTGATCTTGGTTCAGATGCCGTAGCTGATGAACTTTTATCATTTCCCGAACTTGAATAACTTGATGTCTGGGTACTCGTGGAAGAACCTGTGGAAGAATTCGTTGTTTTAGTGCTTGAAGTAGTGGCAGATGTGGGCGTTTTATTAGATTGAACCCCAGCTTTATCTAAAGCCCTTACTGCTTCTGCTGCACTATGGGCGGTATTCATT
>JAVBJQ010000072.1:0-7326 GCA_031546905.1 Eubacteriales bacterium | reverse complement strand
CTTCTAAGGCTTTCTTACAGTCCATCATCCCTGCACCAGTTTTTTCACGTAATTCTTTTACTAAACTTGCACTAATTGCCATTTTTCATTTCCTCCTTATTTTATAAAAAAGGGAAAAGCTTCGCTTCCCCTTATTATTCTGCTTCTTTTACAGAATTGTTTTTTACAGTTTCAGCTGTTGTTGCTTTATTTGTTGTTTCTTCAGTTCTTGGTTTAAAATTGTTATTATTGCTGTTGTTATTATTATAAGGTTTTCTTGGACCATTATTATTATAACCACCACCATTATAATTACCATTTCTAGCATTTTTATTTCTTGGTGCTCTTCTTTGATTAGCACTATTTTCAACTGAAGTAACGGCATCATTCATTGTTACTTCTTTATCATCATCATCTTTAACATATGCCACAGTTAATGGTTCGCTTTTAGCTTCACAAACTGCATCAGCCATAGCTGCTACAATTAATTTTACAGCTCTAATTGCATCATCATTAGCTGGAATTACATAATCAACTTCATAAGGATCACAGTTAGTATCAACAATACCAAATACTGGGATACCTAAAATCTTAGCTTCTGCCACTGCATTATGTTCTGCTTTGGGATCTATTACAAATAAAGCATTTGGTAATCTTCTCATTTCTTTGATACCACCTAAGTTCTTTTCTAACTTAGCAGCTTCTTTTTTAAGTAAGATAACTTCTTTTTTAGGTAACAAATCAAATGTTCCATCTGCTTCCATTTTTTCTAATTCTTTTAATCTTCTAATTCTTTTTTGAATTGTTTTAAAGTTTGTTAAAGTTCCACCTAACCATCTAGAGTTTACAAAGAAACTTCCAGAACGAATTGCTTCTTCTTTTACTGCTTCTTGAGCTTGTTTTTTAGTACCGACAAATAATGTTTTTCCACCTTTAGCGGCAATTTCATTCATTGCTTTATAAGCTTCATCAATTTTTTTAGATGATTTTTGTAAATCAATAATATAAATTCCATTTCTAGATGTAAAAATATATGGTGCCATTTTTGGATTCCATCTTTTTGTTTGATGTCCAAAATGTACCCCAACTTCTAATAATTTTTTCATTGAAATTACTGACATTGTAACTTCCTCCTTTTGTTTTTCCCTCCATTACTTCGAACAATTATCACCATAAGTGGCACTTGATAATTGAATCCATAATGTGTGTATTTTTTAATACCTTGTCCATAATACCATAAAACACCGGCAGAAACAAGCTATTTTTATTTATCATGGTTAATATTTCGAGGATGTGCTTTTTGATAAACTGCCTTTAAATGATCTTTAGTTATATGGGTATATATCTGGGTCGTCGATAAATTTGCATGGCCAAGTAATTCTTGAACAGCTCGAATATCAGCTCCCTCATTTAATAAATGAGTTGCGAATGAATGTCTAAAAGTATGAGGATGAATTTTTTTAGTTGGATCATATAATTGACTCATCCGATCAACAACATTTTGAACGCCACGATTAGTTATTTTATTACCCCTCACATTTACAAAGACATAACTATGTGATTCGCTTTTTATCATTAAAGAATTACGAGCTTCATCTAAGTAAGTAATTAACACCTCTTTTGCATAATCATGAAATGGCACATAACGATCCTTGCCACCTTTACCATGAATTAACAATAATTGACAATCATAATCAATATCTGTTAATTTCAAATTTACTATTTCTGAACATCTAAGGCCACTAGCATATAACAATTCTAGCATGGCTTTATTTCGCTTACCTAATTCATCATTAGTTTTAATACTGTCTAAAAGTCCCATCATTTCTTGCGGAAACAAAAAATCCGGATTACGTGAAGCGACTTTTTGTGATTCAATTAGTAAAAAGGGATTATCTATGACATATTCTTGTTTCAACATATAATTATAAAACGATCTAAGTGCACTAAGTTTATGATTAATGCTACTTTTTGAAAGATTTTCTTCATGTAGTTTAGCCATATAGCCTCTTAAAAAACGATAACTCACCTGATTATAATCATCAATTCCTTCACTTTGTAAAAAGCCAATAAAGTGATTTATTTCATGTCGATAAGATTCGATAGTCTTTGTTGAATAATCTTTTTGATAAATTAAGTAATCTAAAAATTTATCTTGCAGTTTATCCAAGCTCATTTTCTTTTACAAAAGCTTCCATAGCTTCAATAGCCCTTAGAGCATATGCTTCCTTTTTTTCCTTCTTTTTAACCTTAAATGTTAAATCAGGGAGGATTCCAAAGTTTGCTTTCATTGGTTGAAAATCTTGTTCATCACCACTTGTAATGTAGTTAGCAAGGGCGCCCATTACACTACCTGCCGGAAATTCTAAAGCCGCTTTACCTTCTAAAATTCTTGCCATATTGATTCCAGCACTAATGCCACTTTGAGCTGATTCAACATAGCCCTCAACACCAGTAATTTGGCCTGCCATAAATAACATTTCTTCATTTTTAAGTTTGTATGATTTATCTAAAAATTTCGGGGCGCAGATATAGCTATTGCGATGCATTACACCATAACGAACAAATTCAACATTCTCAAGACCAGGAATCATTTGAATGATTCTTTTTTGTTCACCCCAAGTTAAATGCGTTTGAAAACCAACAATGTTATATAAACTAGCTTGAACATTATCTTGTCTAAGTTGGGCTACTGCATGAGGACGAATTCCATCTGGAGTCAATAATCCTACTGGTTTCATTGGTCCAAATAATAACGTTTGTTCACCTCGCCTAGCAATTTCTTCAAAAGGCATACAGCCTTCAAAAAACTTTTCTTCAAAATCTTTTGGTTTTACTACTTCAGCATTAATTAAAGCATTATAAAAAGTACTAAATTGTTCCTCATTCATCGGGCAATTAATATATTCATTATCCCCCTTATCATAACGTGATTTATAGTAAGCTATATCAAAATTAATACTATCTTTAGTTACAATTGGGGCAGCTGCATCAAAGAAATAAAAATAATCATCACCCAACTTTTCCATAATTGCTTTAGATAAACTTTCACTTGTAAGTGGACCAGAAGCAATGATTGTTGGACCATCAGGAATAGTAGTAACTTCCTCATGAATCACTTCTACTAAAGGATGATTTTTAATATAGTTAGTAACATCACTTGAAAAATTATCACGATCAACTGCTAATGCCCCACCAGCTGGCACAGCATGTTTTCTCGCATATTTAATAATAACACTATCCAACATTTCCATTTCTCTTTTTAATACACCAACTGCATTGCTGGTACCATCAGCTCTAAGTGAATTTGAACAAACTAATTCCGCAAAATTTTCACCATGATGAGCTGGCGTCATTTTAACAGGACGCATTTCATATAATTTTACTTTATATCCTCTTTTAATTAATTGGTGGCAAGCCTCAACTCCAGCTAATCCAGCCCCTATAATATTTACTGTTTCTTTCATTTTTATCACCACTGACATTGTAACATATTTCTTATCCTAATAATAAAATAAATTCCTCATTTTCATAAAGTGCATACTAGGCTATTTAAATTATGATATATTATATATAAATTAATTTTAAGGGGACTTATAAATGGAACAAGCAACATTAAAATATAATGGTAAATTTGAAAACGTAGATACAATCTTAGCAATGTTTGAAAAATATGGAAGAGTATTAGTCTATCCAATAGAAAAAGAAGCGATTACTGTAATTAATATTGTTATTCAAACATTGACGTTACGTCGTAGTACCTCGGCATCTATTTTGATCGGAATAGAAAAAGATTCAACTGTTGTAAATATTATTATAAGTGGTGATGGTGAAGGATTATTTAATACAACTTGGAGGCGCACTAGTAAATTTTTAGATAGACTTGTAACAATATTTTTAGAATATGATTTTGATTTAGTAAAAATATCAAATAATCATGATCAAATCTTTAAGCCATAAATACAAAAAGAGATTTAAGATTCAATGATAAATTTTAAAATTTAGATAAACTTATAACTTTGTTATAGCTAAAACTACAAATTATGAGATTTGTCATCAACACAATAAATTAAATATGTAAATAAAAGAAAGTGTCTAAAATTAGAACACTTTCTTTTATTTATTTTATGATTGTTTTACACTTAGGATAATCTGAGCAAGCTTTAAATTCACCAAATCTTCCTTTTTTAATAACTACCGGTTTACCACAATTAGGACACGTTTCATCAGTCATAACAGGTTCTTCTTTAACTCGATTAGATTTAATATGTTTACATTCCGGATAATTTGAACAAGCTTCAAAGCGCCCAAAACGTCCCACTTTAAAAATCATCTTACTTTTACATTTAGGACATTCTTCACCAGTATACTCAATTTTGGTTTCATCCTTTTTAATATGCTTACATTCCGGATAATTTTCACAGGCTACAAAAGTTCCATAACGCCCTTTTCGCTCCACTAAATCATGCCCACATTCAGGACATTTTTCACCAGTTTTTTTAGGTGCTATTACTTCCATCTTATCATAAGCATTTTCTAATAATGGTTGGAATTTATCTAAGAATGTTTGCAGTGCATGAACATAATCGTCCTGACCCTCTGCTACTTCATCAAGTTCTTGTTCCATATTGGCTGTGTACTCAACATTAATAATATCATTGAAATACTGCGTTAAATGCTCACTAGTAAGTACCCCTGATTCAGTTGGCTTGAAAGCCTTTTCCGCTAATTCAACATAACCTCTAGTTTGAATTGTATCAATAATAGTCGCATAAGTACTTGGTCTCCCAATTCCTAGTTCTTCCATTTCTTTAATCAATTTAGCTTCTGAATATCTAGCTGGTGGTTTAGTAAAATGTTGTGTTTTTGCAATATCTTTACTTTCCAACATTTCTTTAACAACTAATTCAGGTAGTAATTCATCAGTTTGTTTTTCATAAGGGCCATATACTCTTAAATAACCATCAAAAGTAATTACTGATCCTGATGTATTAAACTGATAATCATTGTTTAATAAAGTAACAGATGTTGCATCAAACTTTGCTGGAGCCATTAATGAAGCAACTGCTCTAGCATAAATCAATGAATACAATTTAAATTCATCTGGTTTTAAGAAATCCTTTAAACTTTCAGGTGTTCGCATAATGCTGGTTGGACGAATCCCTTCATGAGCATCTTGAACATTTTCTTTTTTCTTTCCACTCTTAACTTTTCCAACATAATTTTTGCCAAATTTATTTTCGATATATTCAAAAGCATCACCAACAAAAATATCCGACAAACGAACCGAATCAGTTCTCATGTATGTAATTAAACCGACAGTTTCATTTTCTAAAGTAATCCCTTCGTATAACTTTTGGGCTACACTCATGGTTCTTCGGGCTTTAAATCCTAATTTAGATGAAGCATCTTGTTGCAGAGTTGATGTAATGAATGGTGGTTTAGACTCTCTTTTCTTTTGAGACTTCTTAACATTTAAAACTTCAAACTCTTTACTTAAAGCGCTAAAGACATTCATGGCTTGTTCTTCATTAGTAACTTCAATCTTTTTGTTTTGATACCTTGCTAATTCTGCGATAAAATCGATATCATTTTTTTCAAAACTCGCCTTTATATTCCAATACTCTTCAGGAATAAATGCTTCAATCTCACGTTCTTTTTCAACAATTAAACGAAGGGCTACTGATTGTACCCGTCCAGCTGATTTTGATTTGATTTTCTTTTGTAATAATTTTGATAACTTAAATCCAATAATTCGATCTAACACTCTACGTGTTTCTTGTGATTTAACTAAATCTTGATCAATCTTTCGTGGATTATTTATCGCATTAATAACAGCATCTTTGGTAATCTCATTAAAGACAACCCGATTTGCTATATCCATATCAATATCTAATACTTGTGCTAAATGCCAAGAGATTGCTTCCCCTTCACGATCAGGGTCAGTTGCCAGATAAACTTCATCAGCATCTTTAACAACTCTTTTCAACTCTTTTACGACATCCTTTTTATCTTTACTAATACTGTATTTTGGCTCAAATTGATTTTCAACATCAACGCCTAAACCTTCCTTACCAGATGTTGATAAGTCCCTTATATGTCCCTTAGAAGAAGTAACATGGTAATCACTCCCTAAATAATTTTCGATTGTCTTTGATTTTGAAGGTGATTCGACAATTACTAATTTTTTACTCATACTTTTAACCTCCTGTTCAATAAAACCTATTATTAGTGTTTTTTCTAATTTTGTCAACTATAAATAATTAAATTATTTCTTCTATAATATCTTCGACATTATTTATTAACTTTGCTCCTTGTTGAATTAAATAATTACATCCCAAATAATCAGTTACTCTACTAGGTATACAAAAAACATCTTTTCCTTGTTCTAAAGCATGTCCCACGGTAATCATGGTACCACTGCGTTGTTTCGCCTCAGTCACTAAAATAGCATTGCTTATTCCCGCAATAATGCGATTACGACGCGGAAAATTTTCTTTTAGGGGCACTAAATCATTAGGATATTCACTCATAATCAAATGCTCTTGTTTCATTGTCTCATAAATATCATGATTACTCTTGGGATAACAATAATTAATACCACTTCCTAAAATTGCAATTGTTCTACCTTGATTCTTTAAAGCACTACGATGTGCAATCGCATCAACACCTAAAGCCATTCCACTAACTATCGTATAATTTTTTTTCACTAAATCACAAACCATCTTATTAGTAGTACTTTTACCATATTCACTAGGTATTCTCATTCCAATTACACCAATACAGTTATCTTGAACATAACTTATATTGCCATAATAATATAATACAAATGGTGGACAACTAATATGTTTTAACCCCTCTGGATAGTCATCAGACACAACTGTTGTGTACTTAGTTGTAACTTGCTTTAGTAACCTTTCTTTCAAATTTTCATCTACCTTTTCGCGTTTTTCTAATGCCTTATATATTTCTTCAAAATTACCATTGTATTTCAATGAAAAATATAATAATATTTCTTCCATATAAATCACCTCAATATTATATACAGATATTTATCAAAGATTACTTTAAAAAAACCAGAAAATTAAATATCTAATGATATTTGCTTCTCTAGTTTCTCTATTACTGGTTTGAAGGTTTTGCGATGAATCGGGCAAACCCCATATTTATCTAACAACTCTTTATGTAATTTAGTTACATAGCCTTTATGCTTTTCAAAACTATACATTGGATAAGTTAATGCATGCTGCTCCATTAAACGATCACGAGTAACCTTTGCTAAAATACTAGCAGCTCCAATTGTAAAAGATAGTGCATCACCTTTAATAATGGCAAGATGGGCTATAT
>JAVBJQ010000015.1:0-33098 GCA_031546905.1 Eubacteriales bacterium | reverse complement strand
TAAAACAAATGATGTCATTAGGGTTGTTAATTTATTATAATGTTGGAAAGGAATGAAATAAATGTCTATGGATAATGATTTAGATGTTGTTGATGATCTTTTGGCTGAGGATACAGTTAAAGATAAATATTTAACTTTTATAATCGAAGAAGAAGAATATGGAATTGAAATAAGCCAAATTGTAGAAATTATTAGTATATCAGATATTACAAGGGTTCCAGAAGTTGAATCATATGTCAAAGGGATAATTAACTTGAGAGGTTCTGTTATTCCTGTTATTGATGTTAGAGAACGTTTTAGAAAAGCACCAAAAGAATATGACAGTTTAACTTGTATTGTTGTTATTGAATATGGGGAATACACCATTGGTTTAATTGTTGACCGTGTTAGTGAAGTAATGTACATCCCCGAGTCTCAAATCTCAACTCCTCCAAAAGCCAAACTGAGCTTCCATAACCGTTTTATTAAAAACATTGGAAAAGTTGGTCAAGGGGTTAAGTTACTTTTAGACTTGGATAAATTTTTGCAACAAGACAATGCTATGTAACTAGTTAGTAAAGATCAGGAGATTATATATGAGCAATCCAATAAACATATTATTTATAGGTAGTCCTAATAATATCTACAATAATTTGCTCAAGGAGAAGGGTATTACAATTGTTGATACTGTTTCTAATTTCCAAAAGATGAATGAAAAAATGAACATCGTAAAGGTTGATTTTATTTTAGTTGATATTGATTTTGCTGAGATTAATTTTACTGATTTAAAAAGTTTTATTCAGAAAACAAATATGAGTGTCATCGCCATCTGTGATAAAGTGAGTTCTGGTTTCGAGGCTTTAAAGTCAGGTGCGGTTGATATGATTTTAAGATATCGTTCTGATGAAAGAGCTTCTATTACAGCTCATATAAATGATTTAACGGCTAAAATTAAAAAAAATATGGATGCAAGAAGTTTTTTACTTCAAAAAGATAGCAATGAGATTATTACTTATAACAAAAAAATAGTTTTAATTGGTGCATCTACTGGGGGAACAGAAGCGACAACTGAAATATTAAAAATGTTGCCTAGTGACATTCCACCAATTTTAATTGTTCAACATATGCCAGCTGTTTTTACGAGATTATATGCAGAGCGACTCAATGAGAGTTGTAAAATGAAGGTCTGGGAAGCGAGAAATGGCGACATCGTCAGACCTGGTACTGCATTGATTGGCCCAAGTGGTATGCAGATGAGAATTGTAAAAAAACAAAGGAATTATTATGTTGAATGTACAGAAGAAGAGAAGGTAAGTGGACATTGCCCTTCGGTTGACGTTTTATTTGAATCGGGTGCTAAGGTACTGGGTAAAAATGCAGTGGGAGTTATTTTGACTGGGATGGGTGCCGATGGAGCACGTGGACTGCTTGAAATGAGAAAGAATGGTGCAAGTACCATTGGGCAAGATCAAGAAACTTGCGTTGTGTATGGTATGCCGAAAGTTGCTTTTGACATGGGTGGGGTTGAACGTCAACTTCCACTAAATCAAATAGCAGCTTCTATTTTAGAACTAGCATAAATAGGACAGCCATTGGCAGAAATTATATTTCTGGCAATGGCTGTTTTTTTATGTTCAATATAATACCACACGGTGCTAATGAACAAAAACAGTTGTCTTGTCTGGAACTTTCTCGTAAATATATTTTGCATTTTCAACAGACATTCTGATACATCCACTGGAGCGTCTTTCGCCAAGTACATTGTCAACTATTTTTTTGTTTTGATCCATGGCAACAGAATGAAATAGATAAGAGTCGTTAAATCGAACCCAATACTTTGCGCCACTGTTTAATCGTCCGGAATAAAACCATTTGTCACGAGTTTTCAATGTAAATATACCACGAGTAGTAGGAGAAACATTTTTTCCCGTAGCACATTCAAAGGTTTTGATAAGTTGCCAGTTTTTTGCTTTACCTTTGAAAATATAAGTGAGCTGTCGGTCTATATCAGTCCAAATTAAAAATGGCGTTTTGCTTTCAAAGCTCATTATATTTACATAGCCTTCCAATTGCTTTTTTGTCATTTCATTTTTGTTGGTCTCGGGGTCTTTTGGTATATCTAAATAAGTGGACGTAACCCAACCACACAGATCATTTTTTATATCTTTTACTAAATACCATTCCATCGTTCTGTCTTTTAAAATTTCTACTTTTGATTGTTTGTCAATAAAACTCACAGGGTTTGCATTTTTGTCCGGTTGTTCTAGTAATGCTACGTCAGTATTTATTTCTGCAAATACATAAGACGGTTTTACAAGCGCCATTATTAATTTTATTTCATCATCAGAATAATAATCAGCATGTATTTTAACAGGAATAATTTTATTTAAAGAGATAATAGTAAATATCGTAATAATAATTAATGTAACTAATGTGTACTTCACTTTTTTTATGTTAATCACTCCTAATAAGCCATCAATAGAATAATAAAAATTATTTGTTTATTTAGATTGTTTTATGCTGGCTAAAAATAGAAAGATTAGTAAAAAGTTACATTGAATATAAAAAGTAAATATTATATAATGTAATAGTTATTTTTTATAATAGTTACATTTTGTAAAAAGGAGGTTCATATGGAAGAAATTAATTCGAGGCAGTTGGCTGTTAATTTATTAGCCTTTATTCCATATATGTTTAATAACTTTATTAAAGATGCCGCTTGTGATAGTAGCGTGAAAAAGAAGTTCTATTTGCTGATGCTTTTAAAGAGAAATCCCAATCAATCCATGACGTATTACAGTGAGCAAATGTCGTTGCCAAAATCTAACATAACCTTGTTAGTGGATAAGTTAGTGAAGGAAGGGTATGCTGAACGTGTGAGTGATGATAACGACAGACGATATGTGTATACAACCATAACAGATGAAGGAATCGGTTTTATCGAGGAAACCACAAAACATTTTGAAGAACATATTTTGAAAAAGCTTGAAGCGTATGAGGAAGAAGATATCGAATCATTATATATTCACATAACGAGAGTTATGGATATTATAAAAAAACAAATTAATAAAAATTAAGGAGATGTATAAAGAATTATGAAAAAATTTAAACCGGTTTTAATTTTGATTTTAATTGCGATAGTTGTCGGTGGGGGTTATTGGCTTTATATGAATTGGGAAGATTCGCAGAATTATTTTACAACAGAAAATGCGTCCATCAGTGCGAATATGATTACGGTTACACCTTTGGTTTCTGGCAATGTAGCCACATGGCTCGTAAAAGAAGGGGACGAAGTAAAAGCAGGTCAACTTTTAGGCAGACAAGATTTAGGTACATTAGTTCAAAGTAGTGATATTAATGCAAAATCTTTAAGCTCATCTGCGGATTCCCTTATTTCAAAAGCAGATATTAAAACACCAATTGATGGCAAAATTGTTCAGTCAAGTGTAGTACCAGGTGAAACGATTTCTCCAGGTATGCAGGCTGCAATTGTTGCAGATACAAATAATTTATTTGTAAAAGCCAATGTAGAAGAAACTCATATTTTTAAAATTAAAGAAGGTCAAAAAGTAACAGTAAAAGTAGACGCATACCCAGATAAAATATTTACAGGATATGTTGAAAGCATAGGTCAAGCAACTCAATCGGCTTTTTCATTAATGCCATCACTGAACACTAGCGGAACATACTCCAAGGTTACACAATTAATCCCAGTGAAAATTAACATTGTAAATGATGAAAATTTACCAATGATGCTTGGAATGAATGCCTTAGTTAAAATTAGAGTAAAATAATTATTTAGGAGGTTACGATTTTGAAAAAATTGATTTCATATTTTTTAATAGCGGCGGTTGCCTTTTCACTTACAGGTTGTGCAACACAAGAAGCAAAGGATATTACAGTAGAAACAACTACTGCAGATATAAAACAAATAAATACAACAATTGATATCGCTGGGGCTTTGGTTCCTAATAAAACAGAAAACATAACAAGTAAATTATCGGGAACAGTAAAACAAATTAATGCAGAAGTTGGTCAAAAAGTAAATAAAGATGACGTTTTAGTAGTATTAGATACCAAAGAATTAGATGCTCAATTAAATCAAGCACAAGCAGGTTATAATTCAACAAAAGACCAAACTTCAGTTGCTAAAACAAACCTTGATGCAGCACAAAGTGGCGTTAATGTAACAAAACTTACCATTGCAGATCAAATTAAAACAGCAAAATTAAACCTTGATTCAGCAAAACAAGCAATTGACGCAACAAAAGAACAAAATAGCGTTCAATTGTCACAAGTACAATTTAATATTGATAATGCCAAGAAAAATTATGACAGAATAAAACAATTATATGAATCAAATCTTGTGTCTCAATCAGATTATGATAATGCGAAAGCAACCTATGATAATGCTAAAAATCAATATAATATTGCAGAAGCAGCGGCAAAATCTTCTTTATTGGCAGCTCAAACAAGATATGATGCAGCAGTTGCAACCTACAACCAAACATCTGGTTCTGCTGCAGAAGGTCAATTAGTTGCAGCACAAAGCAAAGTAGATGTAGCAAAAAAACAATATGATGCAAGTTCTACAAGTGGTTTAAAACAAGCAGAAGCTTCCATTAATACCATAAAAGTACAACTTTCTAATTCATCTATTGTTTCTTCTACAACTGGTGTTGTGGTAAACAAAAATATAAATCAAGGTGAACTTGCAGCAGCAGGAACTCCTTTAATCACTATTGCGGATATTAGTAAGTTAATGTTAAAAGGCGTTATTTCACAAGAAGCAATTCCATATGTAGCAAAAGGCAATCAAGTGGATGTTTCCATTGATATTTATCCAAACAAAACTTTTAAAGGTATAATTGATAGTGTTGGACCAATGGCAGTTAGCACAAGTTCTTATTTTCCAGTTCAAATTTCTATAGATAATGCAGATATGGCAATTCCGGCTGGTGTTTCTGCCCATGCTAAAATTAGTATTGACAATGCAGGTCAAGTGGTAGTTCCCACTACTTCAATTGTAGAAAACAATGGTGCCACTTATTTATTTGCAATTGAAAATGGGATTGCTGTTAAAAAAGCAGTTATCGTTGGTTTGAAAAATAATGATGAAGCAGAAATTTTAAGTGGATTAGCAAAAGGTGAAGTAATTGCAGTATCAAATGTAAATGCGTTATTTGATAAAATGCCCGTACAAGTAAAAAATAACTAATAAAGGTTTGATTATAATGATAAAATTATTTAGATTTTTAAAACCTTATACTGTACTGGTTCTTATCGGTGTTTTGTTTTTATTTGCTCAGGCGATGGCAGAGTTATACCTTCCCAACCTTATGTCAGACATTGTAAATAAAGGTATGATGCAAGGGGACACAAAATATATTATGCAGGTTGGCGTGAAGATGCTTATCATTGCCCTGGGAAGTTCCGCGTGTGCAATTGTATCAAGTTTTGCTGCGGCAAGACTTGGAGTCGGTTTTGCAAAAGACTTGCGAAATAGCGTTTTTGAAAAAGTGGAAGGTTACTCCTTACATGAATTTGAAAGCATAGGAACTGCCTCTTTAATTACAAGAACCACAAATGACATAACTCAAATTCAAACTGTTTTTATCATGGGATTCCGTTTTATTTTATATTCTCCAATTATGTGTGTTGGTGGAGTTATGATGGCGATGTCTAAAAATAAAGAATTGTCTATTATTTTAGCCGTTGCAATTCCGGTACTTTTATTGGTAATGGTAGCGATGGCAGGCGCTGTTGTACCTTATTTTATGAAAATGCAAAAAAAGATAGACAGATTAAACCTAGTACTAAGAGAAAGTCTTACAGGGATTAGGGTTATCAGAGCATTTAATAAAATGTCCCATGAAAAAGAGCGTTTTCATGATGCAAATAAAGATTTAACAGATACAGCTATAAGAGTAAATAAAATAATGGCAGCGATGCAGCCAATTATGATGTTAGTGTTTAATGGTACTACAATTGCTATTATTTGGTTTGGCGGTTTGTCTATTGCAAAAAACCAAATTGAGATTGGCGATATGATGGCGTTTATGCAATACACCATGCAAATTTTGTTTTCCGTAATTATGGTTGCGGTTATGTTTGTAATGATTCCAAGAGCACAAGCATCAGCAGTTCGTATTAATGAAATATTTGATATTAAAACTGAAATCAAAGAGCCAAGCACAGGCGCTGAAAGTGAAAATAAACAAGCAAGTGTACAATTTAAAAATGTTACATTTTCTTATCCAGGTTCAGATGAAAGTGTTCTGAAAAATATTTCATTTGAATCCAAAAAAGGTCAAATTACCGCCATTATTGGTGGAACAGGTTCAGGAAAAAGTACGTTAATCAATCTGATTCCAAGATTTTATGATGCAACAGAAGGAGAAATTCTTGTTGATGGCATGAATGTAAAAGACATGAAGCAATCTTACTTAAAAAGTAAAATCGGCTTTGTTCCACAAGGTGCTATTCTTTTTTCAGGAACCATTAATGAAAACATAAAATTTGGGAAAAAAGATGCTACTGCCGAAGAAATTGAAAAAGCAGCAAGAGTTGCGCAAGCCTATGACTTTATTTCTAAAATGCCTGATGCTTTTGAGTCACCAATTTCTCAAGGTGGAACAAACGTGTCTGGTGGTCAAAAGCAACGTATTTCCATTGCAAGAGCCATTGTAAGACGTCCAGAAGTTTATATATTTGATGATAGTCTTTCAGCACTCGATTTTAAAACAGATGCACTTCTACGTGCGGCACTGAAACAAGAGATTGCGGATGCAACCGTATTAATTGTTGCCCAAAGAATAACCAGTGTAGTGGATGCGGATCAAATTATTGTTTTAGATGAAGGCGAAATGGTTGGAATCGGTACTCATGACTATTTGCTAGAAAATTGTGAAGTATATCGTGAAATAGTTTCTTCACAGCTATCTGAGGAGGAGATTAAATGAGCGAAGATAACAAAACTCCCAAAAGAGGTGGCGGCGGTGGCATGGGTGGCGGCCCAATGGGTGGTAGCATGGGGCGTCCAGCTGAAAAAGCAAAGAATTTTAAGGCTACATTAAAACGATTATTGGGATATTTACGTCCTCAAATGGTTAAGTTTGTTATTGTTTTTATTTTGGCCATTGGAAGTACCATCTTTTCAATTGTAGGCCCTAAGATTATGGGGAAGGCTACAACCAAAATTGGAGAAGCATTAATCGCTAAAATTACCTATATTGTTAAGTTGCAAATGGCAATTAATCAACATATGCCACAGTCAACCATTAATGCCCTTAGAAATCAAATCATTCCTCAGTATGATGTCGGTTATGTTGGAAAAATTTTGTTACTTATGATTGGGCTTTATGCTGTCAGTAGTTTACTTCAATTTATTTCAGCGTATGTTATGTCGGGCGTTGCCCAGACAATTGTATTTTCGATGAGAAATGATGTAAAAGCAAAGCTAGACAAATTACCATTAAAGTATTTTGATGCAAGAACCCACGGTGAAGTATTAAGTCGTGTTACAAATGATATGGATAATATTGCAACTACATTGCAACAAAGTATGACACAATTAATTACGTCTTTGGTTACCATTATTGGGATTGTAGCAATGATGCTTTCCATTAGCCCTGTTATGACGTTGATTGCATTTGTTACCTTGCCACTTTCTGGTGTTATTACTATGTTTATTGCAAAAAAATCACAGAAATATTATGCAGGGCAACAAAAATCAATTGGGGAATTAAATGGGCATGTAGAAGAAATGTATACAGGTCATAAGGCTGTTAAAGTTTTCGGACACGAAGAAGATTCTTTAAAAGAATTTAGAAGAATTAACGGTGATTTATATTCTGTTGGTTGGAAAGCTCAATTTATGTCAGGAATTATATTTCCAGCGCTCAATTTTGTTAGTAACTTGGGTTATGTATTTGTTTGTATCATCGGTGGTTTATTGGTTGCCAAGAAGAAAGTTGAAATTGGCGATATACAAGCGTTTATACAATACATGAGAAGCTTTTCTCAGCCAATTATGCAAACTGCAAACATTGCAAACGTAATTCAATCAACGATTGCTTCGGCTGAAAGGGTTTTTGAAATATTGGATGAACAAGAAGAAGTTCATGATGTTGAAAATCCTATTACCCTTGAGAGGGCAGAAGGCAATGTGGAATTTAGAAATGTTGAGTTTGGGTATAAGCCAGATGTTACGCTTATTAAAAACATGAATATAACAGTTGAAAAAGGAAAAACCATTGCGATTGTTGGTCCAACTGGCGCTGGTAAAACCACCATTGTCAATCTTCTCATGAGATTTTATGAAATCAATAGTGGTGAAATATTAATTGATGGCATCAACATAACCAAAATTCCAAGAAGTGATTTGCGGAAGTTGTTTGGAATGGTTTTGCAGGATACATGGTTATTTAACGGCACTATTTATGACAATATTAAATATGGAAATGAAAATGCGACAGAAGAAGATGTAATGAGAGCTTCAAAAGCAGCGCATGCTCATCACTTTATTAAGTCATTGCCAGAAAAATATGAAACAAAATTGAATGAAGAAGCTTCCAATATTTCACAAGGTCAAAAGCAACTTCTGACTATTGCAAGGGCAATTTTAGCAAATCCATCTATTCTTATTTTGGATGAAGCCACCAGTAATGTCGACACCAGAACAGAAGTTTATATTCAAAAAGCTATGGATGCGTTAATGGCAGACAGAACAAGCTTTGTAATTGCCCATAGACTTTCTACAATTAAAAATGCCGATGTTATTCTTGTAATGAGCCAAGGTTCTATCATTGAGCAAGGCAATCATCAAGCACTGATTGAAAAAGGCGGATTTTACGCAGATTTATATAACAGTCAGTTTGCAGAAGATTAAAAAAAACGTAAACCATTTGTTTTTCATTTGGAGAAAAAAGAAACAGAAAAATTTTAATTTTTATAAGGCGAGAAAATTTTTAGAAAAAAGTTTTCTCGCCTTATTTTTTTGTATATAAAATTTTTTTTGCAAGTTTCTCATTACGCTATTGCAAAATTTTTTATTTGTTGATAGAATGTAAAAATAATTTTTATACGATAGGGAGCGTAGTTAAGGTCTGTATTGTAAAAATTGTTTTTGGAAATACATTGAATCGTATACAAGGAGGAAGTACATATGTCATATGTAGATAATGTTATTGAAAATACCATTAAGAAAACACCGAATGAAGTGGAGTTTCACCAAACACTGACAGAAGTTTTGGGTTCCTTGAAAGTTGTAATTGATAGAAATCCTAAATTTCAAGATTTGGCACTGCTAGAAAGACTTGTTATACCAGAAAGAGCCGTTATGTTTCGTGTGCCTTGGGTTGATGATCATGGAAAAGTTCAAGTCAACACAGGTTATCGTGTTCAATTTTCTAGCGCAATAGGACCGTATAAAGGCGGTTGTCGTTTTCATCCTTCTGTAAATTTAAGTATTTTAAAATTTTTAGGTTTTGAACAAATGTTTAAAAACTCCTTGACAGGACTTCCTATTGGTGGCGGAAAAGGTGGAGCAGACTTCGACCCAAAAGGAAAATCAGAAATGGAAGTTATGAGATTTTGTCAAAGTTTTATGACAGAATTATATAAATATATCGGTCAAAACATAGACGTTCCAGCTGGGGACATCGGTGTTGGTGGTAGAGAAGTAGCGTATATGTATGGACAATATAAACGTATCACAGGTTCATATGAAGGCGTATTAACTGGAAAAGGCTTGACTTTTGGTGGCTCTCTTGTGCGTACAGAAGCAACAGGTTATGGACTTTTATACTTGGTAGAAGAAATTCTTAAAAATGCGGGAAAATCATTGGAAGGTCAAAGGGTAAATATTTCTGGTTCTGGAAACGTTGCCATATTTGCCTGTGAAAAAGCAACACAATTAGGCGGAAAAGTATTTACAATGTCCGACTCTAACGGTTATATTTATGACAAAGACGGAATTGATTTAGATGCCATTAAAGAAATCAAATTAGAAAAACGTGGACGTATTAATGAATATTTAACATATCGCCCAAATGCAGAATACCATGAAGGTAGAGGCATTTGGAATATTCCTTGTGATATCGCACTTCCTTGTGCTACACAAAATGAATTAAATGTTGCCGATGCAAAAGAATTAGTGAAAAACGGTTGCTACTGTGTTGCAGAAGGTGCTAATATGCCTTGTTCAAATGAAGCAGTAGATGTATTTTTAGAAAACAAAGTTTTCTATGCTCCTGGTAAAGCTGCAAATGCTGGTGGGGTTGCTACATCTGCTCTTGAAATGACACAAAACAGTATGCGTTTAAGCTGGTCTTTTGAAGAAGTAGATAAAAAATTAAATGATATTATGGTTAACATATACAGACAAATGTCTGAAGCAGCAGAAGAATATGGAATGAAAGGTAACTTTGTAGCTGGTGCTAATATTGCTGGTTTCTTAAAAGTTGCTAATGCCATGGTTGCTCAAGGTATTGTGTAATACTCGATTATCTCTTTCAAAACAAATGAGTTGAAGACAAAAATATAAAGATTGAGAAAAAGCATCTCTTATTGTAAAATGAAGTATATTTTGCAACTTGAGGTGCTTTTTTTATTAAACACGAAAAATAATAGATAGGAGAAGAGAAACCAATGAGAAAAAATTTTTATAAGGCAAGTATGTTATTATTTACTTTTTTATTTTTAGTACCATTTTCAATAGGAGTAAAAGCTGAGACAGCCGATTTTTCAGATGTAAAAGCAGATCACTGGGCATATGAATACATAATGGAATTAAGAAATTTAGGCGTAACAGACGGCATCGGAAATAATCAATTTGGACTTGGGAAAAATATTACAAGAGCGGAGTTTGTAGCTTTTTTATGCAAGTTAATGAATTGGCAAGTAGTAGAAAATTCAGCCAGCCATTTTACCGACACAGGTAATAGTAGCAACTGGTATTATAACTATGTGGAAACTGCTCTTCAAAACGGTGCAATCACGACAGAACAAAAAACGTTTAGACCAACTAATTTTATTACAAGAGAAGAAATGGCTGTTATGATTGTACGTGCATTAGGCTATGATGTCCTTGCAAATCAAATTACAAATTTAGGAAGCCCTTTTCCAGATGTAAAAAATAATATGGGCTACATCACAATTGCAAAAGACTGTGGCATTATTTCAGGAATAAGCGAAAGTCAATTTGCAGGTAGTCAGACAGCAACAAGAGAACAGGCAGCAAAAATGATGATCAAGATGGTTCGACTTACCAATAACAAAATCAATTGGCTCAATGGTTTTTATGCCATTCGCTCTGCAAATCAAATGGCAATGATAAACAATTTAAACTCAGTGAGTTTTGGCTGGGCAAGATTAGAATTAAATGACACAACCCTTTCCTTCAATACGACCCCAACAAATAGCAATGAATATAATATTCCTGACGGTTTTGAAGACCCTTATCATATATCAGATGGAAAAGTTAAACTGTTACTAGTCAATGTGAAAGATGCTGATGCAAGCAAAATAATAAATGACGACAATTTAAGAAATCAAGCAGTCAATGTTATGGCAAGTGGAATAACTAGCACATCAAAAAATGATACTATTCTTCAGTTTGATGGCATTGTAGTAGATTTTGAAAGTTTAAAGGGAGAACAATCAAAAAATAATTACAATATTTTTCTTACAAAACTAAAAGAAGAATTAAATAAAAATGGTAAGCAAATGTATGTAGCTGTCCACCCACAAAGAAGAACAGGGCATGAATTTTATGATGGTTACGACTATAAAACTATTGGAAATCTGGCAGACAAAGTTATTTTAATGGCACATGATTATAATGCAAAAACTTTGACACAGCAAGAAATGGAGCAGGGAATCGTGATGACACCAGTTGCTCCAATAGAAGAAGTTTATTACGCCCTAAGAGCCATAACGGATAAAAATACAGGAGTTTCAGATGCAAGTAAAATTATGCTACAACTTTCTTTTTCTACAGCACAATGGAAAATAAAAGATGGAAAAGTGATGAATCAAACACCATATACACCAGATATGGAAACGGTAGCCGCGAAAATTAAATCCATCGGAGAAACAAAATATGTGCAAAAATATGAAAGCCCCTATATTACTTTTTATAATGAAGCAGATAGTACCAATAATGTAGTTTGGTATGAAGATAACAGAAGTGTTGCTGCAAAAATAAAACTGGCGGAACTGTTTGGCGTTAGTAATATTTCATTGTGGAGATTAGGGAACATTCCCGATTTGGGTAATACCATTTTTGTCAATAAGTGAAAGGACGTTTAGGATGATACAATTTATCTTTGTTGGGGTGGGAGGTTTTATTGGTTCTTGTTTACGCTATTTCATAACAAAACTTATGAATAACCATGCTATTATGTTTCCCTTTGCAACTTTAATTTCAAATGTGACAGCTGGTTTATTAATAGGATTCATTATAGGATTAGAACGCCAATCACTCCCCATTTCACCAAAAGTAAAATTATTTTTAACAACAGGTTTCTTGGGTGGGCTAAGTACTTTTTCTACTTTTAGCCTAGAAACAATAAATCTTTTTTCAGATGGCAAATATTTTTTGGCAACAGGAAACATTATGCTGAATCTGATACTTAGTTTGATTGGCGTTGTCATTGGGTTGATGGTAGCAAAATTAATTGTATGATGAGTTGAACGAAGTTTATGGACAAAGGTGGAATAAGAATGGGGTTTTTATTTACATATTGGAGAAGATATTGGAAGAAAATTTTAGTTGGCATCACATTTTTAACCCTTGAATCATTTTGTGACTTAATACAGCCTGCCATGATGTCAAAAATAATTGATGTTGGTGTCAAAAATAAATCCCTTGGTTATACGTATAAAATGACTGCTATTATGCTCCTTATCACTTTGATAGGAGCTTTTGGTGCTGTCATTCGGAATATATTATCAGGAGTCGTTTCTCAACATATAGGAACAGACATAAGACTGGATATTTTTAAAAAAATAAATTCTTTTTCTTTTAACCAAATCAATAAATTTGAAACAGCTACTTTGATTACAAGAATCACAAATGACACCTCCCAACTTCAAAATTTTACAAATGGTCTTATGAGAATTTATATAAAGGCTCCCATTGTTTGTATTGGCTCCATCATCATGGCAAGTATCTTAAATATAAAACTTGCCCTTGTTTTAGCTGTGGTAGTTCCTTCTGTCGTTATTCTCATATTTTTTAATATGAAGATTGGATATCCTTATTTTGTTAAACTGCAAAATACATTAGATAAAACAAATTCTGTCATAAGAGAGTACCTTTCGGGCATAAGGGTGGTGCGGGCATTTAATCGATTCAATTATGAATCAAAGCGATTTAAAATTGTAAATGATGAATTAACAGGAATAGCAATTGAAGCCAATAAAATTATGGTGTCTTTTTCAACCGCAATGTCTTTAATCGTTAACTTGGGGATTGTCGTTATTCTGTGGGTTTCTGGTAGTATGATTGCAAGTGGGAGCCTTCAAGTTGGGCAACTAATGGCGTTTATTAATTATATGTTGCAAATTTTAGCATCTTTAATTATGATTTCAAATGTGTATCAGCAATTTATTCGAGCAAGAGCTTCTGCTGAGCGTGTGAATAGTGTTTTGTTTTCAGAAGATAGTTTTTATATAGCGAAAAGTCCTCAAAAAAAAGAAGCAATAACTGGAAATATAACTTTCAAAGATGTAAGTTTTAAATATGAGCAAATGTCAGGATATGTTTTGAAAAATATAAATTTCTCTGTTCAGGGGTCAGAAATGCTGGGAATCATTGGATCAACTGGTTCTGGAAAAAGTAGTATGATGAATCTTATTCCACGATTTTATGATGTTTCCGATGGAGAGATTATACTAGATGGGATTTCACTTCAAGAATATGATATTGATTTTTTAAGAAGTAGGATTGCGGTAGTACCACAAAAAGTACAATTGTTTTCGGGAACCATAGAAGAAAATATACGATGGGGAAAAGGGGATGCTAGCAAGGAAGAAGTAATAGAGGCAGCAAAAAAAGCCCAAGCCCATGAATTTATTATGTCATTTGAAAATGGTTACAAAACTCTTTTAGGGCAAGACGGGGTGAATCTTTCGGGAGGTCAAAAGCAAAGAATATCCATTGCAAGAGCCATTATTAGAAATCCCAATATTTTAATATTAGATGATTGTGTAAGCGCTGTGGATGTAAAAACAGAAGCATCCATATTAGATAGCTTTAAAAATTTAGGAGAAAATTTGACTTGTATCATGGTGACCCAAAGAATAAAATCTGTTCGAAATTTAAAAAATATACTTGTTTTAGATGAAGGAATGATGGTTGGATTTGGTGACCATGAATATTTGTTTAACAATTGTACGGTATATAAGGAGATATATCGTTCTCAATTTGGTGAGGCGGTGATAAAATGAGTAAAAATGAAAATACATCAGGAATGCCCAGAATCGGCGGAGGTCACGGCGGGTCACAACGGTTTCTTCGTCCAGCCAGCAAACCAAAAGACACAAAAAAAACCATTAGACGGCTTCTTACTTTTTTTGCTGGTCAGTATAAGTTGCTTCTTTTTTCTTTTTTCTTAATATTTGTATCTTCTATCATTTCTTTAATCACACCATATTTAATTGGTAAAGCAGTAGATTTAATTTTAATCAAAAAAGAAAAAATGATTATTTTAGTTTTACTAGGACTTTTTATTTTAGATGGACTATTACGGTTTTTTAGAGGATACATATTAACAACTGTTTCTCAAAAAATGGTTAGGCTGATACGGGAGTCTTTTTTTAAAATACTTCAAAAACTACCAATTGCTTTTTTTGACGCTTACCCACATGGCGAGCTAATGAGTAGAATTACAAATGACACCGATAATATAGCAGGAATATTAGCCACTGCAATTACTCAATTTATGTCTGTTGTGATTGTTCTCACAGGATCTATTGCAATGATGTTATATTTATCACCGCTGATGACATTCTGTACGTTGGTTACAGTTCCGCTTGTATATTTACTTACTAAAACAATTTCTAAAAAAACAAGAAAGTTTTTTAAAGAACAACAAGACACGTTAGGAAAACTAAATGGAATAATAGAAGAAGATATTTCAGGAATCAAAATTGTAAAGGCATATGGTCATGAAAAAGAATCTATCGAAAATTTTGAACAAACCAATGAAAGACTAAGGTCAGTTAGTACAAAAGCGCAAGTGTGGTCAGGGTTTGTGATGCCCATCATGAATGTAATTAATAATTTTGGATTTGTGGTTGTAGCAGGCGTTGGTGGATATTTGGCAGTAAAAGGAACCGTTTCAGTTGGAACAATCGCTAGTTTTATAAACTATTCAAAACAATTCGGAATGCCTTTGAATGATTTGGCAAATACATTTAACACACTTCAATCGGCCCTTGCAAGTGCTGAGCGTGTTTTTGAAATATTAGATGCAGAAGAAGAAGCAAAAGATACAGCCCATGCCACAGCATTAATAACCCCAAAAGGAGATATTATTTTTGAAAATGTTTTTTTCGGCTATACAAAAGATGCCAACATATTAAAAAATGTTTCTTTTGATGTAAAAGCAGGGGAAGCCATTGCTTTGGTGGGGCCAACAGGAGCTGGTAAAACGACCATTGTCAATTTAATTACAAGATTTTATGATGTTACATCAGGAACGATTTCTATTGATGGGAAAGATATAAGAAATTATACGAGAGATAGCTTGCGGAAATGTTTTGGAATTGTGCTTCAAGATACCTATTTATTTTCGGGAACTATTTTTGACAATATAAAATACGGAAGGTTAGAAGCCACGGAAAATGAAGTGTTTGAAGCAGCAAAAGCATCAGGTGCAGATAAATTTATCAAAAAATTGTCAGAAGGGTACAACACACTTCTTTCAGAAAGTGGGCAAAATTTAAGTCAAGGACAAAGACAACTACTTGCTATTTCCCGGGCCATACTTTCGAACCCTTCCATATTAATTTTGGACGAGGCGACCTCCTCAGTAGACACAAGAACAGAGCTAGGCATACAAAAAGCCATGACAAAACTAATGAAGGGCAGAACTTCTTTCATTATTGCCCATCGACTTAGCACCATTGTTTCGTCTGATAAAATTTTGGTTATTTCAAATGGAGAACTGGCAGAAGTAGGAAATCACACAGAATTGATGGCACAAGGTGGTATTTATAAACAGATGAATGAGGTTTAATCCGATAGGATACTGTGCGTTTTGTATTATTTTCAGTATCCTACAAGGGTTATTCACAAATTGTTCACATTAAACTACTTGCCTAAGGTTATTTTATAATGTATTATTACTAGGGTGTGTTTGGAATCAGAATTTTCAATCACATAAGGGATTATCTTAAAAATGGATACAAACTTACTACAAGAAAATTTTGTCATGGAGGGTTTACTTTGATACAGGTTTCTAATTTAACGAAGCGATATGGTCAACATTTGGCGGTTGATAATATTAACTTTACAGTTAATGAAGGTGAAATTTTAGGATTTCTAGGGCCAAATGGTGCTGGAAAATCTACAACAATGAATATGATTACAGGTTATTTATCGTCAACAGCCGGATCAATTTCTATTGACGGTTTTGACATTTTAGAAAAACCAGAGGAAGCAAAAAAAAGAATAGGATATTTACCAGACTTACCACCAATTTATGGGGATATGTTAGTAAGAGAATATTTATATTTTGTTTGTGACATTAAAAATGTTAAAAAAGATAATCGAAAAGTAATGGTTGAAAATATAATGGAGTCTGTAAAAATTACAGATATGGCAGGAAGACTCATTAAAAACTTATCAAAAGGCTATAAGCAACGTGTTGGTCTTGCGCAAGCCATGATTGGTTTTCCACCAGTGCTTGTTTTGGACGAGCCTACCGTTGGTCTTGACCCAAAACAAATTATTGAAATGCGTGATGTAATTACAAACTTAGGGAGAAATCATACGATTATTTTGAGTTCACATATTCTTTCTGAGGTTAGTGCAGTTTGTGATAGAGTAATGATTATTAATAAAGGAAGGATTGTTGCCAGCGACACGCCAGAAAAACTTTCTGAAGGTCTTAGCAAAGGTGGACAACTTATTCTTCGTGTCAAAGGAAATAAGGAAGAAATTATCAATGTGATTCAAAATATTGAGGTTGTTGAATCTGTGAAAGTAGAAGCAGAACGAGAACCAGGAACGGTAGATGTTATTGTAGATGGTGACAAATCATCGGATGTGAGAGAAATTTTGTTCAACACACTTTCTGCACATCAAATGCCTATATTAATGATGAAATCAGTTGATATCACACTGGAACAAATATTCCTTCAAGTTACACAAGCAGGAGGTGCTCAACATGTTAGCCATTCTTAAAAAAGAACTTCGCACTTATTTTAATTCCATGATTGGATATTTATTTATCTTCTTTTTTGTACTGATTATGGGGATGTTCTACTATTTTGGAAATGTTTTAAGTGGTGATCCTAGTTTTGGTCATGTGTTATATTCCATGACGATTATTTTGCTTATTTTAATTCCTACCATTACCATGAGGCTTTTTTCAGAAGAAATGAAACAAAGAACAGACCAACTTCTTTTTACTTCGCCTCTTACCATTAGGGACATTGTATTAGGAAAATATTTTGCGGCAGTTTGTTTATTTTTAATTACAATGATCATTACCATCATTTTTCCACTGATGATTGCTCCTTATGGAAAACTTCCAGTAGCAGAAATTTTTGGTACATATGTTGGTTTTATTTTACTTGCAAGTTGTTTTATTGCAGTTGGTATTTTTGTTTCTGCACTTACCGACAACCAAATTATTTCGGCAGTTGGTTCTTTTGCACTTTTATTTCTTATTTATATTATGGATGGTGTTTCAAAACTCTTTCCATCTGATCGGGTTTCATCTTTCGTTTTTGTTGCTATTGTAATCTTTGCTTTTGCAATGCTTCTTTATAATAGTACGAAAAATATTGTGATTCCTATTTGTGTTTCTGTGATTGCCGTGATTGCCACAATTGCAACTTTTTTTGTGAACAACTTTTTCTTCGATGGAATCATTGTAAAAGTATTTAGTTGGATTTCGGTTGTTAGTAGATTTAATTCTTTTTCTTCGGGTGTATTTTCTCTAACGGACGGCGTTTATTGTATTACTTTTTCCATTATATTTTTGTATTTAACCATTAATGTAATTGAAAAAAGAAGATGGAGTTAGGGGGAATTTGAATTGAATAATAATAAACTTAATTTTAAAGAAATTCTGAATAACAAAAGAGTGCGATACGGAAGTTATTCTACCATTATGATTGTAGTTGTCATTGCTATGATGGTTGTGATTAACTTAGTGGTAGGAAAACTGAATTTGAAATATGACTTAACAGACGACAAAATGTACACAATTTCCAATGAGTCTATTGACATCATGAAGAAACTGGATCAAGACGTCAACATTTATTATCTTGCTAAAACAGGTAGAGAAAGTGAAACATTAACTACCACACAAATTTTAGAACAATACGTTAATCATGGTAACAAGCATATTAAATTACAAAATAAAGATCCATATATTTATCCTCAGTTTGTGGCACAGTTTTCCAAAAACAATCAAGAAATTCCTGTAAATAGCATTATCGTTCAAGGGAAAGATCGATTTAAGGTGGTAAATGCGGATGATATTATTTCTTATAGTGTAGATCCTCAAACATATCAACAAATTCCACAAACCCTTGATCTTGAACCACAAGTGACAAGTGCTATTCAATACGTTACTTCTAAGGAAATTCCAGTAGTTTATGTAATGACAGGCCATGATGAAGATGCTATTCCAGATAGTTTTGTAAAACATATTGAGCTTGAAAATTATATTAAAAAAGATATGAACCTTTTAACTGGTGAAGATATTCCAGCAGATACAGGGCTACTTGTGTTTACAACTCCTAAAAAAGATTATGCACCAGACGAAGTTAAAAAAATCAAAGCATATTTAGAAAAGAATGGTAGAGCCTTATTTATTGTAGACTTTTTAAAGCAAGATTTTCCAAACTTTAATAGTATTTTAACAGCTTATGGTGTTTCATTTAACAATTTAATTACAGTGGAAGGGGATGCTAAGTATGGTGTTCAAACAAATCCACTTATATTAATGCCTAAAATTGAACAACACGATATTACAGCACCGCTTATTGCTTCTGGACGTCCTGTTGTATTGCCGATGGCACAAGGAATTAATATTCTTGATATCAGAAAGAAAACCCTTTCTTTTGAAAAATTGCTAGATACATCAGATAGCTCTTATGCAAAAACAAACAAAGAAACACAAACCATCGCAAAAGAAGCGGGAGATATAAAAGGTCCATTCAGCGTTGCCATGGCGGTAACAGATACTTATTACACCGACCAAAATTATAAAACAAAACTTATTTTGATTGGCTCCAGTTATATATTGGATGATTCCATGGATGCTTCTACCTCAGGATCAAACTCAGATTTTCTACTGAATGCAATTAATTGGCTTCATGATAAGGATGACAGTATTTACATTAGACCAAAGAGCCTTCAAGGAAAATCCTTAGTCATGAACGGATTGCAACAATTAATCATTTTTGTAATTTCAATCGTTATTTTACCTTTGGTTATTATTATTAGTGGATTTGTTGTTTGGTTGAGGAGGCGTAATAGATGACAAAGCGTACAAAAAATGCTCTTATTAGTGTTGTAGTTCTTGCTGTGTTCGCTGGCGCATATTTTTATATTTCTTCTCGTCCCCAAAAGGAAAATAATGAAAATAAAAGCAAAAGTTATGTTTTGTCAGATAAAGATGCTTTAGATATTTCTTCCGTTGACCTAGTTTCGGATGTTGGAGACCTTAAAATAGTGAGAACTACGGACGGGTGGGCAGCAGAAGGTCGTAAAAATGTTATGTTTGACACCACGGCTGTTGATTCATTTACTTCTGATTTTGCAGCGTTAAGTTCTACAGACATGATTGAAAATCCAAAAGATTTAGCACAATATGGACTCGATAAGCCAGCTTCAACTGCTACCATTAAATTTAAAGATGGAACTACTAATATTTTTTATTTAGGAAATAGTACATCAGGCAGAGATTTTTATTATTTAATGAAAAAAGGTGACTCCAATGTTTATCTGATTAACGTTGGGGTTGGAGAAAGATTTTTAACAAAACTAGAAGATTTACGAATTAAGAACTTTCAATATACCAGCCTTGAAAATGTTAATTATGTTTATGTGAATCAATATAAAGCAGGCGGTTCAGTTATTGAAATAACCAATAAGGAGCAAAAATCAGATAAAGATGATGCCCTTGAATCTTTTGGGTTATCTTATTTGATGATGAAAAAGCCATATAATGGTAGGGATGTTAATTTACTAAACTTAAATGAGAAACTCCTAAACAACCTTAGCAACTTTGTCATCAAGGACTTTGTAGATGATGATCCAAGTCCAGCTAGTTTAACAAAATATGGTTTTGACAAGCCAAGCTTAGAAGTTAAAATTAAAGATACTGAAAATGATTTTGATGTGGTTTTTGGAAATGACAAAGATGCCGATAGTGTTTATTTTAGACTAAATGGATTGCCAAATGTCTTTACCATGGAAAAATCAGCGGTGACTCCGTTTTTAAATGTAGATCCACTGGATTTAATGGATCGGTTTATTGCACTGGTTAACATTATGAAAGTAGACGAAATTAATGTTTCTACTGCTATCAAATCCTACAACATTAAACTTGTTCATGAAACAAAAAAATCTGAAAAAACCGAAGATGCTACCAACGCAGATGAAGTAGTTACAACTTATTTTGTTGATGGCAAAGAAGTAAAGGAAGCCTCCTTTAAAAAGTTTTATCAGCGTTTGGTTGGTCTTACTGGTGATGCAGAAGTAGACAAATATGTTGAAAAGACAAGTCCAGTTTTAACAACTACCTTTAAAGTAAATAACAGCGCAGAAAAAATTAATGTTAACTATTATGATTTTAATAATGATTTTGTTGCTGCTGACCGAGATGGGAATATGCAGTTTGTTGTTAGCCGATTTGCTATTGATGATATGCTGAAATCGCTTGATGATTTAATTACAGGAAAATTGGACGAACAATAAAAAAATAAAAAAACTCGTGGAAATTTCAACTATTCCACGAGTTTTTTTTATGAAAAATGGATGATTAATGGTTGTGTTTGAATACCAGAAAGAGATTCTTCTATGGTTTTAATCAGAAGACTATTATCTGCAATCATAGAATTTGGTTTTGTAGTATAATTATCTTGCCCAAAGGGAACAAAATAAATATTTTTTGCACTCATTAATGTGCCAATATTTTTCATGTTTAAACCAAGGGCATCGTTTGTTGAAACGGCAATGACAAGCGGTTTGTTGTTTCTTAAATGTCCTTTTGCTGCCATCAAAACAGGGCCATCGGTTATGCCATTTGCTAATTTTGCTAGTGTATTGCCAGTGCAGGGAGCGATGGCTAATAAATCAAGCATATTTTTAGGACCTAGCACTTCGGCTTCTTCGATTTTATACATTATTTTTTTGCCAATAATGGTTTCGATTTTATTTTTTATATCTTTTGCTTTTCCAAAGCGAGTATCAATTGTTTGAGAAGCAACTGACATGATAACAAAGACATTTGCCCCAGCATCTACTATATTTTGCAATTCAATGAATATTTTATCAAACGTACAAAATGAACCGCAGATTGCTATTCCGATATTTTTACCTTGAATGGACACTAGATCAGACCTTCTTTCCTCAATATATTTTCAACCGTTTCAAAAACAATTTTGGCAGCAGAAGTAGGAGCTACTTTTCCAGGGAGCCCTGGACAAAAAAACGCTCTTGCTTTTAGTTCATTGGCTTTTTCATAATCAATACCCCCTGGTGCCATTGCAATATCGATTACCACTGTGTTTTTATTTAACAGCGTTAATTCTTTTTCATTCATTACTTTCGCAGGAATGGTGTTAAATATAAAGTCCATTTTTTCGATTACTTTAGAATATTGCTCTACTTTAATGGGTTTATGACCATGTGCAACAATATCCGCAATGTCTGTTTCATGCTTTGTTGCGACTGTAACGTCTGAGTTTAATGCTTTTAGTTTATCCGCAATAATTTTGCCACACTTGCCATATCCAAGAACTAGACTTTTACTATCTTGAATAGTAATGTCACTTTCCTGCATAGCAATTTGAATAGCACCTTCGGCTGTGGGTACTGCATTTTTAATTGCTATTTCTTCCTCTTTATATAGGTCAATTACTTTTATTTTATATTTTTCAATGTTTTTTTTTACTTTGATAGGGAGAAGTCCAGCCATGAGTACTTCACATTGTTTGGCTGTTTGGAGTAGTTCTTCGACAGTAAGAACTTCATCGGTATACTGCATATTAATCATATTATTATTTTTTATAAACGGTATTGCACCAACAATAATTTTTGCATCATGTAGTACATCTTCCAGATCTGTATCACACTCATATAATCCGTATGTCATCACTTTATAGCCTTTGTCAGATAACATGGAAGCTAATTTCTTTTGGCGCATATCACCGCCAATAATTGCTATTTTCAAGGTATTTATGCTCATTTACGATCCTCCTTGCTCAAATTTTGCGCTAATCCTAATGCATCTTGTCTTAGATGGCGCAGAGATGAATTAGGATAAAATAATATAGAAATGATAATAAGAAATAAAAAAGTTTATTTTTTATTATTTTATGTTTTTATGACTTGTTTGTGCTTGTACCATAAAAATACACAATAAAAAAGCTAACCATCCATCAATAATGGGAGGTTAGCTTTTTTATTGTAGTTTAACTAATCATTAAGTTAAAGTTAAGATATATTTATACATGAAAATAATATGAAACAAACTTCCGCCCATTACAAATAAATGAAATATTTCATGGAACCCAAAAAGTTTAAAATTTAATTTTGGCCATTTGATGGCATAGATAACAGCACCTAAGGTGTAGGTAACACCACCAAAAACAAGTAATAAAATACCGCCGATAGGTAGCGCTTTTGAAAGAGGATAAAAAGCAATTACAATAAGCCAGCCCATTACAACATAAATACTGGTAGAAAGCCATCGTGGTGCATCAATCCAAAGAGATTTTAAAACGATACCAGAAATAGCGATTAACCAAACAAGAATAAGTAAGCTCCAACCCCAAGCACCTCGAAGTGGTATGAGACAAATAGGTGTATAGGTTCCAGCAATCAAAACAAAAATCATCATGTGATCAATGCGCCTTAAAATGTTGCTGGCAGCTTCTGAAATGGGAAGCATATGATAAATGGTGCTAGCTCCGTATAAAAGAATAAGGGCAGTTCCAAATACAATAAAAGAAGCAAAATGCCAATAGGAAGCACTAAGTTTTGCTTCATAAACCAGTAGAAAAGCAAGTGGAATGGATGCTAATAATCCTATAAAATGAGTTAATGTGCTAATTGGATCTTTAATTTTTTTAATCATCATAAATCACCTTTCATTATAAGATGTAGTATTAATTACTATGTAATAATATCATATACCTATTAACTATCACTTGTCAATCAATTTTAGAAAAAAATTAAAATTTTAATAATAAAATTATGAGAGCGGGGTTTTAGGAATAAAAAATGTGGATAGTGCTATACTGATTATTATACATAAATAATTATCTTTAATAAACTATTATGGTAAATATACAAAAAAATATGTATAAAATTTAATTTTTATAAAAAAAATTTTAATGTGAGCGTTAACAATTTATTTATCATTTGCAAAAAAAAATTCTTTTCAGTATAATACATAAATGGAGGTGCTTTTCATGGACTTAAATGATACTATTTTACAAAAAACGATAGATGAATCACTCTTTTATAGGCAAATATATTTAGCAGATATTCCAAATATTCCTTTATATATGGAACAAGTTACAAGTTTTATTGATGAAAAAATAAGCTTTTCCAAACGGGATCCTAGTGATAAAATCCTTACGAAAACAATGATTAATAATTATGCAAAGGACAAGCTTATTCCACCACCTTTGAAAAAGAAGTATGCAAAGGAACACATTGTTTTTCTCATTCTAATTTATCATTTGAAATCAATTCTTTCCATTGCAGATATTAAAATACTACTGACTCCTTTGCTAAAAAAAGTACTGGATGGGGATACTGCTGATTTGTTTTTTGTATATGAGTATTTTTTAAAAATGCAGGAAAATAAAGCATATCAGTTAGAAAATAGTAGTGTGAATTCAGAAATTCAAAAAATTCTAACTGTTTTTAATTTGGTAATGGAAGCAAATAATAAAAAGCGTTTTGCTGAAAAAATAATTGATAATTATTTTTAGCCGTAAAGCTGTTAAGGATAATAATTAGTATAGGGCTGTTAGGTTGAATTTGAAAAATTAGGCGGTGTTTTTTTGAAAGAGAATATTTATACAATACCTGTTTTAGACGCATTTAAGGATGCAGGGGAATGTCCTTTTTGTAATATGAGCCATTCTCTTGAAATAGATGCTGTTCATTATATGATGGGGCCTTCTTATATGGAAGACGATATTCGGATGGAAACCAATAAAATAGGATTTTGTCAGGAGCATTATAAAAGTATGTATGAGGAACAGAACCGCTTAGGGTTAGCCTTAATGGTACATACTCACATACAAAAAATAAATGTAGACCTTGCCACCATTTCAAAAAAATTATCCGCGACTAAAAATCAAAAAAAAGGGTTGTTTTCAAAATCAAGCGATACAAAAACAGAAGAAATTTGTAAATATATCAATAAAATAGATGACACTTGCTATATTTGTGATAAAATAAATATAACATTTGAGAGATATATGGACACATTTTTTTATTTGTGGAAGAACAATACGGAATTTGAAAGTGTTGTTAAAAATGCAAAAGGGTTTTGTATTCATCACTTTTCTGTTTTACTTTCAACAGGGGAGCAAAAATTATCAAATCATGAGTTTGAAAAGTTGATTGATTTGGTAGTCCCCCTTCAGTTGGAAAGTCTAAAAAGAATAGAAGATGAAATGGATTGGTTTATTAAAAAATTTGATTATCGATTTAATGAAGAGCCGTGGAAAAATTCTAAAGATGCACTTCCTAGGAGCCTTCAAAAATTATCATCAGTTTTTTTAGAAGAGTAGATTTATATAGATTAAAGGAGTATTTTTATGTTTGAAAAAATGAAAGACATGACTTTTAAACAAAAGTTAGGGTATTTTTGGGAGTACTACCGTGGTTATGTATATGGTGCTATTTTGCTCATTGTTTTTATTGCCTATTTAATCAATACTATTTTTATTAACCCACCTAGGAAAACTTATGCCAGCATTGCACTTTTAGGTACCCCTATGGCATCTGCTTCAATCTCTGGTCTTGGTGATGAAATGACAAAAGCAGTGGTGGAAGATCCTAAGAAGTTTGAAGTGGTTCCTTTAAATTTTTTTAATACACAAGACGTTCTTACCAATGATGCTGGTTCACAAAAATTTTGGGCTTTAGTTGCCGCCCACGAAATTGATTTAATTGTTTGTAACGTTCCTACGTTTGAAAATTTACAAACAGGCAATGGGGCTTTTTTAGATTTATCAACAGTTTTAAGTAGTGAATATTTAGCAGAAAACAAAGACAAACTAAAAATAATGAAAGCATCGGATGGTTCTTCAAAAGATATACCATATGCCATCGATGTAACAGGCAATAAATTTTTAAAACAATTTAATTTTCCATCTGAAAAATTCTGTATTGGAATTGTTAAAAATTCAGTGCGGGAGGAACAGACTTTAAAGCTTTTAAAATATTTTTTAAAGTAGGTACATACGCTACATAATAAAAAAACTTTCGCTGAGACAATCAACGAAAGTTTTTTTATTATAATAATATTTTTACAACTGCTTTTTTAACTTTGCAAGGTACCTTAGGGGAAATACATGGCATATGCCCATCTTCTGGTAAGAAAATGCCGTACATATTTTCTCCAACAATGAGATATGTATTATCTTCATTTTTGCTTTTATAATTCATAACATCTTTTTCATCATTTCTTTGGTATTCGTCAAGAAATTCTAAAGGAGAATAGTACATTATTTCAGTTCCTTTGATGATGAATTGGATATCCGCATATTTTGTATGGGATTCCCATTTGCCTTCCGCTAAAGGTCTTGTGTCGTACTCTTGTATTAAAACATAAATTTCTTTTCCTTCGATTTCATATCTTCCTACTTCTAGGCTTTCTAGGTCGGTATTTTTAAGATATTCAAAAGCTTTTTTAAATCTTTCTCCTAAAAAATCATAAGTAGAACTATTGCTTAATTTGTCTAATATCATGTTCATTCTCTCCTTTTAAAAAATAGTCATCATTCATTATATATTGTTTTCTGTTGATAGACAACTTTTTTCACCTAAAATTTTATTTGCAAAAGCAAAAATAAAACATAAAAAAGCACTTACAACCACAACCGTCATGCCAGCCCAAATTCCGTGGTCATCGGCAACTTTTCCCATAATAACAGGAATTGCAGTTGCTCCCAAACCGCCAGCAGAAAACATAATCCCACTTGCCATACCACCGCCAACCAAAAATGTATTGGCATTTGAAACAGCAACAGGGTAAACCCCAGCCATAGAAAGTCCAAGCAGTGCAATAAAAATAATAACAAAAATAGGACTTTTGAACGCAACAAAAAGGATAGAGGTAATAAAGCAAGAGAAACAAATCACTAAAAGCAAAGTTTCTTTTTTAATAAACCTGGATAAATGAGCGCTTCCTAGTCTGCCGACAATCATCAGCACCCAAAAAATAGATAAAAAGTTTTGGCTAATAGCACCGCTCACGATCCCCATTTTGTCTAAATAGGTAATAACCCAGTTGTTAATCCCCGTTTCAGCGCCTACATAGAAAAATAAAATGAACATAAATACATAATAACGAATGTTTTTTAGAAAGCCAAAACCAACGATTTTATTTTCATCCACCGCACTTTCAACGTGATCCAGTGGTATTTTAATACACAAGAGGATTAATAAAAAACTTAACACAGCAACAATCATAATAGGTACTCTAAAATTAAATCCCATACTCATTAAAAAACCAACCACAAGAGGCGTCATAAAAGCACCAACTGCAAAAACAGAGTGCATCACAATCATATAATGAGATTTCCCTTGTATATGTTTTGAAACTAAAACATTCACTGCATTATTGTTAGTTCCCCAGCCTAGTCCACCGATGAACATAGCCATGCAAAGTAAAATATAGTTGGAACAAAAAATCATGCCTAACAGGCAAATCAAAAAATTAACGCCAATGGAAATTAATGTC
This sequence comes from Eubacteriales bacterium, assembly GCA_031546905.1. Classification (GTDB taxonomy): domain Bacteria; phylum Bacillota; class Clostridia; order Lachnospirales; family JAVBJQ01; genus JAVBJQ01. The sequence continues at coordinate 5,715 of JAVBJQ010000015.1, read as the reverse complement.
TTTCTTCGTCCGATAGCATTTAAAATAACACCGCCGAAAAAATTAGCAACTAAATTTCCAATGGAACAAATAGAAACTAAAAAGCCTCCTTGAGCGTAGGTTAAATGATAATCATGAATCATATAAGAAAGTATAGCGCCAAATAATAAAATAAAAGTTCCATTAACAAAAAATGAATAAAAGCACGTAAATAAAAATTTATTGTCAGTTTTCAAAGTCGATCTCCCTTCATTGTATACCAATTTCCTTGAAACAGAATTACTAGAGTATTGCTTAATCTATGTAGTAGTTTAAGAAAAGTTAAACCGATATAGTATAACATTTTTTATAAAAAAATGCACGATAAAAAATAATGAAAAACAAGCTACAAAAATGAAATAGAAGCCATAAAGTGAAATAGAGATAGCGGTTTAATTTTTGCCAATGTTTGTTAAACCGTATTATAAAACACGAAAGGTCTGATTTTATGTGTGGTATCGCAGGTTTTTGTAACTTTAAAGTTGAATTGTTAGAATCAGAAAACAAATGGGTAACACTAGCAAACAAGATGTCAAAAGCAATCGCTCATAGGGGACCCGATGGCACAGGAAGTTATATTAATAGCCATGTTACTTTTTCCCATGTTCGGCTTGCTATCAGGGACTTGGTAACAGGCGCTCAACCCCTTCAAAAAATAGTAAATGGAAAAGAATATTCTATTGTCTACAATGGTCAAATTTACAATTCTGATGAAATGAAAAGTGACCTTTTAGCGAAGGGGTATGAATTTACTACAACATCGGATACAGAAGTTGCTTTAGTAGCCTATATACATTATGGGGTAGAATGTTTTAAAGAATTCAATGGAATATTTGCGTTTGCAATATGGGATGGGAAAGAATCAAGATGTGTGTTATGTAGAGATAAATTTGGTATAAAACCTTTGTTTTATACAGTGAAAGATGACTTTTTGGTTTTTGGTTCCGAAATAAAAGCACTTTTTGAATTTCCTTCGGTAAAACCTCAAATAGACAAAGAAGGTCTTTCTGAAATATTTGCACTAGGTCCTGCAAGAGAATTAGGATTTGGGGTGTTCAAAAATATTTTTGACATACTTCCAGGTGAATTTGCTATTTATGACAACACAGGATTAAAAAAACACACGTATTGGAGTTTGGAAAGCAAACCTCATACAGATAGCTACGAAGAAACAATTCAAAAAATTTCTTTTTTAGTAAAGGACGCTGTAAAAAGGCAATTGGTTTCAGATGTTCCCTTATGTACATTTTTATCCGGTGGACCTGATCATTTTAAAAGGTACAAAAATAGCAGCCTAGCAAATGATGTTAGACTGCTATTTTGATGAAATTTTAGTTGTTATGCGCTTTATAGTAATCTGCAAAGTGTTTATCATACAGGTTAATGTGATTAATGAGCCAGTCAACAACTAATTTATTAACATCAAGAACCAATTTTAAATTTGCGCCATCTTTTTTACTTACTTCTACTAAGCGATTAACTGTTTCCAAAAATTTAATATGTTGTTTTTTGTGCTCCTCATATTTCTGGTAAGAAGAATTTTTTTGAAGTTCTTCTTCATGTGAAAAATGAAGCACTGCGTATTCTGATAAAAAATCAAGGGTTGATTTAATAGAGTCAAGCCCTTTTTCCTGCATAGAAGCATCTAATACATCTGATATTTTTTTTATGAGTTCTTTGTGTTCATTATCAATGAGAGAAACACCTGTCTCTAAACTGGAATCCCACGTTAACATATTTTTCCTCCAATACAAGTTATAGTAGCTTAAATTTCCGCAAAGTGTTAAACCGAAATGAATCATAATGAAGCCGATATAAACTATCATAGCAAACAAATACAATCTGTGCAATCATATTTGTTAGACAGATTCAGGTAATTAATATGATAGAAAAGCATAAAAAAATTTCTTCATAAAGAATCGTATTTCACTTTTATTTTCTTAGAAATATATATGAATATATAGAAAAATAGTGTATAATGAGGTATACTATAACGTATTTGAAAATTAGATTTTTCAAATGCGTTATAGGGTATGTATTGTATTTATTATAGAATAGCTGTTTAACTTTTAATAAGAATAAACCGCAATAGAAAAAGCGTGGAGTGAAGACATGAGATATATTGAAGATTTTAAAGAAAGCGAAACAATTGTTGGACATTATTTATGTAAGCAAAAACAGACATTAAAATCAAGAGCGGGGAAAAGTTATTTATCCCTTAAATTGCAAGATAAAACAAGCACCATAGATGCAAAAGTATGGGAGTTAAATAACGACATACAAAGTTTTGAGGAAAGCGACTTCATAAAAATAGAAGGAGTAGTTCTTACATATCAAAATGAACTGCAGTTGAGTTTAAAGAAAATAAGAAGAAGTAGAGAAGGCGAATATAGTACCACTGATTATATTCCCACAACAGAAAAAGACATTAATACCCTATATAATGAAATAAAAGAGTTTATTAAAAGTGTAGAAAATCATTACGTGAGGACTTTACTAGAAGATATTTTTATTAAAGACACTAAAATTGCGGAATCATTTAAAGTTCATTCGGCTGCAAAAAACCTTCACCATAGTTATTTAGGTGGTCTCATTGAACATACGCTATCGGTAGTTCAAATATGTGATTTTATGAGCAGAAGGTACAAATACGCTAACAGAGATATTTTAATAGCAACTGCCATGCTTCATGATATTGGAAAAATAGAAGAACTTTCAGAATTTCCAACCAATGAATATACCGATGATGGGCAACTTTTAGGTCACATTATTATTGGAACAGAGTTAGTAACACAAGCAGCAAATAAAATTGATGGGTTTCCAAAACAATTAGCAAGTTTAATTAAACACGGTATTATTTCTCATCATGGAGAATATGAATATGGTTCTCCCAAAAGGCCAAAAACCATAGAAGCTTTTATACTACATTGTGCAGACAATATGGATGCAAAAGTAAAAATATTTGAGGAGTCTATCCAAGCGGACAATACCCAAGGTAACTGGGTAGGATACCACAAAATGCTTGCTAGAAATATAAGAAAGTCGGATTTTGTACAAAATGGAAAATAAAAACAATACCATTACGGCAAGCGAAATTAATAAATTCACATACTGTAAAAGTCAGTGGTACTTTGAAAGAAAGTATGGCAAAAAGAAACTGATGGAATTGGCAAAAGAGCGAAATGAAAAGTTAAATTTGACAGACTCCTCAAAAAGTAATTTTGTAAAAGGACAAGAATTTCATAATAATTTTTATAAGGATTATGTGCAGAGAAAAATTGTTGGATGGATTATATTGATTATCATGGTTTTGGCTGTTGGATTTTTATTTTTTAAATTTTACCCTTGAGGACTGTTTGTTATGAAACTTATCGTACTGGGAGCAATTATTGTTGTTACACTGTATATTATCAAAATGTTATCAAGTCCCTCATTAAAAAAGACAAAGGTTCAATTAATTCCATTTGGTTATCAATTAATATATACAGACCAAAAGGAAACTACAAAGCAGGCATATGTAGAATACAGTAAAATGTTGTACTCCAAAAAGTATGATATAAAAGGCAAACCTGATTATATTTTTAAGCAAAGAAATGGAAAGATGCTTATACCCGTAGAACTTAAAAGTGGGAAAATTGGCACAAAAGAACAGCCTAACCAAGGTGACTTATTACAATTAATTGCTTATTTTCTTATCATCGAAGAAACATATGGCGTAGCTCCAAAAACAGGAAGGCTTATTTATAAAGACTGTATGTTTATTATTAAAAATACAAAACAAATAAGGAAACAGCTTATAGATACACTTGATGAAATGAGAGAATTGCTTGAAGTCAAATATGTTGTGCCTGAACAAAGTTTTGCAAAATGTAAGTACTGCATTTGTAGGGATACCGTATGTACACAAAAATGAGAAGGGATAAGACATGAAACAAAATATAATAAAAAAAGAAAATCCAAAAACAAAAAGCATATCTGAAAATACCAAAACACAAAAAATAGAAAAAACGTTAAAAATAAGCAATGATGAAATTATAGCCAAAGCAATTAGCGATTTGCTGAAAAAAGATACATTCAATTAAAAATATGTTTCGAAAAAACGCTACTGCCTTAGGGTTGAGTGTTGGATAGAAAACGGTTACACCACTAATAGGAGGAAATTATGATAGAAGCACCAGTGAAAAAAAATAACAACTATAATATAACCATACAAGATGTAGGCGATGAGGGCGAAGGAATCGGAAAAATTGAAGGATTTACCGTTTTTGTAGAAGGCGGCGTCGTAGGTGACGAATTGGAAATAAGAATTGTAAAAGAAAAAAAATCCTATGCCTATGGAAAAATTATCAATATCATTAAACCTTCAGAATACAGAGTAACTCCAAAATGTGAAAAAGCAAATGTTTGTGGAGGGTGTAATTTACAACACTATACTTATGAGGCACAATTGGAATACAAAACAAAAAAGGTAAAAGATGCAATTGAACGTATCGGCAATCAAAAAGATGTGCAAGTAAACGATATAATCGGAATGGAAAATCCATATCATTATAGAAACAAGGCACAGTACCCAGTAGCAAAAGGCAAAGATGATGAAGTCATGATGGGATTTTTTAAACCAAGAACCCACCATGTAATCAATATTGAAAATTGTTTTATACAAGATGAGATACATCAACAGGTAATAGAAAAAATAAGAACATATATAAAAGAGAATGATGTGTTACCGTATAATGAGATAAACCACACAGGGTTAATAAGACATGTTTTAGTAAGAAATGGTTTTACAACAAAAGAAATCATGGTCTGTATCATTATCAATGGCAAAAAAATTCCGAATCAAAGTGGATTAATTAGTTTGCTAACTGAGATCGAAAATGTAACGAGTATTTCATTAAACTATAACAAAAGTAGAACAAACGTAATCTTAGGAAATAAAACGGAAGTTATATGGGGCAATCCTTATATAACAGATTACATTGGAGAAATTAAATTTAAAATATCCCCACAGTCTTTTTTCCAAGTAAACCCAAGACAAACTGTAAAATTATATAATAAGGTAATGGAGTATGCTGATTTAACAGGGGAAGAAACTGTCATTGACACCTATTGTGGAATTGGAAGCATATCACTTTTTTTAGCAAAGAAAGCCAAAAAAGTATATGGAATTGAAGTTGTGGAAGAAGCTGTAGAAGATGCCATTGAAAATGCAGCATTAAACCATATTGAAAATGCAGAATTCGTTTTAGGAAGAGCAGAAGAAAAAATAAAAGATTTAATAATAGAAAAAAATATTACACCAGATGTAGTTGTAATCGATCCTCCAAGAAGAGGTTGTGATAAAGAATTTATTGATATGTTAAATGAAGTTCTTCCCAACAAAATTATTTACGTTTCATGTAACCCAGCAACACTTGCAAGGGATCTGAGTTTATTGTGTGAAGAAAATTATAAAGTAAAGGCTGTTCAACCAGTTGATATGTTCGCGCAGGTGAATCATGTGGAGACTATAGTGTTGCTACAAAGACAAACTATATAGAAATCCTTAGATTTAAACACTTTTACAAGCATACGGTGTTTATATCAGAGGGTGGAAAAACCACAAACAAAGTGATAAAAAATTACATCACTGTTTCTGTGGTGATTGACCTAGAGTGTGGGAATACAATAGAATAATGAGCCGAAAGGTACTGCTTC
>JAVBJQ010000067.1:0-14249 GCA_031546905.1 Eubacteriales bacterium | reverse complement strand
AAAAAATATTTCTGTACATCTTGAGCGAAGTGCAAGTGGTACTTCCTCAGGGCTTCTTGTTGTTGCACCAACCAAACGAAAATCTGCTGGTAATCCATTTTTAAAAATATCATGAATATGTTTTGGTATGTTGGAATCTTCTGAAGAATAATAAGAGCTTGATAAAAATACTGCCCTGTCTTCTAAAACTTTTAGTAGCTTGTTCATTTGTATGGTTTGCAATTCCCCTATTTCGTCTAAAAATAATATTCCGCCGTGTGCTTTGGTTACCGCTCCTGCTTTTGGTTGAGGTACTCCAGCAACACCATAAGCTCCCGCACCTTGATAAATTGGGTCATGCACAGAACCAATTAAGGGATCTGCTATACTTCTCTCATCAAATTGTGTAATGGTTGCATCTATTTCTATAAATTTAGATGTCTCATTAAACGGAGATGCTCCCATTTTTTTTGCTTCCTCTAAAACAATTCTTGCTGCTGCCGTTTTTCCTACTCCTGGTGGTCCATAAATAATGACATGCTGTGGATTGGGTCCGCACAGTGCAGCTCTTAAAGCCCTTATTCCTTTTTCCTGCCCTATAATTTCCTCAAACTTCTCTGGACGTGTTTTTTCTGAAAGTGGTTTTGTTAGTTTTATGGCACGAAGTTTTTTTAACTTCTCCAATTCTTTTTTTGATTCCGTATTCAACGATTTTTTTGAGTTTTGCTGCATTTTTAAATTTTGATAAAAATATATGCCTGCAATAATTGTAAAGGCAAGCTGTGTAAAAACAAGTACTACTGTAATAGGTTCCATTTTATCCGCTCCTATGTATCTTTTATATTATGAATCTAATGGTAATGATAGAAAAACATCCTAAATCATATTATTAACATAAATGTAAAAATTATAAATCTATTTTAAATTTTTATCGCTAACTTTTCGTAACATTTGTTGTATTAGTTCAGAATATGGTATACTGATTAAGAAATCATACGTTAACGCTGTAAATCACTAGCATTTTCTAAATTAAAGGAGGTATTCCAATGGCTTATACGAATTTTAATACGAACAATGAATCATTATTAAAAACTTTGGTAGACCAAGTGAAACAAAAAAACAGCATAGACCCTGAATTGTATGTTAAATATGAAGTAAAAAAAGGGTTAAGGGACATAAATGGAAAAGGCGTCTTGGCCGGACTAACTGAGATTGGTGACGTTCGTAGTTATATTATTGAAGATGGTGAAATGGTGCCTATCCCTGGAAAATTATTTTATCGAGGAATTGACATCAAAGATATTGTTACAGGTTTTTTATCCGAAAACCGTTTTGGCTTTGAGGAAACTATCTATTTACTTTTATTCGGCAACCTTCCCACAAAAGAAGCACTAAAAGATTTTAACGAGATTCTTTCTGCTCAGCGCAATCTTCCTGATGACTTTGTAAGAGATATTATTATGAAAGCTCCCAGTGCGGACATGATGAACTCTTTATCCCGAAGTGTATTAACACTATATAGTTTTGATTCTAATCCTGATAATTCTTCCATTGAAAATGTATTACTCCAATGTCTAAAACTTATTTCTATTTTACCCTTAATAACTGTTTATGGTTATCAGACTTATGCCCATTACTTTCAAAATAGTAGCCTTGTTATTCACAGCCCAAGACCTGAATTAAGTACAGCGGAAAATATCCTTCACATGTTAAAACCTGACAGCACGTACACAGAATTAGAAGCAAAATTGTTAGACCTTGCTTTGGTTCTTCACGCTGAGCATGGTGGCGGAAATAACTCTACCTTTGTTACTCATGTTGTTACATCCTCTGGAACAGATACATATTCATCTGTTGCTGCCGCCCTCGGTTCATTAAAAGGTCCAAAACATGGTGGAGCAAATATAAAAGTAATTCAAATGTTTGAAGATATAAAACAAAACGTACATAATTGGAACGATGATGATGAAATTTTGTCTTACTTAGAAAAGTTGTTAAATAAATCCGCCTTTGACAAATCTGGACTTATTTATGGAATTGGCCATGCCGTATACTCTATCTCTGACCCACGCTCAGAAATTTTAAAAGAGCAAGCCATAAAACTTGCGGAAAGCAAAGGTATGCTAGATGAAATAAACCTTTATCTTAAAGTGGAAGATTTGGCACCAAAAGCCATTGCAAGTCAGAGAAAAATATACAAAGGTGTTAGCGCTAATGTTGACTTTTACTCTGGAATCGTTTATCAAATGCTTGATATTCCACCAGAATTGTTTACACCAATTTTTGCTGTTTCAAGAATTGTTGGTTGGAGCGCACATATTATAGAAGAAATTGTGAATAACGGAAAAATCATCAGACCTGCTTATAAATCCATTGCCAAAAAGCAAGCCTATACCAATATGGAAGATAGAAGTTAACAAAATAAAAGCAAGTATCGAAGTTAGACCTCGATACTTGCTTTTTGTATTCCTTATATTAGATTGCGTTGTGTGTAAAACATGCAATTGCTCTTGTAGGAATAACTGCAACAGCTCCTAATGGATTGTATCCACCATAGAAAGAACCACCACAGTCTGGATATCCATAAGGTCCTATTTGACCAGTACAAGAACTTCCGATTGGACAAGCAGGAGCCCCACCAACATCACACAATAATTTTACAACATTACAATCAGCACAAATAAGAACTCCAGTAAAACCAGAACCAGATAATCCACCGCTAGTTGTAAAAATTGTAACTGTTTGACCTATATAACGATACATACTTTCAACAATTGAGTTTACCCATAAATCCATAAATATTCCTCCTTCTAGTTTGTAAGGATTTTTTAATCCTATGTTTTATTTTATGACGAGCAATACTTTTTGTTACAAGCAATATTTAAAAATTTTGAGGAACACATTTTTGACAATTACATAGTATGTACTATAAGACAGGGTTAAGAAATTGTCTTATGTTTATTAATTGAGAGGAGGAAATGAAATGCCTGATGGTGCTTTATTAATCGACAGTTTGAATTTTTATATTGGAAGAACTGTTACAATCTTTACAACTAGCGGTGGATTATCTGGTTCTGGATTTACTGGTGTTCTTGCAGCAGTAAATGCTACTACCATAAAATTAATTACTGATATTGGTGCAGCTCCTGCTTGTCCAATTGGAAGTACTTGCGGTTATCCTGGAGGTGGCTACGGCGGCGGTTGCTGCAGTGGTGGCTTTGGAGGTGGCTACGGCGGTGGTTTCGGTGGCGGCTTTGGCGGTGGCTACGGCGGTGGTTTCGGTGGCGGCTTTGGCGGTGGCTACGGCGGTGGCTACGGTGGCGGTTTCGGAGGTGGCTACGGCGGTGGCTACGGTGGCGGTTTCGGTTCTGGCTATAATTGGCTTGGTTCTGTAACTGAAATTCCAATCGTAAATATCGCAAGCTTTACTCATAACGCTATTTAGTTTTGCCTTAATCCTGTTTCACAAACAAGAATAAAATTTTTATTCCATTTGTTAAACGATAAAAATAGTAGTTTTTTACGTTTATGCCTCCTTGTAGCAATTGAAAACATTTTAAATTTTTTTATTATAAATTAAATTGCTAAAAAATGATGGTGTCGGTTAATCGGCACCATTATTTTTTGATTTGAATTTTAAAATTTTTAAAAAAATACAAATTTTGTTCTGTTTTTTTTATTTTAAAATGTTTATATTAATAAATGTAGTTAGTGGAACACTAATTTTAAAAGCTACACGAGAGGACGATACTTTTATGTCAACGATTCTAACAAGCATAGAGCTTAGTTCATATCTTGATTGTCTAAAAAATACGATTAAAAACTTAAATTATTCCGCTGTCTATAATATAATTTTCTTCAATGTAGAATCATTTTATTTTTATTTTAATGGAATGATCTGCTCAGATGAAAAAGAATATACAGTAGAAGAAATTTTAGATATAATTGAACCATATATCCCTTTTGCTTTAACTGAAAATACAATTGATTTCTTTTTAGAAGCGACTACCTCCTTCACTGACGAGGAAATAATCGAAGTTGAAAAAAAATTAAACACAAAAGCGAAAGTTGACTTCATTAATTGTTTGAGAAATATAAAAACAGAAAAAGAATGGCTATATGTAAAAAGTATTTGCGAAAGCATACGGCATTATAAAGAAAACAATGTGAGCTTTGCTTCTTATTTTCTATAAGCAAATAGGTTGGGTGTGTGAAACTTGGCACACCCTTAAATTATAACAGTCTAAAGGCATAAAAATCTAAGCCGATTCATATGAATATTAATTTTTTAATTACTTTGGGGGTTTCCATGTTTTGGTTCGATAAAAGGTACAATCATTTAAATCATTATTATAAAAATAAATTTGGGGAAAAAGTAGTAAAAATATCCGTTGATGGTGGCTTCACTTGCCCCAATAGAGATGGAACGCTTTCCAATCGAGGTTGCATTTTTTGCAGCACAAGCGGTTCTGGAGATTTTCTTTCCAAAAGAAGTCTCACAATCTCCCAGCAATTTCTTGAACAAAAAAACTTGCTTTCAGCAAAGTGGAATAATGCCAAGTTTATTGTTTATTTTCAATCCTTTACCAATACATATGGAGATATTGATGAATTATTATTAAAATATGAAGAGGCTATTTCCTTAGAAAATGTAGTAGGCATTTCCATTGCAACAAGACCTGATTGTATTTCTAATGAAGTGATTGATTTATTAGACAAGCTTAGCAAAAAAACATATGTGCAAATTGAATTAGGACTTCAAACGTCAAATGAAAAAACAGCAAAACTAATAAATCGTTGTTATGATAATATTTGTTTTGAAGAAGCGGTATCAAGATTAAAAAAAATAAATGTAGATATTGTTTGCCACGTCATTATTGGACTTCCTTATGAAACGAAAATAGATATGATGAATACAATCCATTTTATTTCAAAAAACAAAGTCAATGGTGTTAAGCTTCAACTGCTTCATGTGTTAAAAAATACAGAACTTGATGAAATGTATAGAAGCAATATGTTTGATGTACTATCATTTGATGAATATGTTGATATTTTAATTGATTGTATCGAAATATTACCTGAAAATATTGTAATTCATAGGCTAACTGGTGATGGTCCCCAAGATATTCTTGTTGCACCTCTCTGGAGTCGAAATAAAAAAAGTGTGCTCAATGAAGTAGATAAAAAATTAAAATTATTGTCCTCGTGGCAAGGAAAAAAGTTTTAAGATACATTTAATATTTGATTTGTTGACAATTTTTGAGTATAATGTATATATTGCGATTGTAAATGGGTTATATTAATTCGATTTTATGAAACCTATAAGCGTATTGGTAAATTCATTGGAAGGAATTTACCAATACGCTAAAAGACGAGTTAAGTTTCACTTTGAGGTCCAATTTTTGGCTACTATATATTTTATGAGGTGATTTTTCTTGTCTGAAACATACAATAAACTTGCAGAAAGTAAATTGATAATTTTATTTTTATTAGAAAAGATGGATATTCCTCTTAGTCATAGCCAAATTTCACAATTTGTTTTAGAAGAAAATTATATGGATTTCTTTTCCCTACAACAGTATTTAAATGAACTTCTTGAAAGCTTTTTAATTGAAAAAAATAAAACCAACAATCTTACCAAATATACAATTACCGACGAAGGCAGTCGTGTTTTGGGTTATTTTATAAGGAAGATTCCCGACCAAGAAAGAACCCGTATTAGTCTATATGTGAATAATAACATCAAAAAAATTAAGTTATCCTATGAAATTGCTGCAAATTATTTTCAAGAAGTAACCAATGAGTATAATGTAAAGTGTGGCGTTTATGAAAATGAATTGCCTTTAATGGAGATTATGGTTACAGTCGCCACCAAAGAACACGCTAAGCAAATTTGTAATAACTGGCGTGAAAATGTAAATAAAATCTATGGAAATGTTTTGTCTACACTTACAAATCCTGTTGAAAACATTTCAGAAGAAAAAAACAATTAGGTTAGACGGATTCGTCTAGACAGGAGTTTTATATGTTTAAATTTAAAAAAAACTTTCTACTATTATTGATTTGTTTGTTTATCATAATACCTTATTTTCCAGCTTATTCTGATGAATTGAATGCTCAACTAATCAATATTGATCCACTGCCAGCAGGAACAGATGAAATTGTTCAAAATATTTTAAACTCCATTCCAACTGATGAAAGTGCTGTTATACGACCTATTGACGATTATTCAACAGTAGAAAATGATACTGCTATTATTGAACAAAAAAATTATAAATTTGCCAATGGCGATTTTTATTGGATGAGAAGATACACCTTTAAAAAGACAGAAAAAGATAACTTTTATACGTCTACCTTTACAATCCCAGGGAATACTATCTCTGTTCGATATGCTAATTATGATGTAACGCCTAAAAGTTGGGTGATTAAAAACGACGATGTTGCAAAGTTAGGAAAAGCAACTCTTTTTATTGATACAGATAAATATAGCATTATTTTAAGTGTTCCCGCTGTTTATAAAAATAATTTTGCGTTTTCTACCATTGAGTCTGTTCCTGAAAAAGAAAACCCAGTTACCATTACAAAAGATGCTGACTTGTATAAAATTTCCTTTAAATTTCCTGTTGATTCTAATCTAATCGGTGAAATTTGGGCGCTTCAATCATTTAATAAACTTGTAGATTTTTCAAAAGAAACAACCAATGAAAGTTATTTTCTAACCCATGACTTACATAAAGAAAGACGTTGGTCTTGGGATGGCTACTATTTTAAAACCTACACGTCTTACGTTCCCTATACACCGAATACCTATTTTAGGCAACCTGCCAATTACACTGGTGCTAGTTTTGCAAAAATTGCAAATTGCAATGCTACTTTTGATTTAGGGTATATTATGATGAAAACAATGGCGATGAATCAAAACCCCTATGGATTTTGGGAGACTGGTTCCAAATCAAACTGGCTCAATGAGGATTTTAATATTCCAGAAGGTTTTTATGATACACGCTTTAATACAGACTTTGCTCGTGGCTTAATTGCTGCCTATCACACTTATAAAAACAAAGATTTTTTATCTTATGCTTTAAAATATTCTCAATTTTTTATCAATTATGCTTTGAAAAATAAGTACACCACCCTTGTTGATGAGGAAGGTTATTTAATCCCTGATTATTCTAGTCCTACTCCTCACATAAAAACTCATACTTCATTGAATCATCAACTTGCTGAGATGAATTTTTTATATGAATTATATTTAGCAACTGGTGATGAAGGCTATTTAGATTTTGCTAATAAAATGCTTCAAGGAATAAAAAATATTTATACAGAGTTTATTTTGCCAGACAACAATTTAAAATATGCCGTTTTTTACAACGGTAAAAGTAAATTAGTGGACTACCCTGCTTTAACTTACAATGATTTATTTGAAACCCAAGCACTCCTAATGAAAATTTATAATAGCCCTGATGACACATTAAGCTACCTGATGGATTGCAAGCTCAAGTGGATGAACGCCAATAATGTCACAGACTACTTTAAACCAAAAGTTGTTGAAACTCCTGTTCCATAATACACTAATAAAAAAACGAGTCCTACAGAACATAGGATTCGTTTTTTTATTTTTAAAACATATCTGTTATATTTTCAAAAAGTGAGCCAGCTTTTCCAGCCATTTTTTTTCCATCACTCATCATACGTTTTCTTGTTTTTTTATCATTCATTGCATAGGATAAACCAGCAAACCCAATTAAACTTCCTGCAATTAAACCTGTTGTAAATTTATTCATTGTTTTCTCTCCTTTTGTTATCATTTATTAAGATTTGCCCATTGAAGCATTCCGCCAAATCCTAAAAAAATTTTTTCTTTTTAAAATTAGACCGCTATATAATAAAATTTTATTATATAGGATAGTATGTGAAAGGAAATATTTTTTATACTTTTTAATTAACATTCTTACAAAAATTTTAAATATACCTTCTTTATAAAAGGGTATTGTTTCAATATTGACAGGCAAATTAAAATGCTCTATGATGAATAAAAAAGCAGTTTATTTAAAAAGAGGAAAGGCTTGATTTTCATTGAAACAATTGAGTATCATTGTTCCGTGCCATAATGCAGCAGATTTTTTAGTTCGTTGCCTCGATTCCATTCTAAATCAAACCATAAATGATTTAGAAATTATTTGTGTAAATGATGCCTCACCGGATCATGGCATAACCATACTAAGAAATTATGAAGCACGTTTCCCCAATAAAGTTACCGTAATTGATTTAAAAGAAAATGTACGACAAGGCGGAGCTAGAAATGTAGGAATGAGATTTGCAAAAGGTAAATATATTGGTTTTGTGGATGCAGATGATTTTATACATCAGAATATGTATGAGCAACTCTACACTATTGCAGAAGAGCATGATGCAGATGTTGTTGTGTGCAAATCTATTAATACATACAAACTAAATACAGAATACTATTCAGAAAAAACACCAACGCCATCTGGCACTGTTTCCGGTGGAGAAATGAATGATGTTAAAAGAACTGAACTTTTAACGAATAATAGTGTTGCTGTCTGGGGGAAAATTTATAAAAAAGATTTTATTATTCAGAATAATATTCTCTTCCCTGAAAAACTAACGATGGAAGATATATTTTTTACCCCACTAGTGAATCTTTATGCCAAAAGTATATATTATATAGATGATTATATGTACTTTAGGTTACTTCACCAAAACTCTACTGTACATAATAAAAATTCTAGCCATATTTATGATCGGTTAAAAATTGTTCCGCTGTTGTTAGAGGAACTAAAAAAAAGAGGCTTTTATAAAAAATATAAAGATGCTATCGACTATAACTGCATGAGACACTATTACTCTGTTTCACCTGTGGTTTTTTTTAATACAATGAATACCATAGAACTAGATAGATTATATGAAATGCGTAGTTTCATTAGAAAACATATTCCGAACTATAACAACAACCCTTATATTCACAAAATCCCTGCTTACAATAAAGTTTTAATGAGTCTATTGGATGTGGACCCAGAGGTGGCATATGAATATTTGAAATCAACATTATTATAAAAGGGGGATATAAACAATGACACCTACTACTATACTTAAAAAACCATCCAAAGTTTCCATATTACTAATGGATACAAATCATAACTTACTTGTATGTTTAAAGTATTTATTTTTATACACAAAAGGGATTGATTATGAAATAATTATTTTATCCCCTAAAAATAATATAGATAGCCTAGTAAGTGAGCTTCTCCATAAAAATAAGAGTCACAAAGTTACTATGCGTCCTTTTTCAGAGGAAAACTCTGTTGTAGAAATAAATAATGTGCTTAAAGAAACAGAATCTAGCTATGTTGTACTTCTCAATACTTCTGTAGTTGTTACAAAAAATTGGTTGCGTAATCTGATGAAATGTATGGAAAAAGAAGAAAATGTTGCTTATGTTGGTTCCCTTTCTAATGTGGGAATTGAAGGTCAAAAATTTGATACTCCTATCAAAGAGCTAGATACCATTTTTTCTATTGCTGAGAAAAATAATATTTTAGATGAAAGCAAATGGTATGAGTGTATCGTAATGGCACCAGCTGTTTCTCTCATAAAATGTGAGCTACTGAAAATAATAGGCTATTTGGATACACAATTTTCAGATGAATATTTAATATATGATATTTGTCTACGTGCCTATCATAAAGGTTATAAAAATATAATGTGCTTTGATAGTCTGGTTTATGTTGATGAAGTAGAACATATACCTACTAATTATTTTCAAAATTCAAAAAAAGAAACAAATGCTTCTAAATTCCAAAAAAAATATGATGGGATTAAGGTAGATGAGTTGAATCATACTGAATTTCGAAATTTTAATATCTTACAAAAAGTAGTTCAAGATATAAATGAAATTACAGTATTAGGCATAAATGTTACTTGTGGAATACCTGTTCACCATTTTGAGCATATAAATGCTCATAAAATTACTTATATTTGTCATCGTTTTTCTAATAATATTTGTGATTTTAATAAGATTTCTTGTACTTGTCAAAACTTAAACCATGAGCAATCTTTTTTTGAAGCTTTAATCAATAATCAATTAAAGGTTGAGTATGGCAAAATTTTAAATGCTAAAAATGTTTGTGCTTATTTATACGATTATATTATGTTGGAAGACTATATTAATCGTTGTAAAAACGTAGATGACCTAATCAGAATATTTTCTAGTGTCCTAAAACAGGATGGTCGTCTTTATCTAAAATATGATAACACTGTGCCTTATGAATATATGAATAAGTGGTTTGGCATAGGTACTGGACGTGTCCGTAATAGAAATGAAACTTTTGAGATAACTCCTAAATATGATTTAACAGACATACTGTGGATACTAAAAAAATACAACCTTCGTATTTTTAATATGAAGGAAGGTAAACAAATAGAAATTTCTCCATTAAAGAAGAACATAGAAAAATACATAAGCGATGATGAGTTTATTGCTTCCATGATGGATAAAGTTTTATACTCTGAATATGTGCTTGAAATTGGATTTAAATAAGTTTAATTTACTCAATAGGAGGGATTCTAGTGATTTATGATAATTTACTTTTTTTTAATGTTGCTGAGCTAGAAAAAAATAGCATTGGAACTGGTTTATTGCTTCAAAGATTTCCCAAAGAGGTACGAAATCATTTAGGTTTTGAAGGAACCAAAAAGGGGTCCATCGTTTCACAGCATTCAACAGGATGTGAAATTCGATTTGTTACAGAAGGAAAAGCAGTACGCTTGTTTTTATCCTCTATTGATAATGACGGGGAACTACTTGTTTATCGAGGAAACTTTTTTCACTCAAGACACAATCTGAAAGCTGGTGTCATTACCCCTATTTTACTTGAAGAACCTGAGCGATTTTCCATTGTTACACAAAACTGCTTAGAAACAGGAAGTTTTTCACCAAATGTTTGGCGTGTTGTTTTTAACCGATACTGTGTCAGTTATCATGGAATCGATACCTTTTCCCACAAAGTAAGACCTCCTTTTGAAAATGAACAACCAAAATTAAAATGGCTTGCCTACGGTTCTTCCATTACCCATGGCTCCTCTGCAAACTCATATGAAAATACCTATATCGAGCAAGCAGCTAAAAGGTTAAAAGTCGATGTTCGTTGCTTTGGAATGAGTGGGGCTTGCTACTGCGAAAAAGAAATAGCTGATTTTATTATTTCCCAAGAAAATTTAGACTTAATTACCCTTGAATTAGGTGTTAATATGCGAACTTGTTTTACCGCTGATGAATTTCAAAACCGTGTAACTTATTTGATTTCAAAATTACTTGAAAAAAATAAGAATATTCCTATTATGCTCCTTTCCATATTTCCAAATCATGCCAGTTACGCACTTAGCAAAGATGGACTCCTATATATTAGACAAAAAGAATATGAAGTTATGCTAAAAGAAGTATATGAAAATTTAAAATGTGCCAATTTATTTTTCTTTGATGGATATGACATATTAAATGATTTTTCAGCTCTAACAGTTGACTTGTTACACCCATCTTCTTATGGTCATAGCCTTATGGGTGAAAATCTTGCAAAAATGATATTACCGCTACTATAGCTATTACAGATAGTAATCTGTATATAAAATAAACTGTGTTTGAAAAATTAAATTTTCAAACACAGTTTATAGGTAACTCCATCTATTCCAATGAATGTATAAAAATCCCACTTCTTAATTTTGGTTCAAACCAAGTCGATTTTGGAGGCATTATTTCTCCAGCATCTGCAACATTCATCAATTCACTCATAGAAGTTGGAAACATGGAAAAAGCAATTTTCATTTCTCCGCTGTTTACTCTTTTTGTAAGTTCGGAAATTCCCCTGATCCCTCCAACAAAATCGATTCGCTTGTCTGTTCTCATATCTTTGATTCCTAAAATTGGTTGTAGCAACTCATTTTGAAGGATAGAAACATCCAAACATTGAACAGAATCATTTTCTTTTATGATTTCTTTTTTAGCTGTTAATTTGTACCACTTGTTTTCTAAATACATTCCAAAAGTATGAATCACTTTTGGACTAAATGCTTCTTGATTTTCTAGTATTTCTATGTCAAATTTTTCTCTAACCTTTGACATAAATTCATCATATGTTAAATTATTTAAATCTTTTACAACTCTATTATAATCCATTATTTTAAGTTGTTCATCTGGAAAAATAACAGACAAATAATAATTAAATTCACACGTTTCACCATAATTGGGATTTTCTTGGCGTCTTTTAAGTCCTACTTTTACAGCAGAAGCATTTCTGTGGTGACCGTCTGCAATATATAAACTAGGTACTTCATTAAAATGTCTCACAAGTTCATTAATCACATCTTGATGTTCAATAACCCACACAGTATGTCCTACTTGGTCGTCTGAAACAAAATCATAAATAGGAGCGTGATGATTAACCCAATTTTCTATTACTTGATTAATTTCCTTTTTTTCTTTATATGCTAAAAAAATAGGACCGGTGTTGGCATTACAATAGTCAACATGTTTTATTCTATCTAGTTCTTTATCTTCTCTTGTCAACTCATGTTTTTTTATTACACCACTTACATATTCATCAATAGAAGTACACGCAACAAGCCCTGTTTGACTTCTTCCATTCATGGATAATTTATAAATATATAAACAAGCTTGTTTATCTTTTACTAATGTTTTATTGCTTATCATGTTATTTAGATTTTCTCTTGCCTTTTCATATACTTTTTCGTCATACACATTTATATTTTTATCAAAATCAATTTCTGCTTTATCAATATGTAAAAAAGAATATTCATTTCCTACAACCATTTCACGAGCTTCCTCACTATTCATAACATCATAAGGAAGTGCTGCAACTTTTTCTACAAGTTCTTTTGTAGGCCGAATTGCCTTAAATGCTCTTACCAATGCCATTTCATTTCCTCCTATAAAAATACTCTATTGACAGTGCATCAATAGAGTATTTTTGTATATTAAATTATTCTTACTTTAATAACCCCTTCAATACCAAGAAGTTCTAAAACAACTTCATCTGCATTGTCTTGGTCAACATCTATAATGGTGTAGGCGAAGTTACCTTTACTCTTGTTAATCATATTATCAATATTAAAATTATTTTTCGCAAAAGCAGTAGTAATGGAAGCCATTACATTGGGTATGTTTTTGTGACAAATTGTAACACGAGTTTTTCCAGTATACGGCAACTCACAATTTGGAAAATTAACAGAATTTTTAATATTACCAAATTCCAAGAAGTCTCTAATTTCAATAGCGGCCATAGCTGCACAATTATCTTCTGATTCTGGAGTAGAGGCTCCTAAATGAGGAATCGCAATTACATTTTTCACTTCTAAAATTTCTTCTGTTGGGAAATCCGTAACGTAACATGAAACGATATCTTGTTCTAAAGCATCTTTCATGGCAGTGTTGTTAACAAGTTCTGCTCTTGATAAGTTTAATATTTTGACACCCTTTTTTACCTTTTTCAAAGTTTCATCATTAAACATATCTTTTGTTTTATCATTTAAGGGAACATGAACGGTAATATAATCACACTCCGCAAAAATAGTATCAAGGCTTACTGATTTTTTAATACTTCTTGAAAGACCCCAAGCAGCATCAATCGAAATAAATGGATCATAGCCCAACACTTCCATGCCTAAAGAATTAGCAGCATTGGCAACCATAACACCAATTGCACCGAGCCCAACCACCCCTAATTTTTTACCTGCAATCTCAGGCCCAACAAATTCAGCTTTTCCTTTTTCCACTGTTTTCGCCACATCTTTTTGCCCTTTTAAGGAGTTTGACCAATTAATACCTTCTACGATTTTACGGGAAGAAATTAACAAAGCTGCAATAACAAGTTCTTTAACCGCATTTGCATTTGCACCTGGGGTATTAAAAACAACAATACCTAATTCAGAACATTTATCAATAGGAATATTATTAACACCAGCACCGGCACGAGCAATAGCATGTAGTGAAGTAGGAAGTTCCATATCGTGCATAGAGTAGCTTCTTAATAAAACGCCCTCTGGTATTTCAGCATTTGAAGAAAGTGTATATGTTTCAGCAGGTAGCAAAGAAGTACCAGATTCAGAAATATTATTTAATGTAAGAATATTAAACATAAAAATAACCTCTTTCAAATTATTTATTCTCTATTTCAAATTTACCCATAAATTCAACTAAAGCTTGAACAGCTTCCACTGGCATTGCATTGTAAATA
>JAVBJQ010000074.1:0-6727 GCA_031546905.1 Eubacteriales bacterium | reverse complement strand
TTTATAATGTTAATTATTAATAATGAAAGGGGGAAAACAAATGCCTATAGAGATTACAGGAACGTTATGGAAATCAGAGTTTAATAAAGGAAAAGATGGTCGATTATTTGGAAATATAACGATTGCAGACCTAGTACATAGAGCACAAATCGTTGTTAATTCCAGTGAACAAGATAGGCTCGAATATTTGCAAAAGCATGAAGGCAAAGACATTCTTTTAAAGGTTGAACTTAACAAGACTAATTTCGGCTTACAGTTTGGCAAGATTTTGGACATAGTTGTTTCCGAATAGGGGTGTTTTAAGTGCCAGAAGTTACAACTTATTCCGCAATTGAAATTGTTTTAGGTCAACAAATGGCTGTCCTAGATAATTTACGGACACAACAAGAAACTTTTTTTAACTATGCTTCTTCAATGTTTGGACTTATGGCTGCTCTGGTTTTGATTTTAATTTTTTGCGTTGTTTGGAGTGGTAAGCATTGACCTATGAAAGTTTGTTCCAATTCTTTACGGAAGGTACTACCGCAGGGTTTATTGCTGGTGGTAGTGTTTTTATAATAACGTCTGTTATTGCAGGCGGAATAAAATATTTTAAGGAGGTTTTAAACCATGTCTAAAGTTCAATTAGTTACAAACAAGCTTCACTATAAGTTGCTTGCGTTAACACTTGCTCTTGCTTTCTGCTTGTCTGGAAGTATTAGCGTTTTTGCTGCTGATACAGCGACTACCACAGCAATGACAACAGGATTTACTGCTATTAAAGATGACGCGGTGGCTGCAATAGCAGCAATCGCTCCTATTGGTTTAGGAATTGCGGGCGTGTTCTTGGCTTGGAAATTCGGTTTGAAGTTCTTCAAAAAGCTTACAAACCAATAATTTACTTAAGAAGTTACATTGTAAGGGAGGGGTCAATTGGCTTCTCCCTTTTCTTAACAGGAGGTGTGTGATGAAACGAAATATAAAACGTATTATAGCAATGGCTTTAATTGCAACGTTGGTATTTAATGTTGTCCGTGCGGAAAAGGTAGAAGCGTTTGTGCCTATAGTCTTAGGTGCTTTGGGTGCGGAAGCTGTTTATTTGATAGCTGCTGCATTGGTTGCAGGGGGTGCAGTTTTTTTAAAAGAAGAAAACGCAAAGCAGGCTGCAAATTACGCCTATAACTCGAATCCTACATTGTGGAATGATTATCTTGATGAAGCTAACAAGGGCTATACTAATCCGCAAACTGGTGAAGTGCAAGGTTTGACAGTTCCGTATAGTAAATGGAACTCGGTTATTAATTGGATTAAAGGCAAGTTTGGTACATCAAGCCCAGATGTTTCTTTAACTGTTGATGCAACAACTGGCTCTTATGATGGTAAATATATTGGGTTTAATTATTCGATAGTTGACCTTAGTAGTATTTCTTGGGTAAACGATACCAAGCATGTTATTTTTTATTGGAATGGTACTTATTATATTATTTATAATCCTCCTAAGTTTTATTATCTTACTATGTGGGGTTGTGGAATGATAAGGTTTAGCGATTCTTTTTCTCCTTCATTAACTAGCGTTGATGGTAAGAACTGGACATTAGACCCAAGAGGTTATAGCATGGTTCAGATTGATGAGGGTACTGCTCCTCGTAATGGGTTTAAGTTATTATATTGTCCTAATATTTATGATGAGAGTGGGGTTTTAAGAGTTCCTGCTATGACTTATCAAGGTGCATGTGATGATATTAAATATAAATATGATTTAGCTTCTGCAACGCAAACTGATGTGATTATCGGTAGTACAAAAGTATCTGATAATGACAAAGTAAAAATACCTTTTTCGAAACCTGATTTAGGTGATGTATTAAATAAAAAGTCAACCGATTTGCCTATTAAAGTTAATGATACAGTAGTTCAGCAAGGCACTGGCTCTTTGACTATGGCTACACCTATCACAGCAGTTTCTATAAACAATATTAACCCAAGTGTAGGGGATATATTAGTTTCCAATGTTTTGCCCTTAAATGCAGTAGTCACTTATCAATGGTTTTCAGACGGTCAAAAAGTGTCTGATGAGCCATTCTATAAACCTGTTGCTACTGATGTAGGGAAATCTATTTTTGTAACAACAACAGGCATAGGAAATTCATCTGGAGTGATAACGAGTAATCCAACTAATAAAGTTAGACCTGCTTATATTCCTTTGACTGGTATTTCTCTAAATATAGATTCCCCAAAGGTTGGAGATGTGCTGAAAGTCACTACCGTTCCTGCGGATGCGACAGCCGATTATGTTTGGAGTGTAGACGGTACTGATATTTCTACAGACCCTACATATAAAGTGGATGAAAAAGACTTTCGTAAGTCTGTTGGCGTTACTGTTACTGGTACAGGGTATAATGTGGGTAATCCTGTTAAGGCTAAAACAAAAGAGGTTGTAATGCCTACTGATATTGATGTTGGCGGTGACTTGATAGTCCCTACACCAGATGGTAGTTTGAATTTTAATAAGTTCAGGACTGGGGGAGCTGCTTTAGCAAAAGTGTTTCCGTTTTGCATACCGTTTGATTTTGCAAATGCTATAAAATCTATGGTAGCTACACCAAAAGCGCCGAAATGGCATGTCGATTTCAGTAAAACAAAAATGGCTGCGGCAGGTAATCTATTGGACTTGGATTTGTCCAAGTTTGATTATTTAGCAAAGATAGTTAGATTCTTTGTTTACATAGGTTTTGTGGTCGGGTTGATATTGCTTACTAGGCAGATTATAAGGGGGTAATCATATGTTACAGGCTTTAATAAATGGGTTAGGTGATATGTTTGTTTCTATAGCGAATGTGTTGCCAACGTCGCCTTTTAAGTCTTTTAATGAATTAACATTAGATTCTGAATTATTAAGCGCTTTGGCTTGGATTATTCCTTTTCCTCAAATAGTGTCTACATTAGAAGCATGGACAACGGCAGTAGGATTATTTTATGTGTATATGATTATTTTAAGATGGGTAAAAGCTATTGGTTAATGTTTTACATAAAATATTTGTCTGTAATAAATGTAAAAGGACAATTAAATGAATAAAAATGTTGACAGTATCATTTTTTTATGATAGTATTAATTGTGTCCTTAATTAATACA
Organism: Eubacteriales bacterium; assembly: GCA_031546905.1. Classification (GTDB taxonomy): domain Bacteria; phylum Bacillota; class Clostridia; order Lachnospirales; family JAVBJQ01; genus JAVBJQ01. The sequence continues at coordinate 3,618 of JAVBJQ010000074.1, read as the reverse complement.
AAAGGACAATTAAACGATAATGGAGTGATATTGTGGTAGATGAAAATTTTAAGCAAGAATTTAATAGCTACATAGAAAGACTTACTAATGGTGACAACGAAGAATTACTGGAGCAGATGAGAAAAGATTATAAAAAAATGACAAAAGACAGGCTTATAAACACTTTGACTATTATTATGGTTGCTTATGCTGAAAAGGTTCAAGAGTTTGAGGAATTAAAGGGTAATATAATTTTAAGTCGTGATAATCTTAACCGTGACGGTCGCCCATCAATTCCCGAGGAAGATATAAATAAAATGATTGAGTTACGCCGTCAAGGTTGGACACTTAGAAAAATTGGTGAGTATATGGGTGTAGGCAAGAGTACAGTTGAAAAATATACAAAAGGTATAGAGTTTAATAAATCTTTAAATGTTTTAGGGCATGAAATTTTTAATGTGTCCGAATAAAATTAAAAAGGACAAATGTTTCACGTGAAACATTGCGGCAGGCGCGTTGTTTTTAAGCGAGCCTGCCGCGTTAAAAAGATTAACGAAGCGTGAGAAAATTTTAAAATTTAACAGCTTTATCGTTAAATTTTTAAATTTTTGATTAGCGAGTGGGGGCAGCCTGTTCCGTGACTTTAATCAAGAAACGTCAGCAGAAATGCCACGCAGTGTATATGCTGGTTTTAACAGGTGTAATCAGTTCAGAGCGTGAGAAAATTTTGGAATTTAACAGTTTCATCGTTAAATTACTAAATTTTTGATTAGCGACTATTTAACGATTGATTTTTATGAACTAATTTTAGAAAGGTTGTGATTATTTGATTCAGTTGTATTCTGGAACGCCTGGCAGCGGTAAAAGTTTGCATGTTGCTAGAGATATTTTATTCAGATTGCGAACAATGAAAAAATCTGTTATTGCTACATTCCCTATAAATGTAGATTTGGTTAGCAAAAAAGGCAAAAAGAGTATTGGAGAGTTTTTGTACAAAGATATTTCCGAAATTACTACTGATTTTCTAATTTCTTATGCCCTCAAAAATCATAAATTGGGTACAGAGGGTCAGACGCTTGTTATTATTGACGAGTGCCAAATAATATTTAATCCACGTGAGTTCAGCCGTTCAGACCGCTTGAAGTGGATAACGTTTTTTACTCAACATAGAAAGTTGGGTTTTCATTTTGTTCTAATAAGCCAATTTGATAGGCTCATTGACCGCCAGATTCGTTGTTTGCTAGAGTATAATGTTATTCATCGGAAAATAAACAACTTCGGCTTTGCGTGGATGCTACCGTTTAAATTTTTTATTGCCATAAATAAGTGGTACGGAGCAAACCAAAAATCTGGCATTGAATTTTTTACATACAGAAAGAAATATGGTAAGATGTATGACAGTTTTATGATGTTTGACGATGATTTTAAGAAATTAGTGTCCGATATGTCCGAGGATTCAATTTCGGACTATAATCGTGAGAAGCTTGGTGTTTCTTCTGCTGTTATAAGTTCTGAAAAAGCTTTAGAAGATGTTCGAGAGGTCACTGACGAAGAAGTTAGCAAAGCCAATGAACTATTTGTTGACGATATTGTTAAAATCTTTCGTGATGTTCCAGAAGCAAGGGAAATTATGCAAAGAGAAGATTTACCAGAAATGATGGAAAAGGGTTTAGCTTTTTCGAATGTCGGAATTTTGTCAAAGCTGTTTAATGTTTCGTAGTTTTCGAGTGTTGCTAAAAATAGATTCGCCTGCCTCTACGCATGGGGGTAAGGGGGACTCCATGCGTGGGGGTGGGCTTTCTGTTTTTTGGCTCTTCTCGATACTTATAGTAACAAGTTCGGTAATGGCTTAAATACGCCATTCTTAAAGATGGATTTTTTATTTTTCTAAGGAGGTATTTATAAATGAAACCTATTGAAGTAGTGGAGGCTATATGGCATTTCAAGGTAGATGACAATATGGATTGGTTTTTTTGTGCAGGTATTTTACAACAAGATGGTTATGAAATTAGTGTTGATGAGGTGGAAGATAAATTTTTAACTTATTTTAGGGATTTAACTGGTGTTGAACCTTATACAAAGTGTCCTAAGTGTGGTGAGTTGGTACTTCCTAGAAGAAGTCAATACGGTTATTTTGTTGGGTGTTCAAGTTTTCCTTCATGTAAGTTTGTTGCAAGTAAAACTAAGCCTTATAAAGTTTAATGTTATTGAATGTAGTCAATATCTGTAGAAAGAGGTGAGGTATTTGGAACTTACGAATGAACATTTTAATGAATTGAAGCGTAAAAGAGAGATTACTAACAAGTTTGCTAGTTGGATGCAAAAGTATTACGATGAAGAAACCGCCCGAATGTATACTAAAAGGACTAGTACGTATTATGATAAAGAGAAAAATAAAGAAGTTGAAATTGATTTGTCCGTTGATAATAGGACAAATAGACCTAAAAACATGAAAGATTGTTTGAGTTTTTGGGAATGGGATATGTATGTTCAAAATGAGTTGTTAGACCTGCAAAGAACTAATCTTTGCAAAGACCGTTATTGTTTGAACTGTAGGCGAGTTAGTTTGTCTTGTGCTATTGAAGAGTTTAAACGACCATTTTTAGAAATGACAATGAAAGGTTATAAGCCATATTTAATGACATTAACACAGCCTAATGTTGAAGGTAAAGACCTAAAAAAAGAAGTTGAAAAGCTTTCTAAATCGTTCTCAAAATTTTGGGAATGGATAAATCGTATTGATAAAAGTTTTTATAAGCAACGGTTATTTGTCGCTAAAGCCTGTATAAGAGTTTTAGAAGTGACAGTTAATGAAAAATATCAGACATATCACCCACATTACCACGTTATATTATTTACTGATGGTAACGAGAATCCATGTGATTTTATAAAACAGTATCAGGGCGAATGGAGTTGGAAACGAAAGGCATATACACAATTATCCGAATGTGATATGCAAATTAGGAATTTATGGCATAGAGCATATAATGGCATTACGTTAAAGCAATTTGATGATAATTACGATTACAAATGCGATATAAGAGAAATGGATGGTGTTGGGGGTGTGTATGAAGTCTTTAAGTATACCTTTAAGGACACGGACATAAAAAACTACGAGAATTTTAAATACATATTTCAAGGACTTGCAGGGAAACGAATTAGACAGGGTCATGGGGAGTTGTACAGGTTAAACTTAGAAAAAGAAGAGTTAGTGAAAACAGATAGTATCGAGGCTTATTTAAAAGAGAAGAGTGATGAAGTTCCACAAACTATCATCACCCAATTTAAAAGCTTATTTAACGTAGATACATCTTACTACAAATTTAAAAAGATTTCAAGGTTTAAAATAAATGAAACCGTGGCTAACTTAGATTAAGACTGTTTATAGCAGTCTTTTTTTATTGCTTTAGTTCATCTTCAAGTAAATAATTTGGTGAAGTATCTAGTTCTATGCACAGTTTTATAAATACATTAAGACTTGGTACAGTTTTATTGTTTTCATATTCTGACATTGTGTTTTCTTTTACTCCTACTTTGTTACATAATTCTTTTAATGTTAAACTTTTTTTTAATCTTTGTTCTCTTATCTTTTTTCCTATCTCCATTTTAACACTCCTTTTTTATAGTGTTATCATAACA
>JAVBJQ010000063.1:0-11184 GCA_031546905.1 Eubacteriales bacterium | reverse complement strand
CGACAATATTTTTTAGGCTTCTTGCGGAAGTCTTTTTTGCGTTCTTGAAATCACACTTTTTTCGACTTACAATGCCTTTTTTGCTGAAAAAAAGAAGCTGTATCAGCTCGATTTACAAAATCGTTTTGATACAGCCCCTTTGCTATTATTAGATCTCTTTCCAAAGTATCTATTGTTTTTTTCGGATGCTTGCTTTTGCAAAAATACTTTGTAAAATAATAAAGAAGCAAAGTAGGGTAGCGATTACAATTTTTGTCCACCAAGAAGAAAGTGTTCCTTGAAATGTAATAAAGGTTTCGATGGTACCTTTAATTAAAACGCCAAATAAACTACCAATAACATTTCCAACACCACCAGTAAGCAATGTACCGCCAATAACAGAGGAAGCAATGGCCTCCATTTCAAAGCCACGAGCTTGCTCAACGAAGCCACCGCAAGAATTTAAACAAAATACAAATCCTGCAAGTCCAGCAAGAAAACCATTGATTACATATACTTTTAATTTTGTTAAGCGGACATTTAAGCCCATGAGTAAAGCAGATTGTTCATTGCCACCAACGGCGTATATGGTGCGTCCAAATTTTGTGTATTTTAACATAATAAAAAAGAAAACTAAAATAACAAGGGCAATGACAACACTAGGATAAATATAAGGGTGCATCATAACTCCTTTTTTGTTGACGGCTCCTCCGAAGGGAAGATAAATTTTTGCATTTGCCATGGCAAGAAATGTTTTGTTTTGAATGCTAATCATTTGAGAACTAATGATGGCAGTCATACCTCTTGCAAAAAACATACCCGCAAGTGTTACGATAAACGGTTGAATTTTTAAATAAGCAACTAAAAAGCCCTGAGCAAAACCAAAAATAATCCCTACCAAGAGTACAATAATAATGGCAGGGATGGCTCCCACACCTTGTTTTTCCATCATCCATGCAAGCAACATACAGGTCATGCCAACTACAGAGCCAATCGAAATATCGATACCACCTGTAATTAACACCATGGTCATACCAACAGTGGCTACAATAAGTCCAGCATTATTGATAAATAAATTTAAAAAGACTTGTAGCTTTCCAAAATTTTTGTCTGCAAAAATAATCATACCAGCTACGTACATGAGAATAAAAAGCACAATGGTAATCATTAATAAAAAATTGTTACTGTCGAATTTATCTTTTAGTTTGCTGACCATTTTGTTGCCCCCTCTTTCTGTATTTTTGATTTTAAGCTAGTAAGGAGCTTTCTTAATTCAGGTGATTGAAGGGAAACAATAATGACAACTACAATTGCTTTGTAGATAGGAAGCTGGTCGGCAGTTACTTTCATGGCATAAAGGGAGGTGGTAAGTGCTTGTATGGTAATGGCGCCAATGACACTGCCAGCCAACGAAAATCTTCCACCTCCAAGGCTGTTTCCACCTAAAGCCACTGCAAGAATGGCATCCAGCTCCATGTTTAAACCAGCATTGTTTGCATCAATAGAGTACACCCTTGATGTGATAATCATGCCAGCGATTCCAGAACAAAGACCGCAAAATGCGTAAGTCAAAAAGATAACCAGGGACGAATTAATACCTACGAGTCGCCCAGACTTGCTATTTATTCCAACAGATTGAATATAAAGTCCAAGGGCAGTCTTTCGTAATAATAGGGCTGTAACAATGACAACGAAAAAAGCAACAAAAACGGGAGTGGGGAGTGGAACACCAGGTAAAAAAGAAGCAAGGCGTTTATAGTCGTCTACGCGGACATAGAGTATTTGACCTTTTGTAATTAATTGAGCGATTCCACGACCAGCTGTGAAAAGTATAAGCGTAGCAACCATGGGCTGAATTCTCATTTTTGCAACTAAAAATCCATTCCAAGCACCACAAGCTATTCCTGTTAAAGCAGCTAACAATAAACCAGCCACATAAGGGATATGATAGGTAGCATCAGAGCCAAGAAAAAATATACAGACTGCTCCCGCAACTGCACTGACAGCACCAACTGAAATATCTGCTCCCGCAGAAGCAGCAACGACTAAAGTCATGCCTACTGCCATAATAATTAATTCACTGGAACGGTTTATAATGTCAATGATATAGCCATAAAACACACCATTTTGAATGGTAATATAAAAGAAAGACGGTGTTTTAATTAAATTAATTAAAAGTACAAGTAAAAGACATAGAAATGGGAGAAAAAGACGATATCCCACAACTTTTTTTAAGGCTGTTTTAATCATAGTGTTCACCCCCTGCAATAGATGCCATAATAAAGTTTTGTTCTAGTTGATCTCCACTTAGCTCAGAAACTTTTTCACCGTCACGTAATACACACATACGGTCAACTGTACGGAGCATTTCCTCTATTTCAGAAGAAATAAACATAACAGACATACCTTCATTTGCTAACTTTAATATGAGTTTTTGTATTTCTGTTTTTGTTCCTACATCAATTCCTCTGGTTGGTTCATCTAAAATTAAAAATGCTGGATCTGTCAAAAGCCATCTGCCTAAAATTACTTTTTGTTGATTTCCACCACTTAACTGTTTAATTGGTGTTTCACGACTGGCAGTTTTAATGCTCAAAAGTTCTATGTATTGATCTACAAATTGCTCTTGTTCCTTTTTGCTTAAAAGATGAAGGGCGCCTCTTTTTGCCTGTAGTGCAATAATTAAATTTTCACGAACAGACAAATCGGCTATGATGCCTTCGACTTTTCGGTTTTCGGGAAGATAAGCCATTCCTTTTTTCATGGCATCAATGGGTGCTTTAATTTGTGTTTTTTTACCAGAAACAAATAATTCACCGTTGTCGGGTTTATCAGCACCATAAATGGATCTTGCGAGCTCAGAACGGCCTGAGCCCAAAAGACCAGTTAGCCCAATTACTTCTCCTTTATGTATGTCTAAATCAAATGGTTTAATCGTTCCGTTGTGGGCTAATTTTCTTGCACGAATCAATGGTTCTGCTGAATCTTTTTCGGTAGATTCTTTTTCATTTTTGATAGAAGCCAAGTCATCAAATTCTTTTCCCATCATTTTTGCTACAAGCTGTACACGAGGAAGTTTTTCTACTTCAAATTCCCCCACCAAGCTCCCATTACGCAATACAGTAATTCGATCACAAACATCATAAACTTGCTCTAAAAAATGAGTTACAAAAATAATGCCTATTCCTTTTTCTTTTAATTGTCGCATGACACGAAATAATTTTTGAACTTCATTTTCATCAAGACTTGAAGTAGGTTCATCAAGAATAAGTACTTTAGCAGAAATATCAACTGCACGAGCAATTGCAACCATTTGTTGAATCGCCACAGAATAATTCTCAAGTGGCTTGGAAACATTTATATCAATGTTTAGGTTTTTAAGAATTGCTTTTGCTCTTTTATTCATTTCAGACCAGTCAATGATGCCCATTTTTTTTGGTTCCCGTCCAATAAAAATATTTTCAGCAACAGAAAGGTTAGGGCACAAATTAACTTCTTGATACACAGTGCTAATGCCATTTTTTTGAGCTTCTTGAGGAGACCGATTGATAATAGGGTGGGGTATACCTGTAATGTTTATTTCGCCTGACTCAAATTCCTCTACGCCTGTTAAAACCTTAATAAGTGTTGATTTTCCTGCACCGTTTTCACCCATTAGTGCATGAACTTCTCCTTCACGCAAAGTGAAATTCACTTGATCCAATGCCCGTACGCCAGGAAATGTTTTGCTGATATTACGCATGGCTAAAATTGTATCCATAAGGCACCTCCTTATAAAAAAAGCAAGCAAGCCAGTTAACCAACGATGTGGTTGTCTGGTTGCCTGCTTTAATCAACTAGATAACGATAACTTTAAAAATTAGTATTGACGGTTAGGCAACTCTTTGGCAGCTGTGCTTTGGTCAAATACGCCTTCTTGTACATAAGCTATTTTGTCAACAGGTTCACCTTTTCTAAGTTTTTGAATAATTTCAGCAACACGTGGACCATGTAATGGGTTACATTCTACAGAAACATTCATATCTCCCGCGATCATAGAATCGAAAGCTGCTTTTACGGCATCAAAGGAAATAATAATAATGTCTTTTCCAGGAACTTTACCAACTGCTTTAATGGCATCAATCGCACCAAATGCCATGTTATCATTTTGAGCAATAACAACATCAATATCTTTATGTGCTTTTAAAAATGATTCCATTACTTCTTGACCTTTTGTTTGTGTAAACTCACCAGTTTGTTTTTCTAATAATTTATAGTGAGGATTTAATGCTAGTTTTTGTTCAACACCTTGAGTGCGTCCAATTTCAGCAGAAGCGCCAATAGTTCCTTGAAGCATTACAATATTAATATCTTTATTTTCACGGCCTTGTGCTTTTAAGTAGTTATCTAACCATGCAACAGCGTCATTACCTTCTTTTATAAAGTTTCCACCTACCCAGCAAGTGTAAAGGGAATCATCAGAAACTTTAATCATTCTATCAGAAAGAATAACAGGGATACCAGCAGCTTTTGCTTCGCCTAAAACAGTTTCCCAACCAGTTTCAACAACTGGAGCTAATACGATGTAATCCACTTCTTGTTGAATGAAGTTGCGGATTGCTTTAATTTGATTTTCTTGTTTCTGTTGAGCATCATCAAAAATTAATTTATAACCATTGGCTTCGGTAAAGGTAGTTTGAAAAGATTTAGTATTAGCGGTACGCCAGTCAGATTCAGCACCAACTTGGGCGTATCCTACAACAATTGGTTTATCTTTTTCAGGAGCAGGTGCAGGATCTGGTGCGGAATTGGTTGTTGCAGGAGCAGGGTCTGGAGCAGGTGCTAATGTTGGTACTGGTTTGCTACAACCGGAGAGTGTGAATACGGCAAGCATTGCAGCCAAAGCTAAACTTACTATTTTTTTCATGTTTATTCCTCCCTTTTAATGTGTTTAAAATTACCAACTAGTACTATTCAATTTTACAAAAGTAAATACAAATCTTCAATTGATAATCTTTTGTAATAAGGTAAATATTTTTTGTATTTTTTATGAAAAAGAAATTAAGTTGATTTTTTTACGATAAAAGGTGAATTTCTTTTGGTGGGATACGTATTTCCATGGTGGTACCCTGGTCTAAGGCACTTTTCATTTCAAGACCGTATTCGTTACCATAATATAGTTTTATTCGCTCACAAACATTTGTAAGTCCAAAGCCTATGCTAGTTCCTTTTTTTATGGAAGATTTTAGTTCTGCAAGTTTATCTTCACTCATTCCGATGCCATCATCTGTAATGGTTAGGAGGATAACATCTTCTTGTAGGAAGCCCCTAATCGTTATTTTTCCTTTACAGCGTTTATTTTTTATTCCATGATAAATCGCATTTTCAATAATAGGTTGAAGGGTAAGTTTAGGCACTGTGTAGTTATTTAATTCTTTTGGAATGATAATTTCATATTCCAAAATATCCCTGTACCGTGCTTGTTGAATTTCAAGATAACTTTTAATATGTGATTTTTCTTCACGTATGCTGATGAAGTCCTTCCCGTTACTCAGTGTGGTTCTAAAAAAATTAGCAAGAGAAGAAATTAGGGCAACAACTTGAGCATTTTGATGATCTTCTGCAAGCCAAGTGATGGTATCAAAGGTGTTATATAAAAAATGAGGATTAATTTGTGCTTGTAATAATTTCAATTCTGTTTGCCTTAGATTGGTTTGTTCCTGTTTCACATCAGATAGCAGTTTGTCAATTTGCTGAACCATTGCATTAAAGCTAAGGCTTAGGGTTTCTATTTCATCACTATTGTTGTTTACAGTTCTTACCGTGAAATCACCTGCACCAACCAGTCGGATATTTTCACAAAGTTCTTTGATTGGTCTTGTGATGCTTGTAGAAATTTTAATGGATAATACCCACAACAAGATAGTGAAGATAAAAGAGGTGATGCTGATAACATAAATGGTTTTTTTAATTTCTAGATTTGTATTTTGTTGAAGATTTGCCAGTTCTGAAGTTTCAAAGTAAATATATTCTTGAATAGACTCTTGAATGAGTTCATCTGTAATATAAATATTTCTTTCAAGGCTTGCAATGTTTTTGTCATATCCTTGGTTTCCATCTCGAATGGCAACAATATAGGTATCAAGGTTCAGCAAATAATGTTCAATGGCTCGAAGGCATTTTAGACTATCATCACGGGTGGTAGTCTGTTTTAATTTCTCTGCTACTGCTCTAGCAAGTTTTATGTCTGAAAAAGGGGCGGTTTCTTCAAATACTTTACTTCCACCAACCACTACACAACGGTACATCTTATGGTCTAAGTTTTTTTTGAAGTCAAAGCTAAACTCACTGGCAACAGTTACATTCCGCACAATTAAATTATATTGCTCACTATATTTTAATAAAGCACCGAGTAATAGGCAGATTAAAATAATAAGAGGAACTAATACACAACTTAAGAGAAATTTTAGTTTTAAATCCAGTGACATATGTTTTAAAAATAAAAAATATGGCCCATTCATTTGACATCCGCCTTCCCCATGCGAAATTCCTTTGGCGTGCAACCATGGAGTTTTTTAAACAAATAGCTGAAATAGTGAGGGTCTTTGTAACCAATTGCATAGCCGATTTCAGAGGATTTCATACCAGAACATCGTAGAAGTTCTTTTGCTTTTTCCATACGTATATTTGTTACATATTCAATAAAAGTAATTCCCATTTCCTGACTGAAAACCGTGCTAAAATGAGCGGGACTTATACTTACAACTTGTGAAACTTGGTTTAAGGAAAGTGTTTCATGGCTGTAATTTTGTTTAATGTATTTTTTAGCTTTTTCTAATAGTTCTATGTATTTTCCGCTGGCAGACAAATCTCTTAATGCAATGGCATTTGTGAGAATTTTAATGAGACATTCCCTCGTATCTTCCAGTGAATTAAGGTTTTTAAAAAGTTCTTCCATATCGCCACAGCTTTCAATAAATTTTTCCTTTTCTAAGCCAAGTTGTTGTAAAAATATAGCAGCGGTTAAATGTACATCGATGGCTACATACTGTCGGAATAGAAAGGAACGAATGTACTGATTGCCAGTAGATTCAAAGTAACCATCAATAAATTGTGATACATCTTCCTTAGAACCACTTTTTAAAAAGTTTCCTACTATTTTTCGGTCAAACTTAGAGGTATCAATGGTTGTTAGGCTAATGTTTTCGTTCTCAATAATAGGTATACTTTTATTTTCATCATAAAAAACCGTAAGATTTTTATCCATTAGGTAGCGATAGGCAAATGTACGGCTTGCATCTTCAAAGCATTTTGGAAGTTCTTGCAATCGTCTAACAGGGTTACTGACAGCAAGAAAATACTGTATCTTCTTTTCTAATTTTAAAATGGTAGTAATTTGTTCAGCACAACGTTTTGACACGTCATTGGCAGCGGTCATGTCTGCGATTCGAAGCAACAGCCCCCAACCATCTAAATCACGATTAAAAAGAATTGCCTCCACACCATCAGAAAACATATGCTGGATTTTTTCTTCAAGCTGAATAAAATCTTTAGAATAGACATATTCAGGTGTATCTTTTTCCATAAAATGAAACAAAATAATGTTGTAGCCTTGAGCGCTTAGTTCAACACGTAGCATTCGTGCTTTTTCTAAAATTTCTGAAACCCTCAGTTTTCTTGAAACTAAATCTCTAAAAAGTTGATTGCGTTCGAAAAGTCGATGCTCATGCAGTTCTTTTTCATACTGATACAAAAAACGCTTTTGGTCTTTATCATCTTCAATTATTTTTTTGATTCGCAGTAAAGTTTCTGTTAGGTTGACACTAGAAATAGGTTTTAGTAAATAGTCAGAAACGCCAATTCCAATGGCTTCCTTGGCATATTCAAAATCACTATAGCCACTTAAAATAATGATTTTGATGTTGGGCATTTCCTGCTTCACTAGATGGCCTAAAGCAAGTCCATCCATAAATGGCATTTTAATATCAGTTATTAGTATATCTGGCTTAGTGTTTTGAATTAATGGATAAGCTAGTTCGCCGTCGCTTGCCTCTCCAACAAAGGTTAATCCTAATTCTGCCCAGTTTATTTTATTCTTTATTCCCTCACGAATGATTACTTCATCTTCCACTAAAAAAACTTTAAGCATTTAATTTGCCCTCACTTTATAACGGAAATATTATTGCAGTTTAACAAATAATAGAAAAAGTTAAACCGCTCAAGTAAATATATTATTTGCTTTGAGTATATCCAGTAAAAAACCATGTGTCAATAAAATCAAATACTATAGTAGCTATATAAGGATGGTTTTATTTTACAATGTGGCTTTCCATTTCTTATGAATAAAAAATTATTATACGTTTAATACTAGACTTGGGAAATATTTTATGAATAGCTTTATAGTTTCCAAAAATATAGATAGAGACTATATTCATTAACTTGCATTATGAGGAGGAATTTTTTTGAAAGCAACAGGAATAGTTAGACGTATTGATGATTTGGGTAGAGTGGTTATTCCGAAAGAAATTAGAAGAACGCTTAGAATAAGAGAGGGAGATCCTTTAGAGATATTTACAGATAGGGAAGGCGAAATTATTTTAAAAAAATATTCACCAATTGGCGAATTGGGAGCTTTTGCAAAAGAATATGCTGATTCACTGGCTCAAAGTGCAGGTCATATTACTTGTATTGTGGACAAAGACCAAATCATAGCCGTATCTGGTGGTGGTAAAAAAGAATTTATGGAAAAACATATAAGCAATGCCTTAGAAAAATGTATTAGTACACGTAATACCCACGTGGCTACAAGAACAGACAGTAATTTTGTTCCCATATTAGAAGACGATATAGAAGGTGTATATAACTCCGAGTTAATAACACCAATAATTTCAGAAGGCGATGTTTTAGGCGCAATTGTATTCTTATCAAATGATAAAAAAATGGGAGAAGTGGAAGGCAAGTTAGCGCAAACAGCAGCAGGATTTTTAGGAAAACAAATGGAACAATAAAAATTATTTCATATACTTTGAAACCGCACATCAATTTTATAGCAACTAAATTTACTTGATGAAAAATTTTTCTATACAGTAAATTAAATTGTTTAAATAGCGGTTTCTTTTTTATTTTATTGTGGTTTGACAATCCTCTCAATTGGTGTTAAAATAATTTTTACATTGACTTATGTTTGAGAAAACAAAAGTCATTTGTATCTGGGTGTGGCGTAGCTTGGTAGCGCGCTAGAATGGGGTTCTAGAGGTCGCAAGTTCAAATCTTGTCACCCAGGCTATATAAAAAGCGGGTTGTAGAATTTTCTACAACCCGCTTTTTTCGTTTTTGGGTACTATTTGGGTACTGTTTAGAAAATAATCAATAGTAAATTATTTTTATATATAAAAATAAACCCTTTTTAATAAGAATATAATTTCGGATTTAGGCAGGCCTAGCATTATGATTTGATATTAATTAAATTTTCTAAAGCATTTGATGCAACTTGGTCTTTGCTTTTAATTGCGTGAGCATAGACATCTAAAGTAGTACTGGTGTTATTGTGACCTAAACGGGCTGATATACTCTTAATATCTAACCCTTGCGCTATTAATAATGTGGCTGACGTATGACGCAGCCCATGAAAAGTGACATTGGTGGGCAAATTATCTTCATGGGTTTTGTTGTAGCTTTTTATAACTCTCTTGAACCATCTTGTTGGCATATCATATGAAAAATTAAAAATCCTTGTTTCAGGATTTATATTTCTAAATTTTTTCAGTAACTCAATTACACTTGCAGGGACTGTCACTCCTCGAATAGAAGATTTGTTCTTTGGAGCTTTAATAAATTTTTCGTTTGCTGCCCTTGCTAAGGCCTTGTTAATTGTTATGGTGTTTTGCTTAAGATCGATATCGCCCCATGTAAGTCCAAGAACTTCTCCTTTTCTTAATCCAGCGTAAGCTGTAATAAAAGCTAAAGTGCATTGCTCAATAGGTTCAGTATCTAAAACAAATTTAAGAAATTTTGCAATTTGCATTTCATCAAGAAAATTTGTATTATTAGTTTTTTCAACACCTTTTGGAGGTTGTACTTTTGTAGCAATATTTTCACTGATTATTTGCCAATAGACTGCTGTTTGTAAAATTGACGATATTATTGAGTGCTGATATTTAATCACACGAGTACTATAGCCTCCTACTTTACCATCAAGCCGAACACCATCTTCTGTTAAATTATCTAAAAATCGGATTAAGTGAGTGGGCTTTAGTTCGGTAAGTTTAAGATGACCTATCGCAGGGAGTATTTTTGTATTTAATTCCCCTTTGTAACTTTCAATGGTGGTTTTTTCAAGCCTTTTTTCTGCATAATCAACTAGCCATTTCTCAACGAACTTTTCGAAAGTCAAGGTAGTACTTGTGTAGTTTCCGCTCTTTACATCTTCTTCGAATAACAGGGCCAATCTATTTAATTCTTTTTCTAATTGTCTGGGTGTCAAGTTAATATCTACTTCAAACGTTTTTTTATGAACAATCTTTTTATTATTTCTGTCATACCCATCAGAAACAGTTATGCGGTATTTATTTTCCCCGCGCTTTTCTACTGAAGCCATCGTATCATCTCGTTTCAATTATTATAGTAGTAATTTAATCGTGCTAGGTGTAGCTTGACAAATGCGTAAACAAAAAGCCCTACAGGGCTTATAAAGTTTAAAGCTAGTTTTATTTATGCGCAAAAATTTCAAACGATGTATACAATTGTTTTTTAAATTATTAAGCTCTTTGTATATTTCTCCACCACTTATTATTTTTTATTTTAATGCCCTAGCTTCAGTTGGTCTCTTTTAAATTAAATTTTTTATACAAAAATTGGTTTTCGCTTCTATGATTTATTTATGTTATAATTTATGCAAGGATTCTTGCTTCAGATAGCAACCCTTCACCTTGGTAGTCTTGCTAGCATGCTATAATATAATCTGAAAGCATGGGATACAGTTATGAATAATGAGAAAAATTATGTTACGCTCTACAACGAAGTAAAGAATATCAGTATTATTGAGCAAGTCCCTGTACAGGAAGAGTTAATATTTATTTTTTTAATACAAGCTTTAGCAAACGATGCTAAAATTTTAAAAAATAAATAAGCATATGGCAGATATTTTGCCAATATGCAGTTAATTCATTTAAGCAAAGAGTTCTTTTGCAACCATTAGTAACATTCCCTCTCTTTTTCCGCGGAAAG
>JAVBJQ010000058.1:0-22020 GCA_031546905.1 Eubacteriales bacterium | reverse complement strand
ACCCCTTCCCTGTTTTTTTAGAAAACTTGGACTGTAAAAAGCCCAAAGACTTTCTAATGGAAAATTCATTTTTACCTAAAAGTCCAGAAGGTTTAAAAATCATAACCAATATGAGAATAATAGAATATAAAATCATTCTCCAATCGGAAACCCCTCTTAGAGCCTCTGGTAAAATGGTCAACACAATTGCAGAAATAATCGAACCCGTCAAATTACCCAAACCACCCAACACAACGATAACTAAAATTTCAACAGAACGGTTAAAGTCAAATTTTGTTGGATCAAGGATTTGAATATAATGAGCATAAAGCCCTCCTGCAATACCAGCGAAAAAGGCCGCAGTCGTAAATGCAAAAAGTTTGTAATAAGTAGTAGGGATACCCGCTGCTTCTGACGCAATTTCATCTTCACGTATGGAAACAATTGCCCTTCCGTGTCTTGAATTTAAAAGACAAAATAGAAAAGCCACTGTAATAATCATCGCCCAATAAATATAAGTAAAATTCGATAAATAAGGAATTCCTTTAAGACCTCTTGCGCCACCTGTAAATTTTAAATTTAAAATAATAACCCTAATAATTTCACCAAAACCCAGGGTAATAATGGCAAGATAATCGCCTCTTAACCTCAGCGCCGGAATACCAATTAAAATTCCAAAAAAAGCTGCAATCAGTCCACCAGCAATAAGAGAAATAAAAAATGGAGTTCCCAGTCTCATGGTGAATAAAGCCGCAGCATATGCTCCAATGGACATAAATCCAGCGTGTCCAAGTGCCAGTTGCCCAAGAAAACCTGTGGTTAAATTAAGACTGGTAGCCAAAATAATATTAATTCCAATGATAATTAGTATACCTAAATAATAGTTATTAATCGTCTTATTGGCAATAAAGTGCATAAAAACAAAATAAATACATAAAACCAAAACAAAGTTAATGAAATAGGATACCCATTTATTTTTCAATTTGGTCACCTACACTTTCTCTTTAACGTTTTTGCCCATTATTCCAGATGGTTTAACTAGCAAAACAATAATTAAAATTCCAAAAACAACCGCATCTGATAATTGTGATGAAATATAACCTTTTGTAAGACTCTCGGCAAGTCCCATCACAAAACCCCCAAGCATCGCTCCAGGGATAATTCCGATTCCCCCTAAAACAGCAGCAACGAAAGCTTTTAACCCAAGCATAGAACCCATGTATGGTTCCACCTGAGGATATGCACAAGAATATAGTGCCCCACCAACAGCCGCAAGTGCTGAACCGATGGCAAAAGTAATGGAAATTGTTGTATTCGTATGAATCCCCATTAATGTAGATGCGCCAGAATCTTCTGAAACTGCTCGCATGGCCTTCCCAACCCTTGTATTTTTAATAAAAAGTTGTAACAAAATCATTAAAACAATAGAAACAATAATAGTAACAATGGTAGTTAACGAAATATTAATTTGTCCTAATTGAATTGCAGCACCTGAAATAGGATTAGGAAATGGTCGTGGGCTGGATGAAAATATTTTCATGGCAGAATTTTGCAACAAAATACTAACACCAATGGCTGTAATTAAAGATGAAATTCTAGGGGAACTTCTAAGTGGCTTATAAGCAACTTTTTCAATCATCATACCAAACAACGCACAAAAAATCATAGAACCTAAAATTGCTGCCCAAAAAGGTAATCCTACTTGTGTCAGTAAAAGTAATACAATGTAGGAACCAATCATAATTACATCGCCATGAGCAAAATTAATAAGCTTTACAATACCATAAACCATTGTATAACCTAATGCAACCAAAGCATAAATACTCCCCACATGAAGACCATTTATTAATTGAGCTATAAAATTCATCTTGAAAACCTCTCTTTTCACTTTAAAAAAATCGCATGAACGATTCCATGCGATTTTTTAAATTTTTTAAGGATTCATTTTTCCATAGAGTTCATACTTACCATCTTTAATTTGGATAATCGCAATGTTTTTAATCGGATCGCCTGATTGACCGTAAGTAATATTACCAGTAACGCCAGTGGTATTGGATTCCTTAAGTGCTTTAATAACCGCTTCTTTATCAGTTGAGCCAGCTTTTTCAATAGCAGCAACTAAAATTTTAGCAGCATCATAACCTAAAGCAGCAAATGATTGTGGTGTTTCTTTATAAGTATCTTCGTAAGTTTTAACAAAGTTTGCAACTGTTGGCTCTGTGTCATATCTTGAGTAGTGATTTCCAAAGTAAGCACCTTCCACTACTTTAGGATCAGCAACAGATTCAAGAACGCCATCCCAACCGTCAGCACCAACTAAAGTTGACTTAACGCCAATATCCTTCGCTTGAGCTGCAATTAAAGCAACTGTATTATAATAATCTGAAAGGAATAAAATATCTGGCGTTTTTTGATTAATGTTTGTTAATTGAGATTTAAAATCTTTATCTGCTGCTGTGTAACCTTCATAACTTGTAATGGTTCCACCCGCTGCTTCAAAAGTGCTTTTAAATGATTCCGCAACCCCAACAGAATAATCATCCGCTGTGTTGTACATAACAGCAGCTGTTTTTGCTTTTAAATCTTTGGTCGAAAAATCAGCCATGATTTTACCTTGAAATGGATCTATGTAACAAGCGCGGAAAATGTTATCACCATAAGTTGTAATATCTTGTGCTGTTGCTGTAGGTGTGATAATGGGAATTCTATCTTTTGCGGCAATCATCGCCACACCTGACGAAGGTTTACTCGTTACCGCACCAATAATAGCAACTGCCTTATCATTATTTATAAGTCTGTTATAGGCGTTAACCGCTTCAGTTGGATCCCCTTTGTCGTCCAAAAGAACAAAATTAATTTGCTTTCCTAGAACGCCACCAGCTTTATTAATTTCATCAATAGCAAGTTTTGAACCGTTTGAAGCAGAAATACCATACATTGAATTTCCACCAGTTAAAGGAGCAATGCCACCAATTGTAATTGTGTCGCCGCCTTCGTTGTTTGTTGAAGTGCCTTGAAGTGCAGGTGCAGGTGCTGTTGCTGTATTACTAGCTGACCCCGATGTTTTTGTACAACCAGCAAGCATGACAGCTGAAACTGCAACAGTCAGTACCAATGATAACAATTTCTTATACTTCATTATGAATCCTCCCCTTTTTTTGTATAATCATGCACAATAAAACTTCTATGCCATTATATAACTAAAATATTTTTTTTTCAAGCAAAAAATAAATGAAGGAAAACCTAGGCTTGCCTTACCGCCCACGCTTGGTGTGGGACTTAATCTTGAATTAAAATCTAAGAGCTAGTAAAAGTGCAGTTTACAGTTTATTACAACAATATGGAGAAACAAAAAGTTATGAGGCTCGTTTCAAAAAAACATCAATTTTATCATTGGTAAGAATAACTTGATTTGCTATTTTCATTTTTTGATTTTTAAACATCACTTTCGGCCTTCTTTAGCATAATTGCATATTTGAATTTCTTATATTGCTCATAAATTCTAATCCGCAAATACCTATATGCTCAAACGCTTTCAGTAACACTTCTGCTCATTCCATTCTCCCATGCATAACATGGGGTTTAGTGTCTGAATTAATTAATCACACCTTCTATTATTACTTTTAATGAAACTATTGTTATGTTATAATAAAATGAGATGAACTAATATTATTTTTCTCGGAGGAATAGATGTGGATAATTTTTTTAAAAATTTGAAAATAAAAACAAGGATAACGTTAAACTTTTCCACAATATTAGCTTTTACGGTTGCCATTGGCGTAATTGCAATTGTATCGCTAAGAAATGTTGGCAATAATAATGATGTTTTGCTTAATACAACGACTAAGCCACTTGTCTATTTGAGTACGATAGCCAATGATTTTAACTTGGTAATAGGTCAAACGAGAAGTCTTGTAAACAACGAGAGGATGGATGTTAGAAAATCAATATATAGTGATATAGAAAACATTATGAAACAAATAGATGAATGTACCAGCATAGCGCAAGGATATGGCCGTGAAAACAAAGAAGAGGCACTTATCTTTGCAGAGCTCAAGTCGATAATGGGTGATTATAAAGCACTCATTTCGGAATTCAATTTTACCGAAAGCAGTCAATTTGCCAAATTGCAAGTCACAGAGAAACGATTAGTAGAAACGCTTAAAACACTGACAGAAATAGAACAAAACCAGTCTAATGAGTTGTTTAAATCAAATAAAGCTACTGAGAATAAGGTGACAATTTTGGTTGTTTTGCTTCTTATTTTTGCTCTATTTTTAGCTAAGTCATTAGTAAATGGATTAGCTAAAGGGATTATTGATCCGATAAATGAGTTAAATAAAGTTGCAGGCGAGATTGCAGATGGAAATCTAAACGTAAAAATCAAATATGAATCAACAAACGCAATAGGTGACTTGGCGAAGAGTCTTTTAAATGTTTCGGATACATTAAGCGGTTTAATTTTAGCAATGGATTATCTTTTGGAGGAACAAAATGCCGGGAAAATGAAGGCGAGACTATCAGAAAAAGAATACTATGGGGCATATAATTCTCTTGCAACAGGCGTGAATCATATGGTTACATCATATGTTACAATGACAAATGATATTTTGGACTGTTTATCTGAATTTGAACAAGGTAATTTTGGTGTGGAGCTTCAAGAATATCCAGGGGAAAAGCAAAGAACGAATATATCAATTAATAGTTTGCGATATAATCTTAAAAACATAAGCGGAGAAATAAGCCAACTCGTTGTCGCAGCAACGGAAGGTGATTTAAGTCGACGAGTTGATGAAAAGAAATATAATGGTGATTGGCTTGCTATTTTAGTTCAGCTAAATACTTTAATGGCCGAATGTGCTAAGCCGATTAAAGAATCTGCCAGTGTGCTTGAAAAAGTTTCAAAAGGCAATTTGCAAGTTCATGTGGAAGGTGAATACAAGGGTGATTTTGCTATTATCAAAAGTTCATTAAACACAACGATAGATGTAATTAACTCATACATAAAGGAAATTGCAGATGTGCTACAACAAGTGGCAAATTATAACCTTGATATAGAAATTTCGAGAGAATATATTGGTGATTTCTCAAGCATGAAAAGCTCAATTAACAGAATTATAGGCAAAATCAATGAGGTTATGGAAAACCTTAATGCCGTTTCCGACCAAGTTTCAACAGGTTCACAAGAAATTGCATCGGCAAGCACTAACTTATCTGAAGGGGCAAACAATCAGTCTGGTTCAGTTGTAGCACTTAGTATTACAATTGAAACTCTAAAAAATGAAACTGAAAAAACAGTTGTAAATACTAAAAATGCTAATAATTTAGTCAAACTTGCAAAAACCAACGCTGAAAATGGTAAAACCGAAATGAAAAAAATGTTGACAGCAATGGAAGATATAAATAAATCTTCTGATAATATATCGAACATCTTAAAAACGATAGAAAATATCGCGTTTCAAACAAATCTTCTCGCACTTAATGCCGCAGTCGAGGCGGCTCGTGCCGGAGCAGCAGGCAAAGGATTTGCTGTTGTTGCAGATGAAGTCAGAAGTTTAGCAAATAGGAGCAGTCAAGCAGCAAAGCAAACAGCCACACTAATTGATGAATCACGAGAAAAGGTGGCGCTAGGATCTAAAATGGCATTAAGTACAGCAAGTATTTTAAATGGTATCGTAACAGACATTGCAAAAGTTAACGAAACCATTGGCGACATATACATAGTAACAGAAAAACAAGCAAGCTCCATTTCCAATATAAATAATGCAGCCTTGGAAATTACTGCAATAACCCAGCAAAATTCATCAACAGCAGAAGAAACATCAGCATACGCTGAAGAACTGGCTGCTCAAGCCGGAGTACTAAAACAGACCGCAGAGGTATTTAATCTTAAAGCGAAAGGAGTTAAGAAAATATGAGTATTTCACTGATTGAACTTCACTTAAATGAAAAGGCGGTAATTGTTAGAATAGACGGTTCTAATGCAACGAAAAAGCTCCTTTTGGACATGGGGCTTGTTTCAGGAACAGAAGTAGCACTAAAAAGAACTGCACCTTTCGGAGACCCTATTGAAATATTGATTAGGGGATTAGGTCTTAGTTTGAGAAAGCAGGATGCTAAAAATGTAATAATTGAGAAAATATAGTATTCCTTTAAAATAGAGCATAGGAGTGAGCATTATGGGGGTTAGCTTTTCGTTGGCGGGTAATCCGAACAGTGGAAAAACAACATTGTTTAATGAACTAACTGGCAGCAGAGCTAAAGTAGGCAACTGGTCGGGCGTTACAGTTGAAAAAAACATAGGGGTTTTAAAACATAGTAAAGAGCAAATAAGGCTGGTAGATTTACCGGGCATTAACTCGTTATCTCCATACACAGAAGATGAAATTATTGCCCGTAACTCAATCATTCATGACAAACCTAAATTAATCATAAACATAATTGACGCAACAAACCTATCTAAAAGTCTCTATTTGACAACACAGATTATGGAGTTAGGTATACCGCTTGTTATCGCACTTAATATGATGGACGAAGTAAAAGAAAATGGTGATAAAATTGATGTGAAAAAACTCGAAGCGGAGCTTTTGATTCCCGTTATTCCAATATCTGCAAAAACAGGTGAGGGTATTGATAATCTTATCGAAATATGTGAGTCCTATTACAAGAAAGACTATGAACCAAAAAGTGTTTTAGAAAAATTTGATATTTTTGAACCAATCTACCAAATTATTAGATTACTCAAAAAAACCGGATGCAAAAACGTTTTATACAACACAATTAAATTAGTTGAAGGTGATAAACTCGTTATAGATGATTTATATCTTGCGCCTTCACTAAAAGAGGAAATCGAAACTATCATTTTTGATTTTAAGAAAAACATTTCAGACGATACAAAAAATAAAGATTTCCAAACAATTATTTCCGAAGCCCGATACAAATACAGTGATAGGATCGTTAGCGAAGTTTATGAGAAAAATAAGCAACCTATCTCTGAAACAAAAACTGACAAGATTGACAATATTGTTTTACACAAAATTTTTGCAATACCTATATTTATTATTATTATGTTTATCATATTTCAAATTACGTTCGGCGCATTTGGTAGTTTTTTAACAGATTTTATTGATGTAACAATTAATCAAAATCTTGCGGGTATTGTTCGTGAAGCAATGCTTTCAGCTGGCGTTTCCGAATGGAGTATCGGTTTAATTGTTGATGGAATATTTGTTGGGGTTGGAACAGTTTTAACCTTTTTGCCACAAGTAGTTTTATTATTCTTTTTTTTATCATTTATGGAGGACACAGGATATACAGCAAGAACGGCGTTTATAATGGATAGCTTGCTTAGTAAAGTGGGATTGTCCGGCAGGTCTTTTATTCCAATGCTTATGGGTTTTGGATGCAGTGTTCCCGCAATTATGGCTTGCCGTTCACTAAAAAGTGAGTCTGATAGACGAATAACGATGTTAATCACACCATTTATGTCTTGTGGGGCAAGGCTTCCTGTATATGCTATCTTTGCTGGAGCGCTTTTTTCAAATGGTAGTGGTCTAGTTGTTTTTTCGTTATACATCTTTGGAATTATAGTTGCAATTATTAGTGGTACTATCCTTAGTAAAACAGTTTTAAAAGGTCAACAGTCACCATTTATTATGGATTTGCCCCCATATCGTATGCCAAAGATTTCAACTGTTCTTTTCAGAATGTACGGCAAAAGTAAGGATTTTATCATAAGAGCTGGAACGATAATGCTTTTGGCGTCTGTTGTAATATGGTTCTTGCAAACGTATGATATTTATTTTCAAATAGTGGATGATAATTCAAATAGCATGTTTGCGGGAATCGGCTCTTTTATGGCTCCAATTTTTAAACCTCTTGGTTTCGGAACATGGCAAGCTTCTGTAGCATTATTAACAGGAGTAATTGCTAAGGAAGCTGTTGTTAGCACACTCGCTATACTATATAATGCTCCAGAGGAATCAACACAATTACTTACAACTATAAGCCAAGCGTTTACGCCTTTAACCGCTTATGCCTACATGGTGTTCGTTTTACTTTACATGCCTTGTATAGCAGCATTTTCAACCATTGCAAGAGAGTTAAACTCTATCAAATGGACTCTCTTTTCAATTGCATTTCAAACAGGCATTGCATGGATTGCTGCATTTATTATTTATAATGTTGGGAGTTTGTTGGGACTGTAAAAAATGTAAGAAATACATAGCGAATAGATGACAGGGCTTGAATTTAATTTTTCTTATATTCATACTGTCAGTATCAGTTTATTGCAATAACTTAAAACAGTTTTTGACAGTTATTTTGAATAACTAAAGAGATGTTCATCAAAAACCGTCAGAAGTGGATTTCACTTTTGACGGTTTTCATTTTATAGTATTATCACATTGGTGTTAGAACAGTTTGATATTGAAGTAGAATCTATCTCCCATAAATCATATCACAAACCCTTGACGTCCTCGCCGCAGACAAAAGCGTACTGGGACATTCTCCAACTCCATTTAATTCATCCACAATAGATTGGATTAAATTTTGGTGTACGTGTTGAGGCGTTTCCACTGCAATTTCTTGCTTCCCTTTTTTTGTTTCTAATGTAATCGGCCCTGCTCCAAAACATTCAAAAGTAATACCTCCTAACGATCCCACAACTTCAATTACATCAACAGATTGATATGCGTTAAAACACCAAACCCCTGTGCCAGTTACGCCGCTTTTAAATCGAAAGCAAGCTGTAACATTGTCTTCTGGTTTGTAAATCTTCCCTTGGTTTTCATAAATACCTTTTGCCTCTACCATTTCACCAAGCATATAATCTAAAATATCAAGTTCATGAACTGCCATATCCATAAAAATTCCACCACCAGCAATTTCGGGAACGACTCTCCAACAACCTTCTATCTCCTCCTTTTGTGGCTGGCGATATAAGGCAACTCGAACAAATCGAATATCTCCCAACGTATTATTGTCAATAATTGCTTTTGCTTTCATAAATTTATCCATTCGTCTACGGTAATAAGCCACATAGGCTTTTACATTTGCCTTTTCAAAAGCATTGATGATTTCAAGACACTCGGCATAATCTAATGCCATTGGTTTTTCTATGTAGCAAACTTTTTTTGCATCTGCACACATAAGTGCATACTCTTTGTGATTATTGGGCGGGGTAGCAATATACACAGCATCAATATTTTCGTCATAAATTAACCCTTTCACTGTTTCAAAAACTTTTTCCACAGGATGTCTTTTTGCATAATCATACGCTTTTGAAATAGTACGATTTGTCACTCCGTATAATATTGAATTATTTGCTTTATAAAATCCTGGCCCACTTTTTACTTCTGTTACATTACCACACCCAATCATACCCCAGCGAATTGTTTTCATTTAAACACCCCTATCTACGTTTTATCCAATTACTTTAGTGTTCCTTCACAGCTTTTATCCTTCAAGATTCGAGAGACTGTTATTGCTAAGTATTATACCCCAAGCAAAAAATAATTTCAAAATAATTTCTATTAATTCCCATGTCAAAATATGAATTTTGTAACAAAACTAGCACATACTAAATTCATGTTCACAATTAGTATAACTTTATAGTGAGGTGTATTTATGAAAAAAATAATTACAACATTAGTTCCACTTTGCTTCATACTTACTTTTTTATTTTCAATTCATACATTTGCAGCCGATACGGACACTTACACCGTACAATCCGGTGATAGCCTGTGGAAAATATCGGTTAAATACCAAGTTGGTATTTCTGAAATTATTTCAGCAAATAAACAGTTTAAAAATCCTAGTTTAATTTATCCAGGTCAAAAAGTAACTGTACCTTTATTTACACAAGTAAAAGGGGTAGAAGGACAAGTAGTAGCCTTGGTGAACAAAGAAAGAACCAGCAGAGGCTTAAAACCCCTCACACAAAACTGGCAAGTTTCTAGAGTAGCACGTTATAAAGCCGATGATATGCGAGATAAAAATTACTTCAACCATACATCACCCACTTATGGTAGCCCATTTGATATGTTAAAAAGCTTTAATGTTGCTTATCGTTCTGCTGGGGAAAATATCGCAAAAGGACAAAAAACACCTGAAGCAGTTGTAACTGCATGGATGAACTCAGAAGGACATCGCAGAAATATTTTAGACCCAAATTATACACAAATCGGAGTAGGATACTCCCAAGGTGGTAGTACCACTTATTGGACACAAATGTTTATCACTCCATAAATTTAAAATTTTCCTTACTAGTTAGCGGTCTAACAAAATTTTTTCATCATTTGTTAAACCGCTTTCTCTTTTTCTGTTTAAAATTTTAAAAATTGTGAACACTGTAGAAAATATATTGATGGACAAATGGATTAGATAGCTGTTAAGGATAATAATTTTTTCAACATACGCTAAACAAGGATGGATAAAATGTTTGAGATAAATAGAAGCTTCCACGGGTACAAAATAAAAAAGAATTTTTTTGAAGGTTGGTATTTTAAACATAATACAAACAAAAAAGCACTTTGTATTATTCCTGGAATATCGATTGATAAGGACGGCACCAAAAAAGCATTTATACAAATCATTAGCAATCATGATTCCCATTATGTACCCTATTCCTTCAAACATTTTTATGCAAATGAGCATGAACTTTCTATTTTCGTTGGAAAAAATTATTTTAGCAAAAAAGAAATTATACTAGACATCGACGAACCAAACTTAAAACTAAAAGGAAACTTAACTTATAACAACATAACACCCCTTAAAAGCTCACCCTTTAGCCCTAGCATCATGGGGCCCTATTCTTATTTAAATTTTTTAGAATGTTACCATGGAATTGTCAGTTTAAAACATGATGTAAGTGGAACAGTTTGTTATAACAAAGAGAAAATTGTATTTGAAACCGGAACAGCAATCGGATACATAGAAAAAGACTGGGGAAAATCATTTCCACAGTCTTGGATATGGGTTCAATCCAATCAATTTGTAAATACGAAAGATTGTAGCTTTGTATTATCCGTAGCCAAAATTCCCTTTTTAGGTGCTAGTTTCAAAGGAATTATTGGTGTTCTTCATTTTAAAAATCAGCAAATCGTCATTGCTACCTATTATTTAGCAAAAATTAAAACATTCCTCGTGGAAAATGAATTTTTAACAGTAGAGATACAACAAGGTGATTACACACTGTTTGTTAAAATTTTTGAAAACAATAAAAAATCTTTAGTTGCTCCCATGTTAGGAAGTATGAATCGAAAAATAACCGAAAGTGTTTCTTCTAAAGTTTATATACGATTACTTAAAAATCATAAACTTATTTTTGAGGATGTGGGATTAAACGCTGGTTTTGAAAAAATGGGAGTTGTTAACGGCACTTATTAAGGCACGTATAGACGACTGACTAATGTTGCTACTAATTCCCACTCCAAAAATTACATTTTTATTCTCATCGTGTATTTGCAAATACGTAATGGCTCTCGACTTTGAACCATATTCTAAAGAATGCTGTTGGTAATCTGTAATTTCAACTTTTATCGGTAATAGACTTTCAAGGCCCTTGCAAAATGCTTCTAGTAAGCCAGCACCCTTTGTATTAAATGTTTTAACTTCATCATTTAATTTTATGGTAGCCACCACGTTAACTAAATCATCTTCTTCATTTTCGTTATATTCTACTAACGCAATAGGCGACTCAATATTCACATATTCTTGCTTAAATAACTCATAAATATTTTGTGGCAAAAGCTCCATATTATTTTGATCGGAAACTTCTGTTACACGTTTGCCAAAATGTTGTTGCATAGTTTTTGGCAAGCGTATTCCAAATGCACTTTCCAAAATATAAGCAACGCCACCCTTTCCAGATTGGCTGTTAATACGAATAATAGGGTCATAACTTCTTCCCACATCCATTGGGTCAATTGGCAAATATGGTACTTCCCAAAATGCCGATTGTCTTTCTTTCATTTTTGCTAATCCTTTGTTGATTGCATCTTGGTGAGAACCAGAAAAAGCAGTGTAAACTAAAGTTCCCGCATATGGGTGACGTGGGTGAACTGAAAGCCCTGTAGAAGATTCATAAATTTCAATGGCTTCACTAACCACCGAAAAATCAAGTTCTGGGTCAATTCCTTGTGAAAACATATTTAAAGCAACATTTAAAATATCAACGTTCCCTGTTCGTTCTCCGTTTCCAAATAAAGTCCCCTCTACTCTGTCAGCACCAGCCAAAAGTCCAAGCTCGGCGGAAGAAACCGCTGTTCCTCTGTCGTTATGTGGGTGCAAGCTTATCTCCACACAATCTCTATCATTAATATTTCTAATCACATACTCAATTTGATCTGCATACACATTTGCCGATGCCATTTCAACGGTGCTAGGCAAATTAAGAATGGCTTTTTTATCTTTTGTTGGCTTAAAAACAGCTAAAACACAATTACATATTTCAACCGCATAATCCATCTCTGTTCCAGTAAAACTCTCTGGCGAATATTCAAAAGTAAAATGCTCTTCCCCATATTTTTGGGCAAGTGTTTTTAATAATGTTGCGCCTTCAACTGCCAAATCAATAATTTCTTTTTTGCTTTTATTAAAAACCACATCTCTTTGAAGTGTAGAAGTGGAATTGTAAACGTGAACAATTGCTTTATGAACTCCGTCTAGTGCTTCAAAAGTTTTCTCAATAATATGTTTACGAGCTTGTGTCAACACTTGAATCGTAACATCTTCTGGAATTAAATTTTGTTCTATCAACGTACGAACAAACAAAAATTCTGTATCAGAAGCAGCTGGAAATCCAACTTCAATTTCTTTAAAACCAATTTTTACTAAAAACTTAAAAAAATTAATTTTTTGTTCTAAATTCATGGGAACTTCAAGCGCTTGATTTCCGTCACGCAAATCCACACTACACCATTTGGGAGCTTTTTTAATTTCATTATTCGGCCATGTTCGGTCAACTAATTTCAAACTTTCATACGGTTTATACTTTTTAAAATTCATCATTATAACACCCCTCTTAAAAATTTTTTATAATTAAAAAAGCCCTTCATCTCAACATAAGAGACGAAAGGCATAACTTCCGCGGTACCACTCAAATTTATTCCCAAAGGAACACACTTTAAAATAGGATACAAACATATCCAGCCGAAATAACGGACGGCACCCGACTTTACCTACATAATAAGGATAACCTTATCTTTTCAGCAAGTTGCTCAAAGGCGAGTTCCGTTTTCATCAGGTACTGTTTCACACCAACCAACAGCTCTCTTAAACCACAAAAAACCTACTATTCCTTCTCAACGCATATAAATATTTAAATAAATATAGCATAAACAATTGCACTCGTCAATGAATTTATTTAAGTTTAAATTTAGAAACCATCTTTTTAAAATCTTGTGACTGATTTAAAAGTTTTTCTGCTACCAGTGCTTCCATTTCAGAAGTTGAGTTATTTTCCTTTGCAATGGTGGAAACTTTTAAAACCCCTTGGCTTACTTCTGAAATATTTTGAGCTTGGATATTAGAAGAATGAGAAATTTCATCAATTAAATCAGAAACTTGTGTTATCTCATCTACAATATTGTTTAGTGCTATTGCTGTTTTATCAGCAATTTTTGAGCCTTCCATGACTTTACTTACTGACCCTTCAATTAAATTAGTGGTTTCTTTGGCAGCATTTTGACTTCTTACTGCAAGGTTTCTCACTTCATCTGCTACAACAGCAAAACCTTTCCCATGTTCCCCTGCACGAGCTGCCTCAACAGCTGCGTTTAGAGCAAGTAAATTGGTTTGGAATGCAATATCTTCAATCACTTTAATAATATTTGAAATATTATTTGAAGCAGTATTAATCTCTTCCATTGCCAAAAGCATATCTTTCATATCAGCATTTCCATTTACGGCGTTTGTTTTTGCCTTAATAGCAAGTTCGTTGGCCTTCATGGATGTATGGGCATTCACGTTGGTTTGGTCAAGGATAGATGTAATCGTAGTAGTTAATTTTTCAATATCTTTTGCTTGTTCAGTAGAGCCTTTTGCTAATAACTGACTGGATTGGGAAATTTGTTTTGAACCCGATCTAATTTCATCAGCAGAGTGATTAATGGTAGAAAGAACGTCGTTAAATGTGTCAATTGTAGCATTAATTGAGTCCTTAATTACTTCAAAATCACCTATGTATGTTCTATTAATGGACACCCGAAAGTTTTCATTTGCTATCTCCGTAATCACTTCTGAAATTTCTTTAATATAAGAAGATATGGTTTCTTGGCTACCATTTAAAGATTTCTTAATAATTTGATAATCACCTTTAAAATCACTTGCGATTTTAGCAGTTAAATTTCCTTTTGACATTTTTTGAAGAACTTCTGTGGCTTCTCGAATCGGCATCATTACTTCATCTAACAGTGCATTTAAATTTTCAACCAAGATGGCCCAGTCCCCACTATATTTAGAAATATCAGCCCGAATTGAAAAGTCACCATTAATAGCAGAGCGAACAAAATCATTAATTTCATTGTTCAGTCCTTTTAAGTTAGAACGCATCTCTTCAATTTTTTCATTAATGATTATTTTTTTACCAGGGAGGGTTAAAACATCAACATCAAAATGCCCTTTGGAGAACTCATTTAAATAACCTAATGTTTTGAAAACATCTCCATTTGCACCTTCCACTGTTTTATTTATTTCATCGGCAACTTGTTGATATGCACCACGGAATCTATTTCTATTAATATAAGTATCATATTCACCTTGACTTTGTAGCGTAGACATATTAATAATTTCATCCGTCAAGGATTTAAAAGCCTCTGTAACACTCCGTAAGTCTTGGGTTAATATGCCTACTTCATCGTGATAATTACTGTTAAACTCAACATCCAAATTCCCTTTGGCAAGCTCTGAAGCAAGTTTTGTAATATTGGCAATTGGTTTTGAAATTGAATTTCCTACTAGCCTACTAAGTAAAAGAGCAATAACGAATACAAACAATGTTAGTATTACAAATATAAGTCGAACTAAATTTGCAGTATCTAAATTCTGTAAAGTTACATCTTTGGTTCCATTCAGTGCTTCGTCATAAACATTATTAATAAGGGTATTGATATCGGCAGAAATAGGAGTAGCTTTTTCACTTAAAATATCCGTTGCAGAGCTTACGTCTCCTTCTTTGACAGCCTCAATCATTTGGTTGCAAATATCTTTAAAGCTAGTGCTAATACTAGCCCGTATACCCTCTACTGAATTTATTCTGGACTGTGACAATCCTAATTCACTTAATGTCGTAGAATAACTTTTAAGGTTTGCATCTATTTCATTTAGTGAAATCTTTATATTATTAATATTGGTGTCTAACTCATCTGGACTATAAGCTTGTAATAATAAATTTGCTAAGGAAACCTTGAGGGATATAAAACTGATTCTTGCTTCTTCCAACGATTGTAACGGTTCTACATTCTCTTTATACACATCATAGGCTTTATCACTAATGGTAGATATACTAAAAAATGCTGTGAGACCAAGTATAGCTACCAAAACTAAAATAATACCAAAAGATATCGCCAGTTTTATATTAACCTTCATATTTTTAAACATTCTTGTCAATTGCTTCATAAATTAAGCCCCCTATTATTGTTATATCGCTTTTAAAATACCTTCTATAACAAATCATAAGAAATGTTTATAAATTTGTCAATACAAACATAAATATTTTTAATATTTTAAAATTTTTGTTTAAAATATCTAATCATAATTGTCTGTAACATATTGTAGTACAACCGAATAGTATGTACTATGCGATTTTAAAAAAATCCGCTCTTTAGTAAAGGCAGTTACAATTTAAAAAATTTATTAAAAATTATATTATTGCGATTTAACGAATGACAGGGAATTTTTTCTGGTTAAGCGTTAAACGGCTATAGGAGGATTAAGTATGTTTTGGTTATTTCCTTTTTCAAACTATCGATATAACGATTATTATTTCCCTAGATATTCCCCTTATTATAACTACTATCCCTATTACAATTACAATCGATTTCCTTTTTACGGATTTGGTGGAGGCTACTACAACAGGGGTTGGAACAGAGGCTGGAATTGGAATAGAAACAGACGTTGGTGGTAAAAAAATAGCTGTCGCAACTTTATGCGACAGCTATTTTTTTAGAAATTATTGGTATCATTTAAATCTTTTAATGTAACTTTTAAAGTCATGGCTTTCTTTCCATCTCTTAAAATTTTAACTTCAACAGCGTCGCCCACTTTATGTTTTTTTATTTCGTTAGACAAGTTTTCCATCGTTGTAATTGCAACACCATCAAAACTTGTAATAATATCATTGGCAGCTAAACCTGCTTCAGCAGCACTGCTTCCCTCCATTATTTCTGTAACAAATACACCCAAAGAAGGAATACTATATGCTTCTGCAATATCTTTTGTAATGTTTTGTCCCACAATTCCTAAGTATGGTCTTTTTACAGAGCCTTGTTGAATTAATTGTTCAATAATTGGTTTGGCAATATTGGATTGAATACTAAAACCAAACCCTTCCACTGCTGATTCAGAAAGTTTTGCAGTATTAATTCCGATTACTTCCCCTTTGGAATTTACAAGAGGTCCACCGCTATTACCAGGGTTAATAGCAGCATCTGTTTGAAGAACTGTAAAGTCTACCCCTTCGATATTTACTTTTTTATTTTTTGAACTAACAATGCCTAGTGTTGCAGTCTTCCCTTCACCCATGGCATTTCCAATTGCAATTGCCATTTCTCCTACTTCCAATTTGTCAGAGTCACCAAATTTAGCAACGGTGACAGAACTAATTCCTGCAGCTTGTAAGTCTGACTTTTTAACAGCGATAACTGCTAAGTCGGCTTGGGCATCTTTTCCAACAAGGTTTGCTGATACTTGTTCAAGACCAGATATGGAAATACTAACTTTTTTAGCACCGTCAATCACATGGTTGTTTGTCACGATATAAACTTTGTCACTTGTTTGATAAAAAATAATGCCTGAACCAGAAGCTGGTTGTTCAAAAGCTTTGTTGAAGTAATTGGTAACAACAGTACTACTAATATTAACAACTGAAGGTTCTACTTGTTTCACGATAGATGCAACAGTGGAATCACTTCCCATAAGTTGTATTTCTTGGTTTTGGCTATTTTTAAAAGCAAACTGTGCTGGGTCATTGCTTTGTGAGCCGTTATCTGGTTGATCTTTCGCAAATAAATTAGTAATGGCTGGCAATACATATCGATTGGCAACAGGAGTCCCAACGCCCATTCCAAAACCAATGGAACTTCCCCCAACTACACTGGCGATGCAAACAGCTGCTACAAATTTTTTAAAACCTGCATCCATTTTACGTTTTTCTTTTTGTGGCTTTATGTTTTCTGTATAAAAAGCTTCTTTTGCTCTGGCGGTTTCAATCGTTGGAAATTCGCTTGTAATTGACTTCTCAACTCCACTGACAAAAAGTTCTTTTTCTGAAAATTCAAATAGGTCTTCCCCTTCTACCTCATTACCATCGTTGTCTAGTTTTATCTCGTCTATTTTTTCATCCATATGTTTTGGCATTTCTAGTTCTTCATTGTCTTTTTCAAATTCATTCATCATCTATTCCTCCTGTAAAATTAATATCTGTTTCATTTCTATAAACTTATTATAGACATTAGTTTTGAATAAAATATGAACTAATTGTAAACATTTGATAATTTTAAGGTGAAAATAAATTCTGTTCCTTTGCCCACTTTGCTTTTTACAAAAATTTCTTCCTGATGTGCTTTCATAAACTCTTTTACAATTGCTAGCCCTAGTCCGCTGCCTTTTTTATCTTCTCCCCGTGAAGAGTCGGCTTTGAAAAAACGGTCAAAAATATTTTTCAAATGTTCTTCTTCAATACCCCTACCCGTATCTAAAATGGAGACACTTATTTTTTCACCTTGAAGGGTTGTTTCTATTTTTATTTTTTCGTTTTCATCTGTAAATTTAATTGCATTATCCAACAAATTATACAAAACCCTTTGGATTTTATCATAATCAGCAAAGACAAAACTTTTTTCTGCTGCAAACACTACCTCTGTTTGAATATTTTTTTTAACGATGCCGTTTTCAAACTGCTCCAATACTTTTTTAATCAGTTCATTTATGTCAAAAGTTGTTTCTTCCAACCTAATATCAGATGATTGGAGTTTGCTTAAGTCAAGAATATCATTGGCAAGTTTCGAAAGCCTTTCTGTTTCCTCCAAAATAATATTTAAATAATATTTTTGTTTTTCAACAGGAACTGTCCCATCAATGATAGCCGTTAAAAAACCGCTAATAGAAGTGAGGGGCGACCTTAAATCGTGAGATATGTTGGCAAAAAAATCTTTTTTTACTTTATCAAGTTGCATCAGACTCTCGGCCATGTTATTAAAACTTTCTGCAAGCTGACCAATTTCATCGTCTCGCTTAAATTCAAGTCGCTTATCAAAATCACCGTTTGCTATAATTTTTGCTGCTTCATTCATTTGCATAATAGGTTTGGTAATTGTTTTGGAAGAAAAATAAACCAATACAAAAGCGATAAACAGAGAAACAAAAAGGCAAATGATAATAATTTTATAAATATCTCTTGTGGTTTTCACAATTTCAGGTATGGACGCGTTTAAAAATATAGCCCCCAGAATCTGTTGATCAATCATAATTGGATATCCAATCGTAATCACAGGTTCTTTAAACACGCCTCCAAATTTCCCTTTTATTTTTACAATTTCACCCGAAAGAACTTTCGTAATTTCATCTTGGGCAATGGTGGTTCCAATCCACTTTTGGTTCACATCTTGAGATACCATTTCCACACGTCCGCTTTTACTCATTAAAATAACGCTGGCGTTTAAATATTCATAAAAGACCTGAAACTCATATTGAAGCTTACTGAGTTGGGTTGTGCTTACAATACCGACAGAATAAGCATACTCATATTCACTTTTAATTTTCTCACACTGCTCCACCAATATTTTTTCTTTTTGGCTAATGTAATAATTGGAAAATGCGTTATAAATCATTGCCCCTAAAATCGTAAAACTGACAATTAAAATTCCGACATATAAAAAAAGTTGTTTACTAAACAGCGATTTTCTCACTATCTCACCTCAAATTTATAGCCAACGCCCCAAACTGTTTTAATTGCCCACACCTCATCATCTGGCAGTTTCTCTCTAATACGCTTAATATGAACATCTACGGTTCTTGTGTCACCCATAAAATCATAGTCCCAGATTTTATCAAGCAGTTGCTCTCTTGTAAAAACTTGGTTGGGGTGTGAAACCAAAAAGTAGATAAGTTCAAATTCTTTTGGAGGCAGTTCAAGTTCTTTTCCACGATAAGTCACTGTATAATTAGACGCATTTACGGTTAAATTGGGAATTACAATTTGCTTTACCTTATCTACATCTTTTGATTCATACCGTCTCAAAACAGCCTTGACTCTTGCAACCAATTCCTTGGGTTCAAATGGTTTCACAATATAATCATCAGCGCCTAGCTCAAGCCCCAGCACTTTATCAAAGGTGTCTCCTTTTGCTGTAAGCATAATAATAGGTACAGAGCTCATTGTTCTGATTTCTCTGCACACTTGGTAGCCGTCCATTTCAGGAATCATAATGTCCAACAAGACAAGAAATGGCGCAAAATTTGCAAATTCTTCTACCGCTTTTTTTCCGCTATGCACTTCTTTTGTTTCGTAGCCTTCTTTATTTAAATACAGTGCAATCAACTCCGCTATATGCGGGTCATCATCTACAATTAAAATTTTAATTTTCTTTTGCATCCTATCCCCACTTTCAAAAACCGTCATTTGTTTTTTTTTATTTTAAAGATTTACTTTAGCTCAGCAATTGTAACCCCTGTCTCGCCCTCACCAAACACCCCAAGCCTAAAACTTTTAACATGGGGATGGGTTTTCAGATGTTTTTGAACCGCTGCTCGAAGCGCACCCGTTCCCTTTCCATGTATAATACTCACTTGTGCAAGCCCTGATAAATAAGCATCATCTAAATATTTGTCAACCTTTTCAAGCGCTTCGTCTACTAAAAGCCCTCGGCAATCTATTTCAGTCGTAATGTTCATGGATTTGCCTGATTTCACTTTTGCACCATAATGCTTATTGGTTGTTTTGATTTTATCTTCTGACTCATCTAAAGAAAGTTTAGAAATATGAACTTTAATGTTCATGATGCCCGCTTTGACAAGTACTTCTCCATTTGAATCTGGCGCTCCTGCTACAATCCCCGTTTGATTAAGGGTGCTTACAAAAACCCTGTCACCTTTTTTTAAATTTTTAGGAATTGGCAAAAGGGTCTTTTTCGGAGTTGTTAATTTTGAAATATCATTTTCAACTTCCTCTAAATTGCCTTTTAGCTTTTGCCTTTTTTCTTCTAAATTTTTAATAGCAGAGCCTTCTGACAGTAGCTTTTGCATTTCTCTTATAATTTTATCTGATTCTTCTTTTGCTTGTGCAATGGTTCTTCTAGCTTCTTCTTTTGCTTCCATAATAATTTTTTCTTTTTGATGATTGGTAGCATTTTTTTGTTTTTCAACATCATTTTTTAGTTTTTCCGCTTCACGTCGAAACTGCTCCGCTCGTTCTTGTTCCACAATAACGGACTTTCTACTAATTTCAAGATCGGTAATAATGTCTTCAAACCGTTCATCTTCAAGGCTTAAAACTTCTTTTGCGATGTCGATAATATCTTCTGATAAGCCCAGCCTTCTTGAAATAGCAAAAGCGTTGCTTTTTCCTGGTATTCCAATGAGTAGTCTATAAGTAGGTCGTAGGGTTTCTACATCAAATTCACAGGAAGCATTGGATACCCCCTCCTCTGAAAGTGCATACACCTTTAATTCACTATAATGAGTTGTAACAGCGGAGCGAATATTTTTTTGATGAAGAAATCTTAAAATGGCGATGGCAAGCGCCGCCCCTTCTGTCGGGTCAGTTCCTGCCCCCAGTTCATCTAATAAAACAAGGGAATCTCTATTGACATCAGCAAGTATTTTTACAATATTCGTCATGTGTGATGAAAACGTACTTAAACTTTGCTCAATGCTTTGCTCATCTCCAATATCTGCAAAAACATCAGAAAAAACGGAAAGCTCTGAGTTATCAAAAGCCGCAATATGAAGCCCTGCTTGCCCCATCAGTGTAAAAAGCCCAATCGTTTTAAGGGTAACTGTTTTCCCCCCTGTATTTGGCCCTGTAATTAAAAGCATGGTAAAATCTTTTCCTAAATAAATATCTGTTGGAACAACCGTATCCTTATTTAAAAGAGGATGTCTTGCTTTTTTTATGTTGATGTATTTTTTTTCGTTAAAAACAGGTCTTGTTCCATTCATACTTAAAGACAGCTCTGCTTTTGCAAAAATAAAATCCAAATTTATTAAAATTTCTAAGTTACTCAGCATGATGTCACTACTAAGTGCCACTTCACTAGATAAGGCCTTTAGTATTTTTTCAATTTCTGTTTTTTCATCGGCATGAAGCTCTTTGATTTTGTTATTGGTCTGAACAACAGACATTGGTTCAATAAAAAGTGTAGCCCCTGTAGAGGACTGGTCATGAACAAGCCCCTCAAAGCTATTTCGATATTCTTGTTTCAGTGGTATGCAATATCTTCCACTTCGAATGGTAATAACAGAATCTTGAAGCATATTTTTGTAGCTAGAAGAATGAATAATACTATTTAAATGTTCTTTTACTCGATCGTTTGATGCTTTTATATTTCTTCTAATATCTCTTAGGGTTACACTAGCATCATCTGCCACTTCATTTTCGTTTAAAATGCAACGGCTTATTTCATTTTCTAGTCTCGTAACCACTTCTAATGCCCCAAAATATGGGTCTATACTTTCAAAGCTTTCTTGTTTTCCTTCACTTTTGGAATAATTTTTTACTTTTCTACAAACATATAAAAAATCACCTATATGTAAAAGTTCTGTAATAGACAGAACCCCTCCCATTAAGGCCCGTTTTATTCCACTTTCTACATTTTTAAGTCC
>JAVBJQ010000021.1:0-4814 GCA_031546905.1 Eubacteriales bacterium | reverse complement strand
TATTTTAATTTGCCAAAAAACATTTTAATCATACCCGTAATTAATTTTAGTGTTTTGTGTGCTTTACAATTAATTAATGTCAAAACAGAGAAAACACAAAATAAACACACTAAAAACACTAGAATTAGCTCTATAGAAGTTAATTCTGTTATTTTTAATACTATTGCAAAAATAATAATTAATAAAATAAATGATACAATCGTGGATATAGTTCCAAGGTGCGGTGAGATGCCTATGGATAGAATTTGTTTTTTTTGAATTAAACCCTCATTGCTTGAAAAATCAATGTTAATTTGGGCATGTGTAGCATTTTCAATCTTTTTCAAAAGTTTTGTTAAATGTTGCTTATATTGCTTTTTTTCGTTCTCTGTTTGAAATGGTATATACCACTCTAAATAATGATCAAAATAGATTGATTCAATGATAAATAAATACGTACTCTTTTTTATCTCTTTAAGTCCATTTTGAGAATATATGAACAGTTGTGCCTTCATACTACTCTCAAAATTATCGGTATCTAGCTGTGGTTGAAAATAACTTCCACACAAAGTGCCTAGTCCGGAGGCTTTCAACAGGCGTATTAATGCTTTACTTTCTGCACATGGCTCATTGTTATGCGAGAGAAAACCAATTTCTGTTATTAAATAATCATATGCCAATCTATTTTTCTCAATAAACTCCTGTATTAAATCAATAAACTGATAAAATGCACCTAGCTTTCTATAACTTTTATCTATTGCCATATAGTCTACAATTATAATTTTTTTGCTTTTTAAATACATAAATTGGCAAAAACCTACCACTCTGTTATTTAGATAGTAACCTAAAACATACATTATTCGTTCATTATCGTTTTTTAATTGTTCTAGCCAATAAGCAATTTGGTTCGTATCAGTTCGAAGAGCTGGTGGGGTATAGGTTAGATATATATTAACTGCTTCTAGATAGTCTTTATTTTTTGCATTTGTAAATCTTTTTATTTTATAGTCTAAGACATTATCTGTTTGAGTTACAGAAAACAACGAAAGTGCACCTCCAAATAATTTATTGTTATTTATACTTGCAAATTATAACATAGTATGCCAAACTTGCACAGTATTTTCTAACGACAACAGGAGGACTAAAATGTATTCAACAAAGGATTATTTAGAAAACATGCGTATTTACCTTAGGGAACTTAAAACATCTAGGAATCTTGATAATAAAACAATTAAAGCCTATAATTCAGACCTATCAATGTTCCATACTTGGTTAGAGGAAAGGAATGCAGAGTTTATTAACTCAGATACAATCAATGAATATATCGAAATGTTGCAGAATGATAAAAAGCTCAAAGATACCAGTATTAAAAGAAAATTTATTAGTTTAAAATCTTTTTTCAACCATTCGTACCATGACATCGCTCTTTTTAAGAATATAAAGTTCAAATCGGAGAAAAGGTTACCAAAGACTCTATCTATTCAGGATGTCACTAAAATGTTAAAATCTTTAGATGCTGAATTAAATAGTATAGATTCTGATTTTCACAGAAAAATCTGTATACGCGATAATGCCATCATCGAGCTCCTTTTTTGCACTGGAATTCGGATTGGCGAGTTGTCAAAAATATGTATTGAAGATATTGATATTGACTCTAAAACAATCTTAATTCATGGAAAAGGTCGTAAAGAGCGTATCTTATTCATCTCAAGCGAGCAAGTTTTAGCGAAAATCAAGTTTTGGTTGGAATCTAGAAATAATTTCAATCCAAAATGTGATTTTCTATTCATCAACAAATATGGTAATCAAATAT
Organism: Eubacteriales bacterium; assembly: GCA_031546905.1. Classification (GTDB taxonomy): domain Bacteria; phylum Bacillota; class Clostridia; order Lachnospirales; family JAVBJQ01; genus JAVBJQ01. The sequence continues at coordinate 3,022 of JAVBJQ010000021.1, read as the reverse complement.
CCATCTATGCTATTGAAAATATTTTTTATAAATATAGAGATCTATCAGAAATAAACAAGAAATCTACACCACATTTTTTGAGACATACTTTTGCGACTTGCCTCTTAGAAAACGGCGCAGATATTCGAGAAGTTCAAGAGTTATTAGGTCACTCAAGCATATCTACTACTGAAATATATACCGAAGTATCAGTTGCAAGAAAAAAACAAGTCCTATCCAAATTTAACGCTAGAAACTTACTAGATATTTAGTTGATTACAAATAAATCACGTTTTGTATTGATATAAAACCATATACTTCCCCACGCCGTTGTCCAATCTAACGACTAATATTGATTCATGGCATACCCTGTTGCCAAGGGGTTAGTTCGCCCTTGACAACTTAGATAATCCAAGCCTCTAACCAAACGGGTAGCAATCAAAAACCTCGATCATGTCTTCTTAAAGTTTCAGAACCTGAGAGTGATACATTCTGGTGGGCTATAAGGTCAAAAACTGTATCAAAATAAAATCCAAGAATACTTGAATCATTGCATTTATAGCGTTCTTAGTCCTGTATTTTTATTACCGTTTTGGGTTTCACAGCCCACTAGCTATTCCATAAAATTATTTTCTCAAAGTTAACTCCTCGTCAGTAAAAGTTTGATTCCATACACTATCTACATCATTATTTATCTTTTCGCTGATTATCCTTGTGACTGGCGCTAGAATACTAAAATGATCTTTCGATTTCACAAGATAGCAGTTAAGCATACTGTTATGATTTATTTCTTTAAGTTCCATCAAACTGCTTGCATTGCTTGGGCGTGAATCGCCCTCAAAAATATATGTGGGCGTGCTTATAGAATTCAGCCAATATGCAGGAGACCTCATTTTATATTCCTTCTTATTTTCTGCGTCAAAAGTAAAATTATCATAAGAATAATTGGTTATATACGCAACTGGTCCAAATGCAAACACTGCTCGAAATTTTTCAGATGCCTCAGCAGTTAATAAGGCGGCTGTTCCTCCTGTACTATGTCCACCCAAATATATTCTTTTGTTATCGACATAAGGCACATTGGCAAGATAATCATATGCCGCTAAAATGTCATCAATCTCTCCATATAAACACTCCAGATATCCTTTGTTTTCATTTCCTCCACGAAAGGATGGATACATTGTCACGACACCGTTTTCACGAAAAACCGATGCAGACTGGTCATTATCCGACATGGCATCCTCCCAACAAGAAGCGCCGATTGAATTATCAAATCCTCCTGCAACCCAAATGATGGCTGGATGTTTTTTGTTATCATCTGGTTTTTTAGATATGTATGCCGCCATTTCTCCCAAAGGCGCAGTATAATATACCAATTCCAATTCGCCTTCAGGCGGCGCTTTAATTTCTTCATCGACAGATATTTCTGCACTCAAAGTCGTTTCAAAATTATTTCTAGCTTCCTTATATGATCGCAGGCTGCCACAACCTACAACTGAAAGCATTATTAAGAGCATAATTCCTATTCTGATAGATACAAAAGATCTTCTGATATTCATAATAAATTCTCCTATTGGTTAAATCTGCTCATCATCATTTTCTAATTTTTCACCTTAGATTCATTCCAATTCTTTGCAACTAAAAATCCGACAGAACCATCAAGTGACTTAAAGTGCTGCCTACCACAGTATATTTTTTGATTCTCCTCGCCACGCCTTTGGTTGGTATCCAATGTGCCTTTTGTCTCAAGGACAAAATACATTTTTTGTTCACCATTTCTGTCCATGTATACCGCCCAATCGGGGTTATAAGCTCCGATTAGCGTTTCTATTTTAAACCTGTTTGGTATTTTGGAGAGCATTTTGACTTCGGGATTTTCATTGAGCGCAAGGGCGAATGGTCGCTCTATGGTCCAGCCACAGAATGAGGCAAAACATCCATATGGAAGCGATATTTTTTTACCCAAACAATGGTCGAGGCCGTCTATGTTTTTGAAGATCATATGAATAAAGCCACGCCAGTATCTCAGATTTGAGACACCTTACGTGGCTGTACCAATTTTTCTTATAGACAGATATCCAATTACGGTTTCAGCTCCACTTTTATCTTCTGTATTTCCTCTTGGGTCAAACCTGTATCCTCTATAATTTCCTGCGTAGGTCTATTCCTTTTAATCATTTTTATCGCAAATTCTCGTCTGGCTTTTTCCTCTGCCTCGTCAACAAACTCGGCTACCCATTCTTCAAATAACGCTGATTGCATAAGTTGCTCCCTCCTTATATACTTTTTCACCAATTCCTTGGGGTATTTTTCTCCTGCCAAAATACTTATTGCAGACAATAAATCTGCTTTCAACCCAGAATCTTCAACTGACTGAATTATCTGTATCGTTTCCATCAAAACATCTTCATCTTTTTCTTTATTGTCATTTTTAACAATCGGACGTCATTATTTGTGATTGTGCTTTAAGTATAGCACAATCTTCATTTGTTTTGAATATTTTTTATGTTCCGTTTGATGGTAAACACTTCTACATATTTAAGACCAAAGACTTATCATTAAAAATGCAACAAAAGACTTGTCATTGCTACAAGTCTTTTGTGTTTGATTGATTCATTCAATTTAATAAATTACGATGCTTCTGTCTCAAATATCGTCAAAATCAATTTCTCTCTTTATAAAATTCGTACCCTTTGCGCTATTTTTAGCTTTATATAAGGTTACTTTCTCAAGATCAGTGACATCAATTTCCCCATCACGAATAAGTTGCCCCCAGGCATCTTTGATTTTTGATTTAGAGCTTATCCGTAAATAAAACCGATTTGTGAAAAATGACCAAAAATATAATCCTAGCAGCTAAGATTAAATGACATCCACCTGTCTAAAAGCAATAAAGGCACAAGCAAGCTGCAGAAGCCCCATGTAGGAGTAATCATACTTTTCAAAGCGAACAAGAATTTTTCTAAAGCGGTTAAGCCAAGAGAATACTCTTTCAACAACCCATCGTCTGGCCTTGAAGAGAGGATTATTTTCGATTTCTTTC
>JAVBJQ010000007.1:0-3714 GCA_031546905.1 Eubacteriales bacterium | reverse complement strand
ATTCTTCATAGGATAAAGTCAGTTTTCCTGCTTCAATTTTTGACATATCCAAAATATCATTAATAATACCAAGTAGATGTTGAGAAGAGCTTTCTATTTTATCGATACAATAACGAATTTTGTCAGGATTGCCTGAACGTCGTGCTACTTGTGTCATGCCGATAATTGCATTCATTGGAGTTCTAATTTCATGGCTCATATGAGACAGAAAGGTACTCTTGGCTTGATTGGCATTTTCAGCCTCGTTCTTTGCTTGAATCAGTACGGTAACATCTGTAATTGTCATCATAACACATTTACTGTTTTCATCGTCCGTATTTCCATCATTAATTCGATGAAGGGCTAATGTATAGGTTCCACAATAACCTGTAATGTTCTCTATCATAACGATAGTTTTTTCATATGCGTTTATATTATCAGCTTCAAAAATACCATTTGCATCAGCTTCTAACTCAACAGTGTCATTTGCCGAAATAATTTTTGCTAAAATATTTTCATCACGGGAACTTAATCCATATGTTTCAAGTAAATTACTCATGGCTTTATTTTCATACACAAGCAATTTATCCATGTTAAAAAACGCAACACATTCTGGTATCACATCAAAATGATGACAGACTATATCAATCGTCTTGTTAACCCCTTGAATAATTTTATAATAGTCCCCTTCATATGTAGTTGCGTCTGCACGTTCAAAAAACCTTCCATGACGAGCTGCTGTCAAAATGTTTTCCGTATCCTTTATCAAACATGATACACTTTGAGACACTGCCTTAAAAGCTTTTTCCAATTGCCCGATTTCATCATTGGAATTACCCGTTACTTCTATTATGGTATTCCCTTTTGCTAATTCATTAGCGGCGAATACCATATTATTTACTGGCCTTAAAATAGAATTTATAATCAAAATTCCCATCAAAATTAATAATAAAATCCCTATTGCAATTACTAAAATCATTATTGTCGTTACATTTACAAAAAGTTTAGCAGCAGATTGACTACTTTGATTTGCCTGTACTTGATTCAGTGTCGTAAGTTCACTCACTAAATCATTAATTTCATTCCCCTTTGGAACTACATTGGTGTATAAATAATTAATTGATTTCTCATCTTCATCTTGAGCCGCCAACTCACCAGCATTTTTAATTTCCGCCATCCAAATTTTTGTCTTATTCATTACATTAATTACCTTGTTGTATTCATCGCTATCCTTTGAGTCATTTTCAACTAGCGTTGCTACATAATTATTTAGTTGAACATCAATATCATCCAAATAAACCAGAAGCTTGTTATATAGTTTTTCTTTTGAGCTATCTCTTGCTATAATAGAATCACGAATAACTACTGTAGATAGTCCAAAATCAAGATTTATCTTTGATATATAAACGAGAGGTTTGGCAACTATATTTTCATCATAGTCTATGATGTTCCGGAGTTTTAATATGTTGATAAAACCAATAAGTCCAATGACAATTGATATGAATAAAGCTAGCATTAGTAGCAAAATAAGTTTTGATTTTATTTTAAGTTTCATGTCCGACGTCTCCTCCTTTCATATTTTATTATCTCTAACCCTATGCAAGCGCAGAAAAGATTTCATTTGAAAAACAAAACCTTTGTATCTTGTGACATAGAATTATTATATACAAAAAATTCAATGGGGTCAATTTATAGATAGATTATTTGTATAAATTTAAAAAGGTATCTATCCGCTATGGGTAGATACCTTTTTGCTAACCATTATTTACTTTTAACTGGTATCCATACTTCTGATTTATAATCAGAAGCATTTCCATCCGCGTTGCTATAAATTTCAAGTTCTGCAGTCCCTGCATGTTGATATTGACTAGAGGGGAACCACTCCGTATAAATGTCTTTCCAAACTTTTTGAATAGCATCTGGCATTGGCCCGATTGCTTCAAAAACCGCCCAGTTTGATGCTGGAATTTCTGCACGTTCTAAATCTCTTGGGGCTTTGTCACTGTCTTCAATGGCAATCATATACGTAAGTTCACTTGTTTCATCATTAAAATCTACGCAAGCACCCATTACACCAAGCTCTCCTGAAGCTGGCAACAATTTCTCAAACGTACCATCTTTCATTACTTGGTTCCAGAATAACGGAATTTCCTTTAGATTTTCTCCATTTTTACCATTTGTTTTTATTGACTTGCCAACAATTGCAAAAGCACTTTTTTCAACCAATTTGTAATTCATATTTCTCTCTCCTTTTATTGAAATATAATATGATTGCTATTAGGTATAGTAAACTTACAATTTATTTCTGCTTTTATCCTTCTCACTGATAAAATGTCCGGCAGAAGGTATTTTTTTGCTTCTATAATATTCCAAGTCATCCGATTCGAAATTTTGGCTGTCTAACACTTTGGTAAGCCAGCTATTTTTCTTTAACACACATACTTGTATTCCAGAAGAACTTTTGGTTGCATTTTCGCTTATGAGTGATGTATTTAAAAGAACTGCTTTGTCTGTATCTCTTATGGCAAATATATCTTTATCTGCTTCTATTTGTTTTGCAAAAATAAGTTTTGACTTGTTTGAATAGGCATTGACCAATTTTTTTCTATTTACTTTTGTTGCGTAACTGTCCATTGTTATTTTGGCCATTTTTCCATTTTCAAAAGCAAATAACATATAACCTTCATAATTAGTGGTTGCTGCTATACAAACAATGCTTTCATCCTCTTCTAACGAAAGTAGATTGGTCAAATATTCACCCAAACTACTGGCTTTACAATCGTTTAATTCATGGGCTTTTGCTTTATATGCATTAAATTTAGTTGAGAAGAATATTAACTCTGCTTTGTTAACTGTTTCAAATTCTTGAATAATTTTATCGTCTTCTTTTATATTTTGCTCTGGGGAGCTTCTCAACGAGGTAAGTGGAATTTTTTTAAAGTAATTGTGGTCTGTTAAAATGAGTCGAATAGGATAATCTTCTATTAAAACTTCGTCTGGAATATCCACAATTTCCGCTTCTCCCACAATATCGGTTCTTCGTGGCTTGCCAAATTTTTTTGAAATTTCTTTTAACTCTGAGCAAATGATTTGTTTTATTTTGTCATCACTTTTCATGATTTCATTCAAGTTTTCAATTTCTTTTTTTAAGTCATCAGTTTCGTTTATTCTATTTAATAAATATTGCTTATTGAGATTTCTCAATTTTATTTCTGCAATATAATCCGCTTGAATTTCATCAATTTTAAACGCTTCCATTAAATTGGGAATAACTTGACTATCTTCTTCTGTTAATCTGATTATTTTAATGGCTTTATCAATATCTAAAAATATTTTTGATAACCCTGTTAACAAATGAAGTTTCTCTGATTTTTTCTTAATGTCAAATTTTGTTTGTCTTCTTACACACTCAACTCTGAATTTTACCCATTCATCTAAAATCGTTTTTATTCCCATTACTCTTGGGTGTCCGTTTACTAAAATATTAAAATTACAGCTAAATCGATCAGAAAGTGGTGTTTGAGCAAATAACTTGTGCATTAATATTTCTGGATTCGTTGTTTTCTTAACATCAATCGCTATTTTAAGACCATTTAAATCGGTTTCATCTCGAACGTCATTGATGTCTTTTATTTTTCCTGCTTTTACTAAACTAATTATTTTTTCGATAATGACTTCCATATTGGTTGTGTAAGGAATTTCTGTTATTTCAATACAATTATTTTTACTATCATA
>JAVBJQ010000029.1:0-43327 GCA_031546905.1 Eubacteriales bacterium | reverse complement strand
GTCTCCTGCATTTACTCCTGTTACTTGTGCTACACCTACTTTGTATACACGTGAGTTTGTGCCAACTATTGGTTCTGTAATTGTTATTACAGTTGTTCCAACTGTAGCCCCTGCAACTGCGCTTAACGCTGTCAAAGTTCCCGCTGGATTTGGTGTCGCTAGAATAGTATTAGCTACAGTTATTGCATTTCCACTATTAACTACATATCCTGCTTTTGTAATCGTTACAGTTACTACACTTGTGCTGCTAAGTGCTGCATTTCCAGTAAATGTGATATCAAATGTTGCTCCTGTTAAGTTAGAACTTAACGAATAATCTCTTCCACTTACTAATGCTACTCCATCTTTCTTTACAACGATGTCACTTGGTGCTAAACCTGCTATAGCAGTTCCCAATGTAACTATTGTGTTTCCGGTTGCTGTTGCTATTCCACTTGTTGATGCGCTTACTACTGTTGGTGCTACTACTACATCATCTAATCCAATAGCTAGATCAGGTATATTTTTGGCTGGCATTACAAATGTAAATGCAAACTTATCATTTGTTCCTGCTACAATTGGCCCTGTTGGAATATCAGCTACCGATGGTGCTGCTAGTGCCCCTCCATATACCGCCGATGTTACACTAACTTTTGTAGTCTTTGTTGCAGTTCCTATAGCTGTAACTGTTATTGTTACTGGAGTCCCTGCTACTTGTGGCCCAGATGGTGCTACTACCGCCGTTGCTGTTACCCCATTTATAGCTGTTGTTATAGCCGCTGGTGTATTAATTGTATAGGTTGCTGCGTTTACTGTGATTCCTTGTGTTGCTGTTTTCCCAGTTGCTGTGTGTGTAACAGTAATTGTTGTATTTGCTGTAAGTTTTGTTCCATTTACAGGGCTTACAGCTATGCCTTTTCCTGCAAAATCAGCAAATGCTACATCCTCTGTTGTACTGTTGCTTTTTGATAATGTTACCACCAAGCCACTCAAATCAAGATTTTCATCTATCGTATACGCTGTTTTGGTTGGTGCTGTTTTTACTGCTACGCCTGTTACTATCACTGCTACTGGATTTACTGTGATTCCTTGTGTTGCTGTCTTTCCAGTTGCTGTGTGTGTAATCGTAATTGTTGTATTTGCTGTAAGTTTTGTTCCATTTACAGGGCTTACTGTTATGCCTTTTCCTGCAAAATCAGCAAGTGCTACATCCTCTGATGTGCCATTGCTTTTTGATATTGTTACCACCAAGCCACTTAAATCAAGATTTTCATCTACTGTATATGTTGTTTTGGTTGGTGCTGTTTTTACGGTTATCCCCGTTACTGCCACAGTTGCTGGATTTACGATGATTGCTTGTGTTGCTGTCTTTCCAGTTGCTGTGTGTGTAATAGTAAGCGTTGTAGTTGTTGCTGTAGTCGATACCGGAAGTACTGTTCCATTTGCCGGACTAACAGTTATCCCATTTGCTGCAAAATCAGCAAAAGCTACATCAGATGTTGTACCATTGTTGTTTGTTAACCTTACAACTAACCCAGATAAATCAAGTTTTTCATTTTCTGTGTATGTTGTTTTGGTTGGTGGTGTTTTTATGGCTACTTCTGTTACATAAGTACTTATGGTACCGCCACCTCCACCACCGCCTCCACCTGAAGAACCTCCAGATGAAGTAGTAGTAGTTGTTGTTGGAGTAGTAGTAGTTATATCTGATTTTGTTGGAGTACCTGTCGTTGTTACTGTCCCTGAACTTGAAACAGAAGCTTCTTTTCCTGCTTCAACCACTGTATCGTTCACAGTAATTTGTGCTCCTGCTTTTATAGAAGAAATAGATCCTCCACCTTCTGTTTTAACAGATGCTTGTGCACCGCTTAAAACGTTTAAGCGTTCAATTGTACCAGCCACTACTTGTAGCGCTGTGTTTTCTGTTATGCTTACTAAGGGTAGATTTCCCTGAACGATAACATTTACCATGTCAGACACAATATTTGCTACATTGACAGTGGAAAACCCAGTTTCACCGGAAGCTATTTCTTGTGTATCTAACTTTGTATTGGTTCTTAACTCAGCTGACTTAACATTAGTAGTTCCTTGTGTAACGATTCTAACTAAGTTATTATTTATTTTTGCAACAGTTAAGTCTGCCACTTTAGAATCTTTTAAATAAATACTGTTAGCGCCACCGCCTTGTACTACTGCTGTACCTGCAACATTAACATGATCTAACTTAGCATCGCCTTCTGCAACCCCAGGCGCAATGTATAAATTACCTTCAATGTTCATGTTTTGTAATTCTACACCTGGTTGGTTAATTACTACATTTTTATATGCTGTTCCTTCTTCACCTTTGTATGTACCTTCTGCTGAATATATTTCCCCTGCCAGCTTTGAAATCATTTTAGCTGCTTCTCCACGGGTTATACTTCCGCTTGGTTTAAAACTGTTATCTGTGTAACCATTAATTGTTCCATTTTCCACTAAAGTTGCCACAGGAACTTTTGCATAATTTTGAATCGTTACGCTGTCTGAAAAGTTCAGATCTCCTGCTCCACTTTTTTGTAATCCAAAAGCTTTCCACAAAATAGTCGCTGCTTCTTGCCTTGTAATTGGATTGTTTGGTTTTGCTGTACCATCTGTATATCCTGCTATATAACCAGCTTTTGTTGCCTTTTGAATTTCTGGTAAAAACCAATCACTTGATTTAACATCTTTAAATGTGGATGAATCTGTATCTACATAACGAAATACATTGTTTACCATTTTTATAAATTCTGCTCTAGTAATTTTTTTATTCGGTTGCAGTGTACCATCACTATAGCCACTTAAAACTTTTTGGCTTACAAGCTTCGTCATATACGCTTCTGCCCAGTGACCCGATATGTCATTTGCAGCATGTGTTTGAAATGGAAAACTTCCAAATACAAGACTCGCTACAACAGCACTTGTAATAAAGCTTTTAACTAACCTTTTTTTCATTGCGAAACCTCCATATTTCATCTTAATCTTATCCTATTTGGATAAGTATGATTAAACTAACCCAGCCTCATAAAAAATTATGATTATTGCCATTAGTTTTCATTATGCTTGTCTGTGTACATATTTTAAATGCTTAAAAAGTTATGGCTAGAAATGCTATCACAACTATTTGAAGTGCTAACGCATAAAACGTATGTTCCAAACAGAAAAACTAAAAATCCCCTCCTCAAAATGCACACGATAGCACAAAAAGCCAACTATTTTTTAACTCAGCTTTTCATGTGTTACGTTATATTTTGTTGCACTGAATAACTTCCATTCTGTAATACTTTGTATTTCAATTTGCAAAACAATATTAAAATACTTGCTATATTCAAAACGCAAAATATAGCGTAGTATAACATTTAAAATTAAATTTACTACTTTTTTTAATTAAAAATATAAAAAAATCCTAATACGAAAAGTAGGAACCTGTTAACGATACAATATTCATTTGAAATTGTATCTATTATTCACTTTTTTAATAGAACTAGCCGTGTCGAAGTTTAACTGAAACTTTTAATAATAAGAAATATGTTCTGCTTTAAAATTGTGATTACGGTCTTACCTTTGTACTAAGATTTTCTTACTTGCTGTAGATTACATTTAGTGCTATCTAGTGTAATCTACCTTACTATCATTTTAAATTGTAAAAGTTTAAATTTTGCATTTAGTATACCATCTTGCACCATAATCTGCAATTGTTTTTTCCATAATTTACATTTCATTTGTGTTACAGCTTTTATTTTTAACTTAAAATCTTCCTATTAAATAAGTATTTTTCTACCCTTCTAAAGAAGCTCCAATAGCTTGCTCCGCACTCCAAAAAACCATATCTTTTCCAATTTCATCAATGAACCCACTTCGTTCCAATCTGAGCAAAACTTGCTTTTGAACACCCGAAAGCATTAACTTACAATTACCCGCTGCTAGTTGCTTGTTCAAAGCTTCAAGGGCGTTGATCCCTGATGTATCAATAAGAGGAACTCCCCTCATAGAAAGCACTAAAAGTTTTACATCTTGAAGTTCTGAAAGTTGGTTATGAAGTTGCTCCACGGTTGCAAAAAATATTGGTCCGCTAAAATATACAATTCTCATATAGGATAGTGACTTCGTAATTTTCATGTTGTGTTTTTCAACAAGCCTGCGTTCGTCTACGGTGTGTATGGTAATTTCCATATTGTTGGTAATTTGAAACATGAACATAAAACTAGAAAATATAACACCGATTAAAATAGCTTGGGTCAGATCAAACACCACCGTTGCAATCATTGTAATTAAATATTTTGATATGGCACTTTTAAATCTTTTTGAAAATATAAACCGAATGTTTTCCCATTCATTCATACGCCAAGCAGTAACCATTAAGACGCCAGCAAGGGATGCCAATGGAATTTTTGACATGACAGGCGCTAAATAAAACATGGATATGAAAAGCCCTACTGCATGAAGGACACTAACAAGGCGAGTTTTTCCACCAGATTTAATTGCCACACTGGTTCTTGCAATAGCTGCAGTAGCAGGAACGCCGCCAAAAAAAGGGATTATTATGTTTCCTACGCCTTGGGCGATTAATTCTTGGTTTACGTTGAGCTTTTCCCCTTTCATGTTGCCACCAACTTGCCCACACAACAGACTTTCAATCATGGCAAGGGCTGCGATGCTCAGGGCAGGAATAAGTAACCCGCTGACTGTCTCTAAATTTAGAGAAGCCAAATTAAGCCTTGTAGCAGGCAACAATGTCTTTGGAATTTCCCCAATTACTTCAACGGGGAGTTTAAAAATTAAACTTACCAAAAGAGAACAGACCAATCCCACCAATGACGAGGGAGCAAATTTCTGAAAGCTCTTTGGCCATAGTACCATAATAAAAATAACAATGGCAGCAAGTAAAACAGCCCACCAATTTGGTGTGATTCCCGCTTTAAAATAATTCATCAGTTTAATTGCAGTTGAATCCGCTGTCGCCGTCTTTATTCCAAAAAAATTGTCAATTTGCCCTACAGCTATAATAACTGCAATGCCAGAAGTAAACCCTGTTACAACAGGAGACGGAATGTAGGAAACGATTTTTCCTAATTTTAAAAAACCAGCCAAAATCAAGAGTACGCCCGACATAACTCCAGCAATCCAAACTCCTTGAAAACCGTATTTTTGAAAAAGCAAAATTAAAATAGCGGTCATCGCTCCTGTAGGCCCTGAAATTTGAAAAGAGCAACCCGAAAGACTTCCTATAATAATACCTGATAAGATGGCAGTAATAAGCCCAGCTGATGCAGAACCAACACTTCCCACCCCAAAAGCAAGTGCAAGGGGTAATGCCACTGCTGTAACTGTTATCGCTGCCAATAAATCCTGTTGAAATTTTTTCCCATCGTATCCTTTAAATTCTGTTTGTAACGCCTGAATAAACATCCATCTCATAAAATAAATTCCTCACTATTAACGTTAATTTACAAAAAATCAGTATGAGTATACCCTTTTCCATACCCTATTGCAATACCCACCACCGTACTCCATTAACTATTTGATACCGGAAGGAGGTGCGGTGGCGTAGCCGTTTTGTGGTATCAAAATATTGAGATCGTTTTTTATAGTCGCAACCCTTGATTTACCAAACAAAATTGAAAAAGAACTACTTCGATTTTATTGGTATATGCCACGTTTTGGATAAGAAATCAGATAGTTCTTTTATTTTTTGTTTAGCTTGTTCTTTTGTTGGATTGTTGAGAACCACTACTTGAATATCTCTTAATTTATTATTACTATTTTCATTTATTATTTTAGCCATTTAGATACACCTACCATAAGATTTATATACTAGATATATATTTTATAGTGCTTGTATCAGATTACTTGTTTTGTATTTTTCATAAGCATGTCATCTTAAAAAAATAAAAGCATTGAAATATTACGATGATTACGATAAACTTCAATTAGAATAATAAAGAAGAACAGTCCTTATATCAAAGGAGGCAAATTTAATGGCAATGGAAATATTTGAAAAAGAAAAACTTTTTGAATGTTTTAATCAATACCTAATAACAGATATTCAAAAGTTAGTTGATAACGCCAACACAAGAGAAGAAAAAATTTTCTATACTCGTATATTAAACCTAAAAATGGCGTTTGAACAAGAAAAGGTTGTTGGAAAGGAATTATTATGATTTATACTATTTTCGGTGGTGTAAATGGCGTTGGAAAATCTACAATATATAAATTACTAAAAGACGAAGAACGTAAGAATTTAGGAGTAAGAATAAATGTTGATGAACTTGTTTCCAGTATGGGAAATTGGCAAGACAAATCATTACAAATTAGTGCGTCGAAGACCATTGTTAAGAATATAAAACATTGTATTGATAATAAGATCTCCTTCAATCAAGAGACAACTTTAGCAGGAAATAGTATAATTCAGACTATTAAAAGAGCCAAAGCCAAAGGTTTTATAATCAATCTTAATTATGTTTATGTAGATAATGTGGAAATAGCCAAACAACGAGTTTTAGATAGAGTTAAAAATGGCGGGCATGGTGTATCAGAAAAATTAATTGAAAGTCGTTTTACAAAATCTTTAGAGAATTTAAAACAATTAATATTATTGTGTGATAAAATAGCAATTTTCAATAATACTGAAAGTCTTTATGTATCCGCAATAATTGAGGATGCTAAACTTACATATATTGACAAACACACACACCAATTTATTAAAGATTGTATTACGATGGTCTGAATTTATAAATTTTGTAAAGGACAAGGAATACCTCAAAAAAATCATATTTTTCTTCATACAAATTGGAACGGCTGAGTTTTAGCCGTTTTTAATTTTGCCAGTAATTAAAACAAGTTATCCAAACATATTCTTTTATAAGTCCATAGTTTGTTTTTACAATCCTTCCAAACGGTTTAAAAAATTATGTAATAATATGTTTGCGATTGTAAAAACATTTTCTTTTCAGTAGTTGAAAAGGGAGTGTTAAACTTGTTTCAAAAGGGAGCGTGTTACATAAGAGTTAGCACAGACGACCAGACCGAATATTCCCCAGATGCACAATTAAGAATTTTAAAAGACTATGCAAAGAAAAATAATATAATTCTTACAAAAGAGCATATTTTTATGGACGAGGGAATTTCAGGTAAAAGAGCGGACAAAAGACCCTCATTTATGAAAATGATTGCAACAGCTAGAACGAAGCCGAAACCTTTTGATGTTATATTAGTTCATAAATTCGATAGGTTCGCACGTTCAAGAGAAGATAGTGTTGTATACAAATCATTACTCAAAAAAGAAGCTGGAATCAAAGTTGTTTCTATTACTGAATCTATAGAGGACGATAAATTTTCGGTAATACTGGAGGCAATGCTTGAAGCAATGGCTGAATATTATTCTTTGAATTTAGCTGAAGAGGTTAAAAAGGGAATGACAGAAAAAGCTGATAGAGGGGAATTGCAAAGCACACCGTCTTTTGGGTACAAAGCAATGGACGGAAAATTGGTCATAGTTGAGCATGAATCACGGCTAGTTAAATTTATTTTTGAACAGTTCGCATATAGGGAAATGACTATGCGACAACTTGCGGTTTATATGAATGACTTAGATATAAAAACCCATAGGGGAAATTCGTTTGAAAATAGAACGATTGAGTATATTTTAAATAATCCAGTTTACATTGGAAAATTGCGTTGGACACCTACAGAAAGAGCAAAGCGAAATTATAACCACCCCGACACAATCATTCGAGATAGCACTCACGAACCCATTATTGATATAGATTTATGGGATAAAGCACAAATAGCCGTGAAACAAACAAAAGAAATATATAAGCCGAGAACACGAACCGAAGTAAAACTTAGAACATGGTTAAAAGGATTAGTCAGATGTGGAAATTGCGGAAAACTTTTAACAGCAACTAAAAGTGGTTCTTTTCAATGCAACGGCTATTCAAACGGAACGTGTAAGCATAGTTCCAGTATCAGTATAAAAAATTTAGAACGTGTGGTACTAGACGAATTAAGAAACACATTTGAAGGCACATTAGAAATTAATGTTGTTCCAAAGGTAAGCGAAGTAGACACTACAAATGAATTTGATTTTTTAAATAAGAAACTTAAAAAATTAGAGTTCAGAGAATCAAGAATCAAGATAGCTTTTCAAGATGGTATAGACACTTTAGAAGAATATAAGGCAAACAAAAAAGTGATTGTCGAGGAAAAAGAAAATACCTTAGAAAAATTAGAACAGTTAAAAAAAATGCTTATCAACAGCGACACAGAGGAAAGTATATATAAGGAAATGGAAAATGTTTACGAACTACTCACCGACAACACAATAAAGCTTGACGTTAAATACAAAACAGCACATTTTCTTATCAATACCATTACATACACTAAACAAGCAAACTTGCTTGAAATAGAGTACAAATGATAACCCCATTTATGGGTAGTCCAATGAGGACAAGCCCTATCAAAAAAATCTAAAACAACTACTGATTATTCTAAAAATTACCATATATAGTAAATGATGTATCGTCCACCGTATTGACTAATGATAATTCTGGCTAATCGTGGATCACATTTTTTTATTTTTACTGGAAATTCTAATTTTTTTTCATATACCCACATTAAAATCGCTCCTCTCCGGCAAGTTCAAAATTAAAGGAATAATCCCATGGCCATGGACAATCAATCCAAGTCCATCTGTCACGACTAGCAGATCTGAAAGAGCATAATGGGCCGTACATTTTTTCATATTTACATCTTAACTTGTCAGCGTCTCTTACCACTTGATTGTATAATTCAATTGCTTCTGTTTCCATTGGGTGCGTATCTAAATATAAATGCAAATCAACTGCTAAAAAGTCTAATATGGTGATATCTTTTAATAATTCATCTCTTTCCAAAACAAGCACCTCTCATTTCATACAAGGATTACACTTTTTATTTGTTTTAACATAAGGCTGATATAATTCTGGGAAAATAGTTCCTTTTATCAAACCTTCTTCACCTGTATACACACTGCATATTTTTTGAAATGGAACATATGCTCTTGCAAGTTCAACATTTTCTATTTGTGTTTCTTGAGGTACACATCTTTTTTTACATTTGCAATCATCACTTTTTTTGTTATTTTGTTCATCATACATGATGATTCCTCCTTTATCATAATCAACAGTTGGCATAACTTCCTATGTCAAACTGCTATAGGGTTATTTTATTCCGCATTTCTCTTCCTGTTACAAAATAAGTAGTGTAAAAGAAAAATTAATATGGTTTTTTTCAAAACAAAAGACTTCCAAATTTTACTTTAGAAGTCTTTTGTTTTATCTATTATTAATTAATTGTTGTTTTAAGTCATACAATTTTTGAGATAAATCCACAGGTACAATGTGAGGGTTTAAAAGACGTTTATGCTCGTCCCACAAAGTGTCTAGCTCCCGCTTACAATGTTCTCTTATTTCCATTACAGAAGGGCTTTCATAAACACATTCTCCATTGATAAAAACAGGAACCAGCAGTTCTTTTGCATAGTACGTGTTTGGGGCAAACTTCATTTTTTTCCATTTTGCCAACCAGTCAAAAATGACAAGTTCTTGGGACGAATCAACAACTTCCTCATCAAGGGCAATTAAATCTGCTTTTATTTTATTGGTGGTTTTATCATAAATTCTAAAAACCTTTTTAATTCCTGGATTGGTAACTTTAATCGGGTTTTCGGAAATTTTAATCTTAGCCCCTACCACATTATTTTCATCATATTCAGCAGCTAATTTGTAAACACCACCAAAGGCAGGACAATCAAATGAAGTAATTAAATTTGTTCCCACACCCCACAATGTAATTTTTGCCCCCTGCACTTTTAGTTCTGAAATAAGATACTCATCTAAGTCGCTGGATGCGCTAATAATGGCATCGGTAAATCCAGCTTCATCAAGCATGACTCTTGCTTTCTTTGACAAATAGGCAAGGTCACCACTATCTAATCTAATTCCATAATTTTTTAATACTACCCCTTGCGCTTTCATTTCATTAAAAACTTTTATGGCATTGGGAACACCAGAATGTAATGTATCATATGTATCTACCAAAAAAACACTGGCATCAGGGAAAATGGCAGCATATTGACGAAAAGCCGTCAATTCATCTTCAAAACTCATTACCCAACTATGGGCGTGGGTTCCACGAACAGGCACATCAAACATTTTTCCTGCCAAAACATTGGATGTTGCATTACACCCACCAATCATCGCCGCCCTTGCTCCATAAACACCAGCATCTGGACCTTGGGCTCTTCTAAGTCCAAATTCCAACACACCATCGCCATTTGCCGCCCAAACAACCCTTGCGGCTTTTGTGGCAATGAGACTTTGGTGATTCACAATATTTAACAACGCCGTTTCGATTAATTGGGCTTGAATAATCGGAGCCTTCACCCTTAACAGAGGCTCTTGTGGAAACACAACTGTTCCTTCTGGAATAGCATAAATTTCTCCTGTAAACTTAAAATCTTTTAAGTAGTTTAGAAATTCATCTGAAAAAGTTTGGAGACTTCTTAAATAAACAATATCTGATTCGGTAAATTTTAAATTTTTAATATAACTGATTACTTGATCAAGTCCTGCAGCAATAGAATATCCGTTTCCAGATGGATTTTTTCTAAAAAACAAATCAAAAACAACTATATTTTTATCAAGCTCCGTAATGGAATAGCCATACATCATGGTCAACTCGTAAAAATCCGTAAGCAAAGTTAAATTGTTATCATTCATCTTGATTCCTCATCTCGTGTTTTATACTGATTATTATCTTTAACAGCTATATAATATAGCTGATATTACTCTTTTTAAAAAATATATTCAATACAACTATAAAATTTTTTTTAATAATTGTTAATCTGCTATAAAAATTTCAAAAAATATGTTACTATATAAATAATGCTTTATTTCCAAAAAATGTCGTATCTGAAAATAAAAATAAACGGATTTTATTTTTTAGTATACCATCTGATAGGATGATTTTATATGAAGTTTAGACGGTTTAACACTCTTTTCCTGAGAATTTTTTCACTTTTAACCATTTTATCTATTATTTTAATTTTTATTTATAATTATTTCTTTTCTAATTATGCTCAAAGTTTTTTAAGAAAGAATATGTATGTTTCAAATTTAAATATGCTTAGTAAAACAAGCGACTACATAAGCAGTATTTTTAAAAACACAACCAATATAGCAGATCAACTTGCAAGCGATAATTTAATTATGAGCATGGCCCTTATCCCCGACAACAACAATCGACAGCTCATTGACAACATTATTCAAAATTTGAAACATTATAAAGAAAGCAACAAGCTCATCGCTTCTATTTATTTATATCTTCCCTATAATAATATGATTATCAGTTCCGATGAGGGTGTCTGTAGTGCAAGAGATTATTATGACTACCCTTATATAGAAGCATACAATAAATCACCTTATACCCAAAAAATATTTTCACTAAAAGAGTTTCCACAACTTGATGGTACTCGAACACTTTATATTACATATGCCAAAAACTTCCCTCGAGGTTACAATGGAAGAATGGGGCAAATTGTAATTAATTTGTCTTGCAAAGAATTATTTGATGAAATAAAAGTGTATGGTGGTGGTGACTTAAATGAACAGCTTACCATTTTGTCTGACGACGGAATTGTTTTGCTCAGTGAAAATCCTGAGTATATTGGAAAACTTTATACGGAAAAAGGATTATCCAATATGCTAGATAATCGACAAGGTTATTTTTCTGTTAAAAAAAGCAATATAACCTACATGGATTTTTTTGTTACTTCCAAAATACTCCATTGGAAATATGTTTTTGAAGTAGAACAGCAAAAGTTTTTGGGTATCAACAAAACAACCACCAATTTATTTATTTATGTTGCTTTATTGTGTCTTCTGATCAGTATATTTCCAGCGTATATTCTTTCTCGTAAAATATATAAGCCCATTAAATCACTGGTTAACAAAATAGAAGATTATGGCAAGTTAGAAATGCCAGATCACTATTCAAATGAATATGACTATATCTGGTCCACTTACCAAAATACATATGGCCAATTTAAAAATATGGAGTATACCTTAGAGCAAATTAAACCAATTGTACGAGAACAGTATATTCAAAATTTATTGCTTGGTCAGAATTTGTCTACCGAAGAAACGACACAAGCTATTATTTCCTATGCTTTTCCTAACTGGAATTCTTCTGATGACTACATCATCGTTTTAGCCATACAAATTGATATGCCAGTGGATAGCATTGGTCTTTATAGTTATGCCCTAAAAAATTGTATTTATGATTTCTTAAAAAATGATTTTAATATTGATTGTATTACCATAGACTTTTTGCGCATTGCCATTATTTTAAAATTCGACAAAGATAAAAATTCAGAAATGAAAATTTTGAATAACTGCGTTACTTTGGTAAATCAGCTTGAGGAGTTAATTAAAAACACCTTTAACCTAACCTTTACTTATGGGACTGGGGGGATTTATTCTGGAATAGCAAACTTACGGCAATCGTATCAAGATGCCCTAAAAGTGCTCAAATATAACTTATATTTAGGAAGAAACTTACCTGCACCAGAAACGGAGAAACCAGCAGAATGTACCAGTAACGGATATCAAAAAGAAATACTGCTTGCTTATTATAAAGAGAAAGAGAACAAACTGTTTGAACTAATTGCACTTCCCAATATGGAAGATTCCATGATTCTTATTGAAGAAATTTTTAATCAATTTAGAGCTACCCCCCAACTTGAGGAACGTTTTATTAAATCAATGTCAAACCATATCATTGATGGTTTGTCAGAAATTGCCATTAGCTTAGGCATCCGGGCGGAGGAATTTTTTGAGTCATCAGACGACGTTTATCATAACATGGCTGACATTACTGGCATTGATGATTTAGAAATCTATATAAAAGGCTTGTGTATTTATGCTGTTAACCGAATTGATACTTTTAAGTCGAAGCGCCAATATAAATATGTAAATAAAATTGTGGACTTTATTAATGAAAATTATTCTAATAGTGACTTGGATCTAAATGCAATTTCTGACTATATTGGTATAAACCCATCTTATGTAAGTCGACTATTCAAAGAAAACATTGGACAGAATTATTTAGACTTTTTAAACAGTGTTCGAATTGAAAAATCAAAACAACTTTTGGTTAGCACCAAACTAACCATAAAAGATATTGGCTTTAAAGTGGGCTTTAATACGATCCAAAACTTTATCCGTACCTTTAAAAAGTACGAGCAAATTCCACCAGGTCAATATCGGGATAAACATACCGTCTAATAAAAATGCACAAAACGTTTTCTAGTTTTTGTGCATTTTTATTGTTTTTTTTTGAAAACAGTTAACATTTTTTGAAATTTACAATGCAAATTAACGTTTTGATAAAATTGTTAATTTACAAACTAGTTTTATTGGGTTATTCTGCTAGTATAAAAGCCCGATAAAAAAGTTTAACAAAATGAGTGCAATAATATGGTTAAACATCTTTTTGATAAATAAAAAAGTGAGGGCAAAATATGAAAAATTTTTCTTTATTCATTATCTTTTTGTTTTTTTTATTCAGTGTAAGTGGTTGTCATTATGGAGGTTTTAATTTTGAGGATTCCAATTTATATCCTGAGAACTCCCCCCTTGATGTCACCAAAGAAAGTGATGTCGTGAAATTAAATTCCCACTTTCTAAATATGCAGGACACAAAAGTTTTTAAACTTTCTACCATTAATCCGCAGACCTATCCTGTTAGCCAAGCACTTGAAAAGTTTTCAAATGAAACTTTAAAACGATCAATTGGCGACATTGAAATTCAACTTTATTATGATGGTGTCATCGGAAATGAATCTGATTGTATGGAAGGAATCAAATTAAAAACACTGGAAATGTCCTTAATTGGTGGCAGTGAAATGATTTCTCGCGTTCCTGAATATGAACTTCTGGCACTTCCTTTTGCAATAAAAAGCAGAGAACATTTGTGGTCTGTTTTAAATGGCAAAGTGGGCAAGACCATTATGAAAAAAGCAGAGGAACATGGTTTTAAAATTGTATGTTTTTTTGATGAAGGTGCAAGAAATATTTATCACCGTTCCAGATTTATTGAAACCCCAAGTGATTTGAAAGGTGTATTTATTAGAACTTTAAATAGTAACATGGTGAATGATTGTTTCAGAGAAATGGGAGCTATACCCTCCCCTACTGATCCAAACAGACTTTATATGTTTCTTGAACAAGGCTCAATAGATGCGGCGGAAAATAATTTTCCTTATATATATCTTTCCAAACAATTTGAAGTTTCAAAATTTTTAACAGAAACAGCGCATCTAAGAACACCCAGTGCCCTTGTGATGAATTTAGATGTTTGGAATTCACTTGATGATGGCACAAAAAAAATATTAGAAGATGCTTCTAACATTGCTTCAAAATATGGAATCGATGAATTTGAAAAGGAAGAAGAAAAATTTTTACGCTATGCACTGGATGAAGGAGCATTTTATAAAGCGCTAACCGATGAACAAAGGCAGCAATTTATTGACAAATGCAAACCCATCTACAATGAGTGTATGAAAAATTTTGGAAGTGACTTGGTAAATTCAGTTTTAAATGGTAAATAAAATGAAAAGGGGAGAGATTCGGTGGCACAAACCGTTCGTTCAACAAATTCTGTTCCAATTGGAAAAAAACAGAAAAAGAAACATGAAACGACTTTAGCTTTTGATTTAAAAGAAAACTGGCAACTTTATGTAATGGTAGCACCCCTCGTAATTTGGCTTGCACTATATGCGTACAAACCACTTTGGGGGATGGTAATTGCTTTTCAAGATTACAGTCCGTTTTTAGGAATTATCAAAAGCCCCTTTACTGGATTTGATAATTTTATAGCATTGTTTTTTGGCCCTGGTGCTGAACAATTTTGGAGAGCTTTTCGAAATACCATTCTTTTAAGTCTTTATGGTATTGTTTTTGGGTTCCCTGCTCCCATTATACTTGCTTTATTATTTAACGAAGCAAGAGACGGTTTGTTTCGTAAAGTAGTTCAAACCGTTACATATATTCCTCACTTTATTTCTGAAGTTGTTATTGCTGGTATGGTTTTATCATTCTTAGCTTTAAACACAGGTATTGTGAATGTACTGACACAAAATATATTAGGCTTTTTTGGAATTCAATATGAACATATCCAATTTATGGCCCTAAGTAAATATTTCCCACCAGTTTATATTTTATCTGGTATTTGGAAAAATGTTGGGTTTGAATCTATCGTTTTCTTTGCTGCTTTAATGGGCATTGATCCTACGTTATATGAAGCTGCTAAAATTGATGGTGCAAGTAAATTAAAACAAATTATGTATGTAAGTATCCCTGGTATTATGCCTACTATCGTTGTTATGCTGATTATTCGAATTGGAAACATTTTAAATATTGGGTATGAAAAAGTTATTTTACTTTATAACCCTTTGATTTATGATACAGCTGACGTTTTAAGTACTTTTACTTATCGTCTTGGTATTGTAAATCCACCTGATTACGGCTTATCAACTGCTGCCAGCTTAATAAACTCTATTGTTGGATTTGCTTTGGTTATTGCTGCAAACAGATTTGCTAAAAAAGTTTCCAGTACATCATTATGGTAGGAAGGGGTGTTCATTCGTGAAAAAAGGTTCAGATGGTGCTTCAGACATCATGTCTCGTGGCGAGAAAATATTTAGTGTTTTTAATTTTGGATTTTTAGCAATACTTTCTATACTTTGTCTTTATCCATTTATTTATGTTTTATCTGCTTCTATTAGTAATGGTGGCGCTGTTGATTCAGGAAGAGTTGTTCTTTTCCCAATTGGACTTACCTTCTCCGCCTATGGTCAAACCATGATTGATAAATTCTTTTGGATTTCTTATGCCAATACTTTCTTTTATACCATTTTAGGTACTATGTTTAGTATGGCAGTGAGTGCTCCTGCAGCCTACACACTTTCAAGAAAAAGATTTCGTTTTAGAAGCACCATTAATATGCTACTTTCTTTTACCATGTGGTTTACTGTTGGATTTATTCCACTTTACTTAAACTACAAAAGTTTAGGTGCTATTAACAACCGCTGGATGATTCTTATTTCCTTTGGTATTCAAGCTTTTAACATCATTCTTTTAAGAAATTATTTTGATGGTGTTTCCGAGTCCCTTGAAGAAGCTGCTAAAATTGACGGCGCTAACGATTTTCAAATTTTTACACAAATATTTTTGCCAGTTTCAAAACCTGCACTTGCAACCGTTTGGCTTTATTATGCAATTGGTAGATGGAACGGTTACTTCTGGTCAGCAGTTTTGTTAAAAGACTTAAACAAAATTCCATTGCAAGTTTATTTGAAACAAAAAATTATTGATATGAGTTTGACAAGTGACAACGTTGCAACAATTGGCGGCAAAGATTATTCATTCACTACTTTGGTTTATGCCATTGTTATTTGCTCTATCATTCCAGTTATTATCGTTTATCCTTTTATTCAAAAGTATTTTACAAAAGGTATCATGGTAGGTGGAGTTAAAGAATAAAAATATAACACTATTTAACTATCATTTTGAGGAGGATTTTCTATGAAAAAGAACATCAACAAAAAGCAAGTTATGTCTTTATTATTAGCTGGTTTTATTTCCCTTTCTGGTTTTGGTAGCTTTGCTACTACTGTTAGTGCTGCGGATAAAAGCACTGTTGCAACAACCGCTACTGCATTTCCTAAACCTGGTACAAATTTAAAAATTCATTTTCATTACAGTGATAAATACACGATTAATGGCGCTAATGGTCAATTACTTCCTGTTTTTCAAAAATTACAAGAAGTTACTGGCTATAAATTACAAAACGCTGCTAACCCAGCTGCTAAAAAATCCCTTGATGAGTTTAACCTTCAAGCAGCAGAAAGATTCCCAGCTGACATTTATGGTGGTAACAACACTGGTCCTCTTATGACTAAATATGGTATGCAAGGTGCGTTTGTTCCCCTTGACAAATATTTTAAATATATGCCTGATTTCAAAAAATTCTTAGATGCTCACCCAGATGTTAAAATGGCTATTACCGCTCCAGACGGACATATTTACTATGCACCTTATGTTCCAGATGGTGGAATCGCAAGAACTTACTTTATCAGAACTGACTGGTTAAAGAAATTAAACTTAGCAGTTCCTAAAACAGTAGATGAATTAAGTCAAGTTCTTCAAGCATTTAAAGACAAAGATCCTAACGGAAATGGTAAAAAAGATGAAATTCCTTACTTCAATGATAAATGGGAAGAAGTTGTTAGACTTGCTAACCTTTGGGGCGCAAGAGTTTATGGTACTGACACATTTGCTGTTAGAGTTTGTTTAGACAAGACTAGCACAAAAATGTATCATGCTTGGACTGCTGACGAGTTCAGAGTTGCCCTTAAAAATATGGCTAGATGGTATAAAAAAGGCTTAATTGACCCTGAATTTATTACAAGAAAAGCCAATACAGCAAGACAAACCTTATTAATCAAAGACAACACTGGCGGTATGACTCATGAATGGGTTGCTTCTACTTCCACTTACAATGAAAACGCTGATATTTTAGCTGCTGTTCCTGATTTTAAATTTGAAGTTATACTCCCACCAGCAAATGGAAGTGAAAAAGGCTTTGAAGAACATCAAAGAATGGCTGCTAAACCAGACGGTTGGGGAATTTCTAACAATTGTAAAACACCAGAAGCAGCTGCTGCACTTATGAACTATATCTTCACAAAAGATGGTAGAGTCCTTGCTAACTTTGGTATTGAAGGTTTAAGTTACGATATGGTGGATGGCAAACCAATCTTTAAAGAAAGTGTTATTAAAGCTACCGGCGGAACAAATAACTATTTATATGGTAATGTTGGTGCTCAATTACCGATTGGTTACTGGCAAGATTATTCTTATGAAGCGCAATGGACCAACGAAGTTGGTAAAGCTGGTGTTAAATTATACAATGATAGCAAAGTAGTTATTAACAACCAAACTCCTATTTTAAACTTTAGCAAAGCTGAAAATACTACTTATGATAAAATTAATGCTCCATTAAATCTTTATATGGATGAACAAATCCAAAAAATGATTACAGGACAACTTGATGTTGATGCTACATGGCCAGCATACCTAAAAAAATGTAAAGACATGGGCGTTGATACATTAGTTACAACTTATCAATCCGCTTATGACAATCTTAAAAAGAAAAAATAAAACCTCATAAAACAAAACTTTGTTTCAAAAAAATTTCACCAACTTGGCTGTAGCACCCACTACAGCCTTTTTTTACAAAAAAATAAGGGGGTTATGTACTTTGAGTAGTTGTTTTGCTGAACTTAATGCTGTAATTGCCTTTGATCAAGAAAAAAATATGTATCACCATATGCTTAATGCTATGGATAAAGAATGTCGTTATTTTTATGACACCTTTCAAGATTCCTACGAACATTTAAGTGGCTGGGGTCATGCTTATTTTTGTAATGAGGATGGGGGAAAGCTCCTATTTAACCTAGATCAGCCACATGAACACGTATGCCAAATTTGTGGGAAAGTTTATACTGGTGAGAAATTTGATAACATTTGGACTTATTTCTACCGAAACGAAGCTTTTTTAACCCTTTGGAAATCTGCTGTTCTTTACAAAACCAGAAAAGACAATACACATCTTGAGATTTTTAAAAAGATTTTTACATATTATGCAGAAAATTATTTGAACTTTGTGATTCACGTAAAAGATAAAGTGAATGCTCCTATCAATCTTGACATCGGTGGAGCAGGTCGTCTTATGCCCCAAGGTTTAAACGAAGCCATTGTGACGGTAAGAGCTTTATGTGCTCTGGAAATTATAAAAGATGATTTAGATACAGCATTTATTGATATGCTAAAAATTAAATTTTTTGATGAGATAGTTGCCCTCCTCAAACCACAAGTAACAGAAATTCATAATATTCCTTGTTGGAAAAACTGTGCCATTGGAATGATTGGTTTATTCTTTGACGACCCCTCCCTTGTTGATTTTTCTTTAAACAGCGAGCTTGGACTATGGAATCAATTACAAAAAGGTGTAAGTGGTGACAACTTCTGGTATGAAGGCTCTATTCATTATAACTTCTTTATTTTAGAAGGCTTAACTAATCTTTTGTTATTCTCCAAACAATACAACCATCCAGTTGCATTTTTAGAAACTTATGTGGAAAATATGCTTACTTCTGCTTTTGAATATGCTTTTGACAACAGTATTCTTCCCAACCCTAATGATGGTTGGCCTAACATAACGTTAAAAACATATTCTTACATCTACGAAACCGCTGCAAGATATTTTGGAGAGGATTCTAACATCGGAAACTTACTAAAAAATATTGTAAACAGCAGTTGTGAAAGGGTATTTTTACCGTTGTCAAAACCTTATTTTTATGAAGATATTTGTCTTGAGCAATTAACCTTTAATGCGTCTTTTCAAAGAGATCATTATACAAAATTTACAAGAGATTCCGTTCTTTTTAAAAATTCATTTTTTGCTATGCTTCGTCAAAATGACGTAAACGTTTTTTGTAAATATGGATTATTGGGAAAAAGCCATGCTCACCCGGACAAAATGAATATTGAAATTTTAATTGGCAATAAACTACTTTCTCGTGATTTATCAAACGCTGGTTATGGGGCTAGTTTATGCAATGAATGGCATAGAATGACAGCTTCTCACAACACAGTTGTAGTGGATGGAGAAAATCAAAACTTGTTTGATGGTGGCGAAATACTTCACTTCGATGATCATTCCTTTGAAGTGAAAACTTCTGGTAACGAAGGCGTTACATTTATTCGGAATGTAGTCATTACAGAAAATAAAATTGCTGATAAATTTAGTGTTTCTTCTGAAAAGGAACATGAATATGATTATTTCTTTCACTGCGAAGGGGAACTTTTATCAGAACTTTCAACAGAAGATTATATATTTAACTTTAACGCCAACGGTTATCAACATATAAAAGATTGCAAAAAAGTTTTAACAACAGATCAACGTGTTGTTTTAAACTGGAAACTTGGAGATAAAAATCTCACTAGCACCATTGATTTAAACAATGGCGCTGATTTCATTATTGCAAAAACATACGATAACCCTGTTTCAACCTTTAGAACTAGTTTTATTGTAAGAACAAAAAATACAAATACTAATTTTAATATATTATGGGAGGTAACAAAATGAGTAAAGTTGCTTTAGTGACAGGCGGTACAGGTGGTATAGGTTTTTCAGTTTCGATGGCTTTAGGAAAAGCTGGTTTTGATATTATTATTTCTGGAATTGACATTCCTGCTGGTGAAAAAGCCATTGCTGATTTAACTGCGGCTTCTATTAAAGCAGAATTTATTATTTGTGATGCTACAAAAGAAGATGCTGTAAACGAATTATTTGTGGAAATTGATAAAAAGTATGGCAAATTAGATGCACTGATTAACAACGTAGGTGGACTTGGCGGACGTCAAAAATTTGAAGTAATGGAAACTTCATTTTTTAGAAGTGTATTAGCACTTAACCTTGACAGTACCTTCTTTGCTTCAAGAGCTGCGATTCCTTTGCTTAAAAAAGGTGAAAACCCATCTATTATTAACTACAGTACTATTGCAGTAACAAGTGGTGGTGGTGCTGGCGCTGGTGCTTATGTGGCTGCCAAAGGTGCTGTTGAAGCCATGACTCGTGCTTTTGCAAAAGAACTTGGGGAATTTGGAATTCGTGTAAACGCTGTTTCTCCTGGAACAATTGACACTGCTTTCCATGCTGCTACCAATAGAGATGTTATGGAATCTTGGAAAGCTGGCATTGTAATGAAGCGATTTGGCGATCCATCTGAAGTTGCTTCTGTGATTGATTTCTTAGTTTCTGACAAAGCTTCATTCTTAACTGGAGAAGTTATTCAAGTTAATGGCGGTCAAGCGTTTATTTAGGCCTTTTATCTGATTGACAATATAGATTATTCTCTAATCAGTATAATAAATAAAAAAGGAGTCCTTGTTGATGAAAGAAATTTTTGAACCAATGAGTGGTGAGCTTACACTGAAGTACTCACCTGACAAAGAAACAAAAATCATCGAAAATCCGCCCCGCTTTTTGTGGATTCCCGCTACCATGGATGCTTGTTCTTATACCCTTGAAATTTCTCAATGTGAAAGTTTTGAAGCCAATGATGTTCTTACTTATAAAGAAATTCCTTTTAACTTTTTTGTTCCCAATAAAGTTTTTAACCCTGGAAAATATTATTGGCGTTATAACATGAAAAATATGGAAGGAGAAGAAACAACCTTTAGTCGTGTCCGTGAATTTGATATTTCAGAAAATTTACCGGAAAGTCCAATGCCACTACATGAAGAAAGATTGAATGGCAAAGACACTTCTCATCCTCGTTTGTGGCTGGATTCTGAAAAGTTAGTTGAGTTTAAAGCTAACAAAGAAAAATATTGTTGGGATGATTTTTACAAGTATTCTGTTGAGCCTTATTTAAATGGAGAATTCCCAAAAGAACCAGATTATTATCCTAACAACCAACGTCAAATCCATTTATGGCGTGGCGCTTATATGACTTGTCAGACCATGTTTTTGACAGTAAGAAATTTAAGTATTGCTGCTACGGTTTTAGATGATGAGACTATTTTGAAAAAAGCAAAAGAAGCATTATTGTATGTTGCCAATTGGGATACGCAAGGAACGACAAGCCGAGATTACAATGACGAATCTTCTTTTAGAATTGCTGGTGCTGTTTGTTGGGGATATGACTGGCTCTATAACTTCCTAACAGAAGATGAAAGAGAATTTGTTTTATCCAAACTAATTATTCGTACCCAACAAGTGGCAGACCATGTTATGTTGAACTCCAAAATACATATGTTCCCTTATGATAGTCATGCGGTTCGGTCACTTTCTTCTGTGATTACACCTTGCTGTATCGCCATGTTATCTCATTATGAAAATGCAAAATTATGGCTTGATTATGCCATTGATTATTTTAATACGGTTTACACCCCTTGGGGTGGCGAAGATGGTGGTTGGGCAGAGGGCGGACTTTATTGGACAACAGGAATGGGCTTCTTAATAGAAGCAGCCAACCTTTTGAAGAGTTACTTAAATATTAATTTATACGCTCGTCCTTTCTTCTCTAAAACTGGCGACTTCCCCCTTCACTGTTATTGTTGGGATACAAGCCGTGCAAGTTTTGGTGACCAATCAGAATTAGGATTTAAACCAGGAATTAAAACGGGCATTAATGTTCGTCAATTTGCTGGTGTAACAGGCAATAAAACATATCAATGGTATTATGAACAAGTGAAAAGTATTAATCCCTATGACGATGGTAAATTCTCTACCAAAGGCTGGTGGGATTTGTATTTTGATGATATGGTTTATTGCTATATGTATGGCAATGTTCCTTCGGAGCCTCCAACGGACGAACCTTTTATCAAACATTTTAGAGATATTGGCTGGGTTGCCATGCACAAAAACATGAGCCAACCAGATAAACATATTATGTTGTTGGCAAAAAGCAGTAAATATGGTTCTATTAGTCACAGTCACGGGGACCAAAACAGCTTTTTAATTCATGCTTTTGGTCAACCACTTGCCATCGAGAGCGGTTATTACGTTGGATTCAACAGCACCATGCACCGTGAATGGAGAAGAAATACAGTTTCTCAAAACAATATTATTTTTGAAGGTCAAGGGCAATATTCTGGAAAAGATAAATTTAAACAAATTGCCGCACATGGAAAAGTGTTGTGTGCAGAGCAAAGAGAAGATTATTTATACACTAAATTGGATGCTTGCAATGCTTACGTAAAAGCAGATGATTCTCCGCTGGGTGTAAAATATATTCGTGAAATTTTATTTGTTCAAGGTTCTTATTTTGTTGTAATTGACTCCATTGAACTTGAACAGCCTTCTTCTATTAGTTGGTTAATTCATGGCTTACATGATATTAAAATTGAAAGAAACCGATTTAAAATAAAATCTGAAAATGCAGCCCTTCATGGTGAGTTTGCGTACTGTTCCTCTGGTGCCTTAACATTAGCCAAACATTTTGACTTCCCTAACGTTGACTTAAAAGAATGGGAAAATGACCCTACTCAATGTCATCTAGTAGCTACATCAAAAGTTAGTTCAAAACATAAAATTATCACCTTGCTTGTCCCTATGTTGAACGAAAAAGAAAAATATATTACAAGCATGATTGATGACCAAGGTTTCTCTATGGCGGCCTATTTTATGGATGAACAGAAACAATTCCAATTTAATGTACCAAAATCATTTTAAAAAAATATACTTTGGTTTCCCCCAACCATTTATATATATTTAAAATAGAGAGGCTGTATGGGATTTTTTTAAAAACCCCATACAGCCTCTTTTATTTATCTGCAATAAAACTTTTATCTACGTTGATGATACAATTCAATGTATCATCTCTTTTTTTAACTTCCCCTTTTATTTTCTCTAAAATTTCTTTTTGTCTTTTCAAATCATACTGATGAGGAACTTCTATATCAAAAATTAAACTAGCCCCTTTTTCCCCTTTTACCATTCTAAAATCATGTTTTGCTATTTTTTGATCGATGTTTTTAATAATTTCGTCTATCATGACGCCCCATATTTTCAACTGTTCATTATTGATGGCAATGGGATCCATATGGATTACCATTTCAATATTTAATTTCTCTGCAATTTCCCGTTCTGCCAAATCAATAATTT
Organism: Eubacteriales bacterium; assembly: GCA_031546905.1. Lineage (GTDB taxonomy): Bacteria > Bacillota > Clostridia > Lachnospirales > JAVBJQ01 > JAVBJQ01. The sequence goes on along the minus strand of JAVBJQ010000029.1, from coordinate 19,552 downwards.
GGTGTAAGGTATGAATGTTTAAATTATCGGGGACTTCTGCGTGAATGGATGCCATGCTTTTCCCTGGCCCATAATTGTGGACAATTAAATCATGTACCCCTAATATGTTTTCATATTGTAACATCAATTTTTTAATATTTTCTGCCATTTCATAGTCTGTTGATTGACCAATTAACAGGCTTAATGTTTCTTTTGCAATGTTGTACCCTGCAAATATAACAAACCCCGCCACAATACATCCCACAAAACCATCTACATTGATGTGTAAAAACTGATACACCAAAATGGAAATAATAGTGGCAGTGGTGGCCAAAACATCTGAAAGACTGTCTAGGGAGGTTGCTACAAGGGCAGATGATTTGATCGCTTTCCCTAATTTCCGATTAAAATAACTGAGCCACACTTTTACAAGTACAGAACCCATTAAAATAATAATGGCAATGACATTTGGAATCAATGGTTCTGGATGAAATATTTTTTGAATAGACTCTTTTAAAAATTGAACACCTACAAACAAAATAATAAACGAAATAATGAGGGATGAAATATATTCTACCCGTCCATGTCCAAAAGGGTGTTCCTTGTCTGCTGGTCGGTTTCCAAACTTAGCCCCAAGTACCACCACCACAGATGAACCAACGTCTGACAAGTTATTAAATGAGTCCGTTGTAATAGAAACACTTTTGGTAACCGTCCCTATAACAAATTTAGCCACAAATAATATAATATTACAGACAATTCCTACAATTCCGCTTAACACGCTGTAAGATTCCCGAACTAATTTGTCATTTACGTTTTTATAATCTTTTATAAAACATTTTAAAATAAAATTTACCATGGTTTTGTTACCCTCACTTATTAGGATTTACTATATTATATTGATTTTTCTTAAAATTATATACTATTTCAAAATTTATGCTTTAAAATAATACTAAATTATATTTTAATGTTAAATGAAATGTTTCCGCAATTTTTTTAGTTATGAAAAATAGGGGTTTCTATGTTCTCTGCATTTCCATGTGTACGATTTATTGATAAAAAATACGAATTCCTTTCTAGAAAATCTAGTAGGAATTCGTATTTTTTATAATTCTCATTCTGTAGCAATTGGTTGCATATTCATAAAGCCTATCCATCAACCCATAATTTGCTGCTGCACCAGCAAGCGCACCCACCACCGGTAACAATTGTAGCATTTTTGCAAAATCGATATAGTCACGATACTCTAACTGAAATTTTTCCCAGTCTACTTCATCAAATCTATGAGGGCTATCCTCCCAATTGACAAGTTTCTCATATATGGCAAGACGATGCTCATCACTGGAGAAAGCCAATTGAAAAACATAAAGCAAATAAAGTCGTTCATTTTTATTATTTGTATCAAAACCATATAATTTGGCCGTATCAAACAAAAATTTAATTTTAATACTTAAAAGAGCTGGAAAATCTGCGAGCCCAAGTATTAATCCACCTGCCCCGAAACTAGCACCTTGAATGATGGCAGTTTTTTTATAGGCTTTAAATTTTTCCAGCACTAAAAAATCCCGTTCTGCTAAAGACAAATTGCTTGTATCTTCCTTCACAGTCAATATTCCTGAGCCAAACATAATTGTTTCAGTGGCTTTTTTGATGGCTTCTGTTAACACCAGTTGAATTCTTTTTGGGATTAGTTGTTGTGTTTTATTTTGAATCACTTTTGTCACACGGCTCAATGGTGATGACTTTCTCATAATTTCTTTCTGCCATTTTCTTATATCATCGCTTACTTTTTTTTCATATAAATTCAAAACCCTGCCTCCTTATATAGCTTTACAAACTTCTTGCTTCCACCATTTTGTTGACTAACTTGCCAAACTCACCCATATTTTTTTCCAATAACACATAATGATTTACATAATTTATCATTTAATTGTTGTTCACTCAATAGATCACTGCATTTAGATGGATGCCTCATATAAAAATCTCCTATCACCAATTAATCATTATCTCAAAAGCTGTCTATATCAATTTTTATATGTAAATTTTAACACAAGGATTCCCTTTCATCAAAGTAAATTTTTAACTATGTTGATGAAAGATAGAAAAGCGTTACGAATAAAATAACTTCATTCGTAACGCTTTCTTGGTTGTTCTGACTATAACAGCTACCTACATTTGAAAATACAAATTTATTTTTTTAATGTAAAAATAGAAACCATGGCACTCAAAGTTTCGGATTGACTGGATAATTCTTCTGCTGCCGCAGCTGATTCTTCACTTGTGGCAGAATTACTTTGCACTACTGATGAAATTTGAGTAAGTCCTACTGTAACTTGTGAGATGGCGTTGGCCTGTTCAGCAGAGGATGTAGTAATATCAGAAATAATACCCGATACTTCATTTACATTATTTACAATGGTTTCAAGGGAAACAGCCGTAGAACTAGCAATTCTACTACCTTCGTTCACCCTTACAATAGACTCTTCAATCATGGCTGCCGTTTCTTTTGCCGCACTTTGGCTTCTTTCCGCTAGATTTCTTACTTCTTCTGCAACTACTGCAAATCCCTTTCCATGTTCTCCCGCACGTGCCGCTTCTACTGCGGCATTTAAAGCAAGAAGATTGGTTTGGAATGCAATATCTTCTATGGTTTTAATAACTTTGGAAATATTATTGCTGGACTCTTTGATGCCGTCCATGGAGGAAAGCATCTTCTGCATTTCTTTATTTCCAGCCATTGCATCTGTCTTGGAGCCCTCTGATAAAGTGTTAGCGCTCATCGCATTTTGTGCATTTTTACGAGTTTGTTCATTAATGATGTCGATAGTAGCAGACAATTCTTCAACGGAACTAGCCTGTTCTGTTGCACCAGTCGCTAGGGTGATACTGCTTTCAGATATATTTCTTGCTCCTGCTGATACTTGCTCTGTTGCAGAATTAATATTGCTAATAATTTCATTTAATCGATTAATAATTGTTACCATGGCTTCTTTGATACTGCTAAAATCTCCTATATATACCCGATCTACCGTAACGTTTAAATTGGCATTGGCAATTTCGCCTAAAACGTATGAAATTTCTTTTACATAGGAGGACACAGCCTCAATAGTTGTATTTAACGAATTGGAAAGCAACGCTAAATCTCCTTTGAAATTGCCAGACACTTTCACATTTAGATTCCCTTTCGCCATTTCTTGTAAAACTTTCGAGGACTCCATCACAGGTGCGGTAATACTTCCAAGCACCTCATTTAGCCCTATCATTATCTCTGCCCAGCCACCTTCATAATGGTCTGCTTTTGCCTGTACAGAAAGATTTCCTTTTAGCGCTTCGCTAACCATTGTATTAATCTCTATGCCGACATCTTTAAGGTTTTTACGCATCTCTTCAATTGCTTCGTTGACAAATATTTTTTTACCTGGCAATTTTTCTATCGGTGCATCAAAATTACCTTTTCCCATTGCTCCAATACAAGCCATTGCTTTTTTCTTTACTTCGATATGCCCAATAACCATATCATTTACATTTTTTACAACTTCTCCATAGGCACCTTTGTACTTTTTCTCATCAACAAATATATCTATTTCGCCTTTTTCGTTGTGCATTATTCCCATGTTGCTTAAATCGCTTATCAATCTGTTTATGGTGTCTACGGCAACGCCTAAGCCACTTGCAAGCTCGCCTATTTCATCTTTCGTATTGAAAGATAGGTTCATATTCAGATTTCCATTTGCCAAATCATTAGAAGCCTCCACCATTCGGTTTATGGGAGCAACGATTGACCTCGTAACCATTAAAATAAAAATCACCAGTATTAACACTACTACAACCACTACACTGGCCATTGTAATAATTACAATCCATTCTGTTTGTTGTGCTGTTTTAGCAGCATCCAGCGATAGATTTTTATTAATATCTGCTAAGTTGTTAATACTAACATTCAGCGTCTTATTGATTGGCGCAAATTCATCGTTGATTATCTGCACACAGGTTTCTAAATCATTTGCTTCTGCATATGGTTTTATCTTGTCTGCAATGCTTTTCATTTGAGGAAGGCCATTGATAAAAGTTGTTAAATTATTATACTCGTCACCTGATGTGATATGATGCTTCTCTAAAGCGCCCAAATAATCATTTGCACTTTTTAGCAAACTATCATAGGCATTGTCTGCATCAGCTAGAAATTGTTTTGTAGCAGCACTATCTGAAGTAAGTGCTGAGTCTCTTATTCTGATTCGAACTACGTCAAAAGAATTTTGCATGGCAACTAAATCATTTAATCCTGTAACAATTGTCTCATTCACTGTTTTTGATTGTGTTGATAAGTTATTAATATTAATAATTCCAATAACAGCAGTTGTTAATGTAGCCACAACTGAAATGAGGAGTATAATAATAAGTCTTGTTCTAATTTTCAAATTTTGCATATTTTTCCACCCTTGAATAATAATTTTTTGTCCTCAATACTTCACCAATCAATACTTCAATCCGTTTACATTTTATCCTCTTCTTTATTTTCTACTTCATCAAAAACGTCATTGCAACCGACACACAAATCAAACTCTAATTGTTTCATAAATTCCCTTGATAATTTTTGTTTTGCTTCCCAAAACGCTTTTGCCTTTTCTGTTACCATGGTATTGTTATGCTCTATGGTTTCTACTGAATAAGCTTTAATGTGTTTCAAGGAACTTATAAAACTTTGGGTTTCTTTTGAACCTTCCACCATGCAGTCCCACACAATAGATAACGCTCCTGTTTCATCTAGTTGGTCCGCTTCCATTAACAAGATTAGTTCAATGGGAGTGCTTTCTTTTGTCATTAATTCCTTGCAAGCATGTTTTTCAATTAAATAAGCTACAAACTCCGTTAATTCTTCTTCATAGTGATTGCGTGTGGCATATTCTCGAAACACCTTTGCCCCATTCGCTCCATGGTCGATATCTTTTGACGAAAAACCATAGCCAACATCATGAAACAAAGCCGCAATGAAAAGGGCGTGTTTACGAATGCTTCCGTCTTCATAACCTTCTGTCAATCGTTTTACCCAATGGTAAACCCTCATCATATGTTCAGAACGTCTTCTAAAAGGAAAGTTTCCAATTTCCACAAATTCTCCGTTATTTTTTACCAAGAAGTCTTTTACATATTCAAACATTTCTTTGTACATCTTTATCCACTCCTATAATGATATACCTTCTCTCCACAAACTAAATCAATAAGCGTTGAACCAAACTGTTCTTTCACTGAACTTTGATTGTATTGGTACATTACATTATATCATTTTATCTATGAAAACTAAAGCGTGTTTGAGAATTCATTTCGAATTTTTTCAAACACGCTCTTTATCATTGTATCGAAATTTACTTTTTTATTTTTCCCAAATTTTAGCTGCCACAACCGTCATATCATCTCTAATTATTTTTCCTGCATGATTTTTTGCTTCATATAGAATATAATCGGCAACATCTTGAGGGTTTCCGCTTTTAAAATTGGCCAGCACTTCGCACACCCATTTTTCTTCTATATCTAAATTTTCATTGGTGTCCACTACACCGTCGGTAATCATCAGAATCATATCTGAACTTTTTAGTTTTCGTTTGGTAACCTCAAAGTCAACCTCATTGACGATTCCTACTGGCAACGAAGAAGACTTAATCACTTCCACTTCCCCATCCCGTATTAAAAAAGTCGATGCTGCTCCAATTTTTACAAACTCTGCAAGGCCAGAATATAAATCAATTGCACAAATATCCAATGTTGAAAAAGATTCGTTGTTGGATTTTAACACCAAAACAGAATTTATCATTTTGATGGCTAAGTCTTTCTCAAACCCTGACTCAATAAATTGTTCCAGTAGTTCAATTGCCGCTGTGCTTTCTTCTTTTGCTTTACTGCCAGATCCCATTCCATCCGAAAGTGCAATCAGGCATTGTCCCCCTCTTAACTCCATAAAAGTGTAGCTGTCACCTGACTCCCTGCTATTTGTTTTTATTTCCCTTGCCACCCCTGTAGTTACTCTATATTTCTGCTCTTCTACCAACCGCACTTTACAATTTCCGTCCTTTTTGTCGATGATGCAAGCGGTGCTATCTTGCTTCATTTTTCTTCCAATGATTCTGTTGATAATCGGAATAATTTCTTTTGAACAAGATCGCTTTCCATAGCAAGATTTACAAGACAAACTTACTTCATACTTTCCATATTTGTTTTCTAGTACAATCACACGATCCACCCCAAGGTTATTTTTATCTAATTCATAAAATATAGCTTCCTCTATCTCCTCCTTAAATTCCAGCTCCACATCCAGTTCCTCTGCTAAGTTTCCAATTATAGATGCTACGCCCATCAGTTGCTCCGATACTAACTCACGACTTTCTACGATTCTGTTATGCCAAAATAAATTTGTTTTATATATTTCATACATTTTGTTTGTTACTTCTGTAAATTTAATAACATTGGCGCATTTGGTTTTAAAATCACTTGGTATGTCTTCTAATTCAATTTTTCCTTTTTTTTCACATGCCGCCAAAATACTAAAAACCGTTTGATATGTATTATAAAAATTTTTCTCCCAGCAATATTGTTTTAGACTACAGTTGCTACACGCTTTTGAAGCAACATCGTCAATTAACATGGAAACATCTTTTTGAGTTAATCCTGTCTTTTTTTCTGACAAACCACTAAAGGTCTCTGACAGTTTTGTAAAAGAGTTGGCAAATGATTTCAATTTACTACTGCTTAACTCTTTTACTTTGGAGGCATATACATCATCTACTAACGCCATTTTGTCAAAAGGAGTCGCAATCGCCATAAACACATTTTTAGGAATGAGTAAAAAAATACCGCCTCCAATAAGTGCCGCAAACATTAGTTGTAGGGACAGTAGGCTTTTGTCGAAATAAAACAATACAATGGTTCCTCCCGCAATAAAACCAATTGCAGAGGCCACTTTCCCTACGTCACGCATGATGCCCCCCATCAGCCCAGCAATACTCAAAACGCCGATAAGTTCTATCCGCTGATTTTCCGAAAGGAGTAGCACAAATCCCAACAATACACCTGCTGAAGCTCCCATGGTAGCTCCACATTTATATCCCATAAACAGAATTAAAATCGTGCTTAAACATAGTGAAAATGAAATTGTTCCGAAATAAATATCTCCAGTCCCCGCTACGATACTTCCCAGTAGTATACAAATGCTAACCAGTTCTTCACTTCCAAAAATCCTTTTTTTAACATTTTTTTTAAACATGGCAATGCCCTTATGAAATATAAAAACAAGGGAACATACTAAAATCAGTTCAAGTACCGCCAACAGCGTAAAATATAAAGACATATGATTGAAAAATGCCATTATAAGACCAGCTACAAAAATACAAATGCCTCCCACGGCTACTTTATAAACAACACTGGCTCTTTTATATTTTTTCGAAAGAATTAAATTTACCATTGCCATAAAAAATATAGCAACCACATATTTGGCTATGCTCACTTTTCCTGCTACTGTAAAAATGCCAATTAAAATACTGACACAAATAAAATAAAATTTATAATCCTCAAAACAAAATAATGCCAAAAATGCTATGGCAAACGGATTTAACACGCCAAATATAATGGCTCGTCCCAAAAAAAATCCAAACAAGCTATACAAAAAAGTAAGCACGTCATTTCTTGACAACAAAATGGTGTTTCTGACATTTTTGCTCCCCAAAACTTTTTCCATCGTTCTCCCCCGTTTTTCCTTTGTAAAATTAAAATCTCATATGCTCCATTATAATAAAATATTCCTTAAACTTTTGTCACAATTTGGGAGTGATAAAAAAAACTTTCACCCCTTGCACCCTATGCCATCTTTCCTTTACCACGCCACGCCATACTATGATATGATACACATTGACTTTATTGGCGTTTATGGCTAAAATAATTAAAACTACCCGTTGCGGGTGACTTTGTAATGAATAGGAGCAACAACCATGATATATTTAGATTATGCCGCCAACAGCCCTGTGGACAAAGAGGTGTTGGATTTATTTTATAAAATAAGCACTGACTATATAGGGAATCCAAATTCTTCTCACAAGCTGGGTCTGGAAGCGTCCCACATAGTAAGTCAAGCAACCAAAAAAATAGCAACCTTATTACAGGTGAAGGAAACAGAAATTATATACACCTCCGGCGCATCTGAATCCAATAATCTTGCGGTAAAAGGAGTCGCTTCAAAATATAAAAACAAAGGCAAACATTTGATATCTACTAATTTAGAACATTCCTCTGTGTTAGCACCTTTGCAAGCCCTTGTTGCCCAAGGATTTGAACTTGACATGGTTGAAATTTTAGAAAACGGCTTAGTGGATATGGCGCATTTAAAAACATTGCTTCGGGATGATACCATTCTTGTTTCTATTCCTTATGTGGATGGTGAAATAGGAATACAACAGCAGATGGAGGAAATTGCAACTGTTTTGGAGGGTTACCCCAATTGTATTTTTCACACGGATGCTACCCAAGCGGTGGGAAAAATACCTGTAACTTTAGACAAAATAGATTTAGTCAGTATTGCACCCCATAAATTTTACGGTTTAAATGGATTTGGTATACTGGTTAAAAAGGAAAACATTAAACTGGAGCCTTTAATTCATGGTGGAAAAAGCACCACTATTTTTAGAAGTGGAACGCCGATTCCTGCTTTTGCTGCTTCCACTGCCCTTGCCTTAGAAAAAGCATATGCTGGACTTGAAAAAAACTTTGTTTATGTTGGACATCTTCATCAAAAAATAAAAGAAGCCCTAATGGCTTATCAGGGCATTTCTATCAATAGTACGGTAAATGCTATTCCTTTTATTTTAAATATTAGTGTTGGTGGCACAAAATCAACTACTTTGGCTCATCAGCTAGATCAATGCGATATTTATGTTTCTACAAAATCGGCTTGTTGCCCCACTAACACCATGTCACGAGCAGTTTATGACCTGACAAAAGACAAGAAAAAAGCCATGTCGACACTGCGCATTAGCTTGTCCCATTTAACTACAGAAGCAGAAATAGATGAATTTTTAAAGTGTTTTAAAACCTGTTACACAATTTGATGAAGGAGCAATCACATACTCATGGAAAAATATAAAGAAATAGAACATAGCATTATTAAAAAGTTTCGAAAAGAAATTTGGTGCAAGTTTACCAAAGCCATTAAGGAATACGACCTTATTCAAGAAGGGGATAAAATAGCAGTTTGTATGTCGGGAGGCAAAGACTCCATGCTCATGGCAAAGTGTATGCAAGAGCTTGCAAAACATGGCAAGGTACACTGTGAGGTAGAATTTATTGTCATGGACCCAGGGTATAACGAGATGAACCGTGAAGCTATTGTGGAAAATGCTGCTTTATTAAACATTCCTATCACTATCTTTGAGTCTCAAATATTTGATGCAGTTGCAAATGTGGACGGTGGTTCCCCATGTTATTTATGCGCTCGTATGCGGAGAGGGTATTTATATCATAAAGCCAAAGAGCTTGGCTGTAATAAAATTGCTTTAGGGCATCATTTTGATGATGTCATTGAGACAATTCTTCTTAGTATGCTTTATGGTGGGGAAATTAAAACCATGATGCCTAAACTTCACAGCGATAATTTCGAAGGCATTGATTTAATACGTCCTATGTATTTAATTAAAGAAGAAAGCATCATCGCATGGAGAAATCATAACGAATTAAAATTTATTAATTGTGCGTGTCGATTCACGGAAAACTGTGTCATTGATGATGGTGGCGGAACAAAACGAAAAGAAATGAAAACGCTAATTAAAAAATTTAGACAAACCCACCCTAATATCGAAAATAATATTTTTAGAAGCGTTGAAAATGTTCACTTAGATGCTATCGTTGGTTATCGAAAAGGCGGAGAAAAACATAGCTTTTTGGAAACTTATAAAAATCTCAATGACTAGCAGGTAAAAATTAATTTTTATCTGTATCAACTATTAACACTACAACTTTTTACTTTTAATAGACTTGTTCGACACCCAAAAAAAACTGCAAAGCTAACAGTTGTCCAACAAGTCTATTATTAACATAACATTTGTGGGTTCATCAAAAACAAAGGAGCGGAAATAGAATGAATATATTAGTGCTAGGCAACGGCTTTGATTTGGCACACGAACTGCCAACCAAGTATAACGATTTTTTAGATTTCTTAAATTTAATAAAGGACTTGTCACAATATCAAGGTAATCTTCTGACCTTTGAAAATGATACATTACATCATTCATCTATTTATGATAACGTAATCAGTTACGTTAATAGTATTATTTCAAAAATCAAATTAGAAGCTCAAGAAAGTAATCTGGATATTTATGCTACAGGCTGTTCTACTTTAGTAGCCCAATCAAAAGATAGTATTCTTCAAGAATTAGCCAGCCTTTTGTCCTATAATGTCTGGTTTGAATATTTTAAAAAGGCTGAGACTTACTTAATTGATGGCTGGATCGATTTTGAATCAGAAATTGCCAAAGTCATTCATACGTTAGATAACTATCGAAGGATTGTTTTACTTGATAATAAAAAAATTGAAGATATGACGGAGAAAGAGCAACCAATTGTAAAAGAAATCATTCAGTTAATCAGATATAAAAATATTCATCTATTTTCATTTGGAATAACAGAGAAAGACTTTGATGCCTTAGCTGAGAGGCTTGAAAATGATTTAAAGGGTATTATCCGCTGTTTAGAAATATATTTGGAAGATTGTGTGGGACAAATGGCAATTACGCAACTTTCTCCTGACATTAAAAATATTAAGTTTGATAAGGTGTTAAGCTTTAACTACACCAATACATATCAAAAAATGTATGCCCACCGTGCTTATGACGATACGTCATACGACTTTATACATGGCAAATCAAACCTCTCTAATACCATTGAAACAAACAATATTGTTTTAGGCATTGACGAGTATTTAGATGATGAGTCAAAAAATAAAGAAACATTATTTATTCCCTTTAAAAAGTTTTATCAACGGGTTCATAAAGAAACTGGCTGTAAATATAAAGACTGGTTAGATACTATCCAAAGTGATGTAACACAACGTCATGAGCTGTTTATTTTTGGTCACTCTCTTGATATTACAGATAAAGATGTGCTACGTGATTTAATAAAAAATGAGAATGTTAAAACTACCATATTCTATTACAACAAAAAAGTGTATGGCACACAAATTAAAAATCTTGTAAAAGTATTAGGTCAAGATACATTAATAGCCAGTGTTCATGGTGAACATAAAAGTATATTTTTTAAACAACAACAAGATTTTAGCACCATATTAGAAGTGGAAGTTGATATCCGTAAGTTATATTCACCCCACCAGTTATCAACACCTGAAATAAAGCAACTTATTCATAAAATTAATGAAAAAGTTATAACCTTAGATAGTACCTATTTTTCTACTCAAGAAAATGTTGTTTCTGTTTTTGATGCTTTTCAACTTATTACTACTAAATTATTTGATGTAGATACTTTTCTAAAAATTGCAGAAAAAATAGATGATAGGAGTAAATTTATACGACTATTTTCTGAAGATTGGGAAAACTTTGATTTCATGGGAAATGATATTACAAACTCAAAAACCATTGAATTGGTTACTAAAATAAATGCCTCTAATGAAAAAAAATGGAGTAAAGGAACACTAAATGAATTTGAACAAGCAATTGTACAAAAAAATGTAACCGACCTACTTCCGTTAATACGCACCATGACCAAACTTACAAATGACCATGTGGCAGATATCCTAAACTTAGCGTTTAAAATTTTGGATACTTCTGACGCTGAATCAGAAGTAGTTTGGAACTCCATCTATGCCTTAACAGGAAAAATAGATGAAAAATTTATTCGAAACTTTATTACAGACAAATTGAATTTTGCACAACTACATAATGATTATATATTGGAAATGAGATTGTCCCATTTATTAAGTGCCTTGGATGAAGACCAATATACTTTTAAATATGCCGATCTATCCTAAACGAAAAAATACCCTAAAAAAGAGAACCCCCGCTTTAAAATCCATTGGATTTAAAGTGGGGGTTCTATAATAATCGGCTTAAACTACATCATATCCTGTTTCTTCAATTTCTTTTTTAATTTTGTCTACTGCAATTGAATCGTTGTGTACTACGGTTACTGTTTTTGCTTCCAAACTAACATCAACGCTTTCAACACCGTCTAATGCACTAACTGCATTCGTAACACTTTTCACACAATGACCACATGACATACCTTCTACATTTAAAACTGTTGTTTCCATTATTTTTTCCTCCTAATATTTTAATATTTATTTGAACCAAACGTTTTGTCTGGTTTAAACCTTTTATTGGTTATAGTATTTTTCCAATGGTGACGATTAGTTCATCCACAATTTCATCGTCACCAGCTTTTATTTTTTCTACGAAGCAACTTCGTATATGGTTTTCTAGTACAAGTTTGCTTATGGCATCCAAAGCAGACGATGCTGCAGAAATTTGATTGAGTATATCATCACAATATACATCTTTTTCAATCATCCCCTTAATACCACGTATTTGACCTTCTACTCGATTAAGCCTAGCCACTAAAGAACTTTTTAATTTTGGCTTTCTTACCGTATTTTTTGAACTATGTGTATCAGAACAGCCTACACTGCAACTATCATTTTCTATATTTTCCATATCATTTTCTCCAAAATCTATTGTATATTAAACGGCTTCAAAAACTTATCTACTTCTACCGTTTTTCCTTTATCATCTTTTACTTTCACTTTCCCAAAAACCCAACCTTCCACTTTTGCTGGGTCAACACCAGCATCAATAAACTGCTTAGGATCAACAACAAAAACCATATCTTTATCGTTTTTTGCCATGTCTTTTGCCCATTCAAATTTATTTCCATCTGCTAAGTCAATACCATAATGATCTAAATCTTCATGATACCCAATACTTTCTCTTTTTAGTTTCACAATTTGATTAAAAGATTCCAAAGGAGTTGCTTCACCACTATATGTTAGTTCATCCTGGCCAAGCTTTGTTCCAACCATTATCATATCATGAAAAGCAATGCCTGCTGGAAGCTTGCTAATATCCAACCCTGCATCTACAAATGGCTTTGCACTAAACTCAAGCATAACATCATGTGTAGGGCTTTTACTCCAATCTTTGCTCCATATAAATCTTGCGCTATCATCTGGTGCACTTAAAGACCAACCACCATTCATCTCATCAGCACTGACTTTGTCAGGAACCGCCTTTAGTAGTGCCTCAAATGATGTGGTTGCTACCTGACCTATCACATCCACCTGTTTACAAGCGCCAAGTGCAAAGACCATTACCAAGGAAAGTGCAGTTGCCAAAACTTTGCTTTTCATTTTCATAACCATTCATTCCCCTTTATTTAATATTATTTGTAAGGTTTAAAACCTTTAAGCCTTAGTGCATTTGTTAAAACCGATACAGAGCTTAAGGACATGGCTGCCGCTGCAAATATTGGATTTAATGTGGGGCCACCAAATAAGTGTAATAAACCGGCTGCAACTGGTATGCCAAGGACGTTGTATCCAAAAGCCCAAAAAAGATTTTGTTTTATATTTCTAATCGTACTTTTACTCAACTGAATAGCAGTTGGTACATCCATCAAGTCACTTCTCATGAGTACGATGTCTGCTGATTCCATTGCTACATCGGTACCAGAACCAATGGCAATTCCAATGTCTGCTTGTGCAAGTGCTGGCGCATCATTGATACCATCCCCTACCATTGAAACTTTTTTGCCTTCTGCCTGTAACTTCTTCACCTCATTGGATTTATCTTGTGGCAATACTTCCGCTAGCACACGAGTTATACCTACCTGTTTTGCAATAGCTTCTGCTGTTCGCTTATTGTCACCAGTGATCATTGCTACTTCTATTCCCATGGATTGAAGTTTTTTAATGGCTTTTGCACTGCTTTCCTTCACTACATCGGCAACTGCAATAATTCCTGCTAGTTTATTATCACAAGTAATATACATTGGTGTTTTACCTTCTGATGCAAGCCTGTCTGATTCATTTTCAAGCTCACTTAAAGAAATATTTCTGTCTATCATCAATTTTCTGTTGCCAAGCAACATTTTGATGCCTTCAATTTCTACTTCTATGCCATGGCCTGGTATGGCTGAAAAACGGTCCACTTTTAAAAAATCTAGCCCTTGTTTTTCTGCACCTTTTACAATAGCTTCTCCTAATGGATGTTCAGAACCTTTTTCTGCGGAAGCAGCAAGTTGTAAAAGTCTCTGATCTGACATACTACCTACTTTTAAAATATCTGTTATTTCTGGTTTTCCTTCTGTGATTGTACCTGTTTTGTCAAATACGATTGTATTAATCTTGTGGGTAGTTTCTAGTGCTTCCCCACCTTTGATTAATATACCATACTCAGCGCCTTTTCCTGTTCCAACCATAATGGCTGTTGGTGTGGCAAGCCCAAGTGCACAAGGACAAGCAATTACTAGAATTGCAATAAAGATGGTAAGTGAAAACACCACTGACTGTCCACTAATGAGCCAAGCCAACCCAGCCAATGTGGCAATCGCAAACACAATGGGAACAAAGTATCCAGATACAATGTCTGCCATTTGTGCAATAGGAGCTTTAGAGCCTTGGGCATCTTCCACTAATTTTATAATTTGGGCTAATGCAGTATCGCTTCCAATTTTTGTAGCTTTAAATTTAATTAAGCCATTTTTATTAATACTTGCTGCATAGACCTTATCCCCCGCTTTTTTTTCAACTGGCATACTTTCTCCAGTCAACATAGATTCATCGATGGAAGTTAAACCATCTTCTACGATACCATCTACGGGAATTTTATCCCCTGGCTTTACTAAAATAATATCTGAAACTTCAACTTCTTCAATTGGCATTTCAATTTCTTTTCCATCTTGAATCACGATAGCAGTTTTTGGGGCTAATCCCATTAGCTTTTTAATTGCTTCTGATGTTTTTCCTTTTGATACAGATTCAAGGTATTTTCCCAAAAGAATTAAAGTAATAATAACGCCTGCTGTTTCAAAATAGAGAGACTCAACTGCTTTAAAATCACCGGTAGTAATTCTATAGGTGGAATATAAACTATATAAAACCGCTGCTGATGTTCCCATTGCTATGAGTGAATCCATATTAGGACTTCTCATTACAATTGCCTTAAATCCTACGGAATAAAATCTATTTCCAGCAATTAAAATTGGAACTACTAATAAAATTTCAAAAATGGCATAGGTTAAAGGGTACTGCATTGGTGCTAAAAAGTTAGGAATAGGCCATCCCAACCAAGGAATCATTGGCGCCATGGCAATATATAAAAGGGGAATAGCGAACACTGCGGACACGATAAATTTTATCCAAAAAGTTTTTATTTCTTTTTGCTTTCTTATTTTATCTTCATCAACTGCTTCTCTTGATTCTATCTCCAATGCTTTATACCCTGCTTTGGCAATAGTTTGTTTTATTTCTGAAATTCTTACAACATCTGGGTTGTATTTTACGTTTGCCTTTTCTGTAGCAAAATTAACGGTAACTGAGTTTACCCCGTTCATCTTACCAACCACTTTTTCAATCCTGCTAGAACACGCCGCACAAGTCATCCCCTGAATTGGCATGGTAATTTCTTTTTCTTTCGATTGTATCAGTGCCTCATAGCCTGCTTTTGCAACTGCTTCCTGAATGCCTTGTAACGATGCTTTCTGTTCATCAAACTCAATGGTAAGTTTTTCTGTAGAGAAATTTACAGCAGCGCTCATTACTCCATCCAGTTTTTTTGTAACACGCTCAACGGTTTTAGCACAAGCACTACAGGTCATCCCTACGATTTGAATATTTTCTTTTTGCATTTTTATTTTCCTCCTCACTTCTGTAGACAAATAGCGGATAGCTGTCATACACTTACATTTCATATGATACGATACACTGCTAGGGTATATATAAAAGAAAAATTTTTTTGACAATTATTATTTATATAAAGTAACTCCTTAACCTTTTGAATCAAAGAATCCTCATGGAGTGACTGCGCTATACATGACTTTACAAGTTCTCCATGGATTAGTCTGGTTTATAAAAGCTCCCTTATCGCTATCAAGCATAAGATGTAGTATACTCCGTATGCCCTACTATTTTGAAAGTTTATTTATAATTGATATAATTTCATCAATTTTTTCATGCCCATTTCCTTTTTCAAAAGCTTCTTCCACACAACACTCCAAATGAACATGAAGTATCTCTTTGTTAATATTTCGTAAAATAGCTTGTGTGGCTAAAAGCTGATTGGAGATGTCGATACAATACCGATTATCCTCAACCATTTTAAGAAGACCATCAAGCTGACCCCTTGCAGTTTTTAATTGTCTGGTTACTTTTTCATGGTTTGCTATCATAAGCATTCCTCCAAGGATTTATCTTGTTTATACATATACCTCAGTGGGGTATTAAAGTGAGTATAAATCTTATTTTTAATTTTGTCAATAGTCAAAATATTCCTATGAATAAATATATTACTTAGATTATTAGCTTATAGTGCTCTAACTTTTAATACGGGAAAAATTTTTTTAATTTGGACCAATGGTTCAATGGGAAATCTCCAAAAAGTTCTTACTCCTTTGTTAAACCTCAGTAATCCATATAGAAAAAATCACCTCGTCAGAAACTCTAACAAGGTGATTTTTTTTGTTCACTAAATTAAATTTATATTTTTAAGTGTGTTATAAATTAAAGTAGCAATTTGTGCTCTTGTAATATTTTGTGTTGCAGAAATATTACCGTTGTTATCTCCGTTAGCCAATTCAAATTTTACACATATTGCTATGCCTTGTTTTGCCCAATTAGAAACTTTATTGCCATCTTTAAACTTAGAAACAGCTTGCGCTATATCGTCATCAGAGATTGATGTATCTATATCGGTAAGCTTTAATAATCTACTAACAATTAGCATTGACTCTTGTCTTGATATTGTCTTATTTGCATTAAAGTTACCTTTTTCATCACCTGTGATTAAACCATATTGATATGCAGCATTTACATCTCCATAATACCATTTGTCACTGGATACATCTTTAAATACTTGTTTTGTATCACTAGCTTTTAATCCGACTGCTCTTGATACCATTGAAACAAATTCAGCGCGAGTAGCAGCCTTATCTGGTGCAAATGCTCCCGTTTCTGTGCCCTTAATAATGAGTCTTGAACCTAACTCTTGTGCATTATTTTTTGCCCAATGGTTATTCATATCACTAAATGTTTTTGTGTTATTAATTAGCACATATGTGCTATTTGTTACACTACTTACATTAGCATAACTTATGCCATTTGTTGTAATAATCTTCGTTGGCACTTGTCTAACAGTTCCATCTTGTTCAATTACAACAACTGTAGTAACTTTGCTAGCATCAGTTCCTTGAGGAATCGGAATAAGCCTTTGTACAAAAGAAGTAAAGTTAGTTAGGTTAACTTGTTTATTATTATTCGAAAATGATATTTTAAAGTCTATCGGTTGTGATAACATCTTAAGATTGTTATTGCTGATAGAAGTGTTCACTACTTGTTGCATTTGAGTTGAAGAAGCTCCTACTTCTATTTTAACACTAATATTTTCTAAAGGAATATCTTTTCCAATATTATCAACTACTGTAGCTAAGTTAATACTACTGCAGTTAATTTGATACACACCAATTGGAGTGTTTACTTCAAGTGTAGTTCCTGCATGACCCAATTTTTCAATTGTTTGAGCAGTTAAATTTGCTGAAACTACATTTGCTGTATCCATTTGCCCAACGCTCAAAACTACTTTGGTAGCCCCATTATCAAGTGCTTTATTGATTTCAGCTATGTTTGGCGTAGTATTAATAATTACATTTGAGCCTTCTGTCACTTTTTCATTTGTTGTAGCTACTGCTACTGCAATTTCAGGTTTTTTTCCTGTGTTGACTGTAGATGGAACTGTTACTTCTGGTGTTGCTGGTGTAGTTGTAGGTGTTGGCACTGGCGTTGTTGGGGGCGTTACTACACCACTGCTCCCGCCACGGTCACCGGATCCACCACCGCCACCTGTAGAAACAATGGCCCATTTAGCATAAACAGTCGTAGGTGCATTTATTGCTGTCGCCACAAAATCAAATGCTTTTGTCAAGTTAGCATCTGCATACCAACCACCAAATGTATATCCTGACCATGTTGGGTCTGTTGGAATTGTTGCTTTTTCCCCTGACAACACGATTTGACTTGCAACTGTCCCACCACCATTTGTGTTAAATGTTACTATATACGTTATTTGAGTCCATTTTGCATAAATCATAATTGCTGTATTTATTTTTGTATTAGCAAAATCAAATGCGTTTGTTAGGTTAGCATCTGCGTACCAGCCTACAAATATATATCCACTTCTTGTTGGCTCTGTTGGAACGGTCGCTTTTTCCCCTGCCACAACTTCTTGACTTGCAACTGCTGTACCACTATTTGGATTAAATGTTACTACATACTTTGTTACTGGTGCAGGGTTTACTGTGATTAAGCACTCTGCCTTGAATCCACCGTCTGCTGTCTTCACTGTTATGGTAGCAGTACCTGCTGCATTTGCAGTTACTGTACCTGTTGAGTACACAGAAGCAATTACGGTGTCTGAAGAACTCCAGCTAACATTTTGATATGTAGCATCTTCCGGAAGTACAGTTGCTATTAAAGTTATTGATTCCCCAACGGTTAATGCTGCGGTCGATTGATTAAGCCTAACACCTGTTACGGGAATAGTAACTGGTGTTACTGCTGTTACTTTAAATGTAACTGGTACATCTTGGCTTACACCGTTAGAACCTGCTAGATGTATTATAGCGTTGTATGTTTTTGCTGCTAACCCATCATTTGGTTTTACTGTAAATGTGGTTGATGTTGTTGTTCCATTTAATGTGTTTGCAACTGGTTGTGTAACGGTGAAACTTGTTGCATCTGCCCCGGTTACTGTTACTGCAAGCCCGGTTATATCTCCTGTTCCTGCTTTTGTTATTGTTACACTTTCAGCAGTTACTGGTGCATATCCTGTTAACTGGTCTGCAAATACCGGTGCTGTTATTGTTTCAATTCCATAGGTTGGGACTGCTGTTACTTTAAATGTAACTGGTACATCTTGGCTTACGCCATTAGAACCTGCTACATGTACTACAGCATTATATATCTTTGCTACTAATCCATCATTTGGTTTTACTGTAAATGTGGTTGATGTTGTTGTTCCATTTAATGTAGTTGCAACGGGTTGTGTAACGGTGAAACTTGTTGCATCTGCTCCGGTTACTGTTACTGCAAGACCGGTTATATCTCCTGTTCCTGTTTTGGTTATTGTTACACTTTCAGGAGTTACTGGCGCATATCCTGTTAATTGATCTGCAAATGTTGGTGCTGCTATTGTTTCAATTCCATAGGTTGGGGCTGCTGTTACTTTAAATGTAACTGGTACATCTTGGCTTACACCATTAGAACCTGCTACATGTATTACAGCGTTGTATGTTTTTGCTGCTAATCCATCATTTGGTTTTG
>JAVBJQ010000004.1:0-10608 GCA_031546905.1 Eubacteriales bacterium | reverse complement strand
TGTAAGTTAATGTACAAATTAAAAGATTTGTTTTTTAATAAGTACCAACAATTGTATAATATTCTATAACAGATATTGGAATAGAATTGAATTATATAATACAAGAAATGCAAAATTGGGGAATTAATTATAAAAATAAACACGACTTATGATAAATCGCTAAGTCGTTTTTGTTTTTCATAAACTTGTTTTTATCAATTGTATCATTGCTTTGTCGAATTATGTTGCATTATCTGCGACACCCGTATGTTAATCACACGCTAAAAATTTTGAATCTGCTCATTAAAATGCTACCCTAATGTAGAATCAAGGTAGCATTTTATTTATTTAGCCAAACTTATATCAGATGCTTATATAGTATTGTTTGCACTCCTTATTTTTTGTTGCTTCACTTGTAGTGGTGTTGTTAAGTCTCTCCAATATTTTGGAAGTGCGTTTAACTTATCCGAAGAGAGAATACTACTCATTCGAATTATTTCCTCAACCTCAAGAAATGAATTTAATGAATCTAAATCCGTGAGTACTTCCATACTACTGGCTTTATCAGTGATTCCCTCATCAAGGATATTTTTTGCAAGTTCACTATGTCTTTCGTAAAAATGAAAGGAATCAGCAATATGTCGATAGACTCCAAGCTCAACTCCCAATTCAACAGCTAACATCTCTTGTAAAAAAGTTATGAAAAAAAGATCATAGCATAGTCCTAATATTATGTCATTACTCCGCATATGAGTTATGCAATTTAATTTATTGTCGCGAATCATAAAATGGATTGAAGTCACACATGACACATCAGCTCCTAATAAATCATCATCATCACCAAAACGAATTTCAGCTCTACGAGTATCTGGATCATATTTTAATAACCTACAGATTTTTTTCCATCGGCTATCACTATGCGCAAAAATTTTTTTACCATAACAACTCGCAGGTATAGTTTTGTTATTATCCGAAAAATTTCTCCATGCCTTTGAATAATATGTTATTTCATCTAGTCTATCGGAGGCACGTAAATGCCAGCAGAGTTCTCCTATAGCATATGCAAAATCCCACTTTCTTGCCTTTATGTTAATTAATCTAGCTCTTGGGTTTAAAAGTGTGAAGTCATAACTTTCAATTTCTTTCGTCGCAAGACCTCGAGGAGATATAGCCTTACCTCTATTGCAAATCTCAAGAAGACCCGCAATTAAAACCTCATCTGCAGAGTTAAATACATTATTACTCATTGCTATTTCCTCCTGTTGTTGCGTGCGCGTTCAATTGTTCTTGTAAGATATTTAGTTGTTCTGAGAGTTCATCGTATTTTTTTACTAAATCTAAAAGTTCATTTTCAGCATTAACCGTACCTGTCTGAAATGTCTCTTGAGACTTTGTAAAAAATGCATCTTGTAAACTAGAAATTTTAGCACTTCCAATCCAAAAAGAAAATACTGCGAATAGAACTGTCGCAATAGTAAGTATATATACCATTTTATTTGTAATACTGCTACTAATTGAATTTGCCATCTTGCTAGATAAGTCTTTCACTTGTCTTGGAACATCCAAAAAAGTATCGGGGTATTCTTTTGATTCTTCGATCCTTTTGTTAATATATTCATCATAATCAATTTTGAAACTAGAAGTACCATTATAGTTTTCAGTGTTCTCGAAAATCATCAAACGCATACATACGTCTTCTTGCCTGAGCTCAATAGATGTACTGCTAAAATTTATTGCTACAGTTGACAGATACCCATCATATTCTGGGTCTATCAAACCTGAGTTTAAAATATGAACCCCCTGTTGACAGAGTGTTGTTTTTGGATATGAAACTCCATAACAATTAGCTGGTAACCTGACATTTCCTTTTAGAACTACTATAAACATTTCCTGAGGCTTTATTGAGATTTTCTTCTTGCGAATTACTTTTCCATTTTTAATTATACAATCGACTTGTAAGTCAATACTCATGCTTCTAATGCTGGCATTTCCAATAAAATATTTATCTTGGATATTCGTTCCAGATAAAAAAGCTTTTAGGTTCTTTTGAGGTGCCATTGTCTGCTTTGCTCCCATAAATTCAAACTCCTTTTCACTGCAACTACTATGCCATTATTGACATGTCTTTAACTCATTAACAATTGCAATAATTCGTATACGATATTTGATCATGGTTTATCTGGCGTTAAAACAAGTCTATGTCGCGCATAACAATTGTTTTACATACAAAATTTGTTTGCCAGATGGTAGAATAGCTTAATGTCCATAATAATACCACGTTTAAAAGCCCATTTCAACATGATTAGTTATAAAGTAGTAACTAGGTGCATATTATTCATGGTTTAGAGTTATTCTTGCTTATATCAATTTATTTGCCTATAGTTCCTTATCGTATTTGATAAGATTTTGTCGGAATTTGCTTCCATGACCTGCGACACCCGTATGTCAAGCACAGACTAAAAATTTTCGAAATAATGTTTAGATTAAAAACGCTGCCCTGATTATTTATCAGAACAGCATTAATTAACATCTATATAATTGACCTAGTTTAATTTTAGTACAAGTATAGTGATGGCTCCAATTATTGAATAAGATGCACATAAAACAAAAAATCTAGCCGTTGTATTTAATCACAATAAGCCTCGCTGTATATTTTGTTCAAATGCTTCATTCTGTAGGAGAATTTGCTCAGGGTAACCAATCATTTGGTAAAAAATTGACTCTGGGAAAACCCCCGTTGAATTGATAACACTATCAAAGAGATCTTGCTTGTCATCTTTTTGAGCCATTTCACGTAATATAGCTATAGTATCTTCGTACACATGTATAGCTCTTATGCTATTTGCAGATCTGTTCTTCATAAAGTCTTCTATTGGCACTATACCCTTTTTATTAGGTTTATTTGCCCAATCTGTCAACTTTGGCGACGATGCCAAAATTTCAAACAGTGCATTGCCTGCAACTACATGTGTCCAAACTTCAGATAAATTTTTAAATGGCATATTTCCTTTCCCTGCTTCAAAAATGTTAACCAAAAATCGACTTACCAAAAAAGCATTTCGGTTAACATTTACCGGAATTAATGTACCCAAAATTACACGAGCTCCTAATCTTAAAAATAGATCACTAACCGTAACAGCACCTATTCCTCTCGAGCTAGTGCTACAAGCACTTAAAAGAACTATTGGTGGGACACGGAGATCATCTTCTGTTGGCAGCCACAAGTGCTTACCCATGACTAATCCAGTGAAATTATTGGCACGATCATATGAACCATGTGTAGAAATCAAAAGAAATTGTGCATCTTCATTATCTTTTAGAAAATGCTTGAAATCATCTACTGATGAAATTTCTTTATAAACTATTGAAAGATTTTCATAATCTTCTTGTAATGATTGTATACTTGACATGGCAACATCTGAATTTGGTCTTATCTTATCACACTTTTCAAGACATTCAGCTATTATTAATTTTATTTTTGAACCTTTTCCAATATATAACTGATTTTTAATGCTAAATTCTATTGCTAATGAACGTGAAATAGGTGTCAAGGGTCTGTATGATATCTGTTTAAAACAACACAGTGGAGAGGTTGCTCCTGGCATAACTGCCAATCCAATAGGAAAATCAGAGAAAACTTCAATATATGACGACCTTACCATGGCCATCATTTTATCATTGCCTAGATTCTCACATATATATTCGCCCATGTCCTCTAGTGTTTTCCATATGTATTTATTGTCATGCTTTGCTGTACAATGATTTTCCAAGTGATCTAGTAAAACAAATAAATTTTTTAACGATTTATTGATCTCCAATACTATACCACTAATGGCTATTGCTCGATGTGTGGCCATTATTTTAATAGCATGATACTGGTCAATCGGCAAGTTATCATCTGATTTTGTAAATTTTAATTGTCCTGAAGAAATTCCAGTCATTGATATTACAAGTGGAGATTGCACTGTTTCTCTTTTTGATAACAAATCTTCACGGGAACAATTTTTTAAATCTTCTATTTCTTCTACCCCATCCAAAAACTCTTTGTAAGCATGAAGATGAAAAAAGTAATTAACATAATGCTCAAAATTTGAATTTTCACCTAAGATTTTTGAAAATATTTCTAAGTAATTAAATTGGTTGCTATAAAATAGCGCTGATAGCTTATGAATATTATCGATATCTTGAAGTTCTAAGTATTCGCACGGTAATAATAAATTATCTGTTTCATTTTTAACTTTATCTCCAATACGATTCCAATGATCTTTTAACAACAAATTGCTCAATTCGCTGAACAGAACACACCCAAGAAAAGGTTTTAATTTGTCTTCTAAATTCTTAGCAACAGTATCACAGGTGTCATCATATATTATTAGTGAGATTGATTTTGAATTTTGCTTAATAAAATCATCACAACAGTTTGATGGGATTGGAATAATATGATGAGGCGTGTCAATGCTTTGGTTTATCATTTTTGGAGCTAAATCACAGACATCAAAACCTGATCTTGGCAGATGAAGAATATAATTAAATGCGACAAGTGCTCGTGCTAATTCATCATCTAATATATGATAGCTATATTGTAATGGCATAGACTTGTTTTTTTCTATAATTGGAGAATATTTAAGATGCTCATAATCGGATTTATAAACCACAGCATAATTTAAGTCAAATAGATTTTTGATTTTATCGAGTTTCATTAACTATTCTCTCCGATTTAAAATAACTTTATTTTTTATCTCTGCCTTATATACACTTAATAATCACAAGAATTTATAATATTAGTATAGTCGCTTTATGTACAAATCGCAATGTTTAAATTGAAAAAACTTCTAATATCTTTATTCTTATCCCTCATGTGAAAAGTTTCAATACATTTATTATAAAGTAATAATTGTGTCATAGTGCGACAAGTTTTTTTGAGTTTGCTTTTATTCGGTTTTTCGACTTATTTCATTTCGATTCCTTATCATATTTAAGCGGTTTTTATCGAATAATGCCTACACGTACTAAGGCATATACATGCAAGCTTACTCATTGCCGCTGGTTAGATGTTGTCGCGCTGGGGGGTCGGTTGGGATATGTGGACAAAATGTTACTCTAAATACCTATAGCCATTTCAATGGTAAAATTGGACAAAGTGTTCAGTTTTTTTACATTATTGATTACTGTTGATATAAAATATTTCCAGTGCTATAGTTTATTCATAGATGTGCAGTAGAAATTTTATATTAGCAGAGGTGTTTGTAATGAAGATTGGTGAAGTGTGCTTGTTAACGGATGATGTTATCCAACTCTCGAATTTTTACAAAACTTTATTTGATATTGATAATGGTAGTAACGATAGTGTTCATCAATTTATTATATCACAAGAAACTATGTTAACTATTTATAGTGATGGAATAGAGCGAAAAACTAACCATCATAACATTTGCATTGCATTTACAGTTGATGATGTTGATATTGAATTTGAAAGGCTGAAAGTACTGGGAGTGAAAATCATTGACCCTCCGACTATAAGACCTTGGGGTGCAAAAAACATGATGTTTTCCGACCCTGATGACAATCATGTTGTGTTTAGAAGTTTTCCTAGGTGACGTTCAAAATAAGCATTTCCTAATAACGTCCCTATTTTACCAAAACAATGTAGTTATGTAGAATAGCTACGTTGTTTTATTTCGCTAATTTTTATGAATAGCTTAACACATTCATAGGCGCACGTTTTCGACAAGATTTGATAAATCATGTATTTTGTTTTATGCTGAGAAAAATTATTAGCTGAGATAGGATGAAAGTATAAAAGTTTTATAAAGCACCTTGACTCTGACACCGTGTCGTACTTTATACTTAAACATAGGGAAAAGAAAAGAGGTATAACATGGAACTTCAAACAATCGGTCAAGTGTCTAAGGATTACGGAATTTCTGCAAGAATGTTGCGTTATTATGAGCAAGTGGGGTTAATAGAAAGCCTACGGAAAGATGATTATGCATATCGAGTTTATGATGAAAATGCCGTAATTCGTTTACGGCAAATAATAATCTTACGTAAATTACGTGTCCCTGTGAAGCAAATAATAAGTATACTTAATAATTCCGATGCAGTTCAAATTGTTGAGATTTTCAGACAAAATATAAACCAGCTTGATAATGAAATCACAGCACTGTCTACCGTTAAATCCATATTGACACGTTTTGCGGAGGAAATAAATGAAAAAGCCGATGTGAATTTGAAACTACTCGGTGACGAAGTACTGTTTTCTGTTGTAAACGCTCTTTCTTTTTCTGATAACCAAATTAAAGAAACGAAGGAGAATTTGTCAATGGAAGAATTAAACAAAGCAAGTGAAAATTTAAACAAATTGGAGAACAAAGATGTCCGCATTGTCTATTTGCCACCTATGACTATAGCCGCTGCTTACGCTTCGGGCGAGGGCTGTGAAGGTAAAGCATTAGATATGATAAGTAAATTTACAAACGAGAGCGGTCTATTAAAAATAAAACCTGATGCTTGAAGTTTTGGTTTTGACTGTTCTGGGGGAGTAGTAGGAATTGGTGAAAACTCTCACGTTTATGAAGTATGGGTATCTGTTCCCGACGATATGGAAATACCGTCACCCCTCGTGAAACGAGATTTCACCGGTGGATTATATGCCGCTCATGTACTTCGAACGTGGGATTTTTCGGACTGGCGGTGGCTTAAAGAATGGGTTAATGCAAGTGATAAGTATGATAACGATTGGGGTTCTCCTCGATGGGCATCGTCTGAAACAGTCTTTGGGCAAGGATTTGAAGAAACACTAAATTTCTACAATTTTGTTCAGAAGCATAACTCTGAAATGAGTCATTTACAGCTCGATTTATTGTTTCCTATAAAAGAAAAGTGAAAAATCAATATGAACGAAAACAAAAGCGAGGTATGTAATGGAAGAGTATAAAATTGGCCAGGTAGTATCGTTCAAAAGGTGGAGCGACTTTGAATTTTCTTCAACAAAAGACGAATATTTATTAGTTTATGGAACATACTTACTAGAGATACGTCCAGCAAATATAAATAGAATGGAGCGATTAAACTGAAAAAAATGATAACTTATTTGCTTTTACTAGCAATCTTCATTACCAATACTGGCTGCACTAGGAACTCACCAAGTACAACTGTTACAGAGCCTACCACCACTGCAACTTCAATCAGTAGCACAAGTCTTTCGGATATAGTAACGACGATAACGAAAGAGGTAGAGATACCGAAAAGCATTGCAACAGACCTTACTGATGAGAATTTTAAAGCATATTTATTTATTGACCCGATTGCTGGCGCAACTGCCTTGTCTTATGATGCAATGATGAGTACACAAGCACACTCTATCGTTTTGCTAAGAGTTCCGGAGGGAACTGACGTTAGTAAAGTGGCGGACGAAATAAAAGCAAATGCAAACCCCCTTAAATGGATTTGTGTCTCTGCTAAAAAAGTTGTTGTAGAGAGCAACGGCAACTTAATATTATTAGTAATGTCATCAACGGAGATAGCAGATGCAGTGGCTGCTAATTTTTTAGCTCTTAAATAATGTTATTTTCAAGCATTACGTTTTTGTACGCCTTCTTGCCCATCGTTCTACTTATTTATTATGCGGTGCCAATAAGGCTCAAAAATTTTGTACTACTAATCTCCAGTTTAGTGGTTTACTTTTTTGGAGAACCAAAGTACACCTTGCTACTCCTCATCTCATCACTCTCAGCATTTTTGCATGGTTTGCTTATTGAATGCAGAAGTGGAACGAAAGTAGCGAAGATTGCTCTCACATCTGCGCTGACAATAGATATTGCATTGCTTGGCTTTTTTAAATATTCCGACTTTATAATAATCAACTTAAATTCTGTTTTAGGAACGCATATTCCATTAACAAATGTATCTTTACCAATTGGCATAAGCTTTTTTACATTTCAAACCATGAGCTATACGATTGATGTATATAGAAGAAAGGTAAAGTGTAGCCGTAACATTGCTACATTTGCTACTTTTGTATCCCTTTTTCCACAATTAGTAGCTGGTCCCATTGTTAGATATGCCGATGTTGATGAAGAGCTTAGAAGCAGAACAATTAGATTAGATGGGATAGCATTGGGTATACGAAGGTTTACATATGGACTTGGCAAAAAAGTTTTAATTGCAAATGCTATGGGTCAACTGTGTACAATTTTTCGAGATTCATCTGAACAAACAGTTTTATTTTTTTGGCTCTATGCCATTGCGTTTACTTTACAAATTTATTTTGACTTTTCTGGATACAGTGATATGGCCATTGGTTTAGGGCAAATGTTTGGCTTTAAGTTCCCGGAGAACTTTAACTATCCATATATGTCACGAAGTTTAACAGAATTTTGGAGAAGATGGCATATGTCTATGGGCGGCTGGTTTAGAGATTACGTGTACATTCCAATGGGAGGCAACAGGGTAACTACTGTTAAATGGTTGCGAAACATATTGGTGGTGTG
Source organism: Eubacteriales bacterium (assembly GCA_031546905.1). Lineage (GTDB taxonomy): Bacteria > Bacillota > Clostridia > Lachnospirales > JAVBJQ01 > JAVBJQ01. The sequence goes on along the minus strand of JAVBJQ010000004.1, from coordinate 2,137 downwards.
GTTTTTAACTGGGCTTTGGCATGGTGCATCTTGGAATTTTATAGTTTGGGGGTTAATGTTTGGCGTTATACTTTTAGCTGAAAAATTATTTTTAAATAAGCTGGTAAGTAAGGCAGGACAAGTTGTTAGTCACTTTTATGTAATGTTTATAGTGATTATAAGCTTTGTTATTTTTAATGCCAATGGACTAGGCGGCGCACTAAATGATTTATCCGGAATGTTTGGTTTAGCAGGAATACCATTAATAAGAACTGAAGATGTTTACCAACTAAAGAGTTACGCCATAATACTTGCTATAGCAATTTTTGGCGCTACCAGTGTTACAAAGACGGCAGTTGTAAAGCTGGTTGCAACGCCTATAGGTGCAAAAGTCGCAATTGTACTCGAACCTATTTCTGTGGCTCTCATATTAATAACGGTAACAGCATTTTTAGTAGATGGTTCGTTTAATCCATTTTTATATTTTAGGTTTTAAGGGGAGTGGCATAATGGAAAAACTTAAAAATATAGTATTAATCAGCGTATTTTCTTTATTGCTACTTAGTCTGTCCATTTTTGAAATGGCAAAGCCCGACACAAATGTTTCTGTTGCAGAACGCAGAAACTTGCAACAAAAGCCAGTTCTAAGCAAAAACAGTGTATTTGATAAAAAATTTATGAATGATTTGGATTCATATCTGTTAGACCAATTTCCTTTTCGGGATGGTTTTAGGTCAATAAAGGCTTACAAAAATTTGTATGTACTCGGTAAAAAAGATAACAATAATATTTTTGTTGTAGACAATTGCATTTACAAAACAGAGTATCCATTGAACATAGACCAAGTAACATTTGCAGCAAACAAAATGAATGATATGCGCAAAAAACTACCCCCTGCATGCAACTTTTATTATTCTATCATACCAGATAAGAATTATTTTGTGGCCAAGCAAACAGGCCATCTTGCTTTAGACTATGATAAATTAGTATCGCAAGTGAACACAACAGTTCAAAATATGAAATACATTGACATATTCAACTTACTTGCAAAAGATGATTATTATAGAACAGATACCCACTGGCGACAAGAACGAATTTACCCTGTTGCTCAAAAACTAGCAAATGAAATGGGCGTAACATTGCTTCCTTTCTCAGACTTTGAAATTCACAGCTTAGATAATTTCCACGGAGTATATTTGGGGCAAAGCGCATTAAACATCCAACCCGAAAACATAATTTATATGACAAACAATGATATAAACGCCTCGCGCGTAACAAGCCAGGAAGTAGCTGGTGATTTGCCAGTGTACGCAATCGACAAATTTCTAGGAATGGATGGGTATGATATATTTCTTTCAGGCGCACAAGCAATTGAAACAATCGTGTCTTCTAACAAAACCTCTAATCGTGAACTGGTTATTTTTCGCGATTCGTTTGGCAGCTCCATTTCGCCTATTTTAATAGGAGCGTATTCTAAAATAACACTGGTGGATTTACGATATGTAGTATCAGACTTTGTCACACAATTTGTCCAGTTTACTAATCAAGACGTGTTATTTTTATATAGCACATCTTTGCTAAATAGCGGAATGTTGCTAAAGTAATACATTTATTATAACAAGTAAATTTAACGATTTGATCGAGAGGAAAAGGCTCTTTTTTTCTTTGGTTTTGCGTTTGTTGAAACACATCAAACAAGTTACAGATTTCAATTAGACTTTCGACTCAACTAAGCATTTATTTGGTTCTTTCCGTAGTTAGTTGAAATACTAAGCAAATTGTAAGATAATGTAAAAAAATCAAATTCAAGATAGAAAGGCCAGCAGAAAATTGAATACCTGCCGACCTCTATATCACTTACAAAGCCCAAATCATAGATCGTTAGTCCACAACGCTTAATACTTTAAAACAAATTTACAAAAAAAGCTGTGAGGATTCAATCCTCACAGCTTTTTTCATTGATTATTAAGCCTTACTTACGTTAGTGGCTTGTAGACCTTTGGCTCCAGTTGTAACATCAAATTGTACGGCTTGACCCTCATCTAATGTTTTATATCCATCGATATTTATTCCTGAGAAATGAACAAAAACATCATCACCATTTTCCCTAGTAATAAAGCCGAAACCTTTTTCTCCATTGAACCATTTAACTGTACCT
>JAVBJQ010000082.1:0-19836 GCA_031546905.1 Eubacteriales bacterium | reverse complement strand
CCAAACGATGAGCTTTTGTCTGTAACAGGGAAGCCGTATGACACCCTAGCTGGCGTAATAGGAATAACACCAAAAAGAGGTTCACTTGCGGAGTATGGCATTACGTACAAGCAAGTTGATTTACTTTCAGACGGTTCCTTTGATTATGAAAATATTGAAAAAAATATTACAGAAAAAACAAAGCTTGTAGAAATTCAACGTTCAAAGGGCTATACACTAAGACCTTCATTAACAGTTAACCAAATTAAAGAGGTAATAAAATTCGTTAAAAATATTCGTCAAGATATTATTTGTATGGTGGATAATTGTTATGGGGAATTTGTTGACATCATCGAACCTTCTGAGGTAGGTGCTGATCTGGTAGTTGGTTCACTTATTAAGAATCCTGGTGGTGGCTTAGCGCCTGTAGGTGGTTATATTGTAGGGAAAGAAGAATTTGTTGATAACGCATCCTTTAGATTAACGGCACCTGGACTGGGCAAAGAAGTAGGCCCGACGTTAGGATTAAATTCTGCGTTTTTACAAGGATTATTTTTTGCGCCTCAAGTGGTAAGTGGAAGTGTAAAAGGTGCTGTATTTGCAAGTAAAATTTTCGAACAACTAAATTTTAGTACTTATCCAAATTCTACAGAAAAACGTACAGATATTGTGCAAGCAATTGAAATGGGAACAGCTGAAAATGTAATTGCTTTTTGTCAGGGAATACAAAAGGCAGCTCCGGTAGATAGCTATGTTGTCCCGGAAGGTTGGGATATGCCAGGTTATGACTGCCCTGTTATTATGGCAGCTGGCGCTTTCGTTCAGGGTTCATCTATTGAGTTAAGTGCAGATGCTCCAATTAAGCCACCATATGCTGTATTTTTACAAGGTGGATTAACATGGCATCATGCAAAAATTGGAACTATTATTGCAGTTGATACGATGTTTAAAAAAGGGTTGCTAAAATTATAGGTGATTTTTATGAAGTATCAAAATATTGTAAAAGGCGTTTTTTTATCGAGACCGAATCGATTCATTGCCCATGTTGAAATTGATGGTAAATTAGAAATTGCCCACGTAAAAAATACAGGTAGGTGCAGGGAATTGTTAGTTCCTTTTGCGACCATCTATTTAGAACATCATGATCAGAATCAGGATCACAATAAACGAAAAACAAAATACTCTTTAATAGCAGTTGAAAAGGGCTCGCTTCTTATTAACATGGACAGCCAAGTGCCAAATAAAGTTTTACATGAGGCATTGTTAACGGGAATATTGTTACCAAATACAGAGAATAAGATTATCAATATTAAGCGTGAAGCCCAATATGGTAATTCGCGTTTAGATTTTTATCTTGAAACAGAAAAAGAAAAAATTTATTTGGAAGTGAAGGGCGTTACCCTTGAAGAAGGTGGTATCGCCAGTTTTCCGGATGCACCTACAGAAAGAGGCGTTAAACATATCGGAGAACTTATAAAAGCGATGGACGAAGGTTTTTCTTCTTACATTGTCTTTATTATTCAAATGAAAGGAATAAAAAGTTTTACTCCCAATGATAAAACTCATTTAGAGTTTGGAAATAGCCTGAGAAAAGCAAAAGCAAGAGGGGTAACAATTGTTGCTTATGACTGTTTTGTGGCACCTGATGAAATTAAACTTGCAGATTTAGTAGAAGTGGAATTGTAACGGTACAATTTTAAGTTCATTTTAATATAAATGATTTTTAAAAACTTCTGTGATATAATAAAACCCACATAAAAATTCAGATGGGGGTGATTTATATGAGGACAAACGTGAAAGAAATTTGTATTATTGGATTGCTAATTGCGCTGGTTGCCGTTTCTACAATGATAATACAAATACCAGTTCCTGCCACTTCAGGCTACATACACGCTGGTGATGGTATAATCTTTATGATTGCTTTGCTTTTTAAAAGAAAATACGGTGTAATTGCGGGAGGAGTCGGGTCTATGCTTGCTGATATTTTAAGTGGCTATGCTCATTGGGCCTTATTCACTCTCGTTATTAAATCGTTGATGGCGTTTGCTGTTTCCACAATTTCCAACAATCAAAAGTCAATTGCTTCTTACAGAAATATATTTGCCATTAGTTGTGGTGTTTTGGTTATGATTTTCGGATATTTTATCGGGGGTGCAATTTTAAAAGGAAGTTTTTTAGTTTCCTTGGCTTCTATTCCAGAAAATTTTATTCAAGGACTTGGCGGTGCTATTATTGCAGTGGTTCTTGGCCTAGCAATTCAAAAGGGTGGAATAGCACAACGGCTTAACTTTTAAAAAAATAAGAAAAAAATGAATACGTTGTGAAAAAGTGTTTCTATAAAATTATAGAGACACTTTTTTATTATATGACATATATTATACTATATTTCATACTATTTAGTTTTTTATACGATAGCTGGTAAGGAGAATTCGGCTACCTACGTAGGACACTAATCAGTATTATAGGGGGTATAAAGTATGTATTATTATGAAAATGAATACAGTTACAATGTGGAAGATTTGATCATGGATTATCTTGTTAAAAAAAGAGCTGAGATGGAAGGGAAAAATGCTATGTACACTTATCAAAAGGTGAAGGACATAGATTATATGCCTATTACAAAAGCTTTAAAATATCTGGCTGATGTTACAAATCAAACTCGCCAAACACAAGCTTTGAGAATGCCAATGAGTCCAAATCAGCCTATTCCAATGCCGATGAATCCAGCACAACCGATGCCAACAAATCCAAACCAATCCATGCCAACGAATCCAATGCAACCGATGCCAACAAATCCAATGCAACCGATGCCAACAAATCCAAATCAATCTATGCCAATGAATCCACCACCTATGCCAATGAACCCAAATCAGCAAGTACCAACTACTCCGCCAAATTCAAATCAAATGGAACCTATACCAAACAATACTACACCGACCGACATAGATCCATCGTATATCAGACAAATTTATGGAACTGTCGCAAGGAGACTTTCGCCTTATGTGATAAAAGTAATAGATGAAATGGAGTATGAAGGAAGTCCTATTCTAGAAGATTATATTGATCCTGAAACTTTATCTCAAATTACAGACAGAATATTGGAAGCAGCAAGCAAGGATATTAGTGAGATAGCTCAAATAACTGATGAAGCTTCACCGGAAAGACAAATCTGGGGAAGATATGAGTTGCTAAAAGAATTAGTGGATGTTATGGTTGTTGCCGAATTATATGCCATTAGAAAAAAATATTATAATTAATATAACAATTACGAAAACTTATATAGTAATGAATATTATAAATCTCCTTATTTTTATTAAAATAAGTTATTGCAACAGCCAAAACATTATGTTATAATGATTTTGTTGTTTTTTCGAAGGATAAAACCCTTATGAAACGCCAAAATGTGTTTCAAATTTGAATGCGAAAGAGGTGAATTCGAATGAAAACAGAGATACATCCAAAGTATTTTCAAACTAGCGTTAAGTGTAACTGTGGCAATGAGTTTGTTACAGGTTCTACAAAAGAAGAAATTCGCGTTGAAGTTTGTTCAAAATGTCATCCTTTTTACACTGGAAGCCAAAAGCTTTTACTTGAGCAAGGCGGACGTGTTGAGAAGTTCAAAAAAAGATACAATATGGAATAATTGTGTTAAGCAGGGTTTTGGCAAAATTTTATTTTGCTAAAATCCTTTTTAATTTCTAGCGTATTTTTTGAATAACTCTGATAATACTATGATTGTGGTTAAATAATATTATTGGAGGGTTTATAAAATGAAAATGACGAATGAAGATTATTTAAAAAAGGCTCTTTTAGATTCTCAAGAAAGAGTAAGAGATTTACAAAATTATTCCCAGTCGACAGATGATGAAGAATTAAAAGATTATTTTAAAAGATATGCTGAAGAAGAAGCAATGCAAGCTTCCGAACTACAACGTCTCATTAAAGAAAAAATTTAATGTATTTATGATTGAAAAAAGACTAGCCGTTTAGAAGTTAAAGTAACTTTTAAGCGTGGATAGTCTTTTTTGATCTTCATGATATTTGATTTTAATTTTACTTGAAAGTCCGATGAGTGGTATGTTATAATCTCTTGATTTTGAAAATATCATATGGATTTAGGTTAATAATCGGCATAAGAACATTTAGGAGGAATTTAAAATGGCTGCAAATAGGGTAATTTGTAATTGTAACAACGTTGAATATGTAGAGATTAGAAAAGCAATGATTGCTGGTGCTCGTACATTAGAAGAGATAAAAGAAAAAACAGGTGCCTGTACAATGTGCGGCGGATGTGAAGATGAAATTCAAAAAATATTATTGTCTGCATGTAGCTGTCACGAGGTTTCCATGGAAGCTGTAGTGAACGCTGTTAAAGACGGAGCAGATACAGTGGAAAAAGTTGGTGAAGTTACTGGAGCTGGAACTGCCTGTGGACGTTGTAAAGCTTTAGTGCAAAATGTTATTGATTTAGGTAGATAGTTAGTTTAATAGAAGTTTGTATTGTCCATAAACAGTAACAATGACAATTGTAAGTTTCCGCTAGAACAACTTTGCCTTTTGCTTTTCAGTAAGCACTGGCAGGGTTGTTTTTTTATAAAAGTTTGGAAACAAGGCTATTATAGAATAAGAAGGTGAAATATGCTTGGTAGAACGCATTATAAAGTAGGAATAGCAGTTTATATTGTTTTAACAATTGCTTTTTCTACATCAGGAATTAATTTGTTAAAAATTATGAATAGCAATTTTAATATTACCATTATGGGAATTTTTGCTGCTGCAATAGGCGGTTTATTTCCAGATGTAGATAGTAAACATAGTTTAGTAAATCAAAAAAATCCTTTGAGTAAAATAATTCTAAAAACAATGGAAGTAACAGGAGCACTTGCTAATTTTTTATTTGTAGGAGTATTTATCATTCTTATTTTTGGAATCATATTTGCATTAACACAGCATTTAAAATTAAGTAAAGAAATATATGTAATGGCTTTATTAGTTGGGTTACTATTTTTAAGTTTTTCAGTCATGCGTAAATTTTATAAATTTGTTTCAATCAATATCGTTCATATTGTTTATATCATCATAGGTACTACCATAGTGGCATATAACTTTTTGTATGTAAATGATATAGGAATCTACTTAATTGCTATTTTATTAATGATAATGACTTTTTTCAAACATAGAACTTTTACTCACTCCATAGAAGCATGGTTAGCTTTTAGTTTTGGTGCTATTCATATAGCCTCCAAATTTCACCATACAGATGTGGGTGTTGCTTTTTCATTAGGATATTTTAGTCACCTGTATTTAGCTGATTTTTTGACAGTTGAAGGAGTTAGTATTTCATTTTTATTTTACACATTACATAAGAAAAGAATTATAAAAAATAAATTTTTTAAAACCATTATCAGTTTATTAGGAAAAAAACATTCCCTTAAATTGATGAAAACAGGTTCTGATGCTGGAAATAGGTTTGAGTTGGTTTATACGGTAATCTGGGCTTTGTTAGCAGTCGGTTCATTTTTATTAACAACGCAAGTGATATGATATTGAAAAAAATTTATATTGAAAGGAAAGATTAAATTGAATGGAGAAAATAGAGAAAATATAAAAATTGGGATTGAAGTGGCTATCGTTCTAAAGAAAGATCAGGCAACGGGAAAACTTACAAGAGGTCATGTAAAGAGGATACTAACGAATAGTGCTTATCATCCTCATGGCATAAAAGTTATGCTTATTGAAGGGGATCAGGTTGGTCGGGTACAAAAGATTATTGAATAGAAGAGAATATCTTGGAGACAATAAACTCATTAAAATAGTCAAGGCTTTTCTACCAATAATTAAGGAAGGTGCTCAATGTCACAAGATAATGCTAATGTAAAAGATTTGCCAACAATGGCAATAAAAGAGATTCCCACACCCAATGCAGATGCAGAACAAATTGTTGCATTGGTAAAGCAAGGAGGACGTGTTACTGGATACCAACTATCCGATGGTAGCGTGCTTAACAAAGAAGAGGGTGTCCAGCTTGCGAAGCAAGGTGGCATAGATGGCGTTGGTATTTCTGAAAGAAATGGAAACGAGTATTTAAAATCTCTCCCAGATGGAAGTGAAAGCAACAATTTAAGTAACCTTCCTTCTGTTACTCAATAATGTATACGATAGCTGTTAAGGATAATATTTAAAAAAATAAGGCTCGTTGACCAGTATGGTTTTGCGTGCCTTATTTTTATTGCAACTGACAATGTATCAAAAATCTATTAGTTTGATGATTTTTGATAAAAGTGTTGCAAGTATTTGTTTTTTAGGGTAAAGTTTTATGATGTTAATCATTTTAAGGAAGGAGTGATACAATGAGTCAACAAAAAATAAAAGATGTAATCAAAAATGATGTTCCATCAAGATCAATCGGTGGGCAAGCTGTGATGGAAGGGGTTATGATGCGTGGCAAAAAAATGTATGCTGTTGCCGTGCGCAAACCAAATAATGAAATTGTAGTGGATAAGAAAGCTATTGCATCTTCCTCAAATAAAATTAAAACTGCGAAGATTCCAATTGTAAGAGGTGTTGTTGCATTTGTTGATTCTCTTGTAATCGGAATGAAGGTAATGACTTATTCTGCTGAAATTGCTGGATTTGAAGAAACCAATGAAGAACCTGGGAAATTTCAAAAATTTCTAGAAGACAAATTTGGTGATAAGTTAAGTGATTATTTAATTTATTTTAGTGTAGCAGTTTCAATACTTTTTTCTGTAGCTTTATTTATGCTACTTCCCGTTTGGATTACTAGCTTTACTAAGGGTATCATTGGCGAAAAAACATGGGCCCTTGGCATTATTGAAGGTCTCGTTCGATTTGCTATCTTCTTTGTTTATATTATTTTAATTTCAAAGATGAAAGATATTCAAAGGGTCTTCCAGTATCATGGGGCAGAACATAAAACCATTAATTGTTTTGAAAGTGGTAAAGAACTTACAGTTCAAAATGTCAGAAAACATACTCGTTTTCATAAACGTTGTGGTACAAGTTTTTTACTCATTGTTATGGTTGTTAGTATGATTGTATTTTTATTTGTAAGAACAGATGTTGTTTGGTTAAGATTTGTTAGTAGAATTATTCTCGTTCCTGTCGTTGCAGGGCTTTCTTATGAAGTAATTAAATGGGCAGGAAATTCAAGTTCTCCTTTGGTTGGTATTATTAGTTTTCCTGGAATTTGTTTGCAAAAAATTACAACTGCCGAACCAGATGACAGCCAAATCGAAACAGCAATCGAAGCCATGAAGGGAGTTTTGGAAGATGAAGCTGAATAATAATTCTGTTTCATCGGTTCTATCTTTTGCAAAAGGCTTTTTGAAAGAAAATAAGATTGACAATTATGCTTTGGATGCAGAAGTTATTTTAATGAGTTTAATTCATTTTACAAAAACACAATTGTTTACGAAAGATGATTTTTTATTAAGTGACGGTGTAATGACAGAATATAAAAATCTACTTGAAAAAAGAGTTTCGGGAGTGCCAACGCAATATATAACAGGAACCTGTGAATTCATGTCTATGGATTTTAAAGTAAACGAAAATGTTTTAATACCTCGTCCAGATACCGAAATACTGGTTGAAACAGTAATACAGCATGATAAACAACAAGCATTTTCTATGATGATGGATATGTGTACAGGCTCAGGTTGTATTGCTATTAGTTTGGCAAAATACTGTAAAAAAAATGTTATTGCAGTGGATATTAGCCCAGAAGCTGTTAAAATAGCGAAAGCGAATGCTGAAATCAATGGGGTAGTAGATACTGTTAATTTTATAGAAAGTAATTTATTTTCCAATGTAGCCATAGCACTACATGGAAAAATTGACGCCATTGTTTCTAACCCACCTTATATTGAGTCAGCAGATGTAAAAACCCTTATGAAGGAAGTAAGGGAGCATGAACCGCTCCTTGCGCTTGATGGCGGAAATGACGGACTAGATTTTTATAGGGAAATTACAAAAGAAGCTACTTTATTTTTAAAGCCAGGTGGAATGATTTTTTTTGAAGTAGGATATAATCAAGCCAATGCAGTAAAAAATATTTTGCAAGATGCTAATTTTTATGATATAAATTTAAAAAAAGATTTATCAAATTTGAATAGAGTAGTATATGCGTGGAGGTAAAACATGTTTGACCGTTTAGATGAAATTGAAGAAAAATATAGTTTTTTATCTGAGAAATTAAATGATCCAGATACAATAAACAACCAAACCGAATGGCGTAAAATGATGAAGGAACATAGTGATATGACTCCTATTATAGAGGCTTACAGGGTGTACCTAGCTACAAATAAGGCGATTGATGAGGCTAAAGAACTTTTGGAAACTAGCTCAGATGACGAAATGAAACAACTTGCAAAAGAAGAGCTAAATGAAAGCAGAGATAATTTAGAAAAAGTGAAGGAAGAACTAAAAATTTTACTTTTACCAAAAGATCCCAATGATGATAAAAATGTTATTGTGGAAATTCGTGGCGGTGCTGGTGGCGATGAAGCTGCTATTTTTGCTGGAAATTTATTTAGAATGTACTCCCGTTATGCGGAACGTTCTCGCTGGAAAAGTGAACTAATGAGTAGTAATGAAAGTGATATGGGAGGCTTTAAAGAAGTTGTTTTCATGATTCAAGGAAAAGGCGCTTATTCACGTTTAAAATATGAAAGTGGTGTTCATAGAGTTCAAAGAATTCCTGCAACAGAGTCAGGCGGAAGAATACATACATCAACAGTTACAGTTGCTGTTTTGCCAGAAGCGGAGGAAGTTGACGTTGAACTTAATATGAACGATGTGCGTGTAGATGTTTTCCGTTCTTCAGGAAATGGAGGGCAAAGTGTTAATACAACAGATTCGGCCGTGAGAGTAACCCATGCACCAACCGGAATCGTTATTTCATGCCAAGATGAAAAATCCCAACTTAAAAACAAAGACAAAGCGTTAAAAATTTTACGTGCCAAACTGTATGAACTTGAGCTTGAAAAACAACAGTCTGAACAGTCTGCGGCAAGAAAAAGTCAAGTTGGAACAGGTGACAGAAGTGAACGTATTAGAACGTATAATTTCCCACAAGGAAGGGTAACAGATCATCGAGTAGGGTTAACACTTCACAGACTCGAAATTACACTTGATGGGGATTTAGATGAAATTATTGATACACTCATCACAGCGGCGCAGGCAGAAAAATTAAAAGCATCCATATAATACAAAAGCACTGCAAGAAGAATTTTAAAATTACTTCTTGCGGTGCTTTTTGTTTTGTCTCCAGAATATATTTAGAAAAAAGAAATGATATAGGTTGTGATATTTTGAATATAGGTATTATTGGTGTTTTAGGGTTTTTAATTGCATTTTCAGGGCATTTAGGGGGAACTTTATTTACATTTACGGTTAAAAACAAGGGGGAGCGTTTTCGAGGAGGACTTTTAGGATTCACGGCAGGAATTCTAATTGCCTTTGTTTGCTTTGAACTTCTTCCAGAAGCTTTTGAACAATCAAATCTATGGATTGGGGTTTTAGGAATGATTGCAGGAGTTATTTTTTCTGCTTTTATGGAAGGAAGAATAAATTTCTTAAAATCAAAATTTGATCACAATTATAATTTTAAATATATTAAAGCAGGAATATTAATGTGTGTAGGAATTTCCATACATCATTTGCCAGAAGGAATGGCTGTCGGTTCGCTATTACATGTTTCCTTTCTTTCAGGAATGAAAATGGCAATTATTATTGCGCTTCATTGTTTTCCAGAAGCATTTGCAGTTGTGCTTCCCTTAAAAGCTGGCGGAATTAGCTCCCTAAAAATTATATTTTTAATTTTTATTTTGTCAATTCCCATGGGAATTGGAAGTGCAGTTGGTGCTTTACTTAGCGGAATTTCACCTCTATTTATTGCTTTTTCCCTTAGTTTAGCTGGTGGAGTTATGCTTTACATCACATGTGGGGAAATTATTCCTGAATCGAAAGATATATGGAAAGGGAGGCTGTCAACAGTTGGTTCTCTCGTTGGATTTATAATAGGTGTAATCATTACAGCTAAGATTTAATGAATATATAATCCTATTATTGGAACAATAGATGAAAATGGAATAGTAAATAGGCTATATTTTTGTATATTAAATTACGTAACTTTCTTTGCAAAATCTAACATTATTTGATATAGTAGTTTCAATATACTAAATTTAGGAGGAAATCATGAACTTAACCAATATTAGTAAAGATGAACTTAAACAACGCTTACTTGAAAATGTAAAAACACTTTCAAGAAAAAACATCGAAAATGCCGAACCAGAAGAGATTTATAACGCCCTTGCATTTACGATTCGTGATATCGTAACAGATAAATGGATTACAACCCAAGAAACTTATGTAGTGCAAGATGTTAAAATCGTATATTATTTATCCATGGAATTTTTAATGGGTCGATTTCTTGGAAATACCGTTTTAAATTTGTCTTTGTATGAAGATGTTAAAAGTGTGTTAGAGGAATTAAATATTAACTATAATGCTGTGGAAGATTCAGAAAAAGACCCCGGTCTTGGAAATGGTGGTCTTGGTAGACTTGCCGCTTGTTTCCTTGATTCGCTTTCAACACTTCAATATCCTGCTTATGGTTGTGGTATTCGCTATCACTATGGTATTTTTGAACAAAAAATTGAGAATGGATATCAAGTGGAAAAACCAGATAATTGGCTTGAAAATGGCGATTTTTGGGGAATTAAAAGAAAAGAATATTCTATGGAAGTTAAATTTGGGGGAAATGTGAAAGCTGTTCCGAATGCAAAGGGCGGTTATAAATACGAACTTGAGAATTTTAAATCTGTAATGGCGGTGCCTTATGACTATCCTGTTTTGGGATATGGAAATAACACGGTTAACACATTGAGATTGTGGGAAGCAGAAGCAAAAAATAAATTTGACTTAAAATCTTTTAATGAAGGTAACTATCAAAAAGCAGTGGAAGAACAAAACCTTGCCAATACACTTTCAGAAGTTTTATACCCTGCTGATGAGCATTATCAAGGGAAAGAACTTAGACTTAGACAACAATATTTATTTATTTCTGCTACTGTTCAACGTGTTTTACAGAGATTTACTGAAAAGCATAGCGACTTTAATTTGTTGCCAGAAAAAGTTGCATTCCAACTAAATGACACCCATCCTACTGTTACAGTTGCAGAACTAATGAGGGTTTTGGTAGATGAATATGAAATTGATTGGGACCAAGCTTGGGAAATCACAAAGAAAACTTGTGCCTACACCAATCATACCATCATGTCAGAAGCATTGGAAAAATGGCCTACTGACCTTTTTAGTAGATTACTTCCTAGAATTTATATGATTATTGAAGAAATCAATAAGCGTTTTTGCGGGGAGTTAATTGAAAAGTACGGAAAGAGCAGCGATAAAATTCGTAGAATGGCAATTGTTGCAGATGGCCAAGTTCGTATGGCATGGCTTGCTATTGTTGGAGGGCATTCTGTTAATGGCGTTGCTGCATTACACAGCGAAATATTAAAAAAACAAGAATTAAATGATTTTTATCAAATTTATCCTGAAAAATTTAACAACAAAACAAATGGTATTACCCAAAGAAGATGGCTTGCTCATGCTAACCCTAAATTAGCTCATTTAATTACTGAAAAAATTGGGGACCAATGGGTAACTGATTTAGCAGAGCTTAGAAAATTAGAAAAATTAGCAGATGATCAAGCTTTCCAAAAAGAGTTTATGGATATTAAATATGAAAATAAAGTTTATTTGTCAAATTATATAAAATCAAAAATGGGAATAGATGTTGATCCAAATTCTATTTTTGATGTTCAAGTAAAGCGATTACATGAATATAAAAGACAATTATTAAATATTTTACACGTGCTTGATTTGTATAACCAAATTAAGGTAAATCCTTCTTTAGACTTTGTTCCAAGAACATTTATTTTTAGTGCAAAGGCGGCGGCTGGTTATAAACGTGCAAAACTAATTATTAAGTTAATAAATAGCGTTGCTGACTTAATCAACAAAGATGAAACTATCAACAATAAAATTAAAGTTATATTTTTAGAAAACTATAGTGTTTCCCTTGCCGAAAAACTAATTCCTGCTGCTGATGTAAGTGAACAAATTTCAACTGCTGGAAAAGAAGCTTCAGGAACAGGCAATATGAAGTTTATGTTGAACGGTGCTGTTACAATTGGAACATTAGACGGTGCTAACGTTGAGATTTTAGAAGAAGTTGGCGATGATAACATATTTATTTTTGGGCTTAAAGCAGAAGAAGTGACTGCGTTATATCAAAATAATCAATATAATCCGTGGGATGTCTATAATATAAACCACAGCGTTCGTACTGTGTTAACTCAATTAATCAATGGCACCTTAATGCAAGAAGATATGGATTTATTTAGAGAACTATATGAAGCACTCCTAAATGGATACAACGGTGCAAGAGCTGACGAATATTTTATTCTTGAGGATTTTGAAAGTTATAAAAATGCCCAAGAAAAAGTGAACCAAGCCTATAAAGATAAAACAAAATGGGCGAAGATGTCTATTTTAAATGTTGCTTACAGTGGTAAATTTTCAAGTGACAGAACCATAAAACAATATGCAGAAGAAATTTGGGATTTAAAACCAGTTCCGATTGTATAAAATAATTTATCATGATAAAAAGGGCTGTATCAAAACGATTTTTAAAAATCGGGCTGATACAGCCCTTCTTATTTTTATTCCCTCTTAAAATATGTGTAAAATACCGGCACTATAAAAATTAATTTCTATAAAATCTAAGATCAAATAGTATAATATATATTTCAAGTAAATATATTTGATTTAAGCATTATTTCTGAGTTATAATATAATCACTGACATAAAATTTAGGACAACATAAGGAGTGATTTTTAAAATGAAAAAAATAATTGTTTTCATTATTTTCATTTTAACGTCTGTGAACTGCTATGCTTCAACCGATTTGGAAATTTTAAATGCAAATAAACTAAAGGCCCTTCATATTTATCATGGCTATCCTGATGGAACATTGGGATTAGATAAAAATATTACACGGGCAGAAATATCAAATTTAATGATAAGAATTTTAGGTTATCAAAATGTTGCGTTAAATGGTTCTGAAAAAGTAAAGTTAAAGGATGTTGAAAAAAGTACGTGGTATGAACAAGGTGTTAAAAATATTGTGGTTTTAAACATAATGCAGGGATATCCTGACAAAAGTTTTAAACCCCAAGAAAATATTTCATTTGCAGAATGTGTTTGTTTAATGGTAAGAACAACAAAAAATGACATAGGGCTAAAGGGAACATGGCCAAATAACTATATTACAAAAGCAAAAGCATTAGGAATTATTGGTAGCAATAATAATACATCACCTACAAAGAAACTGACGAGAGGTGAAGTAGCTACTATTTTATATAACACTTTAAATGTTCCAATAAAGTAGTTTACAAGGGAGATGAATCTTTTGCAGGAAAAAAATTTGCAAGTGAATCCTAAATTACCTACGCTTCCTAAGGCAATTATTTGTTTAGCAATTGTTGCCTGTGCTGTAGGTGGTGTCTTTTATTATCAGTATTCTAAAAACTATGAAAAGATGAAAGCGATAGTCAACGTTGAAACAATTTATCCTCATATTTCAATTAGTGAAGTAGATGTGGGAGGGCTTACGATTGACCAAGCAAATAACTTGCTAAGAGATACTCTACAAAAACCACTGGAGGAAAAAACACTTATATTTCAGTACAACAATAAACAATGGCAAAATCATTTAAAAGATTTTAATGCTAAGATAAATTATCAACTTTTAGTGGAGCAAGCATATTCTTATGCAAAAGATGGCACCATGAAGGAACGATATAATAAAATAGTAGAACTTGAAAATAACCCTCTGAATTTTGAATCAGAATATGGATTTGATGAAAGTTTAATCAATGAGTCCCTGCTAAAAATAGCAAAAGAAGTTGATAAGCAAGAAAAAAATGCTTCTTATAAACGGGTAAATGGAGTTTTTGAAATCGCTGACTCGTCAACAGGACTAAAGCTTAACATAGATTCTACGGAGCTAAAAGTATTAGAACTTGTAAAGAAAAGAAATGGTGGGACGGTAGATCTAGTGGTTGATACAGTGAATCCTAAATTTCCAAAAGCTATTTTTGACAATGCCACTTCTTTAATTGGAACATTTTATACCAATTTTTCTGGTGGTATTGGTGGTAGAAATATAAATTTACTAGTTGCTTCCCAAAAAATAAATGGAATCACTGTATATCCAGATGAAGTTTTTTCTACGAATGACGCTTTTGGACCTCAGACCTATGAAAATGGTTACAGAGATGCACCAGTCATTGTCAATGGAAAACTAGAGGATGGGATTGGCGGGGGAGTTTGTCAAGTTTCAACTACACTTTATAATGCTATTTTATTTTCAGAACTTCAAATTGTAGAAAGAGTAAACCATTCTTTAGCGGTTGGTTATGTTCCACTTGGGAGAGACGCAACACTTGCTGGTGATTACATCGATTTTAAATTTAAAAATAATACGAAAACTCCACTTTACATAGAAAGTACGATGCAGGGAAATAAATTGCAAGTAAATATTTATGGCAATCAAACACACTCCCAAAATAGGAGACTTGAATTTGAAAGCGTTGTTGAAAGTATTGTTGCCCCACCTAGGGAGATTGTCACAAAGGACCCAAATTTAAATGAAGGTGTCCGTAAGGTTATTACTCCTTCAAAACAAGGTCATATCGTAAAAGTGTATAAAAATGTATATGAGGGAAATACCTTTGTAGAAAAGATTTTAGTGAATAAGAGTGTATATAAAGCGAGAGCTGCGCAAGTAGTAGTAGGAACAAAAAAAGTAGAGAAGCAACCAGCTATTATTCAGCATGTTACACCTATTTCAAATAAAAATGATACACCAGTAGATAATAATGGTACTTCCACTGAAAATATTGCACCCACAACGCCACAAACAGATCCAATTGTTGAACCTGTAATTACAACAGAAGAACCAGTGTTACAAGATAATACACAAGAAAATCCACCTTTAGTGATAGATTGAGAGGCTTTTTATGGAAATAGGAAAGTTGCCCACAGAAATATTAGAGAAGCTATTAAACGAAACAGTTCATCATTCCATGGTGAATCGAAAAGAAATTATTTTACGTCCCAACATAGGAGAAGATTGTTCTGCCCTTGATTTGGGGAATGAATTGTGCCTACTGTCTACAGATCCAATTACTGCTGCTACAAACGATATAGGAAGCCTTGCCGTACATATTAACGCCAATGATATTTTTTCAAGTGGTGGGGAAGTAGTAGCAATTTTAGTTACTATATTACTTCCACCAACCTCAACAGAAACAGAACTTGAAGTTATTATGAAAGATATTGCAACGACATGTCAAAAATTAAACATCGAAATAGCAGGGGGGCATACTGAAATAACAGATGCTGTTAACCGACCTATTATTTCTTGCACAGTAATTGGAAAGACAAACAATAGAAAAATGATAAAAACATCAGGGGCTCAAATTGGTCAAGGCGTTATTATGACTAAATGGGCAGGACTTGAAGGAACTTCCATTTTGGCAAAAGAATATTATTATCATTTAGCAAAGTTCTTTTCAAAGGAAGACCTGATGGAGGCACAAGCACTAGATCAGTATTTGTCTATTTTAGAAGAGGCTAAAATTTGTTTCGACTTTGGAGCTACTAGTATGCACGATGTCACAGAAGGCGGGATATATGGTGCTTGCTACGAAATGGCAAAATGTTCTGGTGTTGGAATCGAAGTATATGAGGAAAAAATCAAGGTGAAAGGGATTACGAAAAAAATGTGTCATCATTTTAAAATTAACCCCTATCAATTAATATCCAGTGGTTGTCTTTTAATTTCATCATTCAATGAAAATCAGCTTGTTGAAATTTTAAATCAAAATGGAATAGAGGCTTCGGTTATCGGAAAAATTGTGGAAGACAAGAAAATAATTATTTCACAAAGCCAAATAATATCCCTAGAAGAGCCTCAAAGTGATGAGATTTATAAAATTAAATACGTTGACTAATTTTTATATAAATGTTATATTAATTTATATGAGTAAATCAGATGGTCGCGTGCTTAGCATGAGGAAAGTCCGAGCTCCGCAGGGCAGTGTGCCGGGTAATACCCGGTGGAGGCGACTCCAAGGAAAGTGCAACAGAAATAAACCGCCTATTTTTTAGGTAAGGGTGGAAAGGCGAGGTAAGAGCTCACCGCTTTTTCGGCGACGAAAAAGGCTCTGTAAACCCCACATGGAGCAAGACCAAATTGAAGTGTAAAGGGCTGCTCGTCCTACTTTTGGTAAGGTCGCATGATTTTACTGGCAACAGTGAAACAAGATAGATGACCATTTAATACAGAACTCGGCTTATAGATTTGCTCAATCATTTTCTTGAAAATTAGTTTGGATTTAATTTATAAAAATAAAGCCTTTAGATAAGGGCTTTATTTTTTTGTAAAAACCAGAATTTACTTTTAAAAGTGTGTCATATGTGGCTGTTAAGAAGAATAATCAGTATAAAATTTATTTTATAGATTGCTTTATACATAAACCTATTGATAAAAACTCTGTTTTGGTGTAAATTAATACAATAAAGAAAATTTATATACAAATCATACAAAAATTTAAATATTATAAATAGCAACTTTTGATTATTCTTTATTAGTGTATGACAATGTAATTTTGAGGGGTATATAATAAACTAAGAAGAATACAGGAGGAGAAATTATGAGTTTACTTACGTATAATGACGCAATTGAATACATTAATAATATACATACGCTTACGGCAAAGCTCGCGCTTACTCGAATGCGAAAATTGCTAGAAAAGCTCGATAACCCCGAAAATAAATTAAAAGTTATTCAAGTTGCTGGAACAAATGGAAAAGGTTCGACCTGCATGATGCTATCAGAAGTTCTTTGTGCAAGTGGTTTGAATGTTGGATTAATTACATCCCCACACCTCTCTAAATTTAATGAACGTTATAAAATAAACGGTGTGGATATGGACGATGAAGATTTTTTAAAATATACAGCAATTGTAAAATCAAAGTGCGATGAACTTATTACAGAAAATGAATCTCACCCCTCCGTTTTTGAAGTAATAACAGCCATTGGTTTTTGTTACTTTAGTGAACAACCGATTGATATATTAATCGTAGAGGTTGGAATTGGAGGACGACTTGATGCTACAAATGTTTTTGATAAACCTGAGCTATCGATTATTACCTCCATCAGTTTTGACCATTTAGACGTACTAGGAAAAACGATAAAAGAAATTGCAAATCAAAAGGGCGGAATTATAAAAATGAATTGCCCGACAGTTTTATGTGTTCAAGAATACAAAGATGTAGTTACCACTATTACAGATATCTGTAAAAAATACAAATCATCACTTTACTATGCGGAGTCTATCAATTCAAGAATGTTGAAACAAACCCTTTTAGAAACTGTTTTTTCAATTAAAAGTGATTATTATA
Source organism: Eubacteriales bacterium (assembly GCA_031546905.1). Lineage (GTDB taxonomy): Bacteria > Bacillota > Clostridia > Lachnospirales > JAVBJQ01 > JAVBJQ01. Next base: position 2,298 of record JAVBJQ010000082.1, on the reverse strand, counting down.
GCTATGAAAATGTCAAATTAAAAATGATAGGCGAGTACCAAATTAAAAATACCCATAACGTTTTATTGGCTGTTGAAGCTTTAAGGGGTATTGGCTATAAAATTACCAACGAGCACGTATATGAAGGATTAAGTAAATCATTTTGGCCAGGAAGAATGGAAATTATTAAAACCGACCCGTATATCATTTTGGATGGGGCTCATAATGTTGGCGGAGTTGAAATGCTTAGTGAGTCAGTTAAACGGTTTTTTCCGGCTAACAGAGTAATTGTTGTAACAAGCATTTTACGGGAAAAAGAACATGAAAAAGTGCTGAAAATTATGGAAGGCTTTGCTTCAAAAATTGTTCTAACGGAAACAAAAGGCCAGACAACAAGATGTGTTCGCGTCGATGATCTTTATGAGAGCATTAAAGGTTCTAATAAACTTATATACAGAGAAACTGAATGGATTAAAGCAATTCATTCTGCTAATAACCTTGCCACAAAGCGTGATGTAATTATATATGCTGGCTCTTTATTTTTGGTTGCCAATATAAGGCAATATTATTTGAATCTTGTATAAATTTATTGAATGGGGTGATTTTTTTGATAGATTTTAAAGAAGAACTTTCTAAATTTAAACCAGCTGTGGAAGTAGATGAATCAGAGCATATCGATGAAACAAATGATATGATTGAATTATTACAGTATATATCTAAGCAAATTAAATCTTCTAATAAGGAGTAGGTTTTGTGAAGTGTCCAATTTGTAATTATCCTTGTGAAGCCGAAAATAGTTGCCCATCTTGTGGAACAGACGTTATTTTATACCATAAAATTATTAAAATTTCTAATATGTTATATAACAAAGCATTAAGACTTGCTGAAAACAATGATTTGTCAGGAGCTACTGAAAGTTTGAAAAAGTGCCTAGCCTTTGATAAGTCTAATATTGATGCAAGGAATTTACTTGCACTTATTTATTACGAAACTGGAAAAGTGGGAGATGCACTTAAAAATTTTCATATAAGCTACTATACTCGAAAAGACAATAATGTAGCTTTGAAGTATATAGAAGCCATTAAAAAAGGCTCCAAAGAAATTGAAACTGCCACCGAATCCATAAAAATGTATAATCAAGCGCTTGTTTATTTAAAAACAAAAAGTGAAGATATGGCCATTATTCAATTAAAAAAAGCCGTTGAATTAAATCCTAAATTTATTGACGCTATTAATTTATTGACCCTTTGTTATATGATGCAATCGGACACCGTAAAAGCAAGTTTAAGTGCAGAAAAAGCAATTTTACTTGCACCAAATAATGCTACTTCTAAAAATTACTATTCTATTTTGACTCCTTCAAGGCCAAGAAGTTCTTCAAGAGAAAGGGCAAAAACAGCAAATGAAAAGCCAGCCCTTGAATATTATCAAAGAAATAGAACGGCTAGAAATGGAAGTGCTCGAAACAATTCAAGAAATAAAAGCACTGTTACGGCCATAGTAGGTGCTATAATTGCTATTGTTTTGTTTGGGAGTGGATTTGCTGTTCTCTCTAGTCAAAAAAGCACTGGTTCTAAATTTAATGAGCTGAAAATTGAGTTTGAAAAATCAAAGATTGCGTATGAGGATACAATTAATAAGCAAGCAGAGGATATCGTTAATTTAACTGGTCAAGTTAAATCCATGACAGATACAAACAATGCGCTTAATCTGCAAGTCCAACAAAATAAAACCATACAAAAAGTTGATAATGCGGAAAAACTAATGAAAGAAAATAAAAATGAAGAGGCAATTGTTGCGCTACAATCCATTGATGTAGCAAGCTTACCTGCTGACGATATTGAAAAGTTTAACACAATAAAAACGACTGCTTTCGGAAAATATTCCGATAGTTTATATAACAAGGGTAGAGTTTTTTATACAAAAGCAAATTATACAGAAGCAAAGGCATCTTTTGAGAATTGTATGAATTATGTGTCCACCACGGCAAGCTATATTGATGACATATATTACTATTTAGGCAGAATCGCAGAAATTGATAAAGATACTTCTTTAGCAAAACAAAATTACGAGAAACTAATTTCAGAATATCCTACTTCAAATCAGTTTAAAAATGCACAGAACAGATTAAAAAATTTAAGTTAATCGAGGTGTGTTGGAAATGAAAGAACGGTTATTCAAAAACACGGAAGTAGTTGCTTATTTTTTGTGGGAAGCTACCTCATATGGGAATGCACTTGACTTATGGCTTTGTTCAGAAGATATTATCTCCTTTTTTGAGAAACAAGGAATCATAGAGATGAAAGATTTGGAGTTTTT
>JAVBJQ010000052.1:0-5314 GCA_031546905.1 Eubacteriales bacterium | reverse complement strand
CACTTCCTATTATTGAAACACAAGCTGGGGACGTTTCAGCTTATAATCCTACAAATGTTATTTCTATTACAGATGGGCAAATTTATCTGGAAAAATAATTATTCAATGCAGGTGTTAGTCCAGCCATTAATACAGGGCTTTCTGTTTCCCGTGTTGGTGGATCTGCTCAAATTAAAGCCATGAGAAAAATTGCAGGGCCAATTCGTGTTGAGCTAGCTCAATATAGAGAACTTGCTGCCTTTGCACAATTTGGTTCTGATCTGGATAAAGATACATTGGAACGTTTAAGACAAGGTGAACGTATTATCGAAGTTTTAAAACAACCTCAATATAAGCCAATGCCTGTTGAACAACAAGTTCTGATATTATATGTCTTAACCAGCAAACTTTTAAGAGATGTTGAGCTCAATCAAGTTGTTGAATTTGAAAATCAATTTCTTAAATTTGTGGAAACAAAATACTCAGAAATTTTATCTGAGATTAAAACAAAAAAAGAAATTACAAAAGAAGTAGAACCAAAAATTAAAGAGGCTGTTGAAAAGTTTAAGAATGATTTTTCAAAGCGTTAGTGAGGTGAATTTAAATGGCATCTTCACGTGATATTAAACGCAGAATAAAAAGCGTTCATAGCACACAACAAATTACCAAAGCAATGAAGCTTGTTGCTACTTCGGGGCTTCAAAAGGCTAGGGTTAGATTAGAAGAAACCCACCCATTTTTTATTACGACACAAAACGTGATTGCTTCTATTGTTAATAATATTTCCAATATTAAACACCCGTTTCTTGATACAAGAAATGTTGAAAAAATTGCTATCATTGTTATTGCTGGTGATAGAGGACTTTGTGGTGGATATAATTCAAATATTTCTAAAGCTGCCCTTGAAGTAATTGAAAAGTCAAGGGACGCTTCTGTTATTGCAGTGGGAACCAAGTCCAGAGATTTCTTTAAACGCAGAGGAAAAAATGTTATTAAAGAATATACAGGTATTTCATTAGATCCTACCTATGAAGACGCTTCTACAATTGGTGGGTTGGTGTTAGACTTATATAAAAATTTAGAAGTGGACGAAGTTTATTTGGCTTATACTTCTTTTAAATCCGTTATATCCCATGAACCTACGATAACTCGGTTGTTGCCAGTGGATACTTCTGCGATGGCTTCTCATAAAGAGGAAAGTCATTCAAAAGGTCCTAAGTCCACCGTTAGCTTTGAACCTAGTGAAGAAACAGTGCTGGACTATGTTATACCTAAATATATTAATACGGTTATTTTTGGTGCTTTGGTTGAGTCTGGTGCTTGTGAATTAGGAGCTAGAATGACTTCAATGGATTCTGCTACAGAAAATGCCGAAGAAATAATTGACGATTTGACTATTGAATTTAATCGTGCAAGACAAGGGGCTATTACCCAAGAACTTACCGAAATTGTCAGTGGTGCAAATGCGTTAAATTAATTGTTATCATTATCCCAAGGGGTAGTATGACATTAAAGGAGTGAAAATTTTGGCTGATAAAAACGTTGGCAAGATAATTCAAATTATCGGTGCCGTTTTAGATATTAAATTTAGTAAAAATAATATGCCGGCCTTATACAATGCAATCGAAATTGAACATAAAGGCAAAATTTTGGTTGCTGAGGTTGCACAACATCTTGGGGACGATGTTGTAAGGTGTATTGCCATGAGTTCTTCTGATGGTTTGGTTCGTGGAATGACAGCCACAGATACTGGCAATCCTATTTCTGTTCCTGTAGGTTCAAAAACACTTTCACGTATGTTTAACGTACTTGGTAAAGCGATTGATGGCAAAGAAGACCCAGAAGTGGAAGAAAAATGGTCTATTCATAGAAGTGCACCTACTTTTTCTGAACAATCTACTTCTGCTGAGATGCTTGAAACAGGTATTAAAGCAATTGACCTTTTATGCCCTTACTCAAAAGGTGGAAAAATTGGACTTTTTGGTGGGGCTGGCGTTGGTAAAACAGTTTTGATTATGGAATTAATTCGTAATATTGCCACTGAACATGGTGGATTTTCTGTTTTTGCTGGCGTTGGAGAAAGAACTCGTGAAGGTAACGACTTATACTATGAAATGCAAGAATCTGGCGTTATTAATAAAACTGCTTTGGTTTTCGGTCAAATGAACGAGCCACCAGGAGCCAGAATGAGAATCGCCTTAACTGGTCTTACCATGGCAGAATATTTCCGTGATAAAGACAATCAAGACGTACTTTTATTTATCGATAATATTTTCCGTTTTGTTCAAGCTGGCTCAGAAGTTTCTGCGTTGCTTGGTCGTATGCCTAGTGCTGTTGGTTACCAACCGACGCTAGCTACCGATGTTGGTTCTCTTCAAGAACGTATTACGTCTACTAAGAATGGTTCTATTACTTCTGTTCAGGCAATTTATGTTCCTGCCGATGACTTAACTGACCCTGCTCCTGCTACTACTTTTGCCCATTTGGATGCAACTACTGTTTTATCACGTTCTATTGTAGAACTTGGTATTTATCCAGCGATTGATCCTCTTGAGTCTAATTCACGTATTTTAGACCCTAATATTTTAGGGGAAGAACATTATAATGTTGCTCGTGGTGTTCAAAGTATTCTTCAAAGATATAAAGAATTACAAGATATCATCAATATTCTTGGTATGGATGAACTTTCAGAAGAAGATAAACAGGCTGTGAATCGTGCTAGAAAAATACAAAGATTTTTATCTCAACCATTCTTCGTTGCGGAAAAATTTACTTCTATTGAAGGTAAATATGTTCCCGTTTCTGAAACAGTTCGTGGTTTTAAAGAAATTCTTGAGGGAAAACATGACAACATTCCAGAAAGTTATTTCTTAAGTACTGGTACCATTGACGATGTTGTTAATAAATCAAAACAAAATAATTAGTAGGTGAAAATATGGCAGATAAAAAATTACATTTGCAAATTATAACGCCTGTTAAACGTCTTTTTGATGATGAAATTAAAACCGTTAGTATGAGAGGTGTAGAAGGGGATTTTGGTATTTTACCAGCCCATGAGCCTTTCACCACTATTCTTTCATATGGAATTTTAAAAATCACCACAGTAGATGGGAATGAGCTAAGAGCCACTGTTTTTGGTGGATTCGTTGAAGTTTTGCCTGACCAAGTAACTATTTTAACAGATAGTGCTGAATGGCCCGACGAAATCAACAAAGAACGTGCTATGGCTTCTAAAGAAAGAGCGGAAAGCAGACTTAAAAATCCAAGTAATGTGGATGTCAAAAGAGCAGAACTCGCTCTTCATAGAGCGTTAGTTCGTATTGAAGCAACTTCTTATGCCCACAAAAAATAAAGTGAGAAAAGTATAACAATTTCATTTGAATAGAAAAATTGTAGGAGGCTACCATTGGTTTTTTATTTTTCTTTTTTTGAAATGCTGGAGAGCATAATTTGAAAAAAAGAAAATATAAATAGCAAGTGGTAGTTTTAATTTTATAAAAATAGATGGAATAAATTTTTATTTTTTTCAAACTATCACTTTTTGTTTGCGTATATTATTTCAAATAGAACTAATTAGTTGATAGTAGTATGGAAGTGTTATACTGCTGGTATAATTTGTTTCGGATTTTATGGAAACAAATTTGTAGGAAACCAATTAGTACCAATAATTTAAGGAGGTTTTTTTATGAAAGAAGAAAGAAGTTTAATTTTAAAAATGGTTGAGGATGGTAAAATTACACCTGACGATGCAGTTAAATTACTTGGTGCTATAAAAAATGAAGGTTTTGAGTGGGGTCAACATCATAGAGGACATGGTCATCATGGTCATCACCACAGATATCACTGCGAAAATGATAGCGAAGTAATGGAAGAAAAATTAAATCAATTTTCTCAATCCATAGACGCATTTGCAAAAGATTTTAGTGGTAGAATGGAAAATGTTGCAAAAGAAGTAGAACCAAAACTTAAATCTGCTGCAAAAGTCGTAGTTGAAAAAGCAGCTACTATTATTGATGAAATTTCTAAGTCATTGAATGAAAGTATTAATAAAGCAACAGAGGAAAGTGAAAAGTGTTGCAAAGAGGACCAAGCTGAAAGCTGTAATTGCAACTGTGAAGATGAAGATAAACCAAAAGAAAACTAAGTAAATGTGGCTGTCGTTTTATTCGACAGCCATTCATTTTGTAACTATTTAGAAAAAATTTATAAACAGTATTTATTTTATATGTAAAAGTGTTATAATAGTAAAGTTCTTTTGAAGATAATAACAAAAGTTTTATGATTGAAAAATTGGAATACATGATCAATTTTTTACTCATGAAACTTTTATGTGGTTATATTAATAGCCGTAAAATGAAACCACTGTCCTCAGAAGTTTGAAACAGTTGAATCAATTGAAAAACTATATATTTAGGAGTGTGCCTTTATGTCTGAAGAAGAGAAAAATGAAAAGAAAAAAGCCCGGATAAAAGAAGTGTTAAGTTGGGTTTATACGATTGTTTTTGCTGTTGTTATTGCCTACGCCATCAATAATTTGGTTATTGTAAATGCCTCTGTGCCTTCAAGTTCTATGGAGAGCACCATTTCACCAGGGAATAGACTTGTAGCATTAAGATGGTCTTATTTATTTAGTGAACCAAAACGTTTTGATATTGTTGTTTTTAAATATCCAGATGATGAAAGTACACTTTTTGTAAAACGAGTTATTGGACTTCCAGGGGAAACTGTGAGAGTAGAGGATGGAACTGTTTTTGTAAATGATAAACCAATTGATGATGCTAAATATATTAAAGAACCCCCAACGACTAATTCTGGCCCTTATGTAGTTCCTGAAAATTCTTATTTTATGATGGGTGATAACCGAAATAATTCTCTTGATTCAAGGTATTGGCAAAATAAGTACGTTAAAAAAGAGAAAATACTTGGAAAGGTTTTTATAAAGTATTTTCCTAAATTTGAACTTTTATATAATAAATAATATTGTTTTTTTTCATATTTAGGTTATAATGTTTTTATAGCTGTATAGTTATAATAAAATTTTAATTACAAGGAGCGATTTATATGGCAAAAGAAGTAACAAAAGATATGATTATTGCTGATATTATTTCTTTAGATAGAGGAATTATTCCAATTCTTATGAATGCAGGTATGCACTGTGTTGGTTGTCCTTCCTCACAAGGTGAAACACTTGAAGAAGCTGGATTTGTTCATGGAATGAATGTAGATGATCTTGTGGAAGAAATTAACACATACCTTAGTGTTGGTGCAAATCAATAAACGTATAAAATAAAAAACAGACGCAAAATAAATTTATTTTGCGTCTGTTTTTTATTTT
>JAVBJQ010000048.1:0-9481 GCA_031546905.1 Eubacteriales bacterium | reverse complement strand
TCAACGGACAAAACAGTGGCAACAATACAAACATCATTGCGATAATCTTTAGGGAAAAGAGGACGTATTGGTCTATCAATCAGACGTGAAGTTAGAATTGCTTTTTCTGTAGGTCTGCCTTCTCTCTTGATAAATCCGCCTGGGATTTTACCAACAGAATAAAGACGTTCTTCGTAATCAATGCTCAGTGGAAAAAAATCAATACCGTTACGTGGTTTTTGGGATGCGGTAGCGGTAACCAAAACGGCAGTCTCGCCATAAAAAATCATGGCAGCGCCATTTGCTAACTCTGCTACTCTGCCAATCTCAACCGAAAACGGACGACCGGCTAATTGCATTGTATATGTTTTATGCATAAACTTTATCCTTTCATAGTGAATAATAAAATAAAAAAACTCCCCTCGTCGATGAGAGGGGTTATTGGGTGGGGTTGGGAAGTTTCCTCCCCTTCCCCCCTAACTTTTCTTACTTACGAAGTCCGAGTTGTGCAATAAGATCACGATATTTTACTACGTCTTTGCTACGAATGTAATTGAGAAGGCCTTTTCTGTGACCAACCATTTTGAGCAATCCGCGACGTGAGTGATGGTCTTTTTTGTGCATTTTAAGATGTTCTGTCAAGTGGTTAATGCGTTCGGTTAAAAGGGCAACTTGAACTTCTGGTGAACCAGTGTCATTCTCTTTTCTTCCAAATTTTTCGATAACTGACTTTTTGTCAATTGACATAATAAAATCCTCCTAAAAATATAAGTAATTACACCCCAGATGCTAAGAATCGGTTGGAGTAGCCAAACTCCGAACATCGGATATGGAAAATTTCCAAAGTGCAAAGTTATTTTAACACATTATATATAACAATTCAACAAAAATTATATTGGTTGGCTCTTTTCCATAAAAAAATCTTTGGCAAGTTGAACATCCGTATTCAGTTGTGCAATCAATTCTTCTTTTGAATTAAATTTCTTTTCATCTCTAATCCATTTATAAAAACTAACTTTTACAAATTCATCATAAACATCACCAGAAAAATCAAACAAATTTGTTTCTACCACTTTTTGATTGACCAAAAAAGTAGGTGTAACGCCAATGTTTGTTATTCCATTATAAACGTTTCCTTTTACCAATGTTTTTGTAATGAAAACACCATTTGGCGGAAGCAATTTACTTTTATCTGGTAATAAATTTAAGGTTGGAAATCCTAGCACCCTGCCTAAACTTTTTCCGTGAACCACTTGCCCTTCCACGAAATAATGATAATTTAAAAATTGGTTCGCCAATTCAATATCTCGATTAATGATACATTGTCTTATTTTCGAACTACTTACTCGAACCTCATGATGAAAAATTTTCGGAACTCCAATGACTTCTATTCCTAACGCTGTGCCTAATTGTTTTAAAAGTTCAAAGGAGCCAGCTCTATTTTCACCAAATTTATAATCTTCACCAACTACAAGCACCTTACAGTTTAGTTGTTTATATAAAATTTCCCGAACAAAATCCTCGGGCTTAATAACAGCAAATTGCTTCGTAAACGGGTACTCCACAAATAAATCAATGTTCATATCTGAAAGAAAATTACGCTTTTCAAACGAGGACATAATATAAAAAGGTTCTTTAAAATCTCTCAACACTGTTATTGGATGTGGACAAAAAGAAAAAACAACAGAAGCTAGTCCTCTTTTTTTTGAAATTTTTTTAATATTCTCAATTAGTTTTTGATGTCCTAAATGAATACCGTCAAAATTCCCAATGGCAACAGCTGTATGATTTGTTTGATTTATATTGTAGTCGTTTATGTATTGCATTATTAAAATCTCCTTAAAACCATAAAATTATACAAGCATCTTGCTTGGCTTAATAAACATTTTACCATTTTCATCTTGTAACGCTTCATATATTCCAATTAAATGTTGACAGTGGTCATACACCAAAATATTTTTATCACCCAGAAATCCTTCATCAAAATCATATAAATAATTTCCAGATACTATATTCCCATTGTATAAAAACTTTTCGGCTTGTGGCTTTGCAATTACTTTTTTTAAATCTAACACTTGATCAATGGGGGTGATTAGCTTTTCAACTTCCCCTGAAGTACAGGCGTTTTTAAAATCCTCAAGGCTAATGCTATTTTCTATTTTAAAAATACCTGACTTTGTTCTTGTTAGATGTGCCATTGCACCGCCACAGCCTAGTTTTTCACCAATATCGCTACACAATGTTCTGATGTATGTACCTTTGCTACATAAAACTCGAAACTGGAATTTGTCTGGGGGTAAAAATTTGGTTATTTCTATTTCATAAATATGAATTGCTCGTTTCTCCACATCAATATGTTTTCCTGCACGAGCAAGTTCATACAATTTTTTACCATCCACTTTAATGGCAGAGTACATGGGTGGTGTCTGAAAATAATCTCCTAGAAAACCATTCACCACTTCTGTAATCTTTGCTTCATCAAAAACAAAATCTTTTTTTTCCACAACATCCCCTGTTAGATCTTGGGTGGTGGTCGTAACACCTAATGCTGCAACTGCAACATATTCTTTTATATCAGAAGATAAAAACGTTGCAATTTTAGTTGCGTTCCCGATGCAAATAGGGAGAACACCTTCTGCATCTGGGTCTAATGTACCTGTGTGACCTGTTTTTACTCTGTTTAGATTTTTTCTCACAATAGCAACAACATCATGAGAAGTAAATCCTGCTTCTTTATTAATATTTAATACACCAGAAAAATTTTTCATGATCATTAACTTTCTATGGCAATTGAAACTTCTGCCATGACATCTTCTACCGCTTCTTCAATTGGGCCAGCATAAATGCAACCTGCTGCATTTTTGTGGCCACCTCCACCAAACTTTTTCGCAATGGAATGAACATCTGCTTCTCTCGAACGAAAACTTATTTTCGTTTCTTCTAACGACTTCTCGTAGGCAATAAAAACAATTTCTGTATTTTTAATATTGTTAATATACTCTACGATTCCATCTAAGTCTTTTGAGGTAGCATCACAGCTTTGAATTTCTTTTAGCGTGATGGTGGTATAGGCAACTTTTTTATTTTTAAGTAATTTCAAATTATTAATGGCACATCCTAACAGCCTTGTCTCTGCATAAGAGTGCATATAAAAAATCTCATTATAAACTTCCGAAAAAGGAACGTCAAACTTCAGCACTTCTGAAATAATTTTATGGGTAGCAATAGAAGTGCTGGAATGTCTAAAACCGCCTGTATCATAAATAATTCCTGCATAAATGTTCGTAGCAATTTCATCTGTAATGGGCAAATAAGAATTTAATAAATTAAAAACCACTTCACTGGTGGAAGAAGCTTTATCATCAACATAGTTAAGCTCCGCAAATTCTGTATTTCCCATATGGTGGTCAATGTTAATAGTTCTTGGTGTTCTATCAAATATTTCGCTAAAATAGCCAAGCCTTTCTTTAGAACCACAGTCAAGACTAATAAACAAATCACCTTTTAATAAAAATAAGTCGCCAGTATAAATCAATTCTTTTCCCCGCAAAATATTATATTTTTCAGAGTAGTTTTCAAGAAGCAAATAAACTTCTTTGCCTTGATTTTTTAAAGCCAGCGCCATTGCCATACTGGAACCCATTGAATCGCCATCTGGACTTATATGCCCAGAAACGATTATTTTTTCACTTTCATTAACATATTGTTCAAAGCTTTTTCTAAAATTATTCACTTATACAGGCTCCTTTTCATAGGATTTTCAAAATACTATATGTCTTTTTTCACTGAGTCAATTAATTTTGAAATTTTAGCTGCATATTCCATGGAATCATCAATTACAAACGTAAGTTCAGGCGTATTCCTTAAATTTACTCTTTGGGCTACCATTTTTCTAATAAACCCAGAAGCACTTTTAAGCGCCTCAATGGTATCGTGTTTTTCTTTGTCATTGCCTAATACACTAATATAAACTTTACAAAATTTTAAATCTTTTGTAACTTCCGCTTTTACAGCACTTGTAATAGGGCTTATTCTTGGGTCCTTTAGTTCGGTTCTGATGATTTCAGAAATTTCTCTTTGAACTTCATCATTCACCCTTGTCATTCTTGTATTTGTTTTCACAATAGCACCTCTAATCAAAACGACCTATTTATGCTTATCTAGGAATTTCCTGCATAATATAAGCCTCAACTATGTCGCCTTCTTTTATGTCATTAAATTTATTAAATAAAAGACCACATTCGTAATTTGCATTTACTTCTTTCACATCATCTTTAAAACGTTTTAATGTATCAAGTTCGCCTTCATACACAACTTTAGCATTTCTCAGAATTCTCACTTTAGCATTTCTTGTGAATTTTCCGTCTGTAACATAAGAACCACCGATGGTTCCCACGCCAGAAGCTTTGAATATTTGTCTTATTTGTGCGTGTCCGATAACTTTTTCTTCAAAAATAGGATCTAGCATGCCCTTCATGGCAATGGTAATATCTTCAATCGCATTGTAAATAATTCTATAAAGACGAACATCCACTTTTTGTTGATCTGCAATAGATTTAGCCGCTACTTCTGGTCTTACATTAAAACCAATGATAATCGCATTAGATGCAGATGCAAGCATTACATCAGATTCTGTAATTGCTCCAACGCCACCATGAATTGTTCTTATTCTCACTTCGTCATTGGAAAGTCTTTCAAGACTTTGTTTCACAGCTTCCACGGAACCTTGAACATCTGCTTTAATTACTAAGTTTAAATCTTTCACATTTCCAAGTTGAATTTGATTAAATAAATCATCAAGGGAAACTTTTTGTTGTGTTGATTTAATCATATCAACTCTATTTTTCGCAATAATAGACTCTGCAACGTGTCTTGCTTGTTTATCATTTTGCGCTATATAAAACATATCCCCAGCTTGTGGAACTTCTGATAAACCTAATATTTCAACAGGCATCGAAGGGGTAGCTTTTTTAACCCTACGACCTTTATCATCCATCATGGCACGTATTTTTCCGTAGGTTTCTCCCGCAACAATTGGATCACCAATGTTTAATGTTCCACTTTGAACTAAAACAGTTGCAACAGGTCCACGGCCTTTATCAAGTTGGGCTTCAATAATGGTTCCTCTTGCTTTTTTATTTGGATTTGATTTTAATTCTTTCATTTCAGCAACAATCAAAATCATTTCAAGCAAGCTGTCAATTCCTTCACCGTTAATAGCTGAAACAGGAACAAAAATAGTACTTCCGCCCCAATCTTCTGCTAATAAACCGTGTTCCACTAACTCTTGTTTTACTCTGTCTGGATTTGCACTTTCTTTATCCATTTTATTAATGGCTACAATAATTTCAACATTTGCCGCTTTTGCATGGCTAATGGCTTCAATTGTTTGAGGCATAACACCGTCATCAGCCGCTACTACTAAAATCGCAATATCAGTAACTTGTGCGCCTCTCATTCTCATGGCTGTAAAAGCTTCATGTCCTGGTGTATCTAAAAAAGTAATGGTTTTATCAGAAATTTGAGCAGTATATGCACCAATATGTTGTGTGATTCCACCGGCTTCTCTTGCTGTTACCGTAGATTTTCTAATGGAGTCAAGCAAAGAAGTTTTACCGTGGTCAACGTGACCCATTACAACAACAACAGGGGGTCTTTCTTCTAAGTTTTCTTCCAGTTCATCTTCTTCTGCAAAAACAGATTCTGCAATATCTTCTTCTTCCACAAGTTCTATTACGATATTATATTTTGCAGCAATTTCAAATGCTATACTAAAATCGATATCTTGATTAATATTTAGCATAAATCCTTTTAACATAAGCGCTTTTTGAATTTCAGTAGCAGGAACATCTAGTTCTTCTGCAAAAGCTTTTACGGAAATAGATCTGGCAATCTGAACTACTCTTATTTCATCACTTTCGTCCATTTCTTCTTCTAACACTTCTGCTTTTTCATTTTTTGAAACAGCAGCAGGAGACATAGCATGTACTTCTCCTTGTTCAAAATTCTCCACGGTAGCTGCAACTTCTTTTGTCTTTGTGTAATACTCCATAATGTATAACGCTGCATCATCATCAATAGCACTCATATGAGTGTGAGCGATGATTCCCTTCTCCGCTAATTTTTCAATAATATCTTTGCTATTTATATTTAATTTTTTGGCTAATTCATAAACACGTACTTTTGGCAAATTATGCACCTCCGAAATAAAACGCCCCTAGATCTCCTGAGGAGTTTCTTCAATTAACTGTTGTATTTTTGTACTGAAATTTACATCCGTTACAACAAAAACAACTTTATTTTGTTTTCCTATTGCCTTGCTTAATTCCATTCTCGTTCCCATTTGATACAAAGGAACTTTGTAAAAGGTGGTTTTATTCACAAACTTCTTTTTTGTATTATCAGAAGCATCTGTTGCTAATAAAACTAATTTTGCAGTATCGCTTTTAATACTATTTTCACATGAAAATTCACCTGAAATCAATTTTCCTGCTTTTTGGCAAATTGAAATCATAGACAAAATTTTGTTATTCATTGTTCTTCATCAACTCATTTTTAAGATTTTCATAAACAGTAGCAGGAACAGGAGCTTTAAAAGAACGCTCCAGCCCTTTTGATTTATGAGCTTTTTCTAAGCAGGTCATGTTAGGACAGACATAAGCACCTCTGCCAGCTTTTTTTCCTGTAAAATCAAAGGAAAATTCGCCTTCTTCTGTTCTAACAATTCTCATTAGTTCTTTTTTGTTTTTCATTTCTTGACAACCGGTACATTTTCTTAAAGGTATTTTCTTTTGTTTCATCAATATCACCTCTAAGCAAGATATTCGTTGCTTGTAATAATTTTTTCTTTAATCATTGTTTCTTCATTTATTTCAAGAAAGTTCGTTTCACGAGCTTGTGTCTCACTTTTAATGTCTATTCTCCAACCGGTAAGTCTTGCTGCAAGTCTTGCATTTTGACCTTCTTTTCCAATTGCCAAAGAAAGTTGGTGATCTGGCACAATAATCTTCGCTGACTGTTCCTCTTTGTTCACAGAAACCGCAACTACTTTTGATGGACTCAAAGACGCCGCAATAAACTTCTTAGGGTCTTCACTCCAATTTATTATATCAATTTTTTCACCATTTAACTCATCTACAATTACATTTACGCGATATCCATTTTGTCCAACGCAAGCACCTACTGCATCTACGTTAGGATTTTTTGAGTAAACTGCAATTTTAGTTCTGGCTCCCGCTTCTCTTGAAATACTTTTGATTTCAACAATTCCGTCATACACTTCTGGAACTTCTTGTTCAAAAAGACGTTTCACAAGTTCTGGGTGGGTTCTTGAAACATATACTTGTGGACCTTTTGTTGTTTGTTTTACTTCTACTACATATACTTTTAAGCGGTCATGAAAATCATATGCTTCATTTGGAATTTGTTCGTTAGGCATTAAGATAGCATCTATTTTCCCTAACTGAACCATTACATTTTTTCGTTCACGTCGTTGTACAATTCCTGTCATTACTTCGCGTTCTTTGGTTATATATTGATTAAATAAAATATCACGTTCTGCTTCTCTAAATTTTTGAACAACCACTTGTTTTGCTGTTTGGGCAGAAATTCTTCCGAAGTTCTTTGGTGTAACAACAACGTCCACCAAGTCTCCCAAATTATAAACAGGACTTATTTTTTTTGCATTGTCCAATGAAATTTCAAGTAGCTCGTCTGCAACATCTTCTACAACCAATTTTTGTGCGAAAACATCTACCTTTGCAGTATCTCTGTCAATAACCACTTTGATATTTTGTGATGTTCCAAAATTTTTCTTACACGCAGAAACAAGAGACGTTTCAATTGCTTCAAAAATTAAGTCTTTGTTAATACCTTTTTCTTTTTCTACCTGGTTTAACGCCTCTATAAATTCAGCGCTATTATCCTTAGCCACTTTTAGAATCCCTCCCACCTTAAAAAATTACAGCAAGTCTGCAAATTGCAACGTCTGTTCTGTTAAAATTAAATTCACAACCTTGCTCATCAACAAATGTGATTACCCCATCATGCAAACCCACTAATGTTCCTTGAAATTGCTTTTGACCATTCACGGCTTTGTAAAGTTTCACATCTACGATTCTGCCTTTATATTTTTCATACTCAGAATCTTTTTTAAGGGCTCTGTCTATTCCAGGAGAACTTACTTCTAAAATATATGCAGGCACAATAAAATCTTTTTCATCTAAGATTTTTTCAATGGCACGGCTGACTTTTTCGCAATCCTCTACAAAAATCCCGCCTACCTTGTCAATAAATATTCTTAAATAATAATTTGATACTTCTTTTAAAAAATCAACTTCTACAAGTTCTAAACTATTTTCTTCCATAATGGGAGCTAAATATTTTTCTACTTGTAGCACTACTTCTTTGTTTGTCATTTTATAATCACCCTATAATCGTAAATAAAGAGTGGGCTTAGCCCACTCTTTACCAGTTAAAAAATTATTGTTAACATATTATAGCATTTGTCAATGTTTATTGCAATACTTACGAAAAAAACTTATACTGATACTATATTAATGAAGGTAATCATCCATAAATTTTAAAATAACGGGAGGTTTCACTATGTTTGACTACGAACTTGCCACCAACAGATTGTCAAAATATTTAACACCTTTTAGACTGAACCACAGCATCAGTACCATGAATATGTGTGCTAAACTTTCTAAAAAATATAATGTCGATTTAGAAGAAGCAAAAATTGCTGGGCTACTTCACGATTGTGCAAAAGATATTCCATTATCAAAAGCCTTATTACTTTGTAAAAAATTTAATCTAGAATTAGATAAGTATTATCATCAAAATCCAGACCTTGCTCATGGAATTTTAGGGGCTTATTTGGCAGAACATCTTTTTAAACTTGACCCAGTTACACACAAGAATATTTTAGAAGCCATCCATTGTCATGCAACAGGAAAACCAAACATGAATAACCTTTCTAAAATTTTATTTTTATCCGACTACACAGAAGTAGGTAGAGTAGCAGAATGGGCTGACATTATTAGAACTGCTGAACAAATAAGCTTAGATTACGGTGTTTTAGAAAGCTATAACCATTTTTTAAGAACTTTAATCAAAAATAATCAAGTAATTCACCCATCAACAATGGAAGGACGGAATGATATTCTAAAAAATTTTCACCAGCTGTAGTTATCGCTTCGTAAATGTGGTATGCAAAAGTTCATGTGCTTTATGACTAGCAGGCTTTTCTAAAAACTCTTCATATAATTTAATGATTTCAGGGTTTTCATGAGAACGACGTAATGGTTTTTCTTTGTCTTCCTCATAAATTGATTTTGCCCGTTGTTTTACTACATTTATATCATTTCCATAATACGGCTGACCGCCCCCACCCACACAGCCACCGGGGCAAGCCATAATTTCAATTGCATGGTATGTTTCTTTTCCATCTCGTATATCTTCTAATAACTTCCTTGCATTACCAAGCCCATGTGCCACTGCA
>JAVBJQ010000089.1:0-24460 GCA_031546905.1 Eubacteriales bacterium | reverse complement strand
CATTGCAGTTGGTACAAGCAAAACTTACATCGCGAATGTTGTTCCAGCAGATGCAGAAAATAAAAATGTTACGTGGAGCATTGTGAACGGAACAGGTAGTGGTGTAATCGACCAATTGGGGTTACTTACTGCACAAAGTCCAGGTATAGTTACCATAAATGCTACGGCGAAAGACGGAAGCAATGCGTTTGGAACTATAACAGTAACAATCAAACCAACATATACTGTCACATTCAATTCTAATGGTGGAAGTTTAGTAGCCAGTATTGATAACATAATTGATGGTAGTACAATAATAGCTCCGTCACAACCTGAAAAAGCTGGATTTAACTTTGTAGGTTGGTACAAAGAATCTGCATTTGTAAATACATTTGACTTTTTAATGGGGACAATTCATGAAAACATTACGCTTTATGCAAAATGGATAGAAATTCCTACATCTACAGGGTCATCCGGATCAGGCAACAGTGGGGGCGGTGGTACTAAGAATCCAAACGCTAACATGAGCAAAGATATTAACACACCTACCTCTAATCCTACGAATGTTGTGCCTGAGATTACTTCTTCTACAGCAATTTCAACAGCATTAGCGGCAGGAAAGAATGCAACAATAGCACTTGACGACAACACAAAAGCGGCACTTGTTAGAGGTAGCGATATTTTGGCAGCGGCAAGTAATGGAATGGATATCGGATTTTCTAAGGGTGATATAACGGTGCTTCTGCCATCAGATACTATAAGTAGCTTAAATATTAAGGAAACTTCAAAGGTTCAGGTGGGCATTGTTCAAGATCCAAATGCACTCTCTAGCAGTATTTATGATAGCATTACAGCGAAAGATCCATCAAATGCTAAACTTATGAGCAAAGATACAATGGTTATAAGTGCGAGTATTGACAATAAATCTGTCTTAACAGTTAAGACTCCTATTAAAGTTACGGTTGATATTTCTTCTTTTAATTTAACGCTCGCACAAAAACTAAATTTAACTGGCATTGGTATATCAAAAGACTTAAGTGGGTCTACAACTTCCAAGCAACAAGGTGGGGAAGTGTCTGAAGACGGCAAAACATTTACTTTCTATACCTACACCCCTGGTGTTCATACAATTGCGGTTTCTGATAACTTGACAAAAATGGAACTTCAAATTAGTAACAAAGATGTAGTTGTCAATGGACAAAAAATAACTAATGATGTTGCCCCCTTCATTAAAGAGTCAAGAACGTTGCTTCCAGTAAGAGCGGTAGCAGAAGGTCTTGGTGCAACAGTTGCTTGGGATGAAGCAACAAAGACAGCAACTATCTCGAACGGTAAAACTAGCATTATAGTAAAATTAGGTGAACAATTGCCTAATGAAATGGGAAGCGTGGAACTTATGAACAACAGAATTTATGTTCCTGTGCGTTATATCTCTGAACAATTAGGCGCAAATGTAATTTGGAATGCTCAAACAAAATCTGTAAAAATTTACAAATAAAACTATTCAAAGGGGCTGTATCAAAATAGTAAATAGAGCACCAACAAATCAGTAATTAGCAGTGTGATAATATAATGAGAGCAGCTCAAACATTTATAAATGGTGTTTGGGCTGCTTTTTGTAAGCTTCATAAAATACACAAAAAACCTCTTCTGATGAATACAGTTTAGAAAAATTTTCTATTTATGGGGGTGTATAAATTTGAAAAGCGTTGAAATAATAAAAGTAAAATGCTACAATATGGTAAATTTAATTTGTACCAATAGAATGAATCACAATCTGAAATGAAATGAGGAATTGTAATGAATAATCCTGCTTTGAAAAAGCAAGATACAACACCAATTTATATTTTTTTATTGCTTCTGGTACTTCTTTTTTACCCACCATTTTTTAGAGGTCTTTTTTTTCAGTTGGAACTTGTTCCTACATATGTAGCTACCGTGGCATTATTTTTAGTTTTCTTTTTTGTTCAAAGTAAATTTAGCAATAAGAAAATGCTTGAAAGTTTTTCTCTTGTTGAAATAGGGCTTTCTTGTATGGTTTTGATTTATATCATTTCAACTATATTTTCCGTTAACATGGATTTATCCATTCAAGAAACCATGAAATATGTGGACTACCTATTAATTTGTATGATGGTTGGGCGTATTTGTAACACAAAGGAAAGAATACTGGCAACTTTAAAAGTACTGGTTTTTTCTGCCGTAGTGGTTTGTCTGGTTGGGATAGGATCCGCGTTAGGAACTTTTTCTTACAACGGGGCTTTTACTGATGGGATGATAAATTCTACTTTTCAATATCATAATACATTTGGAATTTATTGTCTTGGGATGCTGGTTATTTGCTATTTTTGTGGAAGTTCAGTAAAAAGTAACTTTCGGTATATATATGATGCAGCAGCTTTTATTTTATTTTTTGGTTTCATATTTTCTTTTTCAAGGGGGGCATGGGTACTGCTTCCTATTGGCGCAGTTATTTACTATTTTACAGTTTCCCACGAGTTTAAAATTGGGGCAATTGGTAATCTAGTAGGAAATGCAGCTGGACTTTTAGTATCCATGAAAGCATTTTCAAATGTACTCCAGCAAGAAAGTAGAGCAGTAGGTTGGCTTTGGTTTTTTATAGGACTTGTGGTTTCGGTTTTGGTTAAATTTGCAATTTGCTATGTATTAAAAAAAATAAATTTGAAAAATAAATTTTATACCATCACTATGCCTGTTATTTTGCTAGTGGTTTTTGCAGTGGCTTTTATTTTTAAAAATCAAATTATTTCTTTTTTGCCACAAAATATGGCGGAAAGATTTGCAAGTATCAGTCTTGGAACAGAGACAGTTACAGAGAGAACCGTTTTTTATAACGATGCGTTTAAAATGATAAAAGATTTTCCGATTATTGGCGGTGGCGGTGGCGCATGGAATACCATGTATAAAACCTACCAAACCTATGCTTATATATCAACGCAAGCACACAGCTATTTCATGCAGGTTTTAGTTGAAGTTGGTTTTTTAGGGTTTATTAATTTTATCTTTATTATTTGTGCTTATCTTTATTATGTGGTATATACCTTTTTACATTGTAAAGACAGCTTTTATCGGTCTTTAATAGGTGCTGGTTTTTCAGCTGTAACGGTTTTATTGATTCATAGTGCCATTGATTTTGATATGTCTTTGTCTGCTATTTCCATTATTTTATGGGCGTTGGTAGGATTGCAATATTCTATTTCTAAAAGTGCAACATTGTCTAAAAATGTTTTTGAGTTTAAAAATCATTTTCTCAAATACGGATATGCAATGGTCGCAATTGTTTTTTTGGGATTATCTCTTATCACATGGAGTGCTATGTATGCTTCTGACAAAGCCCAGGCATATGTGGAAAGCAAGGATGCGACCAATATGTTAAAATACTTTAAACTTTCCTATTCTTTAAATCCATGGAACCCTCGTTATGTACAAAACTATGCCAATATTTTAAACTATAATGCTAGTATGACGAAAGATACAAATGTATGGAAAAAATCTATAGATTTAATGGATCAATCGGTTCAATTAAATCAGTATGATTTTAATATTTTATCGTATGCAGCAACTTTTTACGCAAGAAATGGCTTTGCAGATAAGACGGAGACAACCATCAATTTACTGGAAAAAAATTGCCCATTAGCACCAGAAACGTATGACAATAAAGCTTCTGCATACGTGGCAATATCACAGTACTATATTAGTCAAAATCAAAAAGAAGAAGCGAAAAGACTTCTGCAAGAGGTGGCTAATATTCCAAAACAAGTTCAATTATTAAATGATAAAATAAAAGCTTCTGTAAAAGAAATAAATGATTTGGTTAAGTTTGTTAATTTATCTCCGACTACAGAAGCCAATATTCAAAAGGCAAATGAATTACTGGGAACACTTTAAGAACAGGCTCCTTCCTAAAACCACAAAATGGAGAAACCTATTATGAAAAAACCAAAAATTTCAATTATTATCTTAAATTATAATACAAAAAAATTGCTTGACCAGGTGATTTCATCTGTGCTGGAAACAACCAACAATATTGATTTTGAAATTATTGTTTCAGATAATAACTCATCTGATGGAAGTATTGAAATGGTAAAAAATAAATTTCCCCAAGTTATTTTAATTGAAAATAAAGAAAATGGGGGGTTTGCCAAAGGCAATAATATTGCCATTGAAAAATCATCGGGAGAATTTATTCTTCTTCTAAATTCCGACACCATTGTACAAAAAGATTGTATCGAAAAATGTGTTGCATTTTTAGAAGCAGGGGATGAAAAAATGGGAGCTGTTGGGTGTCGGGTGCTGTTAAAAGACGGCACCCTTGACCACGCTTGTAGGCGAGGGTTTCCAACGCCATCAGCTTCTTTTTTTTATTTTCTAAAGTTTCACAAGCTATTTCCTCATCATAAAACATTTTCAAAATATACGTTGTCCTATTTGTCTGAATTTGAAACCAATGAGGTAGATGCTTTAACAGGGGCATTTATGCTTTTAAAGCGAGACGTAATAAAAAAGGTAGGCTTATTAGACGAAGACTTTTTTATGTATGGAGAAGATTTAGATTGGTGCTTTAGAATCAAAGAAAGTGGATATAAAATTATGTATTATCCCGAAGTTTCAATTATTCATTTGAAGGGGCAAAGCAGTAAAAAAAGGCCAGTTAAAATAACATATGCGTTTTATAATGCCATGATTATTTTTTATAAAAAGCACTATAAAAACAAGTATAATAGAATAGTGAATTTTTTCATGTATCTTGCTATTTACACGAAATTTGTGCTATCATTATTAAAAGGATTCTTTAAAAATCATTAGACAAATAAGTTGGTGGTAATATGATAAAACAAAATCAAAGAATGCTTAATGTTATATTGGTTGCTTGTGATGGCCTTTGTGTTGTTATTTCATTGTTTCTCGCATGGTGGCTACGTTTTTATAGTGGTGTTTTTGCGGTAGAAGGGGCATTTTTATCCTTAGCAAAGTACATGTCACCTCTCGGATTTATTATTCCAATATACTTGCTTATTTATAATTTATTTAAGCTTTACGAAGCTTATAGGACAAAAAATATCATCGATGAAATTTTAAATATTACAAAATCAAATTTCATTGGATTTTTTATCTTTATTTCTATTCTTTTTGTGGTTAATGAATCCGATTATTCACGTTTTGTAATTTTTCTTTTTACGATTATTTGTATTGGTGTAACTGCTGTAGAAAGAATGATACTAAGGGCAATATTAAGAAAAGCGAGAAAATCAGGACACAATGTTAAATATATTATTTTGATTGGCTATAGCCAGCTTGTAGAAGAATTTATAGACCGGGTGCATAACAATAGACAATGGGGGTACAAAATCTTAGGCATCATTGACGATAAATTTCAAAAAGATGAAAAAATACGAGAGTATCCCGTGTTGGGAGATTTTGACTATTTGGGGGATTTCCTATCCTTAACGGCGGTAGATGAGGTTTTTATTACCTTGGATATTTCCGAATATAAGAAACTAAAAAAAATTATAAGAACGTGTGAAAAAAATGGGGTAAGAACTCAGATTATTCCAGACTACTACAAATATATTCCTGCAAAGCCATATGTAGAGGAATTAGAAGGGCTACCCGTGATTAACATACGGTACATTCCCCTTGACAATTTAATCAACAGACTTTTAAAAAGAACTTTTGATATAGTGGTTTCTTTGGTTGCTATTATAGTTGTTTCGCCGTTACTTCTTTTGGTTGCCATTATTATTAAAGTAACTTCTCCTGGTGAAATTATTTTTAAACAAGAGAGAGTAGGGCACAACAAAAGAAATTTTATGATGTATAAGTTTCGGTCTATGCACGTTCAAAAAGATGAAGACTCAGCTATTTTGTGGACAACCCCAGATGACCCACGAAAAACAAAATTTGGGGCTTTTATGAGAAAGACAAGTATTGATGAATTGCCACAGCTTTTTAATGTTTTAAAAGGGGATATGAGTTTGGTTGGTCCAAGACCTGAACGTCCTCATTTTGTTGATAAGTTTAAAGAAGAAGTACCCAAATATATGATAAAGCACCAAGTGCGTCCGGGAATAACAGGCTGGGCTCAAGTGAACGGCTGGCGCGGGGACACATCCATTGAAAAAAGAATTGAACATGACATATATTATATTGAAAACTGGCACATTGGTTTGGATATTCAAATTATGTTCATGACAATTTTTAAAGGTATTATTAATAAAAATGCGTATTAAAATTTAATGAAACTTACAAAGGAGAATGAACATGAATATTTTAGTTACTGGCGGTGCTGGTTTTATAGGAAGTAACTTTATAAAACACATGTTAGAGAAATACAACAATTATAAAATTGTTAATTTGGATTTACTGACTTATGCAGGAAATTTAGAAAACTTGAAAGACGTGGAAAGTTGTGAAAACTACAAGTTTGTAAAAGGTGACATAACAGACAAAGTGTTGGTTGAGAAAATATTTGAAGGTGGAATTGATTACGTTGTAAATTTTGCAGCAGAATCTCATGTAGATAGAAGTATCGAAACTCCAGAGATTTTTGTAAAAACAAATGTGTTGGGAACACAAGTGTTATTAGATGTCGCAAAGAAAAATAATGTAAAAAAATACGTACAAGTATCTACTGATGAAGTATACGGAAGTTTGGGGGATACAGGTCTGTTTACAGAAGAAACGCCAATTTCGCCAAATAGCCCTTACTCAGCTAGCAAAGCTGGGGCGGATATGTTGGTAAAAGCCTATTATGAAACATTTAAAATGCCTGTAAATATTACCCGTTGCTCTAATAATTATGGACCATATCAATTTCCAGAAAAATTAATTCCCCTCATGATTGCAAATGCCTATGAAGGAATACAGCTTCCTGTTTATGGGGACGGAATGAACATAAGAGATTGGCTTCACGTAAAAGATCATTGTATTGCAATTGATGTTGTTTTACATGAAGGAAAAGTAGGAGAAGTTTATAATGTTGGTGGAAACAATGAAAAGCCAAATATTTTTATTGTAAAAACAATTTTAGAAGAACTTGGAAAAGATGAAACTTTAATTCACTATGTTCAAGATAGATTAGGCCATGACAGAAGATATGCCATTGATTCTTCTAAAATTAAAAAAGAATTAGGTTGGGAGCCTAGCTACACTTTTGAAAATGGAATCAAAGAAACAATTGATTGGTACATGAAAAATATTGACTGGTGGACCAATATCAGAAATGGTGAGTACCAAGAATATTATAAAAAGTTTTATGGCAACAAATAATAGGCGTTTTTTACAGGAAGAATATTTATGATGTTAGTAGACTTCTTTCCAACCCATTGGTTTTTCAACTTTGTGGCTTGGAAAGAAGTCTTTTTTATTTTATACCTTACACAATCTTTTCAGTTCCACCCATATATCTCCTTAAAGGCTCAGGAATTAAGATACTTCCATCTTCTTGTTGGAAGTTCTCCATGATAGCGGCAGTTGTTCTTCCAACAGCAAGCCCACTTCCATTTAAGGTATGAATAAATTGTGCTTTGTCTTTTACGTTGTCTTTGTACCGAATGTTGGCACGTCTTGCTTGGAAAGACTCAAAATTGCTACAGCTTGAAATTTCTACATAGCGGTTATAGCTTGGCATCCAAACTTCAATGTCATAGGTCAAAGCAGATGAAAAACCTAAATCACCAGCGCAAAGTTTCACAACTCGGTAGGGAATGTTGAGAATTTTTAAAATGTCCTCTGCGTCAGCAGTAAGTTTTTCAAGTTCCTCATAAGAGTTTTCTGGTTTAGCAAATTTAACCAGTTCTACTTTGTTAAATTGATGCTGTCTGATCAAGCCACGAGTGTCACGACCAGCAGACCCAGCTTCTGCCCTAAAGCAAGCGGTGTAGGCTGCATGTTTAATGGTAAGATCTGCTCCATCTAAAATTTGTTCTCTATACATATTGGTAACAGGCACTTCGGCAGTGGGAACTAAAAAATAATCGGTGCCTTCCACTTTAAAAGCATCTTCTTCGAATTTAGGAAGTTGACCTGTTCCTTGCATACTTCTTCTATGAACCAAAAATGGTGGAAGAACTTCGGTGTAACCATGTTTTTCAATGTGAACATCAAGCATAAAGTTGATAATGGCACGTTCAAGTCTTGCGCCAAGGCCTTTGTAAAAGGTAAACCTTGCTCCGGTAGTTTTTGCAGCAGTAGCAGCATCAATAATATTTAGTGATTCTCCCAATTCCCAATGTGGTTTTGGCTCAAAAGTAAATTTAGTCGGTTCACCAAATTTACGAATTTCAAGGTTATCGGCATCAGTTGTGCCAACAGGAACGCTTTCGTGAGGTGTATTGGGTAAATGTAGGAGAAAAGTTTCTAATTCTTCATCTAAAGCTGAAACTTTTGTATCAAGCGCTGCTATTTTGTCAGAGATTCCTTTCATTTCTTCTAAAATGGAAGTTACATCTTTTCCTTCTTTTTTTAGAATGGGAACTTGTTTTGATACAATGTTCTGTTTGTTTTTCAATTCTTCTACTTCTTGAATTAAATCACGTCTGTTTTTGTCAAGCTCCATAAAATTTTCTAAATGATAGTCTTTGTTTCTTTTTGCAAGGGCGTTTTTTACATCATCAAAATTACTTCTCATTAATTTTACATCTAACATATGCTATTTCCTCCTAGTTTTTCTGTTTTGGGAGAAAATAAAAAGCTCTCGTCCCAAAACAATATAAAATATCGTTTTGGGACGAGAGCTATCACTCCCGCGTTGCCACCCAAATTGTTATAAAAAAATTTATAACCTCTTGAAAGTATGATAAAGGATACAACCCTTCGACTCATCGCCGATGACTCACATTTTAAAAATTAAAAAATGTAATTGGAAGTGGAATTCTTTTTTTACTCACCGATTCACACCAACCATCGGCTCTCTAAAGAGTTTAAAAAGGGAAGCTTCCATCATAGTCATAAAGTATAGTAGGATTATAACACACTATTTAAAATTTTCAATAGTATTTTAACGTAAGTGTAATGAAACTCAACCAGCTTATGTAGAAAATGATTTTTTATGTTATATTAAATATTGATTACAAATCCAAAATCCAACATAGAAAACTTGACGATAAAAATTTATATAATATAATATTAGTATGATTTAATAATAAGTATGTTCCAATAAAAATACTGCTGGATTTGGGCAATTGCTTTTGTAATTTAATTTAGTTAGCGAGGTTTCACAACTGGTAGGAATTTTATGAAAAGTGAAACCGCTATAAAATGGAGGTAAGGGTTTTGACGATTGAAGAAGAGAAAATGAATGAGTTTAGAAGCGCCTTCCAAGAAATTGAAAATGAAATAGGCAAAGCAATCATCGGTCAAAAAGATATTATCGAAAATGTTTTGGTTGCCATTGTTGCCGGTGGGAACGTTTTACTAGAAGGATTACCAGGGCTTGGTAAAACTCAACTGGTAAAAACCATTGGGAAAGTTCTTGATTTAAGTTTTAATAGAATACAATTTACACCAGACTTGATGCCTGCCGATGTTACAGGAACAAATGTTATTTTTAAAAACCCAGATGGGAACAGTGAATATAAATTTCAAAAAGGTCCTATATTTACCAATATTGTTTTGGCGGATGAAATAAACAGAGCAACGCCAAAAACCCAAAGTGCATTGCTAGAAGCAATGCAGGAACATACCGTTACCATTGGCATGAGTACATACAAAATGGAGGAACCTTTTTTTGTGTTGGCAACCCAAAATCCAATTGAAATGGAAGGAACATATCCACTTCCAGAAGCACAAATGGATCGTTTTATGTTTAAATTAGATGTTCAGTTTCCCAACAAAGAAGATTTAAAACAAATCGTCAACATTACAACAGGAGTAGAACAAGAAGAACCGTCTAAAGTAGTAGATGGTGAGAAAGTTTTATCCATGCGAGCCATAGCCAAACAAATTCCCATTTCTAGTGCTGTAAGTGATTTTGCCATTGATATTATTTTGAAAACCCACCCAGAAATAGAAAACGCACCAGAAATAACAAAAAGATATATACGATATGGAGCAAGCCCAAGAGCTGCTCAAGCCATTATTACAGCAGCAAGAATTTATGCGCTGCTGGATGGACGATTTAATGTTGCATTTGATGACATCAAAAGAGCAGCTTACCCAACACTAAGACATCGGATTTTTATTAATTTTGAGGCTTTGGCAGACGGAATGACCCAAGATGCTATTATTGAATCACTAATTTCCTTATCATGAATATAGCACTAGGAGAGGTGCAAAATGGCTAAAAAAATAAGTGAAGATATTACAAAAGATTATTTATATAAAATTGATCACATTAATATGAATTTGTCCAATAAAATAAATGCAGCTTACAGTGGCACTAGAAAATCAAATGCCAAAGGAATTTCTCTTGAATTTTCGGATTACAGGGATTATACCATGGGTGACGATTTAAGAAGAATTGATTGGAACGGGTACGGCCGATTTGATAAATTATTTTTAAAGCTGTTTATGGAAGAGAAACAGGCTACCATTAATATATTTGTGGATAGTAGTAAATCAATGGAGTTTGGGAACCCTGAAAAAAGTTATTATGCAAAAATGCTAGCAGCTTCTCTCTCGTACATGGCATTAAAAAACACAGACAAGGTAAATATTTTTGCTTGTGGTGAAAAGATTTTGGAGCAAAAGCGTAATATTAAAACAAAAAATCAATTTTTAAGTGTGGTTCACTTTTTAGATAACTTAGAGACTTCAGCCAACACAACACTTTCTCATGCTCTTTCGGAAACAAAAAACATGAGACTAGGAAGTGGCTTATCCATTATTCTATCTGACTTTTATTCTACAGACGGTATTCAAGAGGGAATAAAGTATCTTCAAAATCAGAAACAAGATGTTATTCTTATTCATATATTATCGAGAGAAGAAGAAAGCCCTTCGGTGGAGGGGGTTGTAAAACTAATTGATGCAGAAACAAAAAATGTGAGGGAAATTGCCATCACACATCAAATAAAAAACAGATATGATATTGCACTTCAAAAATACAAAAATGAGCTGAAAACGTTTTGTTATAAAAGAGGGTTAACCTATTATTTTACGACGACAGAAGTTCCTGTGTTTGAAACCTTAAATAATATATACAATTTTTCATGAAAAGAAGCAGTTGAGGGAGGGGAAGAATGTATTTTAATGGGAAGTTAAAACAAATTGTACTTCTAGTGGTATATCCACTCATTTTTTTCTTTTTTATAGAGATTTATATGAGAAATAGAAATCATACGAGAGAGCTTTTGCTAATGTGTTTTCTCATATCACTTTTGGTTTTTATATCAACCAGTATGTTTCACACAAGAAGTAGAAGTGCCAGTAGAAAATTAATGGGAAAAAAAATCGATGAGATTATACAAGGAAAATCATTAGAAGAAGATCAAGTAGATGGCATCAAGGAAGAGTCCCAAAGAGTTTTATTACTAGAAATTAATCGGCTAAAAAAATTTTTGATGAAAAAAGAAAAAACCTACGAGTCCCTGCTAAACATTGTGAACACCATATCAGAAAACACAAATTTTCATAAATTGTTGGAAGATGTGTTGGGTGCATTGTTAAAAGCAACCGAAAGCAGTTGGGGAGCAATTTACATTATTAACCCTTCCACTGAAAAGCTAGAATTAAAAGTATCCTCAGGTTTTTCTAAAAAAATATATCAAGAATTTGACATTAATATTGGGGAAGGCTTGATTGGCAATGCAGTTAAAAATCGAAAAGTGGAAATCATACAAGATTTGCCAGATGATACGATTTACACTGTAAGAACTTTTTTGGGAACGATGAAGCCAAAAAGTATTATCTCTATTCCTGTTATAAACAATGGAGAAGTAGAGGGAACGATTTTTCTTGCCAATATAAAAGCATACACACAAGAACAAATTGAAATTGTAGAAACCCTTACCAGCTATATTGGAATTTCCATTACAAATGGAATGTCTTTTGAAAGAAGCGAACGACTAAGCAAAACCCTAGATTTTCAAAGTAACTTGATACAAAGTTTAAATGAAGATTTAGAAGGAAGGGTAAATGAGCGAACTGGTTTTCTGAAAAATACATTAGATAGCATCCTCCATTATGGTATTTATTCCATGGATAAAGATGGGTTTATTATTACATGGAACAAAGGTGCAGAGCTGATTACAGGATATAAAGAAGAATTTATAGTAGGAAAACATGTCTCTACGGTTGGAAACAGTGAAGATATACGACTTTATTCTTTTGATAAGCTTTTTAAGGGGATTGAGAAGGAAGGGAAATATACAGAGTGTGTTTGGTACAAAAGAAAAGATGGGACAAAATATTTTGCGGATATTGCGATTACATCTATGTTTTCTGAGTTTGGCGATACAATAGGATATACCTGTGTGATCAAAGACATAACAGCTACCAAAAATATGGAATGTGCTGTTTTAAACAACACTGGGCTGGATGAATTAATTATTGACAACATGGACAACGCCATGTTAATTATTGATTCCAATTTTAAAATAGAAAAATCAAACAAAGCCACAGAAAGTGTGCTGGAAATACAACAAGAGAGATTGACAGGCATTTTATTTCATAAAATTTTTAGGGAAGAAGATTTTGTGTACAAGAACATAGAAGAATCTATTAAACACTCCGTAAGAGGTGAGTGGGTAAGGGAACTAAAGCATAATCATAAACCAGTTACCATCAACGCTACTCCGATTGCTGGTGAAAACGAAAAAAACACAAAAACCCTTGTGTATATAAAATAAAAATATAGTATAAGGAAAGCCCTGTATGTCTCTCAATCTGTTAGGTTGATTGATACAGGGCTTTCCTTGATGTTATGTTATAACTACATCATACTTTTGGTGGATTGTTTTTTATTGTTTTTATTTTGATTTTGATTTTCTCTTGTTAGAGGAGTTTGGCCGTTTGCTTTTTCTTCTCTAACTTCTTTTTTATCTACCTGACTGTCTTTTGCCAAATTTAACCCTCCTTACATTTGTCCAGCTTTTGCCTTACCGCTTTTTGCTTTTCCTTGAAGTTCAGGAACTGGTGGCTGTTCATTTTTCTTTACTTTCATTTTTTTGTTACTTTCGGTTCCATGCGCATCGCTTGGGTCGGGTCTTCTCATTCCTGCTTTTGCCATTTCACAACTCCTTTGAAATATATTTGAAAGTATTATTTGTAGCTTTAAAAAATTTATACAGAAGTGTAGCCAAAAGTCAGATTTAAAAAAGAGGCTGTATCAAAATAATTTTTTATGAAAATCATTTTGATACAGCCTCTTACATTTTGCATAAAATTAAACTAACATCATCAGCCACGAACTTTTCATTTTCTGTAATGTCATAGTTGTAATACTCAAGAAGAATCATATCCAGTATATCTTCGGAACTTTTAAAATCCTTTATTTGAAGCAGTAAATCTTTCAAACTTTTGATAAAATTATCTGGAGAATCTTTAAAGTAAAAACTAGACAACCCATCTGTCTGTAATAAAATAATATCGTCTTTTTCGTAGTTTAAATGATAAACTTCATAAGTTGAATTGGCAAGTAGACCAAGTGGCGTACCGCTGCATTTTACTTCGTGGGCTGCGTTTTGAGAAGAACTGTAATAAACAGGCAAGGCTTGACCAGCATTGCTGTAGGTAATTTTCTTGTTTAGGGTATCAATCACGGCATAAAAAACACAAGCATACATGGAAGAAGTGCTATTTTCAAAAATAGCACAAAATTCGTCGTTCATTTTATGCAACAGTTTTTCTGGGTCTGGATTGCCAATGACATTATTTCGAAACATCATAGTGAGCATGGAAGTTAGCAATGCCGCTGAAATACCATGGCCAGAAACATCCCCAATGATGACTCCCATCTTATGATCATCAAGCATAATAATATCATAAAAATCCCCACCTACATCAAAGGCAGGTAAATATTTTGTAACAAAGGAAACATCATTAAAAGTAAAATTAAAATCTTTAATCAGTGATCGTTGCACCTGCATGGCTGTATTTAACTGCATATCTATTAGTTTGTTTTTTTCTTCCGCTTCCACATATTTTTGTTTTAGTTGATCTGAAAGATTTTTGATGCGAAGTAAAGATTTTACTTTAAAAAGTAATAAGGTTTTCTCAAAAGGTTTGGCAAGGTAATCATCAGCAGAAACTTCTAATGCTCTGATAATAGACTCCTTGCTGTCAGATGTTGAGATCATTAATATAAGAATATATTTGGTTTGATCATCACTTTTTAATAATTTACAAATATCGTAACCACTAATATCAGGCATGGAAACGTCGAGAATAATTAAGTCAGGTTTTAATAAACGAGCTTTTTTTAAGGTGGAAGCTCCAGTCGTTGCTGTATTGATGTTGTATCCGGAATAAGTAAGATACCGGTTTATTAATTGGATGCTATGTTCCATGCAATCGGCAATTAAAATATTATCCATGATTTGCCACCTTTTTATAAATTTTTACCCCATTGCCACTCATGTTAAATGAAATTTCGTCGGTTAGTCCTTTTACGATTCTAATACCACGACCATGCTCGCTTGAAAAATCAGAATCATGATTAAAAGAAGCGATTAAGTCCATATAATCAAAACCATTGCCTTCATCCGTAACACTGATGTAAACAAGGTGTTGTTCTAGTATTTCAATGAAAACAAAAACATTTTTTTGAGTATCATTTTGGTTTCCATGAATAATAGCATTATAAAGTAGCTCATGAAATATTAGTTTAAAGTCATAGCTATCGTCACTAGAAAAGCAAGGAATATTATCTTGTAAAAATAACAGTAATTCTTTTGAAATATTGTCCACCAAAAATTGTTCACTTGGAAAAAATTTTTCGAGCTTCAAAATGACCACCTTCTTTACTATAATATAGTTGTTAAGGATAACAAGTGGCTTTGTACCAACAAAAAAATCGGCAAATTTTGACTGTTTTTTAAGCAGATAAGAAGCCAGATGATTACCTTAATCAGTGTAGCATCCACAATTAAAAAATGAAACTACACATTTGATAACGAATTGAAAAGTAGAAGTTTAAGCGATACGGTCATCAGGAGATAAATTACTTTAAAGTGTCAGGCTATTTTGTTCTAGTTTTTTTAGCATATGTAATACAAATTGAGCATTTTCATTGACAGAAATCTCCACGTGATTCATCAAAGCCTTAATCATAATTAAGGCGATGTTGTCAGGATCTACAACCAAAGCTTTGTTGGCTTTAAAATTGGATATAATTTTAATAATCAGTTCATTTTCATCCATTAAAAATGAAATTTTAAAAGAATTTGAGTTTTCTTCGTCTTCTTCAATGATGCTACTATTGTTTTCAAAAATTTTGATAAAATAAATACAAGACTCGGAAACGGCAGCTTTAATATCTTCGGCAGCTTCAATGTCAAAGCCCATTCGGTTGGCGATAGAAGAAGCTGTCAAACGTGCGGCAGAAACAAACGCAGCATTTATTGGCAAAGCCAGCTCAATCAATTCGTGTTTTACATCACTATTCATGATGACCACCCTCCAATATAAAGACCTTATCCATTTCAGTAATTTTGAAAAGCTTGGATATGTTTGGTTTCAACTGTAGGAGATGAATGTTGCCTTTATAAGCCCTTGCCGTTTTAAGGGCCGCCACCAAACAACCAAGACCAGTACTGTCAATATATTCAAGATGCTGGCAATCAATATACATATCACATTGCTTTTGATTCAAAAGGTCAATAAGGTCATTTTTCAGCCCAGGGGAATTAAAAATATCCACTTCACCAGAAATTTCTACGCGCCAAACATTTTGTTTCTCATCGAATGAGTGATTAAATAAAAAATCCATAAAGAAAACCTCCTAATATTTATCGTAAATATTATTAAATATTATTAAATATTATAGACAAGTATACTAGCCATAGAATAAAGTGACGAAATCAAAAATGTGTAAGTACTACTTCTATATATATCCAGAAAAAGCTTGTGAAATAACAGTAATATATAATAAAGTATATCATGTTTTTTGTATAAAACAAATAAAAAATCAAAGAAACGTGCAAACAAATTATAAATGTGCTAAAATTAAAAAATACATTGCTTCATAGAAATTATTTTTATTCTTTTTGAGGATAGGTATTCGTATAACGTTAAATTAATAGGAGTATAAAATATGAGAATAGCATACTTAGGTCCAAAGGGTACATTCACCGAAAAGGTTGTGAAAGAAAATTTTTGCGACATTGAACAGGAAAGTTGTTCTTCTATTTATGAGGCACTTCATTCTGTTGAAAATAATTTTTCGGACAAGGCGGTTGTCCCAATTGAAAACTCCACAGAAGGAACTGTAAATGAAACGCTAGATACTTTAATCTTTCATGTTAATCTGTACATAGAAAAAGAAATTTATATCCCTGTAGTTCAAAACTTTTTAGTGAAAAAAGGATACAAAGGTGAGCCAATTCAAAAAATTTTTTCCCATCCACAAGCCATTGCCCAGTCAAGAGAATTTTTGAGAAAAAACTATCCAGATGCAGAAATTATTTTGAGTCAGTCTACATCAGAGGCGGCAAAAATAGTGGAACAATCAAGTGAAGTGTTTGGTTCTATCGGTGGGGATTTTTTGACAGAGAACTATAACGTATCCATACTACACAAAAAGATACAAGACAATGACTACAATTTTACAAAATTTATTGTTGTTTCAGCCAATAATCAATTTAGTTTTCAAGTAGGGGACAAAATTAGTGTGGCGTTTTCAACCAAAAATAAACCAGGGGAACTTTACAAGGTGCTGGATATTTTTTCCTTGTGGGATTTAAACATGACAAAAATTGTTTCAAGGCCCATGAAAAATAAAATGGGAGAATATGTTTTTTATGTGGATATTGAAGATTTTAAAAATGGAAAAGATGTAGAAGATGCCCTTACTATGGTGGAAAGAAAAACAACGTTTATGAAAATTCTAGGTTCTTATAAAGTATAAAAATTTTGGAGGTCTTACAATGGGATTTTCGGATAATGAATTTGATATTACAAAAAACATAAAAATTATTGAGTGGCTTAAAAGCGAATTGCTGGAAAGTACCTCTTCTTTATATAAAAGTATGTTGCAAACCTCAGAAGTTGACAATGCGGAACGTAGCGAAATACTTGCCAATATGACCATATTAATATATATTTTGTCTGATCGGCTGGGGATTTCTTACAACACATTGGATTTAAAGGTACTAAATAAGTTAAAATTGGGAATACTGGACGAAGAAAATAATAAGGATTTTAATAACGATTTTAAACAGCTTTCAAGACATATTGATAAAAACAGAGACATTTATAAATAATGTCCTATAATGAGAATATGAAAAAAGCTGTATTTAAGAGGGGATTTTGAAATGGAAGGTACTATAACTGCACTGATTTTTATTGATAATTATGAGGAAGTTATAGAAAGCATGGAACAAGCCAGGCAATCACTCCTTTTTGCCTTAATCGATAGAAAAGTAAATGCACTGGCTCAAGAAGTCAACGGAATTATCAAAAAATTTGAAAAAGATAAATATATTTTTATGCTATCAGAAAGCAAGTTGGAACTGCTGATTGAAAAGAAGTTTGAGATTTTAAGTTACATCAGAGAACTTGAAATGGGAAATCAAATTCCAGTAACACTTAGTATTGGAATCGGGAAAACAACGGAAAATTTATCCAAGTCCATGGAATATGCAAGAGTAGCAATTGACTTAGCGTTAGGACGAGGTGGCGACCAAGCAGTTATTAAAGATGCAGAAAAGTTTTATTTCTTTGGGGGTAAATTAAAAGAAGTAGGTTCAAATGCAAGGGTTCGAGCAAGGGTAAAAGCCTACGCCATTTCAGAACTGATTGAAGAAGCCAGCAACGTCATCATCATGGGGCATATTAAACCAGATTTAGATTGTTTTGGTTCTGCCATCGGAATGTATAAAGTGGCAAGTGCCATGGATAAGCCGTGTAATATTATATTAAATGAAGTAACAACCCCCATCAAAGAAATGTACGACAGAATTATTAAAATAAGCGAGTATGAAAATGTATTTATCAAAAATAATGAAGCAATAGCACTTGCCAATAAAAAAACACTTGTTATAATTGTAGATACACACAGACAATCTCTTTTTGAATGTGGAGATATTATTGATAAAACAAGGCAGATTGTTATTTTAGACCACCACAGAAAAAGTACAGACTTTGTGGATAAGGCAGTGTTAACTTATCACGAGCCGTATGCGTCGTCAGCAAGTGAGTTAGTGACAGAAATTTTGCAATATGTAAAAAGTAGTATAAAATTAAAAGCAGCAGAGGCAGATGCACTGCTGGCAGGAATCACCATTGATACTAAATTTTTTGCTTTTAAAACAGGTGCAAGGACGTTTGAAGCTGCCGCTTATTTAAAGCGGAATGGTGCAGACACACTAAAAGTAAGAATGTTATTTCGCAATGACTATGAGCATTTTAAGACAAAACTTCATGTCATTGATCGTGCAGAAATAAACGATGACATAGCCATTTCCTGTTGCGAAAAAAATAAAAATGCTGGATTAATTGCGGCACAATCGGCAGATGAACTACTGAACATTAAAGGCATAGAAGCCTCTTTTGTCATTGCAAAAGAGGAGAAACGCATTGTCATTAGTGCCCGTTCCATTGGAAACATCAATGTTCAAGTGATTATGGAAAAAATGGGTGGTGGAGGACATCAAACCGTTTCTGCTGTCCAACTATTAAACGACACAATTGAATCCGCAAGAAAAAAACTAGATGAAGCTTTGAAAAGCTATTTTGAGGAGGAAGACAAATGAAAGTTATCTTATTAGAAGAAGTAAAAGGCACTGGAAAAAAAGGACAAATTATTGAAGCAAGCGATGGACACGCAAGGAATTTTCTTATTCCGAGAAAGCTTGCTATTGAAGCTACAAAAGCAAACCTAGACCAACTAGAACAAAAAAGAAAAAGTGAAGAACATAAAAGACAAGTAGAGCTTTTAGAAGCTCAAAAATTAGCAGGAGAATTAAAAGAAAAAACAGTGATTGTTTCTGTTAAATCAGGAGACAATGGCAAACTTTTTGGTTCTGTAACAAACAAAGAAATTGCGGTGGCACTGGAAGAACAAACCGGTTTAAAAATCGACAAGAAAAAAATTATTTTAGATGAGCCGATTAAGTCTGTTGGCGTTAAAAAAGTTGAAATCAAGCTTCCTCAAAATGTTAGTGCATTTTTGAATGTAGAGCTTCGGGAAATTAAATAAAGAAGAAGAACAAGCGTAAGACTTTGGGGGAAATGTCCCCAAAGCCTTGTCTTGATTTTGGCTGTAAATGAGGAAAGAATAGGGGTACATATGGAGAAAAACCAAACAGAAATTTTTAAGCGTATACCTCCACATGATTCAGATGCTGAGCAAGCGGTAATTGGTTCCATGATTTTTGACAAAGAGGCAATCGCCACTGCAACTGAAATTTTAACAGGAGATGATTTTTACAGCCCAGAAAATAAAGTTATTTTTGAGGGTTGTTTTGAGCTGTTTTCAAAAGGCGTTCCTGTTGATTTGATTACATTGAAAGACAAGCTAGTGGAAAAGGGCGTTTTTGAACAAATCGGTGGAACTGAATATTTGGTAAACGTCTCAAGCGTTGTTTCAACGTCAGCCCATATAAAACACTATGCTAAAATTGTGGAAGAAAAAGCAGTTTTAAGAAGATTGATTAAAGCAGGAACTGAAATCACGGCATCCAGTTATGAAGCAAAAGAAGAAATTGCAGTTATCATGGACAAGGCCGAGAAAAGTATTTTTAATATTCTTCAAGGAAGACATACAGAAGAGTTTGCTCATATTAGAGATGTTCTTGTAAGTTCCTTCGAGAAAATTGAAGAAATCTATCATTCGAAATCAAAAATTACAGGGATTTCAACTGGATTTTCAGATTTTGATGTGAAAACAGCAGGACTGCAACCATCGGATTTAGTTTTAATTGCGGCACGTCCTTCTATGGGGAAAACAGCTTTTGCCCTGAACATTGCTCAAAATGTTGCAGTGCGTCAAAAAATTCCCACTGCCATTTTTAGCCTTGAAATGTCAAAAGAGCAGTTAGTAAATCGTATGCTGTGCTGTGAGGCAATGATTGATGCTCAAAAGTTAAGAACGGGTGCTATTGAGTCAGAAGACTGGATTAAAATGGCAAGAGCATTAGGCCCATTGTCAGAAGCGCCATTATATATTGACGACACTCCGGGGATTTCACCCATGGAATTACGAGCAAAATGCAGAAGATTGAAACTTGAAAAAGGATTAGGACTTATTGTAATTGATTACTTGCAACTTATGTCAGCATCCTCCAAAAGTGACTCACGGCAACAAGAAATTTCTGAAATTTCTCGTTCCTTAAAAGCAATTGCCAGAGAAATGTCGGCACCTGTTATTGCCCTAAGCCAGCTTAGTCGTGCCTGTGAAACAAGAGCAGACCATAGACCAATGCTTTCAGATTTACGTGAGTCAGGGGCAATTGAGCAAGATGCGGACTTAGTTACATTTCTATATCGTGATGAATACTATCACCCAGATTCAGAAAAAAGAAATCAAGCAGAAGTAATTATTGCAAAACAAAGAAATGGTCCAACGGGAACCGTAGACCTTATTTGGCTTGGAAATTATACGAAGTTTGCAAATATGCAGTATTAAAAGAAGAAAGTCATCGATAGGGAAAGAATTGTCTCCTTGTCGATGACTTTTTGTTTTTTTATTTTGTTAAAAACCCTATTCCTTTTTGTACCCTCAGAAGGGTTTCTTCTTTTCCTAACAATATTGCAAGTTCGGAAGCACCGCAAGGTGAGGTTGGCTTTCCTGAAAGAGCGGTTCGAAGGGGCCAAAGTAGTTGCCCATTTTTTATTCCTTTTTCTTCCGCAAGAAGCAATAGTTTGTCATTTAAAGCGTGTTCATCTAAACAAGTGTCACTTTCCAAAATAGGAAGCACCATTTTTAAACTATCAAGAGCGATTTCTAATGTTGTTTTCATTTTTTTATGAACATATAATTCAGTATCGTAGGCTGGCAATGTATCAATAAAATCAACCAAAGAAGGAATATCATTCAATGTTTCAAGTCTTGACTGAATGTAAGAACATAGTTTTGCTAAATCAACACCTGTCCGTTTAATAGAAGTTTTTAGTTGTGGCAGTGCAAGTTCACAAAACTTTTCGAAAGGAAGGTTTTTAATATACTCTCCGTTCATCCACGTAAGTTTTTTAATATCAAAAATAGAAGGTGACTTGCTAAGTCCTTCTAAATGAAAGTTTTCAATTAGTTCTTCTAAAGAAAAAATTTCACGGTTTTCAGAAGGGCTCCAACCAAGCAAAGCAATATAATTTAAAATAGCTTCCGCAAGAAATCCTTTTTCAACTAAGTCACCAAAAGAGGCATCTCCATTTCTTTTAGAAAGCTTCTCGGTTTGATTTTTCATAACTGGTGGAAGATGAACATACGTAGGAATATTCCAGCCAAAAGAATTATAAAGTAAATTATATTTTGGTGTGGAAGTTAAATATTCACTACCACGAACAACATGGGTAATTTCCATCAAATGATCATCCACCACATTGGCAAAATTGTAAGTGGGAAGTCCGTCAGATTTAATTAAAACTTGGTCTTCAATCATGTTATTTTCAATGGTAATGTCTCCATAAACAACATCATGAAAAGTAGTAGATCCAGTTTGTGGAATATTTTGTCTAATAATAAAAGGAATACCATCTGCCAGATTTTTTTCAATTTCTTCTTTAGAAAGAGAAAGACAATGGCGGTCATATTTAACCATATTCTCAGAAGCATTTTGCTCTTTTATTTCAGCAAGTCTTTCTTTGGTGCAAAAACAATAGTAGGCATGACCAGATTCAATCAATTGTTTTGCATAGTCCATATAAGTGCTTTTGCGTTCACTTTGGACATAAGGTCCAAATGCACCGCCTACGTCTGGCCCTTCATCGTGGCGTAGACCTGTTAATTTTAATGTTTCATAAATCACATCTACAGAACCTTCCACAAGACGCTCTTGGTCTGTGTCCTCGATTCTCAAAATAAATTTTCCACCACTGGATTTTGCAATTAAAAACTCATAAAGGGCTGTTCTCAAATTTCCTATGTGCATATAGCCAGTGGGACTTGGGGCAAATCTTGTTCTAATCATATAAAAACCTCCTGTAGAGTTGATACAAATTCGGTTCTAAAAAAGGTAAGCCAAATTAAATGTACTCTAATGCTAAACATTATAAATAAATACGCAAAATAAGTAAATAGTGAGATGAAATTAATTGTAATATGAAAAAAAGTTAGTTATAATAAAGACAATTTAAAGAAAGGTAAGGTATAAGGACATGAGAATTAATAATGTAAACCAAACAATTCAATTTGATAATAAATAGTGTCGATTCGTATATATCTTTTCGACACAGGAGACGGTGAAGGAGAGATTTTTTTGAATTTATTATTAGAAAGTTTTCATATAAAAAAATATTATGGAGAACGTCTTATTTTTGAATTGCCTGATTTTAAAATTTATGCAGGTGACAAAATAGGAATCGTTGGTCCAAATGGTGCGGGAAAAACCACTTTGCTAAACATTTTAAGTGGAGATGTATTGCCAGATGAAGGCACCTGTAAACAATATTGTGAAATAGCGTATATCAAGCAATTTTCAAATGAAGTAGCAACAGGTGATGCCAGCATGATGAGGGCATTTTCTTTGAACGGAAAGACCAATAGAGAAAACGTAAGCGGTGGAGAACAAACAAGAATTAAAATAGCCAATGCCATCAGCCAGAACCCAGTGTTGTTATTTGCAGATGAGCCTACTTCAAATCTTGATTACAAGGGCATAGGGTTGCTTCGTGAAAAACTATCAGCGGTGGATACTTTTGTGTTAATTAGTCATGATAGAGATTTATTAGACGGTTTATGTAATAAGATTGTGGAAATTCGAGAGGGCACTATTCATTTTTATCATGGTAATTATAGTTTTTATGTGGAACAAGCAGAAGCCAAAATGAAAAGAGCCAATTTTGAATATGAACAATATTCAAATGAAAAAGCAAGGTTAGAGCTGGCAATTTCAAACACAAAACAAAAAGCTAAATCTATTCAAAAAACGCCGAAGAGAATGGGAAATTCAGAGGCAAGGTTACACAAACGGAGTTCAACAGAAATAGAACAGCAACTAAACAATGCTACCAATGCCATGAAAACTCGGTTAAGTAGGCTAGAAATAAAAGAAAAGCAAAAAGAAATACCTAAAATTAAAATAGATTTTTCTCTCACCAATCCTCCAGAAAATAAAATCCTTTTATCGGGCAAGCATATTCATTTTAGCTATGGAAATGGTGAAAATGTTATTTTTGAAGATGGGAAATTTGATATTTACAATAACACCAAAACAGCAATTATTGGTGAAAATGGGGCAGGCAAGACCACCTTACTAAATTTACTAGCAAATAAAAATGAGAATGTTTACATTGTTCCAAAAGTTAAATTAGGTTACTTTTATCAAAGGTTTGAAAACTTAGACTTTGAGAAAACCGTGTTAGAAAATGCCATGATGGACAGCATACAAAATCAGACGACCGTAAGAACTGTTCTTGCCAGACTCTTGTTTAAAGGGGAGGACGTATTTAAAAAAGTGTCAGTGCTTTCAGGGGGTGAAAAGATAAAACTTTCCCTAGCCAAGTTGTTGACGTCTGATAAAAACATTTTAATGCTAGATGAGCCTACCAACTATTTGGATATAAGTTCTATTGAAGCAGTACAGGAATTGTTACTTGAATACGAAGGCACGCTGATTTTTGTGTCTCATGACAAATCTTTTGTGGACGCTGTGGCGAATAAACTGCTGATTATTGAAGAAAAAAATATAAAATCTTTTGACGGTAATTTATCAGCTTACGAGAATCGGAATAAAAAAGGAAGCACATTAAAAGATGAGAATAATAAGCTTCTGCTAGAAATGAAGTTGACGAGAATTTTGTCAGCCATGTCTATGAAAGATGCAGATAAGGAAGCACTAGAGTTGGAATATCAAGAAATAATAAAACTCATGAAATAGGAAAAGAAGAACCCCTCGAAAATGTAGGGGTTCTTCTTTTTATAAAAAATTATTGTCTAACAACAGTAACAGCGCCAAAAGTTTTAGCAGTGTTAGCAGAACCATCTTGGATAAAGTTGATAGTATCAGCAGAGCGAACAGTAAAGTTACCGTCCATTGCTTTTTTCAACGTAACAACGATTTTGTTTCCTTGAACTACTGCTTTGTAATCAGTACCAGCAGTTAAAGTTTTTCCTTCGTTGTTTAGTACCACTAAGTCGTTTGCAAGGTAAGCAGTCATATCAGCGTCAACAGAAAGATTTTCGTCAAAAGCTAATTCGAAAGTA
>JAVBJQ010000020.1:0-61995 GCA_031546905.1 Eubacteriales bacterium | reverse complement strand
CAAGGTATGAGCGGAAGTCCTATTATTCAGGATGGGAAATTAATAGGCGCAGTCACACACGTATTTGTTCAGGATCCATTAAAGGGATATGGGATATTTATAGAAAATATGTTAAAGCAAGAAAATAATGTGAGCTTATATTAAAATAAAAATTTGGATAATTTTATCATTTATTACAAGGAGCAGTCTGCTCCTTGTAATTTTTATAAAGAATAAGAAACATAGGGGGATTATGCAATGGATATGAACACCAATAATGACAAAATAAAATTGTTGATGGCGGATGACAATGAGGAATTAAGGGCTATATTCAGTAATTACTTTAAAAATCAAAGTGATATAGAATTAGTTGGAATTTATGATAATGGACTGGATGCTTTTCATTCTATAAAACAAAATTGTCCTGACGTAGCGGTTTTAGATATTATTATTCCAAAGCTGGATGGGTTGGCAATATTAGAAGGATTAAAAGAAGATGGTTTATGCTATACAAAAATTATTATGCTTACAGCTGTAACTAATGTTAATTACACCCACAAATCTTTAAATTTGGGTGCTGAATATTTTATGTCAAAACCGTTTGAAATAGATGTTTTAGCAAGAAGAATTAGAGAACTCTCGAAGAAAACAAATAAAGTTTACCTATCAAATCAAGAAAAAGCCCCAAATAAAGATAAGGAACTTTACGAGAAAGTAACAAATGTATTAAATACAATTGGTTTCGCTCCTAATTTAAAAGGATACCAATATTTGAGAAGTGGAATCATTCTTTGTATTCACGATACGGAATTTTTAAGTAGTATAACAAAA
Source organism: Eubacteriales bacterium (assembly GCA_031546905.1). GTDB lineage: Bacteria > Bacillota > Clostridia > Lachnospirales > JAVBJQ01 > JAVBJQ01. Next base: position 61,185 of record JAVBJQ010000020.1, on the reverse strand, counting down.
CTTTTATATCCAACGATTGCAAAGCAAAACAATACAGTCAATACAAGAGTGGAGCGTGCCATCAGACATTCTATTGAAACCACTTGGGCAAAAGGTAGTATGTCAAACTACATAGAACTTTTGGGATATACTCCCTTTATAAAAGAAAATTTAAAGCCAACAAATGGAGAATTTATTGCCTCCATTGTTGAGTATATAAAAAAGAATATTTAATTTATACAAATAAATATTCCGATTAAACTAGATGATAACTTTAATATACATAGTAGGAGGATTACATGAAAAAAATTATTTTTGCAACCAAAAACAAAGGAAAAATGAAAGAAATAAAAAGTATAATGCAAGACTTGGATTATGAAGTTATTTCTATGGAAGAAGCAGGAATAACGGTAGATGTAGTGGAAGATGGGGAAACCTTTGAAGAAAATGCTTTGAAGAAGGCAATTGAAATAATGAAATGCGCTAAGGAAATTGTTTTGGCAGATGACTCAGGAATTGAAATTGACTTTTTAAATAAACAACCTGGAGTTTATTCCGCTAGGTATTTAGGGGAGAATACACCATATGAGGTTAAAAATCAAAAAATATTAGAACTTTTAAAAGATGTCAAGGAAGAAAAAAGAACAGCAAGGTTCGTCTGTGTTATAGCAGTTGCCTTCCCTAATGGAGAAGTAAAACCTTTTACACAAAGAGCAGAAATAGAAGGAATGATCTCCTATGAGGCAAAAGGAACAAATGGTTTTGGTTATGACCCGATTTTTTTTGTTCCAACGTATCAAATGACTACAGCAGAAATGACAAATGAATTGAAAAATAAAATTAGTCACAGAGGAAAGGCACTTGAATTAATGAAAGTCAAACTTTTAGAAATAGGGGTGTAAGGTGAAAATTCTTATTTTAAGTGATACACATCATTCTCTACATACATCAAAAAAAATAATAGAAGATTTAAAAGATAAAATTGAAATTATTATTCATCTTGGCGACCATTATGATGACGGACTAGCTTTACAAAAATTACATCCAGATAAAAAGTTCTATCTCGTCAATGGAAACTGTGATTTTAATCACGGTGATGATGAGTTAACTATTTCAATTTACGGTAAAAAAATATTGTTAACCCATGGACATCTGCATGATGTTAAATGGGATTACGTGCACTTAAGCTATTTTGCTGATGAGATAGAAGCAGATATTGTTATGTTTGGGCATACCCATAAGCCAGAGATAATATATCACGGAGAAAGAATATTGTTTAATCCTGGTAGCCCGTCTCTGCCAAGAGGTTATAAAGTACCAACCTATGGAATGATTGAAATTACTGAAAATGGAATTATAAAACCTTCTATTGTGGGGATATACAAAGAATACTACAGGGTGGAGGATATACACTTCGGAATGTAAAAAAGACCTTTAAAGGTCTTTTTTACATTCTTCACAATATCCATAAAAATAACGCTTCTCATATAAAATATCATATTTTGAATTGGATTGAATATGCTCGTTTAAAGCGATATCTTCAAAGTCGGACACTTTATGGCAGGTGAGGCAGATAAAGTGAGGGTGAGGGGCGGCGATAGCATCATAACGGAAACTATCCTCTCCAACGTTAATACTTTGTATAAGCCCAGAAGTAGTTAATGTGTCTAATGTTTTATAAACAGTAGCCAGGCTCATCGTTGGATGTGTTTCACGAAGTGCATAAAATATAAATTCGGCAGTAGGGTGTTCAATAGAATGATAAAGTACCGAATAAACAGCTAGGCGTTGAGGCGTAACTTTTAAATTTTTTTCTTTTAAAATATCTGCGAGTTCTTTCATGCCGTCACCTTCTAATTGTAGTAGATTCTTCATTCATAAGCACTTTATACGAATTAGTACGATGAAGAATAATTATTATATAAGAGTATACATTTTATGATTAGAATTGTCAACGAAAAATAAGCTTACATTTTTAACATAATCGGTGAAAGTAATAATAATAGAAAGTTTAAAAAACATAAAAATCTGGATTTCAATCTTTTATTACTTTAAATCACATTTTAATTTTACAAGCTGAATGGGAAGATTTTCAATCAAAGCAATTTCCATATAGCTATAATCTTCATAAGTAAAAAAAAGTTGATCGGGTAAGAGTAATTCAGCCGCAAAAATATTGGCTTGTTGTTCCAGTTTGTTTCGAGATATAAAGGTATATTTTTCAAGAAATAAAATATTAATTTTGGGATGAAGAAAATAGTGTCCTAGCTCATGAGCGCAAACAACCCTTTGTTCCTCTTGTGAAAGCCCTGAATTAATATAAATAAGGGAATTTTTTTTATAATAGTGATACATTCCTCTGACACTTTCAGGCAACGGATAGTGAATGATTTCTATAGAAGCATATTTTTCAGCAATTAGAAATGGGTCATTTGTTTTATGGCGTTTAACTAAATTAATTACAATGTCTTTAATCATATATCACGCTCCCGTAAAATCATAGGCTATATTTCTTTGGCGTGTACTTTTTATTTTTACGATGAACTATTTGCATACCAAAAGCAATAGCTTGAATAATATTATCAAGTGCCTCTCTGTTTGAAGGGTCACCGTCGAATAGAATACTTTCATGTTTTAATAATTCATTTTTTGTAGCATTCTGTATTTTTTCAAAATTCATAGGATCTGCTTTAGAAAAATTATTATCGAACATAAGTTCACCACCTTGCCGTTATCATAACAAAAAAAATAATTTTTGTAAATAAATTAGTTAAGAATTTTGCATGAAAGATGTTTACTATTTAATTTTAAATTGGTATAATGAGGATGTATACAATATATGTATTAGTTTTTTAAGGAGGCTTTTAAATGGCTAAAATCATGAAAACAATGGATGGAAATACTGCCGCTGCCTATGCTTCATACGCATTTACAGATGTTGCTGGTATTTATCCAATCACTCCTTCATCTCCAATGGCTGAACACGTTGATGAATGGGCTGCAACTGGTAAAAAAAATATTTTTGGACAAACAGTAAATGTTGTTGAGATGCAATCTGAAGCAGGTGCTGCTGGAACGGTTCATGGTTCTTTAGCTGCTGGTGCGCTTACTACAACTTTCACAGCTTCTCAAGGTCTATTACTTATGATTCCTAATATGTACAAAATTGCTGGTGAGCTTCTTCCTGGTGTTCTTCATGTAAGTGCCAGAGCTTTAGCGAGTCATGCACTTTCTATTTTTGGAGATCATTCTGACGTTATGGCTTGTAGACAAACTGGTTTTGCTATGCTTGCTTCAACAAATGTTCAAGAAGTTATGGACTTAGGTTCCGTTGCTCATCTTAGCGCTATTAAGGGACGAGTTCCTTTTATGCACTTTTTTGACGGTTTCCGTACTTCTCATGAGATTCAAAAAATTGAATGTCTTGACTATGATGATTTAGCTAAAATTGTTGACTGGGACGCGATTGACTCATTTAGAAAGAATTCTCTTAATCCAGAACGTCCAGTTCTCCGTGGAACAGCTCAAAATCCTGATATTTTTTTCCAAGCTCGTGAAGCTTGTAATCCTTATTATGATGCTGTACCTGAGGTTGTTTTAAATTATATGAATGAAATCAACAAACTTACAGGTAGAGACTATAGTTTATTTAATTATTACGGAGCAGCAGATGCTGAACGTATTATCATTGCCATGGGTTCTGCTTGTGATGCTATTGAAGAAACAATTGACTACTTAATGGCAAAAGGTGAGAAAGTTGGTCTTGTTAAAGTTCGTTTATACAGACCTTTCTCCATTGAACATTTACTAAAAGCTATTCCTGCTACAGCTAAGAAAATTGCTGTTTTAGATAGAACCAAAGAGCCTGGTGCACTAGGCGAACCTTTATATCTTGATGTATGTACTTCTTTCTTTGAAAAAGGAGAAAGACCAACAATAGTAGCTGGTCGTTATGGTCTTGGTTCTAAAGACGTTACGCCTGCTCAAATTGTTTCTGTTTATGAAAATCTTAAAGCGGATGTACCTAAAAACCACTTTACAATTGGTATTGTTGATGATGTTACAAATTTATCACTTCCAGTTGGTCAAGAAATTGACGTTACAGCAGAAGGAACAATTAGCTGTAAATTCTGGGGTCTTGGTTCTGACGGTACAGTTGGTGCTAATAAAAACTCCATTAAAATTATTGGTGACCACACTGATATGTATGCTCAAGCTTATTTTTCATATGACTCTAAAAAATCTGGTGGTATTACTCAATCACATTTACGTTTTGGTAAGAAACCTATTCGTTCTACATATTTAGTTAAAACTGCTGACTTTGTTGCATGTCATAATCCTTCTTATGTTGACAAATATGATATGCTTTCTGATTTAAAAGATGGTGGAACTTTCTTATTAAACTGTAGCTGGTCTATTGATGAACTTGAAGCTCATCTTCCAGCAGAAATGAAACAATACATAGCAAAACATGATATTAAATTTTATACAATTGATGCTACAATAATTGCAAAAGAAATCGGTCTTGGAAATCGTGTTAACACTGTTCTTCAATCTGCTTTCTTCAAACTTGCTAATATTATTTCTTATGAAGATGCTGTTAAATATATGAAGCAAGCAATTGACAATTCCTATGGTAAAAAAGGTGAAAGAATTGTTAATATGAACTATGCTGCGGTTGACAGAGGCGTTGACGGAATCGTTAAAGTGGAAGTGCCTGCTACTTGGGCTACTGCAGAATCAAGTGCTATCGCTGCGTCTGAAGCTGCTGCTACTTCTTCCCTTGAAGCTTTTATTAAAGACATTGTTGAACCAATCAATGCTCAAAAAGGTGATTTTCTTCCTGTGAGTGCATTTGTTGGTCGTGAAGACGGTACTTTCCCACAAGGCACAGCTGCTTATGAAAAAAGAGGTATTGCCGTTGATGTTCCTGTTTGGAATGCTACAAACTGTATTCAATGTAATCAATGTTCTTATGTTTGTCCTCATGCTGCTATTCGTCCATTCCTTCTTAATGCTGATGAAGCTGCCAATGCACCAGCTGATTTTGTTGCAAAACAAGCTGTTGGTAAAGGATTTGAAGATTACAAATATAAGATTCAAGTTGATGTTTTAGACTGCGCTGGTTGTGGTAACTGTGCTCAAGTTTGTCCTGCTAAGAACAAAGCACTTACAATGGAGCCAATTGAATCTCAAATGCCAGAAATGAATAACTGGAATTATGCCCTTTCTCTTTCTAAAAAACAAAACCCAGCTAATCCTGAAACTGTGAAGGGTAGTCAATTTGAAACTCCTCTTCTTGAGTTCTCTGGTGCCTGTGCAGGTTGTGCTGAAACTCCATATGCTAAATTAGTTACTCAATTATTTGGCGATAGAATGTATATTGCAAATGCAACTGGCTGTTCTTCAATTTGGGGCGGTAGTGCACCTTCTACTCCTTATACAACAAATGAAAACGGTCATGGTCCTGCTTGGGCGAACTCTTTATTTGAAGATAATGCTGAATTTGGTTTGGGTATGCGTTTAGGCGTTCAACAAATTAGAAATGGTGTTAAATTAAAAGCAGAAGCACTTGCTGCTACTACTTCAAGTGATGATATTAAATCTGCTTTAACAAAATGGGTTAGCAATATGGAAAATTCTCGTGGTTCTAAAGAAGCGGCGGTTGAGCTTTTAGCTGCTCTTGATGGTTGCGATGATGAAAATGCAAAATATATTGCTCACAACAAGGAATATCTCGTTAAGAAATCTCAATGGATTGTCGGCGGAGATGGTTGGGCTTATGATATCGGTTACGGTGGTTTAGACCATGTTCTTGCTTCTGGTGAAGATGTAAACGTACTTGTATTTGATACAGAAGTTTACTCAAATACTGGCGGTCAAGCATCTAAAGCTACTCCAACAGCAGCGATTGCTCAATTTGCTGCTTCTGGTAAAAAAGTGATTAAAAAAGATCTTGGTATGATGGCTATGAGTTATGGTCATGTTTATGTGGCACAAGTTGCAATGGGTTCCAACCAAAATCAATTAATCAAAGCGCTTATTGAGGCTGAAAGTTATCCAGGACCTTCTATTGTTATCGCTTACTGTCCATGTATTGCTCATGGTATGAAACTTGGAATGGGTTGTACTCAATTGGAATCTAAACTTGCTGTTGAAGCTGGATACTGGCATTTATATAGATACAATCCACTTCTTAAAGAAGAGGGCAAAAATCCTTTTGTACTAGATTCTAAAGATCCTACTGGTGACTTTAAAGAATTTTTGAAAGGTGAAGCTCGCTATACTTCACTTGCTAGATCTTTCCCAGAAATTGCTGATCAATTATTTGATCAAGCAGAACTTAATGCGAAAGAAAGACTTAAATCTTACAAAAAACTTGCTGAAGGTTAATAATAACTATATTAGAAAAAAAGTCGAATTTATTTTCGGCTTTTTTTCTATATTTCTATGATTTTTTCATACAAATATTTTTATGAGCCGTATATTAGTATAGAAAACTTAGAAGGAGGGAATATGAGGATTAATATAAATAAATTGCTCTATGCTGCATCTTTTGCTATTGATTTTATTGAAATGGATATTTTAAAAAATGTAACGAATCATAGTAAGCGAGTTGCCGTTATTTCTAATAAGATTGCGCTGGGACTCAATTTTTCAGAGCAAGACCGATTTGACTTAATAACGTACGCACTTTTACATGATAATGGTGTTGCTGAATATAAATTGGATTTGGATAAAAGGCCTGAGGGATATGAAGGATCAGGCAGACATTGCATTATTGGAGAAAATAATTTGATTGGGTTTCCATTTCAATCAAAACATGAGAATGTTCTTCTATATCATCACGAATATTATAATGGTAGTGGGTATTTTGGAAAATCAAAAGATGATATTCCTATTTTCTCTCAGATTATTTGCCTTGCTGACACAGTAGAAAAACTTTTAAATCAGGGGCTTTCTAAAGAAGAAGTACTTAATTATTTTTTAGAGAATAAAAATATTTTGTTCTCTGAAAAATTGGTTCTTATTTTTGAAAAGTTGAGTGCTAAACCTAGTTTCTGGTTGGATTTAAACAACATATTTTTAAACAATGTAATAAAAAATACGTTTCCTGTTTTTTATATTGAAACTGATTTTTATAAGATGCGGGATATTACAAAAGTTTTATCTAAAATTGTTGACTCGAAATCGTCATTTACATCTAAACATTCATCTGGCCTTTCTGAAAAAACAAAAAAAATGGCTCAATATTATCAGTTTGATAAAGAGAAAATACAAAAGTTAATTATTGCTGCAGACTTACATGATATAGGCAAGCTTGCTATTCCAAATGTAATTTTAGATAAGTCCTCTCATTTATCAAATGATGAATTTTTAAAAATTAAGGAACACACGTACTACACAAGAATTATTTTAGAGCAAATGGATTACTTTGAAGAAATAACGGAGTGGGCATCCAATCATCACGAAAAGCTAAATGGAAGAGGATATCCTTACGGTCTTACTGACGGCCAACTTGATTTTGAATCAAGGCTTCTAGGATGCTTGGATATTTATCAAGCACTTACCGAGGACCGACCATATAGAAATAGTTTACCACATGAAGAGGCCATGAAAATTCTCAGAAAAATGGCTGATAACTATGAAATTGATTCTACCATTGTAGAAGATATGAATATAATTTTTGAAAGGGGTTTTTAAAATGAAAGATAAGACTGTATTAGGTATACACCAAAATTTTGTAGCAGTTTTAACTTATTTGTTCGACATTTTTGCTGGGGTATTATTGTTGATTTTTGAGAAGGAGAATAAGTTTGTAAGATTTCATGCGTTACAGGCTGTAATTGTATTTGCTATACTTTATATAACTCAGTTTGTACTTCATATTTTTCCACTCTTTGGTGGTCTTTTAAGTTGGGCAGTGAGCATTATTGCACTTGTGCTTAAAATTTTCCTTATGTATACATCTTACAAAGGACAAACATTTAAAGTTCCTGTTATTGGAGATGCAGTTTGGGAACAAATTAATAAATAATAAAAGCTCATAAAAAAAAGACGATTGCAATTATTCGTCTTTTTTTTATGAGGGGGAGTGTTGTATCGGTAATTTTTTATACAACAATGGTTCTATGAAATTCAGCTCCAATTAGTCTTACCAGCTAATAGCTATAGTATAATTTAATAATTTGAACAAAGTGTGAACATTTTGTAAATAAAAATAAATATATATAACCATGATGGGTTTTTAGTGGTATAATAAAACCATAGAAAGTTTTCATTTTTAAGAATATTCATTCTTGGTTTGATTACCTTTTATTTTAAACAGCTAAAGATAAATAGCACAGGATGAATATTATAAATAGTAGTTGTTATATATTACAGTAGTTTAACTTTTTTCAGCATTCGTTAAACTGCAACAACGGGAGGTGTTTTTATGAGCATGACAGTTAATTCCATGACTAATGACCAATTAGCTAAAAATTTAATGAAATTGTCTAGTATGCAGAGAATAAATTCTGCTTCTGACGATGCTGCTGGGCTTGCTATTTCTAAAAAACTGGAAGAACTTGTGAATGGACTAAATCAAGGCAGCAATAATGCAGCCGATATGTCTAATTTGTTAAATACAGCAGACGAAGGATTAGATTCCATATCCGATAACCTTCAAAGAATAAGAGAATTAAGTGTTCAAGCATCTAATGGAACTTATACAGATTCTGACAAAAAGATAATGCAACAAGAAGTCGATCAACTATTAGGTGGAATAAAACAAGCGACACAAGGAACTGAATTTAATACGATGAAACTTTTAGATGGTAGCTTTGCTGACAAAAATTTGGCTTCAAATCCTTCGGGCAATGGCATGAAGATTAATATTGAAGACACAAGCCTTCAAACTTTAGGAATTGATGACTATAATATTACTGGAAGTTTTGATATTTCAAAAATTGACAAAGCATTAGAATCAGTTTTAGATGCACGTGCAAAAGTAGGGGCCCAATACAATGGAATCCAGAGCACCATTAAATATAATGATGTCTCAGCTGTAAATCAAGAAATAGCAAAAAGTAGAATTTCAGATTTAGATTTTACAAAGGAACTTACACAACTTAATACTAATAAAGCATTAGAACAATACAAATTTTTTGCTCAGAAAAGTAGCACACAAAATCAAAGCAATAAAGTTTTAGCATTACTCAATGAATTTTGGGTATAAAAAAGTTCTCACAAAATAAAATTTGCGAGAACTTTTTTATACCCAAAATTAAAATTTTCTAAAAAGTCCAGTTACTTTCCCAACAATGCGAACTGTATCAACAATGATGGGCATATACGCTGAATTTTCTGGTTGAAGCCTTATGTACTGATTTTCTTTGAAAAATCTTTTCACAGTAACAGAATCATCTAGTAATGCTACGACGATATCACCATTATCTGCTGATTGTTGCTGACGAATTAAAATTAAATCATTATGGTATATGCCAGCGCCTATCATGCTGTCGCCAATGACTTTTAGCATAAACAAATCGTCATTATGGGCGTACTGTACTGGAATAGGAAATGTGTCTTCTATATTTTCAACTGCCAGAATGGGAACACCTGCTGTAACCTTTCCAATAATAGGAACATGAATGAATTCATTCGTTGCTTCTTCAGTTTGTTTCATTATTTCAATTGCTCTATTTTTTGTAGAATCTCTTCTAATATATCCTTTTTTTTCTAGAGTTTTTAAATGTGCGTGTACTGTTGATGTGGATGTTAGACCAACAGCAACACAAATTTCTCTTATAGAAGGTGGATATCCCTTTGCAGTAATTTCTTTTTTTAAAAAATTAAATATTGCCAATTGTTTTTGTGTCAGACTATTCAAATAAAATCACCTACAGAAGCAACTTGACTTTTGTATTACATATGCCTAAAAATATAATTTGTCAAAATGCTATAAAATAAATTTCATATTGAATATATCATACTTAGTATGGTTTATCAAACAATAATTATTTTAAAAACGAATTTTTATTACTACTGTACAAATAGTGAACTAATATGTATAATGTTAAAAATAATAAGTAGTTTATATATTACAATTATGTATATAATTGATATTGTATTAGGAGGTTCTTCATATGTCCGAAAAAAGAAAAAAAATCGCCATTTTAACTGGTGGCGGTGATGCTCCCGGCTTAAATGCTGTTATTTATGCGATTGTAAAAACTTGTATTAAAAACTATGACTATGAAATAATAGGATATAAATTTGGCTATAGAGGATTATACTTAAATGATTTCATGCCGTTAACAATAGAAAATACTTCTGGTATTCTTCATAAAGGCGGTACGATGCTTTTTAGTTCTAATAAAGATAATTTATTTGACTATGCAGTAGAAGAAAACGGCGTAATGGTAAAAAAAGATGTTTCAGATGTTGCTGTTGAAAATCTAAAAAAAGAAGGCGTAGATGTTTTAGTTATTTTAGGTGGCGATGGTACCCTTACAAGTGCAAGAGATTTTGCTCGTAAGGGGGTAAATGTAGTAGGCGTTCCTAAAACAATTGACAATGATTTAGTTGCAACAGATACAACCTTTGGCTTTGATACCGCAATTAATATTGTAACAGAAAATTTAGGAAGACTTCATACAACTGCTGAATCACATCACAGAATTATGATTGCTGAAGTTATGGGAAGAAATGCAGGATGGATTGCATTGCAATCTGGAATTGCTGGTTCAGCTGACGTTATTTTAATTCCTGAAATTCCATATAAACTTGATCGCATTGTAGATAAAATTAGAAGGCGTGATGCAAAAGGTAAAAACTTTACAATTATCGTTGTGTCAGAAGGTGCTGTTGAAGAGGGTGGAAGTGTTGTTGTCGGAAAAGTAGTAGATGACAGTCCAGATCCAATTCGTTTAGGTGGGGTTGGTGCAAAACTTGCGTTTGATTTAGAAAAAGTAATAAAGGATCATGAGGTTAGACATGTTGCCCTTGGACATATTCAAAGAGGTGGTGAAACTTCACCTGCCGATCGAGTTTTATCACTTAGATATGGTGTTAAAGCGGCTGAAATGGTGCATGAAGAAATATTTGGTAAAATGGTAAGTATTAAAAATGGTGCCATTGGTTATACAGATTTAAATGACGTTATTGGAAAACAAAAATGTGTTGAGCCAGATGGAGAATTTGTTAATATAGCAAGAAAATTAGGAATTGCTTTAGGTGATTAATTTTTATACTATCTTTAAGTCAATGTTGCATCTGAAAATTCATTAAAAAGTATTTTCAGATGCAACATTATTAATTGATGTAGGAAGTTTTTTATTATGGTATTGCATACTTACTAATTTATCTGATAAACTATTAATAATGTATTTCTTCCAAAAATTAAGAAATATAAACGTAAAATTTACTATAGAAAAAATTAAGAGGTGTACTGATGTTCAATCTTATAGAAAAAATTTTTGGTAATTATAGCGAAAAAGAAATAAAAAGAATTTTATCCACCGTTGACGAAATTGAAGCTTTTGAGCCGAAAATCGAAAAACTCTCTGATGAAGAGTTACGAGGAAAGACTGCAGAATTTAAACAAAAACTTGAAAATGGACAAACCTTAGATGATATTTTACCTGAAGCATTTGCGGTTGTTCGTGAGGCTTCAAAAAGAGCCCTTGGAATGAGACACTTTAGAGTTCAGTTGATTGGCGGAATTATTCTTCATCAAGGAAGAATCGCTGAAATGAGAACTGGGGAAGGTAAAACCCTTGTTTCAACGCTACCAGCTTACTTGAATGCCCTAGAAGGAAAAGGGGTTCATGTTGTTACAGTTAATGATTATCTTGCAAAACGTGACTCGGAATGGATGGGGCAAATTCATCAATTTTTAGGGCTTACGGTCGGTGTTATTTTAAATAACATGGAAAATGACGATAGACGAGTAGCATACGCTTGTGATATTACTTATGCTACAAACAATGAATTGGGCTTTGATTATTTAAGAGATAACATGGTTGTTTATAAAGAGGAAATGGTTCAGCGTGATTTAAGTTATGCAATCATTGATGAGGTTGACTCTGTTTTGGTTGATGAGGCGAGAACACCCCTTATTATTTCAGGAAGTGGAAGTAAATCTACACAACTGTACAAAGTTGCAGACTCTTTTATAAAAACATTAAAGAAAGGAAAATTACTTAATGAAGATGAAGCTCTTTCGCCTTTAATGCGTACAGAACTCATTGAAGAAGGCGATTTTGTTATTGACGAAAAAGCAAAAGCAGTTTCCCTTACTGGTGAAGGTATTAAGAAAGCAGAACGATTCTTTGGTGTAGAAAACTTAGCGGATCCAGAAAATATGGAAGTACAACATCATGTAAATAATGCGCTTAAAGCACACAACATCATGCACCTTGATAAAGACTATGTTGTTCAAGAAAATGAAATCGTAATCGTCGATGAATTTACAGGAAGACTTATGGCGGGAAGACGGTACTCTGACGGCTTACATCAAGCAATTGAAGCGAAAGAAAATTTAGAAGTTAATCGTGAAAGTAAAACACTTGCAACGATAACATTCCAAAACTATTTTAATAAATATGGTAAAAAATGTGGTATGACTGGTACAGCACAAACAGAAGAGGCTGAGTTTAGACATATTTATGGAATGGACGTTGTTGTTATACCAACGAATAAACCTGTTCAACGTAAAGACAATGCAGATGTTGTTTATAAAACAGAGGCAGCAAAATTTAGAGCAGTTGTTAGAGATATTATAGAAACTCATGAAAAAGGACAACCAGTGCTAGTTGGTACGATTACAATTGATAAATCAGAAGTTTTAAGTAATATGCTTAGAAAAAGTGGGATTAAGCATCAAGTTTTAAATGCTAAGTACCATGAAAAAGAAGCTGAGATAGTTTCGTTAGCAGGCCAAAAAGGTGCAGTTACAATTGCTACCAACATGGCAGGTCGTGGTACTGATATTAAACTAGAAGAAGGCGTGCAAGCGTTAGGTGGTCTAAAAATAATTGGTACAGAAAGACATGAATCGAGGCGTATTGACAACCAGCTAAGAGGTCGTTCTGGTCGTCAAGGGGATCCTGGTGAATCACGTTTTTATATATCACTAGAAGATGATTTAATGCGATTATTTGGTTCTGATAAAGTTATGAAACTAGTGGAGACATTAGGAATGGAAGAAGACGATCCAATCGAACATGGTATGCTTTCAAAAGCAATTGAAAATGCTCAAAAGAAAGTGGAAGGAAACAACTTCTCTATTCGTAAACATTTGCTGGAATACGACCAAGTTATGAATGAACAAAGAGAAATTATTTACGGTGAACGTAAAAAAGTTTTATTTGGTGCTGATTTAAAAGAAAATATTTTAACCATGATGAGGGATACCGTTTCAAGTTCTGTAGATTTATACACAGGTGAAACAGAATACCCAGAAGAGTGGGATTATAAAGGTTTAAATGAACATTTAATTCCTATTTTTTCAATACCATTTATTGAATATGATGAAAAAGAAAAACAAGATTTAACAAAAGAAATATTAAATGAAGATATATGTAAAACCCTTGAAGGTATGTATGCTGTAAAAGAAGAAGAATTTACAGAAGAACGTATGAGAGAGTTGGAAAGAGTCATTTTATTAAGGGTTATTGATCAAAAATGGATGGATCACATTGATGATATGGATCAAATGCGTCAAGGTATAACATTAAGAGCATATGCTCAAAGAGATCCACTCGTTGAGTATAAGTTTGCAGGATATGATATGTTTGACGAATTAAGTAAAAATATTCAAGTGGATACTTTAAGAGCGTTGTACCATGTGCGTATGGCTATGCAACCGGAAAGAGAACAAGTTGCAACTCCAATCACAACTAATAAAGACGATACATCCGTTAAACAACCATCAAGAAGAAAAGAAGTAAAAGTTGGTAGGAATGACCCTTGTCCTTGTGGAAGTGGTAAAAAATTCAAATATTGCCACGGAAAAGAAGCTTAGTTTCTATTGGTAGTAGTGTATAGGCCGGTTAAGGATAATAATCAGCGTAGTTTTTAAATTAAACTGCACTACTACATCATAATATAATTTTTATAAGGAAGTGCTTTTATGCTAGAACTTGAACAATTAAATGCTGAGTTGCTCCCATACTCAGGAAAACTAAACGAAATGGGGGCTTCACTTTGACGTTGCTTCTGCCAAAGCAAAAGTCGAAGAATTAGAACTTCTAACTGCATCCAATGAATTCTGGAATGACATGGAAAATGCTCAAAAAGTTTCTCAAGAAATAAAATTTTTAAAAAATAAAATTTCTGGCTTTGAAAAATTGGTCGGTGACTACGAGGACTTAATAACCCTTATTTCGCTTGGTTTTGAAGAACAAGATGGAACAATTATTTCAGAAGTAAAATTCCTTTCCAATAATTTTATTACAAGGTTTGATGATTTAAGAATTGCAACTTTGTTAAGCAGTGAATACGATAGAAATAATGCCATTGTCACACTTCACTCTGGTGCTGGTGGAACAGAGGCGTGTGACTGGGTTGCTATGCTTTTAAGAATGTATTTAAAGTGGGCAGAAAAACGTGGATATGCCGTAGAAACGCTGGATTATCTTGATGGTGAGGAAGCTGGAATTAAATCAGTTACCATTCAAATAACTGGAGAAAATGCTTTTGGATATATTAAAAGTGAAAAAGGTGTCCACAGACTTGTGCGTATTTCGCCTTTTGACTCTTCAGGAAGAAGACATACTTCTTTTGCATCCTGTGATGTTATGCCAGAACTTGATGATAGTATAGAATTTGAGATAGATCCAGAGGAACTTAGAATTGATACATATCGTTCCAGTGGGGCTGGTGGTCAACATGTTAATAAAACCGACTCGGCCATTCGAATAACTCATTTGCCTACTAATATTGTTGTTCAATGTCAAAACGAACGTTCTCAACATAAAAATAAAGATAGAGCAATGAAAATGCTTAGAGCTAAGCTTTATGAAGTGAAGCAGGAAGAACAACTGCAAAAAATGCAAGGTATTCGAGGAGAAGTAAAAGAGATAGGTTGGGGAAGTCAAATCCGTTCTTATGTTTTTCACCCATATAATCTTGTGAAAGATCACAGAACCAGTGAAGAAATGGGAAATATTCAGTCTGTAATGGATGGTAATATTGATTCTTTTATTAATGCTTATTTAAAATGGATTAACACATGAGGTTTTATTGATGAAACAATTAGTGATTACACAAGATAATGCAAACCAAAGACTAGATAAATATTTGCTAAAATATTTTAATACAGCAAGTAAATCTTTTATTTATAAAATGTTGCGAAAAAAAAGAATAAAATACAATGGTGGTAAAGCTGACGGGAATGAAATTTTAAACGATGGTGATACTTTGCAAATGTATTTATCTGATGAAACCGTTGATAAGTTTATGGAAGAAAAAGAAATAAAATCAGATAAAGTTACTTTTAAAGTAGTTTTTGAAGATAACAATATTTTAATTGTAAATAAACCAATAGGCGTTTTATCCCATCCTGAAAGTAGTAGTGATACAAATACACTCATTGACCAAATACTTTTTTATTTAAATGAAAAAGGGGAGTTTGATGGTGGGAAGGAGTCTGTATTTACGCCTTCTATTTGTAATAGACTTGATAGAAATACAAGTGGTATTATCATTTGTGGCAAGAACCTTGCTACAGTTCAATGTATTAATAGATGTATGAGTACAATAGATAAGTACTATTTATCTATTGTAAAGGGGAAAATTGATTCAAAAATTATTTTGAATGGTTTCCATACAAAAGATAAAAACAAAAATGAAGTAAATATATCAAGCGAGAATCTTTGTGATGCTAAAAAAGTGGTAACAGAGGTAAATCCTCTACAATATAATGAAAAATTTTCACTGGTTGAAATTAAACTAGAAACAGGAAAATCACATCAAATAAGAGCCCACTTAAAGTCCATCAATCATCCTATTATAGGTGATAGAAAATATGGAGATACTACTGTAAATGATTTTGTAAAATCAAAGTATGCGCTTTCCAACCAATTTTTGACTGCACATAGAATTCATTTTAGAAGTATGGATAAGCCACTCGATTATTTAAATGATAAGATTTTTACAGCAGATATGCCTAAAATTTTTATGGATATTAGAAAAAATTTATTTTAGAACTGTACTAACAGGAGGATCTCATGAAAGCAATTATTTTAGCAGCTGGCTATGCAACAAGACTATATCCTTTAACATTAAATACTCCTAAAGCACTACTCACTATTGGGGGGAAGTCTATTATTGATTATATCGTTGATGAAATTAATACAATTAATGAAATTGATGAGATTATTGTTGTAAGTAACCATAAGTTTTATAATAATTTTATTGAATGGGAAAAATCTAAATTCAATAGTAAGCCTATAAAAATTTTAGATGACCTAACTACAGATGAAAGCAATCGACTTGGCGCTATTGGGGATATTTTGTTTACTATTGAAAAAGAAAATATACAGGATAGTCTCTTTGTCGTAGCAGGAGATAATTTATTTACTTTTAAATTACTAGAGTATTATCACTATTATGTGGCACATCATGCTGATTGCATTTGTGTTAAAGAATTTAATAATATAGAAGCGCTTAAACAATTAGGAGTTGCTGTTTTGGATGAACTTGATAAAGTAATTGAACTACAAGAAAAACCACAAAATCCTAAATCCAATACAGCAGTTTATGCTTCTTATTTCTTTATGAAAGACACACTTGATTTATTTAGGCAGTATATAAAAGAAGGAAATAAGCCAGATGCTCCAGGTTTTTTTATAGAATGGCTTTATAGAAGAAAAGACGTTTTTGCTTATAGATTTCAAGGTGAATGTTATGATGTTGGAACACCAGAAGTTTATGAAGAAGTTCAAAAGCTTTTTTAATCGTGATTTGAAAAACTTTCCAACAAACATATCATTATACAAATAGTATTATTTGTGTTATACTTTAAATGAAGTAAATGTTGTTTAATAATTAAGGAGGGGTGAATCATGGGTGTACTTCAAGAGTTGATAAGACTTGAAGAAGACAATAGTTTAAGTTTTGGGAACTATTTGCTTGATGAAAAAAAGAAGGTTTTAGATTTTGAAGTAGATGGGGATTTATATTACTTAAAGACTTTTAAAGAAATTACAAAACTTAAAAAAAATGGCAACTTATTAGTTGAAGTTGTTCCGGGGGCTTCGATTTATAATTTTAATTTGGATCAAAAGAACGTTACATTTTTAATAGAGAGTTTTGAAGATCTTCAAATTACGTTAGAGCTTGAACCTTCAAAAGAATATAAAATTTTTATTAATGATGTTAATGTTGGAAAAGTAAAAGCCAATATGTCTGGGAAAATAAACTTTAGTGTTGAAATAGATGGCATAAATAAAGAAACAAAAGTTAGACTTGAAAAAATGAATTAGATATAAATTGTTTTAAAGTTAACTCTCACTGTTATCAGTGAGAGTTTTTTAATCTTTTTACTTTAGTGAACTTCGTTATAAGGATTACGGATATGGGGTTGAAAATGTATGGCTAAATTGAAATCAATTTATTTATGTGCTAGTTGTGGTTATGAAAGTATAAAATGGCTTGGAAAATGCCCTAATTGTGCTAGTTTTAATACATTCAATGAAGAAATAGTAGAGAAAAATAGTAGTACTATAACGACTACTACAAAATCACTTACACCATCCACGTTAAAGAGTATAGAAACATCCAATGATAAAAGGATAAAAACAAATATTAATGAATTAGATCGGGTTTTAAACGGCGGAATTGTACAAGGTTCCCTTACATTGGTTGGTGGGGACCCTGGTATAGGAAAGTCGACGTTGCTACTACAAATTTGCCAAAGTATTGGAAATAATGGTCATAAGATTTTATATATATCCGGTGAAGAGTCTGTTAAACAAATAAAATTACGTGCAGATCGGCTGAATATAACCACTGATAAATTACTTTTATTATCTGAAACCAATATGAATTTAATTGAATCGACAGTGAAAGAAATAATGCCGAGCTTATTGATCATTGACTCTATCCAAACGATGTTTTTGGATGAACTTTCCTCTGCACCAGGAAGTGTTTCTCAAGTTAGGGAGTGCACCAATATTTTTATGAAAATTGGAAAAGGTCTTAATGTTTCTGTTATTATTGTAGGTCATGTAACAAAAGATGGTGCAATAGCGGGTCCTAAAGTACTTGAACATATTGTTGACACTGTTTTATATTTCGAAGGGGAACGGCGTGCAAGTTATAGGCTTTTACGTGCTGTTAAAAACCGTTTTGGTTCTACACATGAAGTTGGTGTTTTTGAAATGTGCGAGACAGGACTTGCAGAAATTTCAAATCCATCAGAATATATGTTGTCAGGTCGCCCACTGGGAGTTTCTGGTTCTGTCATATCTTGTAGCATGGAAGGAACAATGCCTATCTTAATGGAAGTACAGTCTTTGGTAAGTTATACCAATTTTGGAGTTCCGAGAAGAATGGCCACGGGAATGGACTACAACAGGGTTATACTTTTAATTGCAGTTTTAGAGAAAAAGCTTGGTATGCAACTTGGAACTTATGATAGTTATGTTAATCTAACTGGTGGTATTAAAACAGTTGAGCCTTCCATTGATGCGGCAGTGATTTGTGCAATTGCTTCAAGTTATAGAAATAGGCCTGTTGACCCTTTTACAGCTGTTTTTGGCGAGGTTGGGCTTGCTGGAGAAATGAGGGCTGTTTCAATGGCTGAAAAAAGAATTTTAGAAGCTTCTAAAATGGGCTTTAAAAAATGTATTGTTCCGAAAACAAATATGAAGGGTTTTAAGCAAATAGACAATATAGAAATTTATGGCGTTTCAAATGTCAATGAACTTCTGGATTTGGCTTTATAAAAGTTATGGCGGTAATGCTTGCTAAAACCATTGCTTATGTGATAAAATACACTCCGTAAATTAAAAATTATATATTATAGAAAGTTGGTTCATTGTGAAACAGACAAGAGAAGATATTAGAAATATTGCTATTATAGCCCATGTTGACCACGGTAAAACTACGTTAGTTGATGAGCTACTTAAACAAAGTGGTACATTCCGCACAAATCAAGTAGTGCAAGAAAGGGTTATGGACTCAAATGATATTGAGCGTGAAAGAGGTATTACCATTTTAGCTAAAAATACTTCTATCTATTATAAAA
Source organism: Eubacteriales bacterium (assembly GCA_031546905.1). Classification (GTDB taxonomy): domain Bacteria; phylum Bacillota; class Clostridia; order Lachnospirales; family JAVBJQ01; genus JAVBJQ01. The sequence goes on along the minus strand of JAVBJQ010000020.1, from coordinate 41,966 downwards.
ATACGAAAATCAATATTATTGATACTCCTGGTCATGCTGACTTTGGTGGTGAGGTTGAACGTGTTCTAAAAATGGTTAATGGGGTTGTTCTCGTTGTTGATGCTTTCGAAGGACCTATGCCACAAACTAAATTCGTTTTAAAAAATGCACTAGACTTAAACCTTCCTGTTGTTGTTTGTGTTAATAAAGTGGATAGACCAGAAGCAAGACCAGAAGAAGTTACAGATGAAGTTCTTGAGCTTTTTATGGAACTTGAAGCGACAGATGAACAACTTGATTCTGTATTTATTTTTGCTTCAGCAAAACTAGGAATTGCTTCAAATGACCCTAATGTTTTAGGCGAAGATATGGAAGCGCTTTTTGAAACAATAATTAAAAATATTCCTGCACCAACTGGTGACCCAGAAGCAAAAACACAAATTTTAATAAGTACGATCGACTACAACGAATATGTTGGAAGAATTGGTATCGGAAAAGTTGAAAACGGTATTATTAAAGTAAATGATGAAGTGTGTGTTTTAAACTATTATGATAAATCTAAATTTAATAAAGTAAAAATAAGCAAGTTATATGAATTTGAAGGACTTACCAAAAAAGAAGTAACAGAAGCAACTATCGGTTCTATTGTTGCTATATCAGGTATTGCGGACATTCATATTGGTGATACCATTTGTAGTCCTGCTCAACCTGTGGCATTAGAATTTGCAAAAATATCTGAACCTACCATTGCAATGACATTTATTGTAAATGACAGCCCTTTTGCTGGACAAGAAGGTAAGTTTGTAACTTCAAGACATTTACGTGACAGACTTTTCAGAGAGCTTAACACAGATGTTAGTTTAAGAGTAGAAGAAACTGATACAACAGAAGCATTTAAAGTTTCCGGTCGTGGAGAACTTCATTTATCCATTCTAATCGAAAATATGCGTAGAGAAGGCTTTGAATTCCAAGTTTCAAAACCAGAAGTTCTTTTTAAGGATATTAATGGGGAATTTTGTGAACCAATGGAAATTGTTACAGTTGACGTTCCAGAAGAGTTTGCTGGAAGTGTTATTGAAAAACTTGGTTCACGTCGTGGAGAACTTACGAATATGCACCCACATAAAGGTGGATATACTCGTATGCAGTTTTCTATTCCTGCTCGTGGACTTATCGGATATCGTACCCATTTCTTAACAGATACAAAAGGAAGCGGTATTATCAATTCTATTTTTGATGAATATAGACCTTTTAAAGGGGATATCGTTAGCCGTGCGGAAGGTTCACTTATTGCTTTTGAATCTGGAGAAGCTGTTGCTTATGGCCTTTATAACGCACAAGAAAGAGGCGACCTTTTTATTACCCCAGGAACAAAAGTGTATGCAGGTATGGTTGTAGGAAGAAACCCTAAGTCAGAGGATATTGAAGTAAATGTTTGTAAGAAAAAACAACTTACCAATATGCGTGCTTCTGGTTCTGACGATTCCCTTAAATTGGTTCCTTCTATTAATTTAAGCCTTGAACAGGCTCTTGAGTTTATTACAGAGGAAGAATTAGTTGAAATTACTCCACAAAATTTACGTGTTAGAAAAAAAATCCTTGATGCTACACAAAGAGTAAGGGCAAGACGTAAAAGCTGATTTTTTTTAAAATTGAGGTGTTTTGATGGGTGGAAATGTAAAGGGGGCTTTTGTTAAGCAAGCGGCTATTTTAGCTATTGCTGGACTAATTGTTAGATTTATCGGTTTTTTATATCGGTTGCCTTTAACGAATATGATTGGGGACGAAGGCAACACGATCTATGCGGTTGGATACAATATTTATACTTTTATACTTATTGTATCTTCTGCTGGACTTCCAGCTGCCATTTCTAAAATGGTTTCGGAAAGAATTGCTTTGAAGAAGTTTAATGATGCTCACAATGTTTTTATTGTTTCCATGATAACAGCATTTTTTACAGGTGGCATCGGTGCTATTATTCTAGGTCTTTTTGCTATGCCAATTTCAACTTATTTTGGAACGCCTGAAGGCTATTATGCCTTATTATCTCTTTCGCCTACTATTTTAGTCGTAGCCATTATGGCTGTTTTTCGCGGATATTTTCAAGGTATGAGTACGATGGTCCCTACTGCAATTTCTCAAATTGTGGAGCAAATTTTTAATGCTACCTTTAGTATCTTACTTGCATATCTTTTGTTTGCTAATGGAGTTAATTTTGCAGCTGCAGGTGGCACAGCCGGAACTGGCATTGGTGCTATTGCTGGGTTAATATTCTTAACTTTTGCTTATTTATTAGCAAAACCGATGATAAAAGGTCGTTGTATAAAAGATAAAAATACAAAAAAAGAACCATTGTTTACTATTTTTAAAATTTTAATTAGGACTGCTATTCCTATTATAATTGGGACTGCTATTTTTGCATTTACAAATTTAATTGATATGAAAATGGTCTTAAGTCTTTTAGTAAAAAATAGTGCTTTTACCTATGATCAAGCAAAAATACTGTATGGGCAGTTAACAGGCAAATATGTTGTTTTAACGACACTTCCTGTTGCTATTGCTACAGCTTTAGGTACAGCTGTTTTACCCAATATAGCATCTTCTGTCATTTTAGGAGATCATGATGCTGTTAAACGAAAAATTTCCATAGCCCTAAGAATTACGATGATCTTGTCCATTCCATCTGCTGTTGGAATGGGTATTTTGAGTGATGGTATATTATTTATGCTATTTCCAAAATATCATGAAGGTGGAGGATTACTTACTTTAGGTTCTGTTGCGATTGTCTTTTTGGCTTTGGCTCAAATTTGCACAGGAATACTACAGGGAATAGGCAAAACTTATGTACCAGCTGTAAGTGCACTTGTTGGAGTAACTTTTAAAATTATTATTAATTTTATTTTAATTTCCAATCCTAAAATAAATATTTATGGGGCTATTATAAGTACTATTGTTTGTTATTTCATTGCATCCATCATTGATTTCATAGTAATGTGTGTATCTACTAAATTTATTCCGAATTTAGTGGATGTATTTTTTAAACCATTATTTGCATCAATCATTATGGGGTGCTGTTGCTATGTAACCTACAGTGTGTGTGTTATGGCTTCCATTGGGAATACTATTGCAGTGTTGCTTTCTATTACGTTGGGACTCATAGCGTATAGTGGTTTCATGCTGTTTATTAAAGGTTTTTACAAAGAAGATATTTCTATTTTGCCAATGGGTAATAAAATTCTAAAAAAGCTTGAACTGTATGGATTTATTTAACAAAATGATGTATAAATTTGATTTTTTTGACAATAATTAAATATCTGTTTTTTATGCAGTTTATGAAACTGCTAAGGAGGTATTATTCATTGTCAAAAAAATTTTTTATGCTCATGATTTTTTGTGTTTTTTCCACTGTAGTAGGTTTCTCAATTGCTTATTATATTTATCAATCTAACAATACAAATTTGTACTCTGAGCATCTAGATAAAAAACCAATTAATGCAACGACGGATGAATCTTATAAGGAAACTCCTGTTTCTAAAACATTTGAAGAAAAAACTATTTTGGAAACAAAAATAGTTTTTGAATATTTAGATAACGATGGGAAAGTAATCGATTCTTCAGAAGAAAAAATCTCATACTCACTTATTGATATGACAAAGCAACAAATACAAGCATATTTTTCTGATTGGCAATTAAGCTCTTTCTCACAAAATAAAATTGTGCTACGTAAACTTGTTAATCTTGAAAGTGATTCAGGTTATATTTTAGGTGAATTTGGTGGATATGTTGCTGTTTTTTACAAAGAAGAAATGAATGGCACCAGCATAAAAGAGATTACGGATACCCCAATTTCTTCTTTAAATAAAACAGAGCAAAACAACTTAAAAGCTGGTATATATATTAAAAATGAGGAACAACTTGTAAAAGCGCTCGAAGATTATGGAAGTTAATATTAAAAAAATTACTTGATATTTTTACAATTTTTGTATATTTTTGAGTTAGTAAAACTTACTTTGTGTTAATTTTTATCAGAATTAAACTAAAAAAAATGTTACCGATATGTATGTTTATGCACACTTTTTGTTTAAAAGTGATATAATAAATTTGTGAAAACCCCCCCAATATATTTTCACAAATTTACGGTAAAAACTATCCCCAATATGTTTTTCGCTGTAAACTCTATAAAATACCTTTCTCATAGAAAAGAGATAATCGTTCGTTGATTATCTCTTTTTTCGTATTCCATTAATTGCATTAGGATTTATGATGGTTTTATCTTATAATAGCTATAGGGATAATAATCAATATTTCCGGGGGGATACCACGATGAGTTTTAAAAAGTTTAAGTATAAGCGATTTTTTTGGGCAACTATATTGATAGTAACTTTTATCATTTGTTGTGGTGTTGGTTATGTTCATAAGACTGAAGAAATAAAAAGTATTTCATATAATGAATTTATAGAAAAAGTAAGCAATCACCAAGTTTCTAAAGTAACCATAAGTAGTTCACCGACAATAAAAATAAATCTAAAGGATGATAAAGCAATTTATGTCACAGATAATCCTCGAACGTTAGATTTTAAGGAATTTCTTCTTTTAAACAATATTAAAGTGGAGGAAGGTACGTACACATCGACTATATCCATCTTGCAAGGTATTTTGGGAATAGCTGTTTTTTCATTTTTTGGCTTTTTCATTATAAAAAGTACAAGAAAAGAAAATTCAAAAGCAACTATGGGTATGAATATGGTTGAAGCTTCAGAAGAAAACTGTAATAAGTTTAGACTTCACAATATAGCAGGCAATGAAGAAGCAAAGGAAAATGTTTTTGATTTAATAGATTTTATAAAGAATTCTGAAAAATATTCTAAATATGGAGCTAGGATGCCACGAGGAATTATTTTTTATGGCCCACCTGGAACTGGGAAAACCTTAATGGCAAAAGCAATAGCAGGTGAAGCAGGTGTACCATTTTATGCAGTTTCAGGCTCTGATTTTGTTCAAATGTATGTAGGGGTTGGTGCTTCACGGGTTCGGGATTTATTCAAAAAAGCCAGAGAGTCCAAAAAAGCCGTTATTTTTATCGATGAAATCGATGCACTTGGAAAACGAAGAAGTTCATCTGTGGTAGCTGGAAATGATGAAAGAGATCAAACTTTAAATGCACTTTTAACTGAGATGTCTGGTTTTTCAAGTGAAGAGGGAATTATCGTTATTGCTGCAACAAATCGATTAGACACCCTTGATGAAGCATTATTGCGTCCGGGTAGATTCGATAGACAAGTTGAAATTGGACTACCTGATATCAAGGGTCGTGAAAGAATTTTAAATCATCATGCCAAAAATAAACCATTATCTGAGGAAGTAAATTTAAATAAGGTAGCGAAAGAAACAATATTTTTTAGTGGTGCAATGCTTGAAAATCTTCTAAATGAATCTGCTATTAACGCAGTAAAAAGAAGTGATGAAGCAATAAAAAAAGAAGACATTGACAAAGCTTTTTATACGGTATTAGCTGGAAGTGAGAAAAAAGATAGAAGCAATATACGGGAAAACGATCGAAAAATAACGGCTTATCATGAATCTGGTCATGCGCTCATCGCGAAACTTGTTGCTCCAGAAAATACCGTAGCCAAAGTTACAATTATTCCTAGTACTAAAGGGGCTGGAGGATTTTGTATTAATATCCCGCCAGATAAAATGTATTACACAAAAAAAGAAATTGAATCACAAATTATGGTTAATCTAGCTGGTCGTGCCGCTGAAGAACTTATTTTTGGAAAAGATATGGTTACAACAGGTGCTAGTAACGACATCGAGAAAGCCACCAGTATTATTAAGGATTATGTTTTAAAATATGGTATGAGTGAAAAAACAGGTCTAATTAATTTAAATGCTTTTAATAGTCAAAAGAATATAAATGATAATATTTTAGTTGAGTGCAAGGAACACCTTTTTAGCTTATATGAAGAAACTAAAAAAGTATTAATGAACAATATGGATTTCTTACACAAAATTGCTGGCGAACTTTTACAAAAAGAAATTTTGTGTGAAGAAGAATTGGATTCAATTATGCAAGCTTCGTAATAAAAAATGTAGGAGGATTTAAACATCCCCCTACATTTTTTATTTTAAAACTATTTTGTGGAAAATTTTCTTTCCTTTTTGTATTAAAGCATAACCTTCTAAAAAATCATTTGTAGTTACAATATGTTCAAAGGAATCTATTTTAATATTGTTGACTTTGACACCACCTTGTTCAATTAAGCGTTTTCCTTCACCACGAGAAGGGACAAGGGAGGCATTCATAAGTAGAGAAATGATGTTTATTCCATCATTTAGTTGAGCCATTTCAATTTCAGAAGATGGAACAGAAGCAAAATCTACGCCACCACTAAATAAAGCTTTCGCTGCTTGTTGCGATTTTATGGCTTCTTCTTCCCCATGAACAATTTTTGTAATTTCAAAAGCTAAAATATCTTTTGCTTTATTTATTTCATTATCTTTTAAATTTTTCATTTCATTAATTTCTGACATTGGCAAATAAGTTAAGAGTGATAAAAAACGAATAACATCTTTGTCATCAACATTTCTCCAATATTGGTAAAATTCGTAAGGAGAAGTTTTTTCAGGGTCGAGCCAGATAGCTCCTTTTTCTGTTTTACCCATTTTTTTACCTTCGCTTGTTGTAAGCAAAGTAAATGTTAAACCATAAGTACTTGCACTTTCCACCCGTCTTATTAAGTCAACACCGCTTATAATATTAGACCACTGATCATTTCCACCAAGCTGCATTTTACAGCCATATCTTCTATACAATTCAAGAAAATCATAAGATTGCATTAGCATATAATTAAATTCAAGAAAAGATAGGCCTCTTTCCATTCTTGTTTTAAAAGCCTCTGCCGTTAACATTCTATTAACAGAAAAATGAACGCCAATCTCTCTTAGGAATGAAACATAATTAAGCTCAAGGAGCCAGTCTGCATTATTTACCATTACTGCTTTATTATCAGAAAAGTCAATGAATTTTGAAAGTTGTTTTTTAAAACAATTTGCATTGCTTTGAATTTCTTCAATGGTCATCATTCTGCGCATATCCGTTTTTCCTGTCGGGTCTCCCACCATGGTGGTCCCTCCGCCAATTAAAACAACAGGCCTATGACCTGCTCTTTGCATATGTGACATTGCCATAACAGTCATAAAATGCCCAACAGTTAAACTGTCGGCAGTTGGGTCAAATCCAATATAAAATGAGATTTTTTCTTTTTGAAGAAGTTCTTTTATTTCTTGTTCATGGGTCATTTGTTCAACAAACCCACGTTCTTTTAAAACATCGAAAACACTACTCATGATACCCTCCACATTAGCTTTATTTTTTAAAATTTTCGTAAACCAAAGAAGCTATATTCACAATAACATCCACCGCTTTATTCATGGCAAATATAGGAATATATTCAAAAGGTCCATGAAAGTTATGACCACCAGTAAATATATTTGGGCAGGGAAGTCCCATATAGGAAAGTCTTGAGCCATCTGTTCCACCTCTAATGGATTGAAAAGAAGGTTTAACACCACATTGCTCCATGGCTTTTGCTGCAATATCAATAATGTATTGATGTGGTTTCACTTTTTCAAGCATATTATAATATTCGTCATAAACTTCAATAGTAACGGTACCTTGACCATATTTTGTGTTTATATTCTCAGCAATATTTTGAACAAATTGTTTGCGTACTCCAAATTCAGTTGCATCAAAATCACGTACGATAAAATTTAAATGGGCCTCCTCAACACTTCCAGAAAAAGAGACTAAGTGATAAAATCCTTCTTTGCCTGAAGTGGTTGCTGGAGTTTCATCCTTTGGAAACATATTGCAGATTTCATTTGCGATTAATCCTGCATTTACCATGGTGTCTTTTGCATACCCTGGATGAACGCTTCTTCCTATAATATGAAATTTAGCTCTTGCAGCATTAAAACTTTCTGCTTCAAGAGAACCAACTTCTCCACCGTCAATGGTATAAGCAAATGCAGCACCAAATTTTTTAACATCAAAATGGTTAGCACCTCTACCAACTTCTTCATCAGGCGTAAATGATATTCTAACTTCCCCATGTTTAATTGTTGGGCTATTTACCAAAACTTCCATAGCGGTTAAAATTTCAGCTACTCCAGCTTTGTCATCAGCACTTAAAAGTGTATCTCCACTAGTAGTAATTAAAGATTCACCAACATAATTTAACAAGGAGGGAAATTCTTTAGGTGACAAAACCACATTGTTTCCTAATAATATGTCTTTTCCATCGTAATTTTCAATTATTCTAGGTTTTATGGAAGTCCCATTTGCATCAGAACTTGTATCCAGATGTGAAATAAACCCGACAACAGGAATTTTTTCATCACAGTTAGAAGGAAGCGTTGCTGTAACATAGCCGTATTCATCTGCCATAGCATCAGAAAGACCGATTTTTTTGCACTCAGAAACAAGATATTTTCCAAATTCAATTTGAGAAGCTGTACTTGGAAATGTTTTTGAGTCATGGTCTGATGTTGTAGCAAAACTGATATAATCTAAAAATTTTTTAGTAACATTGTCCATTGATTTTAACTCCTTTTAGTAATTTAAGTATAAAAATTATTTATATAGCTGTTAGCAAAATAATCAGCATACAATCGAAAAAAAGAATAATGATATGCTTTTTTATAATACTATTATAAACGAAGAAAAAAATCAACTATCCATACGAATTCCATTGTAAAGATGTGACGATCTACGCTAAATTAGTATCACAAGTTTGGTCCTTTAATATTCTCGGTATTATATATATAATACAATTACCCAAATAAAAATAACACGAAAATAAAAAATTCGTGTTATTTTTATTTGGGTAATTGTTCTTTTATTTCTTATGAATAACATTTCGATAAACATTTTCTACTGCTTTTCCAAAATTTTCAGAAGATAAGTATTCGATGGAGCTAAGTGCATTTTGTGCAATTTGTTCAGCTTCTTCTTGATGAGATAAAACATGATAGAGTAAATCCGCTAAGTCCTCGTTTTTTTCAAAAAAATAGCCTGTAACTTTATCCTTAATTAAACCCTCAAGACTTTTATCTTTTTTTGCAACAACAGGAATTTGAGCGGCCATAGCTTCAGCAAATGTTAAACCTTGGGTTTCTGTTACAGAAGCACTAATAAACAAGTCTCCAAGTTGATAAAACTTTCCGATGGTACTCCATGGTTGTTCTCCTGCAAAAATAACGTTTTTTTCAATGTTAAGTTCTGCTACTAATTTTTCTAATGTATTTTTTAGTGGTCCACCGCCAACGATTACAAACTTAGCATTTGGAATTTTTTCAATTAGTTTTGGTATTTGATTTACCACAACATCAATGCTTTTTTCTTTTGCAATTCTCCCGATAGAAACAATTACTTTATCAGCAGGCTCAATTCCTAATTGGGATTTTAAACGACTAATCTCGCGAGGCTCGTAGTTAGATTTTTTAAATGGCTCAAAATCTATTCCGGTTGGAATAATTTCTATTGGCTTTGAAACACCATATTCTCTAAGAAAAAATTCTACCTTCTCCGTGGGTACAATCACGACTTTTGAACTATTACAAAATATTTTGCTAAATTCTTTCGCCATTTTTGGAGTTATTAAATGACCATTTGCAATATAGTGCACATAATCTTCGTACATAGTATGGTACGTATGCACTAATGGTATTCCATACATTTTTGAAACAGCTTTTCCAAGTATACCCAAAGGAAATTCAGTTTGAGTATGGATAATGTCTAAATTCAACCTTTTAATAGCCAATAATATTTTAGGTGAATATAAAACAGCAAGTCGATGAGAAGGCAAAAAAACAAAAGGCATACTTGGTAACCTAAATGTTCTAAAAGCAGGGCTTTTAACATTTGGATTTGATGTTGTAAAGATGTAAACTTTATGTCCCAGTTTGTTAAGCTCTTTCTCTAACATTCTTGTGGAAGTAACAACACCGTTAATTTGTGGGTAGTATGTGTCTGTAAAAATTCCTATGTTCATAATTTCCTCCTTATATGTGGGAACTTTTTATAAAAAGCTTCGTATAAAATGATAATGGTATTGAATACGAAAAAAGTATTTTCAAAAAATTACTCCTAGCCGTGTGTATATATTAATCTCATATATAAAAAATTAATACATATTTTATCTTATTATATTATATTTTTTGTTTTATGAAAAGTATTGTTATGATATAATAGCTCGGTATGGAGATGATTTTACAATGGAAACAAATAAACTTAATGAAGATCAGATAAAAGCAATTAAACATTTTAATGGGCCTATGATGGTTTTAGCAGGTCCAGGAAGCGGAAAAACCACTGTAATCACATACCGCATAAAACATTTAATGGAAGTTCACAATGTTCCTATCCATGAAATTTTAGTGATAACATTTACAAAAGCCACTGCTGAAGAAATGAAAAATAGATTTTTGCATTTAGTGAGAGATGACTTTATCAATCCCAACAGATTGAATATTGGAACATTTCATTCATTCTTTTTTAAAATTTTAAGGGGTTATTATGGATATTCTATTGATAATATTTTATCAGAAGAATCCAAGTATGAGGTTATAAAAAGTATTATTAGAAACTTAAATATAAAGTTTGAAGATGAGCAAGATTTTATACAAAATTTAATCAATGAATTATCACTTGTTAAAAATGAATTAATTGATATTTCTTATTACAACCCCATGAATTGTGGGACAGATGATTTTCAAAAAATTTCAGAAGCCTACGAGGAGTACAAGTTAACACACGATAAGATTGATTTTGATGATATGTTAATAAAGTGCTTTCATCTGTTGAACAACGACCCAAACTTACTGAGGAAAACACAAAATAAATATAAGTATATATTAGTTGATGAGTTTCAAGATATTAACAGAACCCAATATGAAACCATAAAACTAATATCAAAATTAAATAATAATATTTTTATTGTTGGAGATGATGACCAAAGTATCTATAAGTTTAGAGGGGCAAGTCCAGAATTTTTATTGCGATTTCCCAATGAATTTGAAAACGTAAGTTCGGTAACATTAAATGTGAATTACCGTTCTACTGATAATTTAATACGTTATTGTTTAAGGGTTATTTCAAGAAATAAGAAGAGGTATGAAAAAAGTTTAATCGGAACAAATATGAAAGGGCAAGACCCAATTTTAATAAGTTCAGAAGATGTAAGTGAAGAGGCTCTTTTAATTGCTAAAAAAATAGTAGAATATCGAGAAAAAAATGTTGATTTGAATAATATAGCCGTTACATATAGAACCAATATACAAGCGCGTTCACTCATTGATGCTTTTATGGATTTTAATATAAATTATTTTATAAAAGATGATGTTCCCAATATTTATTCTCATTTCATCGCAATAGATATTATTTCCTATTTGAAGTTGGCACTTGATGACGGAATGATGTTAAATAAAGAGTTTGAAAGAATTATCAACCGACCGAAAAGATATATGTCTAAAGTCTTTATTTCAACAGCAAAAAATATAGAAGGTTCTATGTTTAAAAATTTATATACCAATCCATCTTTGCAGTATTGGCAGAAGCAAAGACTTGATGAGCTTAAGTATCATCTTCAAATACTTAAAAAAAGAAGTCCGTATGAAGCTGTTCGCTTTATAAGACAAACAATAGGTTATGATGATTATATAAGAGAATATGCGGAGTATCGAAAAATAGGAACAAAAAATCTATATGAAATAGCCGATGAAGTTCTTGAAAGTACAAAAAATCATAAAACATTTCAAGATTTTATCGTTCATATTGAAAATATAAATATAGAAGTTCAGGCATTAATAGCGGACAAAAAAAGAAAAAACACAAATGGCGTTACCTTATCAACACTTCATAGCATAAAAGGTTTGGAGTTTGATATTGTATTTATTACAACTGTTATAGAAGGCGTTATACCGTATGAAAAAAGCAAGTTAGAATCAGAAATTGAGGAAGAACGGAGGCTGTTTTATGTTGGAATGACAAGGGCAAAAAAAATATTATATCTATCAACAATAAAAAGTAGGTATGAAAATAGTGCAAAAATTTCAAGATTTTTAACAACAGAGGAGGAAAGAAAGAAATGAAAAAACCAGAATTTTTCAAAAGAAAGAACAGAAAGAAACTTTATGCTTCCATCATTGCAATTGTCTTGGCATTTATGATGATTTTGGGCATAATAGCTCCATTTGTTTATGGAGCTGAGTTGAAAACAGAGGAAAACGGTGTAACAATAAATGCAAAAATAGGTTTTGATAATGTCTATAAAGTGACAAGTCAAGAAACACCACTAAAAATATTTCTAGAAAATAGCGGAAATGACATAAAAGGTGAAGTACAAATTCAACTGAACATCCAATCAAATGAAATGGAGAGAGTTTATAATACTTATGCAAAACCAGTAGAATTGCCACATAATTCATCTAAACTTATTGAGTTTGAAGTAAATATCCCATTAATACAAAGCAACTTTGTTATTGACCTAGTTGATGAAAACGGTAAAAAGATTGCAAGTAAAAATTTTAAAGCAACCCCTATTAGCCCGGAGGGGACTTTTATAGGCGTACTATCGGATACAAAAGATAATTTAGCATATTTATCAAATTTAAAAATCAAATCAAATCTTTATTTAAGTAATCCCAATAATTATAATAACAGCCCATGGAACAACCCACAAGAAGTTGATGCTGTTCCAGAAAAAATTGTTTTCCTAAATCAGGAGACATTTCCCTCAAAAGAATCTACAATAAATAACTTTGATGTATTAATTATTAATGATTTCGATACCAGTAAGCTTTCAGATAAACAAAAAGAACAATTGTTAAAATGGGTAAAGGTAGGGGGGACGCTGGTTTTAGGAACAGGAACCAACTTCAGTAAAATATTTAAAGGCTTAAATTCTGAATTTCTTCCAGTCGTAGGATATGGAACCCAAACCTTAACAAGCTTTGCCATATTTAATAAAGATACTAAGTCAAGCAACTACTTAACAAATAAAAATATGACAATTGAAGATATTGATATAAAAAATGCTACAGAATCTTTAAAAGAAAATAATATTACGGTTTTGACAAAAGCTAAAAATGAAAATGGTACCATCATGGTCTGCCATTTTGATTTAGGCTTCGAACCATTTTCATCATGGGCTGGGGCATCTGACTTTTTATCAGTAAATATATTGAGAAGTTTCAATAATATGTATGGAAATGGTATGAACGATTACTATAGTGGTTATTCTCCTTTACCAAGTTTTAACACAGGAAATATTGTAGTGGCCTTTATTATTATTGTTGTGTATATCACTTTTATTGGACCAGTTTTATACGTTTATTTAAAATTTAAAGATAAAAGGGAAAATGCGTGGATTATAATACCAATTACAGCGATTATTGTAACATTTGTCATTTATGGTCTGAGTTTTAAAACGGCTTATCGGAATCCCATTGTACAAACTTCTACTTTAATAACGCCAATAGAAGACAGCAGTATGGCCTCTGCAAAAGTTGATATGAATATTTTAACTGCACAAAACGGAACCGTTGAAATTAAATTTGACGACAATATACCCATTACAAGAAATAATAGCTATGGGGCATATAACTCGATGTACTATGCAGGTCCTCAAAGCGCTCAAAATCCCAAGAAAAGTGAACCAAAAAGTAAATTAAGTTCAAAATTTACCCTCACTGACCATTTAACCATAACTAATTATGAGAAAAAAAATTGGGATAGTAATCAAATCTCAACAGAAATAACAAAGCCGCTCAATGGGGAGTTAAAGGCAGATGTATACTTTGAAAAAAATACTTTAAAAGGTACTTTAACTAACAATACCTCCATTAATTATTATGATGTTATTTTTGATATGGGAAATGGCATTTTAAAAAAGATTGATGTTATTAAAAGTGGAGAAACACTGGATCTAAATATTCCATTAGTTGAAGTAGAAAAGCCTAATACTTCACAAAACCCAACAGCTCAAAATATTAAAGGTGGTACTTACTATAGGAATGGTTCGTCATACATTGATCCATACACAAAAGTAACGCAATTGTTTATGGGCACACAAGATGCCTCATTAAATACACTTCGGGAAAAAATAAAATCTGGTGAAATTACAAAAGACAGAGCAAGGGAAATCATTCAAAGAAAAGATCGCTTTGCACAAATATTTCAACAAAAGTTATATGGCAATAAATATTATCCGTCAAATGTGAAAGATAGTAGTAAGAAAAGCCTATCAACACTTTTTAAAGTAGATGTATATGCTTTTAGTACAGAAAAGTTTTTTGACCAAAATATTTTGGTAAATGGCAAAGAACCAATATACTTAAACGAAAATCTATTACTCACAAAAGCAAAAGTAAATTTTTCAAAAATTGAAGAATTTGAAATTCCATATGGTTTTTTAGACTTAGAAAGTTTAACTTCTTCAAAAGGAGCGACCTTTAATGTTAACTACAGTGAACGGGCGCTGTATTTAGACCAACCAGCTTTAATAGAATTTTGCTATTATATTCCAAAGGAAATAAGTTTAGATTTATTTCAAATCAAATGGGACTTAAATGAAAAAGAGATTTTTAATTATAAAGAAAATCGATGGGAAGAAATAAAAACAGACGAATACATAAATGTTGAAAACTATATAGGAAAAGATGGAATCATTAAGCTTCACACAGATGCACAAGGTTTGCAACAAGGTGCAAGAATATCACTTCCAGACATAAGGTTAAAAGGGGGAGTTTCTGATGCTACAAATAATTGATTTAGTAAAAAGATATGGGAAATTTACTGCAGTTGATTCTCTTAATCTCACCATTGAAGATGGTTGTATATTTGGCTTTGTTGGACCAAATGGTGCAGGAAAAACAACAACGATGAAAATTATGTCTGGGCTTTTGTCTGCTACCAGTGGTCAGGTTATTATCAATGATGTGGATGTTACGCAAAGTCCTCGAAAATTGAGAGAACAAATAGGTTATATGCCAGACTTTTTTGGAGTGTATGACAACTTAAAAGTGGATGAATACATGGATTTTTACGCTGGTACATATCAAATTGCGGTTAGGGAACGAAAAAATATAATCGATAATTTGCTTGATATTGTAGATTTAACAGCTAAAAAAGATAGTTATGTCGATTCACTTTCAAGAGGAATGAAACAACGACTTTGTCTTGCAAGAAGTTTAATACATGATCCAAAACTTTTAATACTAGATGAGCCTGCTTCTGGACTTGACCCAAGGGCACGAGTTGAGATGAAAGAAATTTTAAAACAGCTAAAAAATCTAGGGAAAACAATTATTATAAGTTCTCATATACTTCCAGAACTTGCTGAAATTTGTACAGCAATTGGAATAATAGATAAAGGAAAAATAGTGACAAGTGGCACTGTTTCTGAAATCTTAAAAAGGCTTTCTCAAAATAGAATTATCTACATAAAAGCAATTGATAATCAAGACCAGTTAGTTATGTTACTAAAGGAAAAACACTTTATTAGTGATATAGTAGAAAATATTGAGCATATCGAGTTTGCTTTTGATGGTACTGATAGTGAACTTTCGTCTTTACTAAAAGAAATTATAATAAAAGAAATCCCAATTGTCGCCTTTAAAGAAAAAGAAGGTAACTTAGAAGAAATATTTATGACAGTTACGAATGGAGGGGAAATTAAAAATGCTTAACCCTATTTTTGCAAGAGAAATAAAAACTACACTAAGAAGTTTTAAATTAATAGCCGCTATTATGGCATATCTTATTACATTACTGGTATTTGCAGGGCTTTTTCTTTATTCTAGTATGAATAGTTACTATTATTCTTTTAACCCTCAAGACACACTTACATTATATTTCTTGTTATCAACATTTCAAATTTTTCTTATTATGATTATTATTCCTACTAGTGCGGGGGCAGCAATTAGTGGGGAAAGAGAGCGTCAAACCCTTGAACTTATTCTTGTTTCGAAAATGAGTACATTTTCTATCGTATTTGGAAAATTTTTAGCATCTCTAAGCATTGTGTTTCTTTTAATTATTTCTTCACTTCCTGTATTTGGAATTATATTTTATTATGGCGTAGTTTCTCTCAGTAGTCTTATACATTTAATTCTATTTACATTTTTTCTTTCTTGCCTTGCTGGAAGTATCTCCATCTTTTTCTCTACGGTTCTAAAAAAAACAATTCTTTCTATTATTATTGTTTACTTAGTGATGATTGTTGCAAGTGTACTCCCCTTAATTGCTATTGTATTGATGAGGGTTGGTCATGATAAGCTGATGTCAAATTCGACAGCATATGTAGCTCCATTTGTTGCGAATTACTTCTTAGTTGCTATTAGTCCACTTACTGCTTTTCTAACAATGATTGGTGACCAGTTTACGAATATGAATCCATTAAATTCTGTTTTAGGGTACGGTGCTCAATTGCCACAAGGTAAAATTGCAATTTGGAAATTTAGTATGATAATTTACGCTGTACTAACTGTATTTTTTATGACGTTAAGTGCAAAATTTATAAAGCCAGTAGGTAGTAAAAAACAAAAAGTTGCAAAATAATATTAAATGTAATAGGGAGGTGTAACATTATGCGTGAGTTAATGAAGGCATTAAAACCACTGCGTAAAAAACTGCTCGTAGAATTAGGTATTAACAATTTATTAATAGCATTCATTACATGTCTTATTGTTAATTTGATTTTAGTAATACTGTCAAAATTTATTTACATAGATAGTCTCCAAAACAAAATGCTTCTTATCAGTTTTGTTTCTGTTTTTATTGGTTTCATCATTACTTATATAAAAAAACCCACTTCTTTAAAAGTTGCAGAAGTGGGTGACAGTCTTGGTTTTAAAGAACGTTTCATAACTGCTTTTGAACTTTTAAAAAGCAATTCCAAAGATAGTGTAGAAGAACTTCAAATCAATGATGCGCTGGAAAAAGCAAAAAGTACAAACTTTAAGCAATTATATAAAATAACAATTCCAAGAAAAAGAATAAACACAGCTTTTTTATTGGTAGTTATTTTAATAACAGCAGGGTTTATTGAAAGCCCCTTTTCACATAATTTTGCACAAAAAGCTGAGACAAAAGCGAGAATTGAGAAAGAAATAAAAAAAGTTGATGCACTGAATAAAAATTTAAGACAAAACAAAGCTATTAGCAAAAAAGATGCGGCAGATCTTAAGAAAAAACTTAATGAATTAAAAAGAGATTTAAAAAAATCAGATGAAGAAGGAAAGGCAATTAATAACATTCAAAAAACCCAACAAGAATTAAAAAAGCTTTCTAAAAATTCTGTTTCTAGCGATTTAAAAAAATTGGGCGAAAAACTTGCTAAAAATTCAATCACAAGAAATCTAGGTGAAAGTTTACAAAAAGGTGATTTGTCTAATATTGAGAATCAATTAAAAGAAGTTGAAAAACAACTTCAAAATATGTCAAAAGAAGATCTAAAAAAATTCGCTGAGTTTATGAAAGATGCGGCCGATGAACTTGAAAAAAACGGTGAATTACAACAAGCATTAAATCAATATTCCGATACGATTCAAAATAACAACTTAACAGGCTTAAGTGACCAATATGCAAAAGTGGGAAGTTTGATAGAAGATTTAGCATCTCAAAATGCTGAATTAAGAGAAGCAATTGAAAAAATTAATCAGACAATGGCAAGTAGCTCAAAAAGCTCAAAAAGCTTACAACAAAATGCGAGTCAACAATCCCAGAGTCAAGGGCAGAACCCTTCACAAAGCGCTAGTCAAAATCCTGGACAAGGAAATGGGCAAGGTCAGGGTAGTGGACAGGGTCAAGGCCAAGGGAGTAGCTCGGGGGCAGGACAAGGACAAGGCAGGGGCAGAGGACATATTAAAAATCAAGAAAATGTGTATTCAAGAAAGGCCCAAAGTTATCAAGATTATGAAGCTCAATCAAATGCTGGAAAAACGAACCTTGGAACTATGCAACAAACGGAACAAAAAGGATTTGGACAAAAGGGTGAATCTTTGCCTTACGAAGATGTTTATGAACAATACAAAGAAGAAGCGCTAAAAACATTAGATGAGGATACTATTCCCCATGGAATGAGAGAACTTGTTAAAGAATATTTTTCTACACTCGAATAATCTTATATTGCAGAAATGAGGTAGTACGCTATGAATTTTTTAAATACATGGGCATTTTTAGGACTTTTAAGCATACCAGCCATACTCGCTATGTATTTGCTAAAACAAAAATATAAAGACTTAGAAGTACCAAGTCTTTTTTTGTGGAGCGAAGCACTAGAACAGACACAATCGCATAAGCCATGGCAAAAGCTTAAAAGGAATTTACTAATGTTACTACAAATTATTGTAGCTACTATCTTGGTTTTTGCTTTAACGAATCCCTATTTAAAAAGTAAACTGACAATAAAAAACTATATCATTGTAATAGACCAGTCAATGAGTATGCAGGCAACAGATGAATCACCAAATAGGTTTGAAGTAGCAAAAATAAAAGTAAAAAAACTTGTTGAAGAAGCAGAACCAAATACGAAAATTTCTATTATAGGCATGAGTACGCAACCTGCAATCATTATGAATCAATCTAGTGATAAACTTACCATTATGAATAAATTAAATGCCTTGCAAGTAACAAATGCAACAGTAGATTTTGAAAGCACAAAAAATCTTATTCAAATTATAGAGCAACAAACGAAAGGAATGACCTATATTTTTTCAGATACCAATTATGATTTAGGAAATTTGCCGTACCAAAATATTTTAATTGGTAAAAGTTCCGCTAATACTGCCATAACACTTCTTTCTAGTGTAATTGAAAATGATAGAATTATATCCCTTGTTAAAGTGAAAAACTTTGGAACACTACCTGTGGAACAAAGCGTTTCTCTTTATTGTGATGATGCTATTTATGATACGAAAGAAATTACAATCAAAGAAATGTCGGAGCAAGATATTTTTTTTACATCTGTTCCAAGGCAAACAAAAGTATTAACGGCTAAAATTGAAAATCAAGACACACTACAAATAGATGACATAGCGTATAGTACCATTACAGAAGAAAAAAAGGAAAAAGTTTTACTTATTTCAGAGCAAAATGTATTTTTAGAAAATATGCTCTCTTTATTGCCAAATGTAGAGCTATATAAAGCTTCAAAAGATAATATGGATAAGTTAGAAGGATATTATTTATATATATTTGATGGTGTACTACCAGAAAAAATGCCGACAGATGGGCACTTATTAGTTTTCAATCCACCAGAAGGTAATCAATTTATTGAAACAAATGCTGATGTTGAAATTGGAAATATTTCTGTTGAGAACAGCAACTTGCTTCAATTTATGAACGATTTAAATTTTGCGGTTGCTAAAACAAAAATGATCAAAAAACCTGTCTTTGCAAATATAATTATAAATTCAGATAAATCACCTTTGGTTCTTTCAGGGGAGATAAAAAATCAAAAGGTAGTTATTTTTGGTTTTGATTTACATAATACAGACCTGCCTTTAAAAAAAGAATTTCCTATTTTTATTTATAATTTAATAAATTACTTTATACCAAATTCAATTAGTAATATTGAAAAGTTAACATCTGGTGATTTGGTAAATTTCAATATCTCAGCAGAATCGGAAACCGTCAGGGTGATAACCCCTTCAGGAGTAATAATAAAGCTAGCACCACCATTTCCAGTTCCTCCTTACTATGATACAAATGAAATTGGAGTTTACACTTTAGAGCAAAAAAGTACTAATGGTGAATATTACAATAATTTTGCTGTTAATGCTGATACTAAAAATGAATCTAATTTATTACGAGATGATGATAGTAACACAACAAACAATGTTCAAAATACGGGCATTTTATCCAATAAAACATTAAAAAATATTATTTTAGTAATACTGTTGTTGTTTATCATTTTAGAATGGTGGGTGTATAATCGTGAGAGTAGCATTTAGTTTTTTAAATCCATATTTACTTTTATTAATCCCCATTGCTATTTTTTTAGTACTATTTATTTCTTATAAAAAGTTTTTTAGGAGTAGATTTACAAAAGGGCTTTTTATGTCTTGTAGAAGTTTATTAGTTATACTACTTATTTTAGCTATTTCAGGAATGAACATAAGGCAGTTCACTGATAAAAGCACTATTATTTTTGCTGTAGATTTATCAGCGAGTATGAATGGAACAGAAGCACAGGCTGTAAATTTTATAAAGCAAGCTGAACTCTTAAAAGGAACAAAAGAAGATATTGGTATTTTATGTTTTGGAGAAAATGCCTCCATTGAAAAAATGCCTGATAGTAAAAATAAATTAGCTGGATTTAATTCTTACATTGATGCCGATTTCACGGATATCTCAGAAGCGCTTAAACTTTCTCAAACATTAATGCCCGAAAATACAAAAAAGAAAGTTGTACTTATATCAGATGGTGTTGAAAATATTGGGAGTAGTTTTGAACAAGCAAAATTGATGAAAGAACAAAATATAACCCTTGAAGCTTTTCCTATTCAAAACGAAATTTCAAAAGAAGTTCAAGTAACAGAGATCAAAGTTCCTAAATTTATTAATAAAAATGCACAGTATGATATTCAAGTAACAGTAGATAGTCTTGTTGATACAAAAGCAGATTTAAAAATTTTTAAAAATAATGCTTTACTATCACTAGAGAATGTAACCGTTAGAAAAGGAGAAAATAAATTTGTTTATGCCGATAACGCCGAAGAAGGCGGTGGAAATATATATAGAGCAGAAATAGAGGCAACAGATGACACTTTTTCAGAAAATAATATTAGTTACGCCTATTCATATATTGAAGATGTTCCTAAGATTTTAGTAATTGAACATAATCAAAGCGCAGGAGAATTAATTAAACTTCTTGAAAGTGCAAAATTAAATGTTACAACTGTTGAATCAAATGCTGTTCCTACTTCTATTGATAAAATTTCAATATATGATGCTGTGATGATGGCTGATGTTCCGATTGAAGAACTGCCGGAGAATTTTCCAGACCTTATTGAAGCATATGTTAAAAATACTGGTGGTGGACTTTTTGTAACTGGTGGTGAAAATTCATATGCTTTAGGAGGATATTATAAAACACCTATTGAGACAGTACTTCCTGTAAGTATGGAGTTAAAGGATAAATCAAATCTTCCTAACTTAGGCTTAATAATTGTTACTGACCGATCAGGAAGTATGAGCGAAGCTAAATATGGTGTATCCAAATTAGAACTTGCAAAAGAATCTGCCATAAGGTCAATTGATAGCTTAAACGACATAGATTCTGTCGGCGTTATAGCCTTTGATGATATGCCGAATTGGGCTGTTGAGTTTCAGAAAGTAGGAGAAAATAAAGAATCTATCAAAACAGGAATCACTGGAATAAATTTGGGTGGAGGAACAAGTATACTTCCTGGATTGGCAGAAGCTTTTGAAACTTTAAAAAATGCAGATACAAAACTAAAACATATTATTTTGTTGACGGATGGTCAGGCAGAGCAAAGTGGATATGATTCCTTAATAAATTCCATGAAGGAGTATGGAATAACACTTTCCACTATTGCTGTTGGAAGTGGTTCTGATAGAAAGTTATTGAAATATCTTTCTGAACAAGGAAATGGACGTTATTATTATACCGACGAATTTACTGATTTACCTAAAATTTTTACAAAGGAAACTATTTTGGCTGGAAAAACGTATTTAAATAATACGATGTTTTATCCTAAAGCTTCAGATTTTTCTCAAATTTTAATAGGAATAGAGCAGATACCTGCTTTATTCGGATTTGTCGCAACAACCAAAAAGGATCGTGCTGATTTAATTTTAAAAACAGACAATGATGAACCAATTTTAGCATCTTGGCAATATGGTCTGGGGCGTTCTGTGGCATGGACATCTGATGTGAATGGACATTGGACTTCTAACTGGCTGAAATCTACAGAAGGGGTTCAAATATTTAAAAATGTTATTTCTTTTATTACAAGGAAACAAAGTACAACCAATGTTGCTATTGAAGCTGAAATAAAAGGAAAAGTAAGTGAGCTGACTTTAAAGATTCCATTTTCCGAAGGAATTAAAAACATAAAAGCCACTGTACTGGGGCCAGATTTATCAGAAAATGAAATACAATTTGTATCTGATACACCTGAAACTTATAAGGCAGAAATACAAAGTAATAAAAGTGGTGCCTATGTACTAAATTTGGAGCTGGATAAAGATACCATTAAAGAAAATATAAATACTGGAATCGTAATACCATATTCAAAGGAGTATAATATTAAAAATTATTCTTCGGGTATGCCTTTAATGAACAAACTAACTCAAATTACAAATGGTAAAATTTTGAAAGACCCAAAACAAATATTTGAAAAAAATTTAAATAAAGTTTACTCCGATAATAATATATCTGATATACTGTTGTACTGTGCTTTGATTTTATTTCTTTTTGATATCGCTATTCGTAGATTTTCTATCATATCTGAAAAACTTGAAACTTTTGTAGCAAATATTATTGTCAAACTTAAATTTAGAAAAAAAGAAAAGAAAAAGGTAATGGTAAAAATGGAACAACCAAGCACACCTATACCTAATATAAAAATTAATTTAGAAAAAGAGCCTGTTAAAATAAATAACACAAGTAACTTGCTAGTGCAGCAAAAAAGAAAAAGAGATGGTAGGTGATTGTTTTGGCAGATGAGGAAAAAGTAGTTGAACCGAAGAACATAAAAAAAGTGAAGCAAAAGAAAGAAAAACCTAAAAAAGAGAAATCCAAAAGACGTAAAATGGATATATTTAGTTTCTTTAAAAATATAAATAGAAAAAAACCGAAAGATACAGATGAACCTGCTGAAACAAAAGAAGATGGACCAGAAAATCCGATTTTAAAAAATACCTCAGAGATTGTTAATTTTAGTGAAGCTGTTCACTTTATGGAAGAGTCTTCTAAGAAAGACGATTTTTCTTCCATCGAGGACTCAGAAGATGTGGGGCTTAGTACCGTTGACGACTTACTAAAAGATTTAAGTGAATTTTCAGAGTTTAAAGATATAACAGAAGAAATAAAAACATCCTCCCTACATGAAGATGAGGCAGTTAGTGAATTGTTGACACCTATAAGTGATGACAAGTCTGGTGAAGTTACTGGAGCCTATTCGGAGTACTTAGAAGGAGCCGGACATACAGAGGCTGATGGACAAGAAACAGATGAGAATTCCTCCTTTGATTTTTATGATTTTGTAAAAAATATTTCTGTTTATGATGGAGATAAACCAGGCTTAACAGATTTATTAAAAAGTGAGGCCGATAAGCTGAACCAAACAGAAAAAGGTGCGGTACAAAAAGTTCCTTTGATGACTAGAATAAAAGCATTGCCTCCTAAATATATCATTATTGGAATTTCTGTAATTGCTTTTATATTAATGA
Source organism: Eubacteriales bacterium (assembly GCA_031546905.1). Lineage (GTDB taxonomy): Bacteria > Bacillota > Clostridia > Lachnospirales > JAVBJQ01 > JAVBJQ01. Next base: position 18,505 of record JAVBJQ010000020.1, on the reverse strand, counting down.
TAATTATTGGCTCGATTGTTTTAAGTATTTATGTAGGTTCTCTGAAAAATAAATATGCTGAGGAATATACAAGTGTAATAAAACAGCCTGAGTATACTTCTAATGCTGCAAATTTTATTTTTGTTAATCAAGTTCAAACATTGAAAAATGAAGAATTAGTTTTACAAAAAATGCTGATTGACTCTGTCCAAACTGTATTTTACCTTAATAAAAAGATTGATGTTGAATACTATGATATTACACTAACAGATAGTAAGAATAATATTTATAATATGGATTTGTCATTTTCTCAAGGAGAATCAGATGCAACCAATACCGTGTTGCGTTTTGAACCACTAAAACAAAATGCTAGAAGCATTAAACTTACTATTTTTGACCCATATACCAGTGAACGTATAGAATTTCCCCTCACGCTAATGAATAACATTACATTAACTCCAGCAAAATATTTGAAAAAACCAATTAAAGCTGAGACAGGTTCACCAGATGTTGTTTTCACACTCGATAATGCCGTGTTCTCTTCAGCAGGTTCCACCCTATATTATGACTTGCAATGGAAGGGAGAAGGGGAACTTGTTCAGCACGGTGCTCAAACTGATAAAGAGTTTATTACCATTACAGAGGGTGCGAAAACAGTTTTACCTACACGTGATTATCCAACGCAGTATTTAATACAAAACAATACGTTATCTGCGAGAATGGACTTTGACCCAATTCGAAATTTAGCAAATCCTTTAGGGGTAACTTTTAAAAATATTTATTTAAAAGTACCTGTAAGCCAAGATATACCAGTAGCAGGTTTGTTCTTAAATAAAGAGTCAACGCAAATATCTTTTAATCATAATAATTATAAGATTGTTCTTGAAAGAATGGGTGCTGGTAAAAATCAAATGATTTTAGTGTATCATGCTGAAGATTCGAATATTCTTGCCGTAAGCGACAAGTCCAATACAAACAATAATAGAGTTGAGGTTAAGTTAGCTGTGGAATTAATTGCCAAAGGAACAAACGGTGCAGAAGTCGTTTTGCCTGGGAAATGCTTATCGGTAAGAGACGGTGGCGATATCCTTTTTGATACCACAAGTGATAGGGGGTCTATAAAAGATGTATCCCTTTCTAATTTAACAATAAGGGTTAAATACATTGAATTTAAACTGAATGATTTAAATATTCCATTAAATTTAAAAGACGTTAAAGATTTTTCATCTAATCCAAATACAGATATTGTAAAAGCAAACCAAAGTATCAAAGCTTCTTTTGAAAAGAGGCTTTCTCTAAAATCAGGTGACTTTAGCAATAGCATTTTAACAGATAGCTTCTCTCAAGAAATAATTAATGATAAAAGTTTAATGGGTGACTATGGTGAAACAAAATCAGATACACCACCACAATATTCTGCTCAAGTTATTACATCTGGATATCAAAATGATGACACGGTATTTGCTGTGGTTCAGGAAATGTGGAAAGGTATTAATGGAGTTAAGGAAATACATTTTTACCGTACTCACAAAGTTTTAGCTAAAAAAACAGGTTTAGATTTTATTATTTATTACGATACTATTATAAAATAGAAAGTTTTATACTAATGCGACTAAAAATCTAACACGAATTAGTATTATAAGGAGGTTTTTTTGATGAATGAAGAAAGATTGATGATTTTAAAAATGCTTGAACAAGGTAAAATTTCTTCTGAGGAAGCAACTAAACTTTTAGACTCTTTGAAAAATAAAGAATCTAGTTATAGTCGTTTTTCTAATAATAATGAAAGTCAATCGGCTGAAAAAACAAACTTTGAAGCACTTGCAAAAGATGTTGGAAAAAAGTTAGATATCTTTGCGAGAGATTTTGAGCCTAAATTCCAAAAATTTACCCAGTCTTTTGCGGAAAAAACAGTGGAGGTAGCAGAACGAATTTCTAAAAATATAAGTTCTTCTGATATGTTTAATAAATCAGAAACTACCACTGCTGCCTCTACACCTACTACCTTAAAAGATGAAGGAAAATTTGAAGTTCGTGTAAATGAATCTGAAGTAAATGAACTAAGTCTTTCATCACTAAATGGGGATCTTTTGATTAAAGGGTACAACGGAGATAAAATAACGTTAAAGGTTTTTTATAAAGCTAAAAATCCAACTATTGAAATGGATCTTTTGAAGCTTGGAAACAAATTTTATTTAAATTATGATGAAGCAAATTTTACAAATGTTTCTATTGATGCAGTTGTTCCTTCCAGTTTATTTTCTTCAATACAATTCAATGCTATTAATGGAAAACTTTCTGCTGATAATTTAAAAGGAACCAATATTTCACTATTTGCAACGAACTCAGAAGTTACTGCTAAGGATATTCAAAGTGAAAAACTTAGAATTGAATCGTCCAGTGGAAAAATTAACTTAAATAATATTATCTCTTCTGACTGTGAAATTGAAGTTTATAGTGGAAGTATTGATGCTTTTAACATTGATGCTAAAAATATGAAGCTAGGTGCTTTAAATGGTTCTATTAACATTATTACTTCTGATTTTAAAAAGTTTAATGAATATTTGTGGTCAGCAGAAGCAAGTAATGGCACGCTTAAAATCAGTCTTCCCAGTATATCAAAACTAGGATACTATATCAAAGCCCATACTTCTTTAAGTGATATTTCTATTGGGTTAACAAGACTAAATTACCTTTGTAACGAAAAAACTTTTGTAGAGGCAAAATCATTTGATTATGATTCCTTAGAAAAAAAGGTTAAATTAAATTTAGAAGCCTCTAATGCACCACTAATAATAAACTAGAGCGTGTTGGAAGATTCATTCCCAGGGGTTTGCAAACACACTAAATATTTGGGGGGAGAAATGAAAAAAAATAAATTATTCATTTTTGTTTTAGTTGCTTCACTGTTTTGTAATATTGCAGTTTTTGCTAGTGAGAATTCTTTTGTAACCCAGTACAAGAAAGAAGCAAGAATACAGCAAAAATATGAATTTAGAGGTACATGGGTTTCTACTGTTACCAATATTGATTGGCCATCTACAAGTAATAAAACAAGTGAGCAACAAAAACAGGAATTTTTAGAAATTGTAAAACAGTCAAAAAGTATGAATTTAAATGCTTTAATTGTACAAGTTAGACCTAGTGCAGATGCCTTTTATAATTCTGCGATCACTCCTTGGTCAAAATATTTAACTGGAGAACAGGGAAAAGCACCAAATCCTTACTATGATCCACTAGAGTTTATGATCAATGCTACGCATGAAAATAATATGGAGTTTCATGCGTGGTTTAATCCATTTAGAGTTAGCATGGATAGTGACCTTACTAAATTAGCAAAGAATAACGTGGCCAAAATCCATCCAGAATGGATTGTAAATTACAGCGGTAAATTATTTTTAAATCCAGCCATACCAGAAGCAAGGAAATATGTAATAGATTCTGTTGTGGAAGTAGTAAAAAACTATGATATTGATGCGGTACATTTTGATGATTATTTTTATCCCTCACCAGTTAAAGGGGTAGAGTTTAAAGATGATGCACAATATGAACTTTATGGAAAAGGATTTTCTAATAAGGCTGATTGGCGAAGAAATAATATAAATATATTTATTAAAGATGTAGGAGATGCCATTAAGAAAGAAAAAAAATATGTTAAATTTGGCATAAGTCCAGCAGGTGTTTGGAGAAACAACACACTTGACGCAACTGGATCAAATACAAAAGCTGGTGGAACAAACTATGATGAACTTTTTGCAGACACTAGAACATGGATTAAAAATGGTTGGATTGACTATATTATGCCACAGATTTATTGGGAGTTTTCTTTAAAGGCGGCACCATATGAAAATGTCCTTAATTTTTGGGTAAATGAAATGAAGTTAAATCCCAATGTACACTTATATATAGGACATGCAGCATATAAAATAAACACTACAAATGAATGGAAAAACCCTGCCCAATTAACAGCTCAAATAAAATATAATCAAAAATTTGAGGCAATCAAGGGAAGCGCATTTTTTAGTATTAAGCATCTTATTGCTAATAAACTAAATATAAAGGATAATTTTAAAAATGAAATTTATAAATATCCTGCGTTTGTTCCTCCTATGACATGGATTGATAGCACCGCGCCTACTCCTGTTGAAGTGAAAGAACAATCGAAAAATAATAATAGTCTGACGCTTTTGATAAAAGATAAGCCTGAAAATGATTCTACTTATTATGTTGTTTATAAATTTAAACAAGTGAGTGATATTAATATAAGCAAAACTGAAAATATCATTTCTATAGTGAGAAGGGCAAAAAATAGCCCTCAGTATGTTACAGATAATAGCTTTAAAACAGGAGATAAATGTGTCTATGTTGTTACCGCTTTTGATAGATCCAACAACGAAAGTGATATAACAGGAATTGAAATAAATTAAACCATTTAAAATAAGCCGTAGAGGAATTTTACAACTAAATTCCTCTACGGCTTATTTGTTATTTTATAATTGCTTCTCCAAAAACCTTTCCATATTCAAAGCAGTCATTTAACTGTTCATTAGAAGGATTAAATAGAATTTTTAATGTTCCAGCAGGCATTTTCAGTTTCAGTTGTTTTAGTCTTTGCTCAATATTAGGCACAGCCTCACCACTCCAACCATAAGAGCCAAATGCACCAGTAAGCTTACCTCTATGAATGATAGGGTTCATTTCTGAAAGAATTTCCCAAATTGGTGGCAAAGTATCTCCAACTAAAGTTGGTGAACCAAATAGAACGCCATCTGCAAGTTTAATTTCGTGTAAAACATCTTCTTTTTTGGAATCCACTAAATCAAATAAACAAACATCTATATCTCCAACTGATTTTATTCCTTCTGAAATTTTTTCAGCCATTTTTTTTGTGTACATATAAGATGTAACATAAGGAATTACGACGCTCGGTTTATCACGTTTAACTGGTGTTGCCCATTCCTTATAAAGATCTAAATATTTTTGTACATCTGTTCTAATCACTGGACCATGGCCTGTACAAATTGTTTCAATATCCAAATCCTTAATTTTATGAAGGGCATCCAAAACAAAACTACTAAATGGGGAAAGAATCACATCAAAATAATATTTATATGCATCTATAAATTCATGTTCAATTTTATCGTTAAAAACGTGTTCATCACAATAATGACAACCAAAACTATCACAAGTAAATATGGTTTTTGACTCTTCAATATAGGAATACATGGTATCTGGCCAGTGGAGAAATGGTGCCATAATGAATCTAATTGTTTTATCGCCAATGTTTAAAGTATCACCGTCTTTTACGCTCATGCTTTTAAATTCCATATTTGTAATCTCTGATAAAAATTTAATAGCAACTGCTGTCCCTACAATGGTTATATTGGGATTTAATTTTAAAATTTTGGCTAAAGCACCTGTATGATCTGGTTCTGTATGACTTACAACGATATAATCTATTTTTGAAATATCACAAACAGATTGTATTCTTTCTAAATGCTCATCAAAAAATGTATCCTTTGAAATTTCAAATAAAACAGTTTTTTCAGTTCCTTTTACAACAAATGAATTGTAAGTAGTGCCGTATTTTGTATACATAACAATATCGAAAATGCGAATATTATAATCGAGGGCACCCACCCAAAAAATATCTTTTTTTACTTCTAAACTAGAAAACATATTTACCTCCTTGGCTTGGTATAACTTTATAATAAAGTATTACGTGATTCCTATTATAGTCAAATTGTATAATAAAAGCAATTGTATTGTATAACTTCTACAAGTTTGTTATTATTATAGGCGGTGATTGTATGAATTATAAGTCTGTTTATAATAAAGGGGAAGCAATTATTTTTGAAAAAAAATCTAAGTTCATTGCAACTGTTTCTCCAGTGAAAAATGAAGGTGAGGCAATTTGCTTCATTGATTCTATGAAAAAGAAATATTATGATGCAAATCATAACGTTTTCGCCTATCAAGTTGGCGAAAAAAATGAGATCCAACGATACAGTGATGATGGAGAACCAAGTGGAACCGCTGGTCTGCCTGTTTTGGATGTACTGCGTGGTGAGCAATTGTATAACACTGCAATCGTTGTAACAAGATATTTTGGTGGAACTTTATTAGGAACTGGTGGTCTTGTAAGAGCATATGGAAAAACAGCCAAAGAAGGCGTTTTATCAGCTAAAATTGTTGAACATGTATTTTTAGAAAAATTTAAAATAGTGGTGCCCTATACTTTGTCTGGAAGGGTGCAGTATGAACTTTTACAAAAAAATTATATTATTGTAGAAACAACTTACACAGATGTGGTAAATTTTTACGTACTAGTTGAGTTTCAAGAAAAAAATTCTTTTTTAGACTTTATCAATGAAGTTACAAATGCTATTGCTATTATTTCCGAATGTGGCAGTTCTTATTATATTTTTTGTGATGGAAAATTGTTGTAAAAAAATGACACCAGTGATATTATAAATATGAATTTTATATACAAGGAGAGGTACTATGTCTGGACATTCAAAATTTGCCAATATTAAACATAAAAAAGAAAAAACTGATGCTGCAAGAGGCAAGATTTTTACAAAATTAGGACGAGAAATTGCAGTTGCTGTTAAAGCTGCTGGATCGGATCCTAACAATAACAGTAGCCTTCGTGATATTATTGCAAAATCAAAATCAAATAATATGCCAAACGATACAATAGAACGAAGCATAAAAAAGGCAGCAGGAGATTTAGATGCTGTAAACTACGAACCTATCACGTATGAAGGATACGGTCCAAATGGCGTTGCCATTATTGTAGAAACATTAACCGATAATAAAAATCGTGCAGCTGCTAATGTAAGAAATGCCTTTACAAAAGGTGGCGGAAATGTTGGAACGACTGGATGTGTTTCTTACATGTTTGACCAAAAAGGGCAAATTATGATTGAACAATCAGGTGAAATTGATGAAGATGAATTAATGATGATGTCTATTGAAGCTGGTGCGGATGATTTCATTGCTGATGAATATGGATTTGAAATTATCACTTCTCCGGAAAATTTTTCGAAAGTTCGTCAAGTGTTAGAAGAAGCAAATTTAACGATGGTTTCCGCTGAAATTGCCATGATTCCACAAACGACTGTTACACTTGACAGCCCTGATGACATTAAAAAAATGAGAAAAATACTTGATTTACTCGATGAAGAAGACGATGTTCAGAATGTCTATTATAACTGGGAAGAATCGGATGAAGAATAATTGAGGTGATTTTTTTGAGCATAGTATCACTTTTACGTTGTGAAGATTATAATGATGAAGATGTTAAAAAATCTATTTTAGCTAGTTTTGAAAATTTAGGTGGAATCGAAAAATATATTCATAAAGGTGAACGCATTTTACTTAAAGTTAATCTACTAATGAAAAAAAGACCAGAAGAAGCAACAACTACTCATCCTGTTTTTGTAAAAGCACTTGCTCAAATTCTCATTGATTATGGCGCAGAAGTTTTAATTGGTGATAGCCCCGGAGGGCCTTTTAACGAAAAAAGTTTATCTGCCATTTATAAAGCAACTGGCATGGAACAAGTAGCAAATGATACAAAATCAAAGTTAAACTATAACTTAAATTCTATTGAAAAAGAATGTACTAATGGTTTATTATTAAAAAAAATATTAGTTACGGATATGATTCATGATGTAGATAAGATTATTTCTGTTTCTAAATTAAAAACTCATGGTATGGCAACTTTTACGGGTGCAGTTAAAAATATGTTTGGAATCATACCTGGCATTACAAAAGCCGAGTATCATCTTAATATGCCTGATATAAAAGATTTTGCTAATGCACTCATTGACATTTGTCTACTTGCTAATCCTGTTCTTTCTTTTATGGATGGAATTATTGGCATGGAGGGAGATGGACCTTCTGCTGGCGAACCTAGAAAAGTAGGAGTTGTGATTGCGTCTGACAGCCCATATCATTTAGACAAAGTGGCTTGTTCCATCATTAGTCTACCCCATAAGGATGTACCGACTGTTGACAATTGTATTAAAAGAGGAATATGTGAGGAAGCGTTTCATGACATCACTTTTTTAGGTGACGCCTTTGAAAGTTTTGTAATAAAAGATTTTGTTATTCCAAAAGTTAGAGGTGTTGGGTTTATTCCTAAACCTTTCATGAAAGTATTTGGTTCCCACGTTCAGCCAAAACCGGTATTTAATCACAAGGATTGTGTGGGTTGTAATATATGTGCAGAAAATTGCCCTGCAAAAATTATCACCATGAAAGATAGGCGTCCCTATGTTGAAATTTCTAAATGTATTCGATGTTTTTGTTGTCAGGAGCTTTGTCCTAAAAAAGCAGTTGTTATTTATAGACCGAAATTACTAAAAATCATTTCTAAACTTTAAATATGTACAAAAGCCATGTATCAATCAGTGTAATAAGCTGATTGATACATGGCTTTTGTATTATCCTTAATATTTTTATATGCTATTTGGCTTGTTCTAATGCGTTTTTAACGGCTAGCTTCCAATTTTGACAACTAATGGCCGCACTAGCAATATTGGGAACGTCAAATGTTTGTTTGTCAACAATGCTATTTGCCAAATCGAATCTAAATTGTCTTAGATTTGGTCGTCCACCTTCTCCAACCCATTTATTATAATCTGTTTCATTTCCATTAATATCTAGCTTTCTTAATACTACCGACTTAATCATTCCATCTTCTATTACAACTAGTGCTTCTTCATTGCCATACTCCCATGGTATTCCTTGACCTGTATAAATTCCATTTTTATAAGTATTAGTTTGTCCAACTGTTCCCAGTCCACCAAGTGTGTAGTTGGCAATATTTTTTTGTGTACAAGAAACAAATATAAAGCAACAGGCAATTAATATAAAAGGAAGAAATATTTTTTTCAAAATGACGTCACCTCTTAATGTATATAATTCATTTTAGATCTCATAAAATAAATTACTATTATTTAATAAGTAGCGTGTACTATAATTGCTTTTTTATACATTAGATTTGTCCAACAACTGTTAGTTTTTCAATAGAAGAAATATGACCGTTATATTACATTCTATTTAAAATTATAAGTTACTGTTTACTATTTTGCATTTTTTATATAAAATAGTAAGGATACTATAAATATAATTTTGAAAGGATGATTAATTTGGATAAAAATCCAATTGTAACAATAGAAATGGAAAATGGAGGTCTCATGAAAATAGAATTATATCCTGAAGTTGCTCCGAACACGGTAAATAATTTTATTTCATTGGTGAACAGTGGCTATTATAATGGCTTAATTTTTCATAGGGTAATCAATGGATTTATGCTTCAAGGAGGGTGTCCAGAAGGAACTGGAACTGGTGGTCCTGGTTATAATATAAAAGGGGAATTTAGTAAAAATCGTTTTAAAAATGATTTAAAACATAGAGAAGGGGTTATTTCAATGGCTCGTTCTCAACATCCTGATTCAGCAGGCTCACAATTTTTTATTATGCACAAAAATTCACCACATCTTGACGGGCAATATGCGGCGTTTGGAAAATTAATTGAAGGAATGGATCTTGTTAATGAAATTGCTGATGTAGAAACAGATTATAGCGACAGACCACTTATACCACAAGTAATGAAGTCCGTTACTGTAGAATTATTTGACAAGCAATATGATGAACCGATAAAAGCAGAGTAATACTAATTCGTTTCTAAGGACATTGAGATTATTTTTATTCTATGTTGTAAAATAAAGTTTTGGGGGCGAACTTTTGCAAACTAAATTAATTAACTCAGAAAGATATTTAGAAAGCCTACTTTTTGGGAAAAAAATAGATTTGTTTCCCAAAATAGAAAATAGACAAAGATGGGAAGCCATTGACAGTCAATTGAAATCGGCTATTATAAAAGATGCCAGCAATCCCAAACATATAACTACAAATTATTCATCAGACATTCAGCAATTAAACGGATACGTTATTGCTGAATGTCTTGGTTATAAGGGACGCTTTCTAAATTCCATTATTAAGCAAGTAGCTGATTTATGTAAAAAACAATTTTGGACAGATGATGTTTCTGAAATTATTGATTGTAACACGGCTAAAACAGGTGCAACATTAGCTCTTACGTATTGCTTGATGGAGAGTGAGCTTAATAAAATTTCTCCATTGATATGTAAAAAAATTGAAATTGAAATAACAAGACGGATATTTAAGCTTTTTTTAGACAGCAAGTTTGCGTTTACACCTTCTGTTTATGCAGATTGTTTAATTTGTTTTTTACTTATTTCAAACTCTGAGGTGTTAATTAATCAAGCCATCGAAAAAGTGTTAGTTTTGTTAGAAGATTATATTGAGAAATATAATGATGATGGTTTTTGTGAAGCAGGGGTTCATGCATGGAGTGAAAATATCGGATATATTTATAATTGTTTTGAACTTTTATTTGTTGCATCAGAGGGACGAGTAGACTTATTTACACTTCCTAAATTTAAAGCAATGTGTAGCTATATTTATAAAGTATATATTATTGATACGAAGTATATCAATATTGATGGTTCCAGTCCTAATGTTATCATTAATCCATACTTAGTTTATTGCTGTGGCAAAAGAACTGAAGATGATAAAATGGTATCATTTGCTGGGTTTATTCATAAAAAACAGACTAAATTTAGTATTTTAAATCAAATAACAGAAAAAAGTAGTTTTTCTACTTACTTAAACTGTATATTTACGGATTATAAATTAAAAAAAGTAAAATATTCAACCCAATTTATTTTAGAAGATACATATTTTGAAAAGTCTCAAGTAATGGTTGCAAGAGAACAAAAAAATATGGTAAATGGTTTATTCTTGTGTGCAAAGTCGAGCATAGATGCAAATAACGGTCACTTTCTTATATATAAAAATGGACTTCCTTTTGTTATAAGCCATGAGAAAAATGATTGTTTTGAACAAAAAAAACATTTGTTCTATAATATCTTATCCATTGGTCAATATGAGCAAGTGAATTGTGAAATGAACAAAATAAAACCTGCTGACTATGAATTTACGAAAGAATTCACTAGGTTTTCAATTGATTTATCAAAATCATATCCCACCAATGCAGGAGTTCTCCAATATAGAAGATTTTTTTGTTTAAATAGATTGGAAAATAACATAGAAATAAAAGATGTTATTAAAATGGTTCATCCTTTTGAAATAAAAATTTGTTTGGCTCTTTCTAATAAACCTGATATAAAAAATGGTATCGTAAATATAAAAAATGATAATGTTGAAATGGATATTTTTTATGAGACCACAGATTACAGAGTAGGCTATGAAAAAATAGATAGTCAGAAAGACAACAACGATTTATATAAATTGGTTTTTATTTCAAAAAGTAAAGTAAAAAGTGGTGTCTTTAGAATTGTGATTCAATAATTTTCGGGGGTAAAGTAAAATGCTAGACATAAGTATAAAAAATAAATTTATTGATGTATTTAAAAATATTCCCCTTAATAACGACATTAAAAATACTTTTAAAAATGCTGAGGTTAAAAAATTAAAAATTTCAAAAGAAACTCAAAAAATTGAAATCGATATTTTATTAAAAGAACTTATAAATGAAAGTTTTATTGGTGATTTACAAAGTGAAATAAAAAAACAAAGCCCATTTATTTCAGATGTTTTAGTGAATATCAGATATGAATTGGATAATATCGCAGATTCAACTAAAAAAATTCAAATGTACTGGGAAACAGTTATTCATACAATAAATAAAAACAGTCCTTTTTGTTCAGGAATGATGCAAAGTTCTCATTGGCAAATATATGATAATAAACTGATTATTTGTGTTAAAAATAATTATGATTATTTTCTAAAAAAGCGATTACTGGATAAACAAATCGAAAAGCAAATTAATGACCGACTAGGACTTGATTTTATTGTGGAATTTATTCCGGAGTCCAAAGAGTTTGATAACGAAAATTACATCCAAAATATCCTTAAAAAAGAAGAAAAGCTAGTAAAGCAATTGATGGAAAGTACTCTTGTACCTGAAAAATTTGAAATACAAAAAGCAGACGGAGAGAAAAGAGTTATAACAGTTGGCTCTGTTCTTTTAGGCAAACCAATACAAGGTAATATTTCTAAAATCATTTCTACCAAAACGGAAGGTGAAGAAGTTATTGTAGAAGGTCAAGTTCTTTCTTTAACCGAAAGAGAGATTAAAGGAGAGAAATATATTGTTTCTTTTGACATTACAGATTATACCGATTCCACTACCGTGAAGTTTTTTATAAAAAAAGATAAATATGAAAATGAAGTAAAAGAAACTTTAAAAGTAAATATGTTTTTAAAAGTAAAAGGTACAATTCAATTTGACAAATATTCTAATGAATTAAATTTAATGGTGAAAGATATTATGCTATCTCAAAAGCCAGCAGAAAGAATGGATCATGCCGAGGTAAAACGGGTAGAACTTCATTTGCATACTCAAATGAGTATGATGGATGCGATTAATTCAATAGATGAATATATAAAACGAGCCGCCGCATGGGGGCATAAAGCAATTGCACTTACAGACCACGGTGTTGTTCAAGCTTACCCAGAAGCCATGAGTGCTTCAAAAAAGCATGGTGTAAAGTTGATTTATGGTGTAGAGGCTTATCTGGTTGATGATTTGGGTTCTGTGGTAGAATCACCAGAAAATCAAACATTTGATGATGAATTTGTTGTTTTTGATATTGAGACTACAGGTTTAAGCAATGAAACGGATCGGATTATTGAAATTGGGGCTGTAAAAATATGCAATGGAGTAATAGTTGACAAATTTAATTGCTTTGTTGACCCAATGGTAAAGCTTCCAACTAAAATAATAGAACTAACAGGAATTAAAGATGAAGATTTAGTTGGTGCAGAAAAAATTGACACTGTCCTACCCCAATTTTTAGAATTTGTTTCAGACAGTATGTTAGTGGCTCACAATGCGAGCTTTGATGTGGGATTTATTAGAAGTGCTGCATTACGGGTTGGTATTGAAGTTAAAAATACTGTTATTGATACAGTTGAACTTTCGAGAGCATTATTTCCAATGTTATCAAAGCACAAACTGAACATTGTAGCAGAGCATTTAGGTGTATCCCTTGAGAATCATCATAGAGCGGTTGATGACGCCCTTGCAACTGCTGAAATTTTTATAAAGTGTATCGAATTATTAAAAGAAAATAACGTAAATGACATAAATGGAATTAATATTTTTGCTAGTAAATCGGCGAATATTAAAAAACTAAAAACATATCATGCCATTATACTAGTAAAAAATCAAACTGGTTTACGAAATTTATATGAATTAATTTCTAAATCTCACATTGAGTATTTTCAAAGACGTCCTAGAATTCCCAAAAGTGAATTTTTAAAGCTAAGAGAAGGGCTTATTATTGGAAGTGCTTGTGAAGCTGGTGAATTATATAGGGCTTTATTGGACAAGAAGTCTAAGGAGTATATCAAAAGCCTAGTTTATTTTTATGATTATATGGAAATTCAACCTTTGGGAAATAATCAATTTTTGATTGATAAAGGCACCTTACAATCAGCAGAAGATCTAAAAAATCTTAATCGTGAAATTGTTTCATTAGGTGAAAAATATAATAAGCCTGTTGTTGCTACTTGTGATGTTCATTTCTTAGACCCTGATGATGAAGTTTTTAGAAGAATTATTATGGCAGGAAGTGGATTTGATGATGCAGATAAGCAACCACCACTATTCTTTAGAACAACGGAAGAAATGCTTTCTGAGTTTTCTTATTTAGGAGAGAAGAAATGTTTTGAAGTTGTTGTTACCAATACAAACTTAATAGCAGATATGGTTGAATCTGTTAAACCGATTCCAGATGAAACATTTCCACCTAAAATTGAAGGTGCAGAAGACTTAATTCGTGATATTACCATGGAAAAAGTAACTTCTATTTACGGAGACAATCTTCACCAAATTGTAAAGGAACGACTTGATAAAGAGTTAAATTCAATTATTAAAAATGGGTTTTCTGTTATGTATATTATTGCTCAAAAATTAGTATGGAATTCTCTTGAAAATGGATATTTGGTTGGTTCAAGGGGATCGGTAGGATCCTCCTTTGTTGCTACTATGGCAGGAATTACAGAAGTAAATCCGCTCCCCCCTCATTATATTTGCCCGAGTTGTAAATATTCTGATTTTGAATCAGATGTGGTTGTATCTTTTTCAGGTGGTTCAGGTTGTGATATGCCAGATAAAAATTGCCCTGTATGTGGCACTTTATTAAAAAAAGAAGGTCATGACATCCCTTTTGAAACTTTTTTAGGTTTTGATGGTGATAAGGAACCTGACATAGACTTAAATTTTTCTGGTGAATATCAACAACATGCCCATGCTTACACAGAAGAATTGTTTGGAGAAGGTCATGTTTTTAAAGCTGGAACTATCGGAACTTTAGCGGAAAAAACAGCCTTTGGATATGTAAAAAAATATATTGATGAGCGTGGAAAAATTCTTCACAATGCAGAAATCAGCCGGCTTATTTCTGGTTGTACTGGTATAAAACGGACAACAGGACAGCATCCAGGTGGTCTTATGATTGTTCCAAGCGATCATAGTATTTATGAGTTTTGTCCTATTCAAAGACCTGCAAACGATGTAAACTCAAATGTTGTAACAACGCATTTTGATTATCATTCCATTAGTGGACGACTTTTGAAGTTAGATATATTGGGTCATGACGATCCCACAGTGATTCGTATGTTACATGACTTAACAGGTTCTAACCCTCAAGATGTTCCCCTTGATGATAAAAAGACCATGTCACTTTTTACATCACCAGAAGCTTTGGGCATTAGCACTAGTGATATTAATTGTGAAACAGGCTCTTTAGGACTTCCTGAGTTTGGAACTAAATTTGTTCGACAAATGTTAGTAGATACTCAGCCAAATACATTTGCTGAGTTGGTTAGAATTGCAGGTTTATCACACGGAACAGATGTTTGGCTTAACAATGCACAAGAATTAGTGAAAGACGGTACTGCAAAGCTAAAAGAAGTTATTTCAACACGTGACGATATTATGGTGTATTTAATTATTCAAGGTGTTGAGAAAAAACAAGCTTTTAAAATTATGGAAAATGTAAGAAAAGGGAAGGGGCTTCAAGACAGTGAAGTTGAAGTAATGAAGGCTGCTGGTGTTCCCGACTGGTATATTGATTCTTGTAAAAAAATTAAATATATGTTCCCGAAGGCTCATGCGGCAGCTTATGTTATGATGTCTTTTAGAATTGCTTATTTTAAAGTGTACTATCCCAAAAGTTTTTATGCTTCCTATTTTTCTATTCGTGCAGAAGATTTTGACTACGAGCTTATGTGCAGAGGTCGTGGTGTTGTACAGTCTGCTATTAAGGAATTAGAAGAACGGGGCAATACGCTAACAACAAAAGAAAAAGGGACTTTAACTATTTTAGAAATTGTGAATGAAATGTATGCAAGGGGCATCAACTTTCTTCCGATTGATTTATATAAGTCAGACTCCCGAAGATTTTTATTAGATGGCGATTTTATTTTACCACCGCTAAACTCTATGCAAGGGTTAGGTAGTTCAGCGGCACAAAATATTGTGACAACCCGAGAATTTGGTGAATTTCACTCCATTGAAGATTTTCGAATCAGAACAAAAGTTAGTAAAACCGTAATTGAGCTATTAAAAAACAACCATATTTTAAAAGGTATCCCAGAAACAAATCAGTTGTCTTTATTTTAAATGAGCAAAACCTCTAAAAATCCAAATATATTGGACTTAGAGGTTTTTTTTTATTCCTTTTAAAGTTGCATATCTTTTTTTATTTTGTCATATTATTTTTTAGAGTAAATCTGTTTTTATTACAAAATATGTAAATCATGTTTTATATAATGGTGATAAACAGTGTGGGGGTGCAATTTATTTGCAAATAGAAATATATGCGGATATTGTATTTTTTATAAATTTAATAATGGATTTTTTTATATTTTGGATTGTAGGAAAATTAGTTAAAAAAAAGATTAATTATGTAAGGCTAATGATAGGGAGTTTTATTTGTTCTATTTTATATTGTATCTGTATTTTTAATAATACGTTACAAAGACACTTTAATATAATAATTGCATTGGCCATTTTAATTTTAGGAATACTCATAGCTTTTCATCCCAAAAGTATGAGGGAACTTTTGAAGCTAGTTATATTTTCACATATTGCAGCGTTTTGCGTTGGAGGGGCAGGAATAGCTCTTTTTTATTTCACCAACATATCCCATATCATTAGTAATATGGTAGGGTTTGGAGTGGAGAATTTTTCTTTTAAAGTTTTAATCGCAGCAATTTGTGGTACATATGTAATTGTTAAGTTAACACTGACTTTGATAAGAAATGTCATTATCAAAAAACAAATTTTTTATGGGATTAAGGTTTGTTTTGAAAATAATAGTGTTGAACTAAATGCTCTGGTAGATACAGGTAACTCATTACATGATCCAATAACAAATAATCCTGTTATTATTGTAGAGTTTTCCTTTCTTAAAAAATTTTTACCACAAAATATAGTTTCAATTTTTGAAGACAATAAAGAAAATGATTTAGATTATGTTATTAAACACGCCTCGGAACATGGAATAGCTACCAGAATAAGAATTATTCCTTTTACGAGCATAGGAAAGCAGAATGGCCTTTTGATTGGATTTAGACCAGATGCTGTTGAAATTTACGATTCCTATCAAAATAAAAATATTATTTTAAAAAATGCAATCATCGGAATACACAATAACAAGTTAACATTTGACGGGGCTTATAATGCACTTATTAATCCAGATATATTTAATCATACTTAGTAGGGGGAATAATGAATGTACTACTTGAAATTACTTTTTTTGAAACTAAAAAGAAATATAATAGAATTCATTAGCACACTAAAAAACAAAGAACAAACTATTTACTACATAGGTGGAAACGAAGTTCTGCCAACACCATTAACGCCAGATGAAGAAATGCTATTAATTGAAAGACTTGGCGGGGAGAATGATGAGCAGATAAAGACAACTTTAATAGAAAGAAACCTTCGGTTGGTAGTTTATATTGCACGAAAATTTGAAAACACAGGTGTTAATGTAGAAGATTTAATTTCAATTGGTACAATTGGACTCATAAAAGCAATTAATACTTTTAAGGCAGATAAAAAAATAAAGCTTGCAACCTACGCATCAAGATGTATCGAAAATGAAATTCTAATGTATTTAAGAAGAAACACCAAAATTAAGACAGAAGTTTCTATTGATGAACCGCTTAACGTTGATTGGGAGGGAAATGAGTTATTACTTTCCGACATTTTAGGCACAGAAGTTGATGTTATTTATCGAAATATTGAAGATGAAGTTGACAAGGAGTTGCTAAATAAAGCACTAAATAGATTAACAAATAGGGAAAAAAAAATCGTGGAATTGCGCTTTGGACTTAGCTGTGAAGGTATCGAAAAAACACAAAAGGAAGTTGCAGATATGCTTGGAATTTCACAGTCATACATATCACGGCTTGAAAAAAAGATAATTAAAAGGCTAAAAAAGGAAATTAATAGAATGGTTTAAAAGGTATAATTTTGCTCTCTTCGGAAAAAATGAATTAGTATAAATAACTTGCCGGAGGGAATCAGAATGATTACTAATAAAGTTGAAATATGTGGTGTTAATACTTCCAAATTACCAATTTTAAACAGTGAAGAAAAAAAGGTTTTATTTGCAAAGATTCTTCAAGGCGATGAAGAAGCAAGACAAAAATATATTTATGGAAATCTAAGACTTGTTTTAAGTGTAATCCAACGGTTTAATAATCGTGGGGAGTATGTTGACGACATTTTTCAAGTTGGTTGTATAGGTCTTATAAAAGCAATTGATAATTTTGATATAACCCAAAATGTACAATTTTCAACTTATGCAGTTCCAATGATTATCGGGGAGATTAGAAGATATTTAAGAGATAACAATTCTATTCGGGTGAGTCGTTCACTTAGAGATATTGCCTATAAAGCTTTACAAGTGAAAGAACATTTAACAAATTTAAATTCAAAAGAACCTACCATTGAAGAAGTAGCAAAAGAGTTAGACTTACCAAAGGAAGATGTGTTATTTGCACTTGATGCAATTCAAGATCCAATCTCTTTATTTGAACCTGTATATCATGACGGAACAGATGCACTTTTTATTATGGATCAAGTTAGCGATGATAAAAATACAGATAATTTATGGCTCGAGAATATTTCCCTTAGCGAAGCTATGAAACGTTTAAACGACAGAGAAAAATATATTTTAAACTTACGGTTTTTTGAAGGAAAAACCCAAATGGAAGTTGCGGACGAAATAGGAATTTCTCAGGCTCAAGTTTCAAGACTTGAAAAAAGTGCTTTAAAACATATGAGAAAATATGTATAAAAAAAATATTTTTTATTTTAAGTAAAATTATCTAAAAGCTAATTCCTGTTAATAGGGTTTGAAGAAATGATTGATAAAAAGTCAAA
>JAVBJQ010000085.1:0-6814 GCA_031546905.1 Eubacteriales bacterium | reverse complement strand
CGACAATATTTTTTAGGCTTCTTGCGGAAGTCTTTTTTGCGTTCTTGAAATCACACTTTTTTCGACTTACAATGCCTTTTTTGCTGAAAAAAAGAAGCTGTATCAGCTCGATTTACAAAATCGTTTTGATACAGCCCCTTTATTTATTTAAAATAGTAGCAAATTCATTTTTAATAATGGTGATAATTTCTTTCATTTTATTTGATTTGTAAGCCAAATAAAAAGTATAGTTTAACGATTCAGAATGAAGATCTAGTTCTTTTAAAAAACCATTATCGATACTTTCTTTTACATAAAGGTAGGGTAGTAAGGATATTCCAGAATTGTTCTCTAGTGTATGTTTTATATGGGAAGGGGAATCAGTTAAAAAAATTTTTTTAAAGTTGTTTTCTTCCCATGTATTTATTTGAAAAAAATCATTAAAAGCAGTGGTGATACAAACTTCATCATTTAATAAATAAAATGGTTTCTCAAAAATTTCAGTAAGGGTGGATTCATTGTAGTCGTCTACATCGGTTGATGCCACAAAAACAAGGCGGTCACTTCCTAAGTGAAGTATATTTTCAAAATCCAACGGGGAGGACGTAAAATAAATGTCATAACAATTAGCAGCAATATGTAGTTTGTTTTTATAAAAATCAGTATACAATTGAAAGTTATACGTTGGAAAAAGTTCTTTTATGTCATAGATAATATCTGGTAGCAGGGTGGAAGCAATTATTTCATTAGAATAAATGGTAATATTTAAAACACGCTGATTTACTCCTTCCACTTCTTTTAGCATATCATTATACAATTTTAACATGGGTTTACAATATTCAAAAACAATTTTGCCTTCTTCTGTTAAGTCAACTCCTGTATTACTTCTGGTAAAAAGCGTTGCACCTAAAGTTTCTTCTAGTTTGTGCATTTGCTGACTAAGGGCGGATTGTGTAATATGGGATTTTTCTGCTACTTTTGAGATACTTTTTTCAATGGCAACATTGTAAAAATATTCAAACAAATGTATTCTCATTTCTTCCCCTCCTAATGTGATTTTGATTCTATATGATATCACCACTTTTTACAATAAAAATATTTTTTATTTAAAATACTATTTTAAAAATATATATTTAGTGTATAATAGCTTTAATGTGAAACAAAATTGGTTTATTTCATATAATTAAATCATAACTAATTTTTTTATTCAATTACTTACTAAAGGAGGTTTTTTTATGCCATCTAAAACCAAAAATGAATATGGAACGATTTCAATAGAAAATGAAGTTATTGCAAGAGTCGCTGGCCTTGCAGCTATGGATTGTTACGGAATTGTAGGCATGGCTGCCAAAAATGTGAAGGATGGGATTGTTCATCTTCTGAAAAGAGAAAGCCTTACAAAAGGTGTTCGTTTAGTATTAAACGAAAACAAAGTTTCAATAGACCTTCATATTATTGTGGAATATGGAACTAACATTTCAGCGATTGCCGATACGTTAATTAACACCGTTAAATACAAAGTTGAAGAATTTATTTCAATCGAAGTTGAACACGTTAATATTTTTGTAGAAGGCGTTAGAGTAGATAACTAATAGGAGGCAGTACGTTGAATTTAACACATATTAATGGAATTTTATTGAAAAAGATGATTATTGCAGGTTCAATCGAACTTGATTCCAATAGACAACTGGTAGATGCACTGAATGTTTTTCCTGTTCCTGATGGTGATACAGGTACAAATATGTCTCTTACTTCTCTGGCTGCATCTCGTGAAGTTGAAAAATCAAATGCGGAAGATGTTTCGGAAATAGCGAGGCTTGCTTCCTCGGGTTCATTAAGAGGTGCGAGAGGAAATTCAGGTGTAATCCTATCACAATTATACAGAGGTTTTGCAAAAGCATTGGAAGGAAAAAAAGAGGCTAATGTACATGATTTAGCGTTAGCGCTTAAAAAAGCATCAGAAACTGCCTACAAAGCCGTTATGAAACCAAAAGAAGGAACAATACTTACAGTCACTCGTTCTATTGCGGACAGAGCAGTAGTGTTAAGTGATGACATTGAACATATTGATATTTTTATGAAAGAATTATTAGTGTATGGAGCTACTGTACTTAATCAAACAACTCAAATGCTACCTGAATTGAAACAAGCTGGGGTTGTTGATGCTGGCGGAAAAGGCGTTTTGTGTATTCTCGAGGGGGCTTATAAATGCCTAATGGGGAAGGAAGTTTCTTTTGATGAAATAAAAATAGAAACTCCGAAAGTTGACTTTTCTGCACTTACATCTGTTGAAAATGAAAGCATCACCTTTGGATATTGTACAGAGTTTTTTATAAATGTAAAAAATGTCAATGAAAAAACAGAAAATGATTTAAAAAATTATTTGGAGACAGTGGGAGACTCTATTGTAGTGGTATCAGATGAAGATATTATAAAAATACATGTTCACACAGACAATCCTGGGCTTGTTATTGAAAAAGCACTTACCATAGGTGCTCTTGATAATCTTAAAATTGATAATATGCGTATTCAACATACCAATAAAATTGAGTTTGCAACAGAAGAAAAAAAGGAAGATAAAGGTCCTAAAAAGCCGTTAGCGTTTATTTCTACGTCTATGGGAAGTGGATTATCAGAACTATTCGAAAATTTAGGGGTAGATAAAATCATCGAAGGTGGTCAAACCATGAACCCTAGTGCAGATGATTTTATTAAGGCAATTAATGCCCTTCATGCAGAAAACATTATTATTCTTCCGAACAATAAAAATATTGTTCTTGCCGCCAATCAGGCAGCGGAACTTTGTGCAGATAAAAAAATATTTGTAATTCCTACTAAAACAATTCCCCAAGGTCTTTCTGTGATGCTGAATTATGTTCCGCAAAGCGAGTTTGACATGGATCAATTAATAGAAGAAATGAAAGACAGCATCTCAAGGGTAAAAACAGGACTTGTTACGTATGCTGTTAGAGATACAAAAATTGATGACAAAGAAATTGTTCAAGGTGATATTTTATGTCTTTTGGAGGACAAAATAAAAATTGTTTCAAAAGATATGCAAGAAGGAACCAAAGAATTGATTTCCTCCATGGTAAACGTAGAAAGTGAAATTATTAGCTTATACTATGGTTGTGATGTCACAAAAGAAAGTGCAGATGAAATTAAAGCATTTGTGAATGAAAGTTATCCTGATTTTGAAGTGGAAGTTCATGCTGGTATGCAACCGCTTTATTATTATATTATTTCCCTAGAATAATTTTATAACAGAATATAAAAATAGACGGTCTTACATTAGGAACGTCTGTTTTTTTAATGTGTAAAGACCGTTCAGACAGGGTATAAGGAGGGCAGTTCATGCAGTTAGAACTGAGTGATAGTATTGGTGTAATCAATTCTATTGGAGAGCAACGGGCCAAAAAATTAAATAAATTAGGAATATTCACGATACAGGATTTAATTTCTTATTTCCCCCGAGATTATGAAGATAGAAGTATTGTTAAAAAAATAAAAGAACTCACCCTCAATGAAGAAAATTGTTTTAAAGGATTTATTACGGGAGAAGCTGTGGTTTTAAACTTTAAAAATATAAATATTACCAAAGTGACGATAAAAGATGATACAGGGAAAATAGAAATTAATTGGTATAATCAGCCTTTCTTAAAAAATTATTTTAAAAAAGAGGTAGAATATTTTTTTTCAGGAAAGGTAATAGAGAAGTTTAAGAAAAAAATAGTGGAAAGCCCAGATTATGAAATCATAAAAGGTGAAAATTTTATGGGCGGTGGCAGAATTGTCCCTATTTATTTTTTAACAGCTGGTATTTCTCAAAAAATGTTTAGAGGATATATTGCTGATGTTTTAGAAAAAACCATAGATTCTGTAGCAGAGATGTTACCAGTGGAAATACTACACAGGTTTCGCCTAATAGGCAGAAAAGAAGCGGTTCAAAATATTCATTTTCCGGACAATGGGGATAGTTTTTTTCCAGCGAGGAAGCGTCTGGTTTTTGAAGAACTTTTTTTATTACAAATTGCCTTGATGAAATTAAAAATTTTTGTAAAAAAAGAAAAAGACGGGGTAGTAATTCAGAATTTTCAGTGTGAGCATATTTTAAAACAAATTCCATTTGATTTAACCAATGCTCAAAAAAAGGTTTTTGAAGAATTAAAACAAGATGTTGCAAGTGGATTTGTTATGAGTAGACTGGTTCAAGGAGATGTTGGTTCCGGCAAAACAATTGTGGCGTTGCTATTATCTTATATTTTAATAAAAAATGGTTGGCAAGTGGCGTTAATGGTTCCCACAGAAGTGCTGGCGAAACAGCATTATGAGGTATTTCAAAAATATTTTGCCACAAGTGGAATTGAAACAGTTCTATTAATTGGCTCCTTGAAGAAAAAAGAAAGAACGACTATTTTAGAAAATATTGAGAATGGCCAAGCCAAAATGGTTATTGGAACTCATGCCGTTATACAAGAAAAAGTAAATTTTAATAAGCTAGGGCTTGTAATCACTGATGAGCAACATCGTTTTGGAGTACGTCAAAGAAAATCCCTAACTGAAAAAGGTGACAATCCTCATGTACTTGTAATGACAGCAACTCCAATTCCAAGAACTCTTGCTTTAATTTTATATGGTGATTTAGATATTTCCATTATGGATGAGTTGCCACCAGGGCGAAAAAAAATTGATACTATTTTTGTCAACAGTTCTTATCGAGAACGAATTTATAATTTTATAAAAAAAGAAGCCGACGAGGGTAGACAATCTTACATCATTTGTTCTACAATTGAAGAAAGTGAAACAACCAATGAATTACAAGCTGTCGTTTCCTATGCAGAAGATCTAAAAAGCATTTTAAATGAATACACAGTGGAATATATTCACGGTAAAATGAAACCGACGGAAAAAGAAGAAATTATGGCGCGTTTTTCAAAAGGGAATATTCACGTTTTAGTATCCACCACAGTGATTGAAGTTGGAATTAATGTTCCCAATGCCACCATTATGTTAATAGAAAATGCAGAAAGATTTGGACTTTCGGCGTTACATCAACTAAGAGGGCGAGTAGGGCGTGGTTCCGAAAAATCATATTGTATTTTGATAAGCGATTCAAAGTCCAAAACCTGCAAGGAACGAATGAAGATAATGGTGAAAACCAACGATGGCTTTGAGATTTCAGAAATGGATTTAAAAATTAGAGGGCCTGGGGAATTTTTTGGAACAAGACAACACGGTATCCCAGATTTTAAAATTGCAAATATGTACAAGGATTTAGATTTGTTAAAATTGGCACAAGAGGCCGCAACAGAAGTAATTGAAGATGACAGTGACCTTTCAAATGGTTCCAATGATTTAATACGACAAGAAGTTTCAAGATTATATTCTAAGTTATATACACACTTATAATAGGAGGATTTAAGATGGAAAAAAGAAAATTTGAAAATATGGGTATCGAAACATCTATATTAGGGTTTGGTTGTATGAGATTTCCTCTGTTAGAGGATGGGACTATTAATGAATTGGAAGTAGAAAAAATGTTTCAAGTGGCCATTGACGGTGGTATAAATTATTTTGACACTGCATGGCCTTATCATAGTGGAAAAAGTGAAGCAATGACAGGCAAAATGTTAAAAAAATATCCCCGTGATCAAGTGTACATTGCCACAAAACTACCTGTGTGGCAAATAAAATCCCAAGACGATGTAGAAAGAATTTTTAATAAACAACTTGAAAATCTTCAAACAGACTACATAGATTTTTATTTGTTGCACGCATTAAACATGGATCGGGCTAAGATTATAGAAAATTGTAAAATATTTGAAGTAGTAGAGCGATTAAAAAAAGAAGGTAAAATAAAACATATTGGATTTTCATTCCATGATGATGCAGAGGCTTTTCAATATATTGTGAATATGTATGACAAATGGGAATTTTGTCAAATACAATTAAACTACATGGATACTGATTTTCAACAAGGCTTAGCTGGCTACGAAATGTTAAAAGAAAAAGGCATACCAACTATTATTATGGAACCTGTTAAAGGGGGTAAGCTAGCATCTTTTAATAAAAAGTTAGAAAAAATGCTTATTGATGAAAACTCAGAAGGGTCTATTTCTTCCTGGGCAATGAGATATGTTGCACAATTTGATAATGTAAAAGTTATTTTAAGTGGAATGAGTAACATGGAGCAATTAGAAGATAATATAAAAACATTTTCCAATTACAAGCCTATGAGTGAAAATGAAAATAAAGTAATTGAAGTGTTAAGAGAAGAACTGAAAAAATTGTATAAAGTTCAATGTACGTCTTGTGAATATTGCTTGCCTTGTCCTTTTGGCGTAGCAATTCCTAAAAACTTTACCTTGTTAAATGAACATAATATGTATGAAAATGCAGAATTAACAATACGCTCTTATGGCTTTATGTCACCAAATGAAATGGCGAGCAATTGTCAAACTTGTGGGGAGTGTATATCAAAATGTCCTCAAAAAATTGACATTCCCACAGAATTAAATAAGTTTGATGAGCTAATAAAAGAAATAAAGAGATGACAGGATGAAAAAAGCTTTGATGAGAGTAGATTATCAATACGATTTTGTTGCAGATGACGGAGCTTTAACAGCTGGAAAGAGAGAGGGTTGCCATTTGGTTAGTGGCAACCCTCTCTTTCTAATGTTAAGCAATTTTAATCAACGTGAGTTCGACGAAAATAAACAAAAAAATAAAATCCGACCAAAATCTGCTAAAATAAGTTTGAGACCAAAAAAGCAGAGGATGGTGGATTTTATATGCAAGAAGAATTACTAATAAAGATATTTTGTGATGTAGACGA
>JAVBJQ010000073.1:0-26413 GCA_031546905.1 Eubacteriales bacterium | reverse complement strand
TCGTCTACGTCACAAAATATCTTTATTAGTAATTCTTCTTGCATATAAAATCCACCATCCTCTGCTTTTTTGGTCTCAAACTTATTTTAGCAGATTTTGGTCGGATTTTATTTTTTTGTTTATTTTCGTCGAACTCACGTTTTATATATGCGCCTGTATCGTCATGTTCCTCAAAATTTATTACTTCTGTTTTATTGAACTTTTTTGCATGAGCAAGCCGATAGTCTACACAATCAACTGCAATAACACGTTTTGCCCCCTTAAACCACGCCCATTTCTGTGCCAGTAAACCAACAGGGCCACAGCCTAATATCACAACCGTATCTCCACTTTTGACTCCAGCGGCTTCAACACCCCAATAGGAAGTGGGCAAAATATCTGTTGCAAACAACACCTGCTCATCTATTAAACCTTCTGGAACGAGTCTCGGTCCGAAATTAGCATATGGTACCCGTAAATACTCGGCCTGACCGCCATCATATCCACCGAAGGTATCGCTATACCCAAAAAGACCTCCCGCTTCCCCGTAATCATTTGAGTTATCGCATTGACTGGATAAATCATGTTCACAAAACCAGCAGTGTCCACAGGATATGGGAAAAGGGACGACGACTCTGTCGCCCTTTTTTAATTTAGTAACACCTTTTCCTAACTCCTCCACGATTCCCATGGCTTCATGCCCGATAACAGAACCCTTTTGAAGATTGGGGACAAAACCATGCAACAGATGGATATCAGAACCGCAAATTGTGGTGCTCGTCACTTTAATGATAATATCATCCGCTTGCTTAATGGTCGGATCAGACACATTATCCAAATTAATTTTTTTTACACCATGATAAACCATTGCCTTCATAATCAGACACCAGACTTTCCACCGTTGTTAGGGCTATTAAAGCTGGGTGGGTTTGGGTTGCTTGCACTAAAGTTTTGCCCTGAGGTATTGGATAAATCAAAGTATAGTTTTGAGTCCTCGGTAACACCAAAGCTTTGATTTGATCCTGTCTGACTTACTTTATTAAATGCTTCTCGAAACATTGTATTGTGTGCTTCTTCTCTGTTTAGTAGAAAATCAATGGCTTCTCGTACATATTTGTCGTTTATCTGTCTGTATAAATACTGATATACGACTTTCGCCCTTTGTTCAGATGCAATATTCGATAACAAATCTGCACATAGGTCACCAGTTACGGTTACGTAATCCCCTGTCCAAGAATAACCAGAGGCGTTAATTAGTCCAGGATTTAGACCTAATAAAACATGGGATTGAATTTCCCCAGCACCAACTGTCTCGTAGTCTACATCATGACCGTTTAATAGGTTAATCAGTGTTCCAACCATCTCCATATGTCCAAGTTCTTCTGCCCCAATGTCTAGAAATAAATCCTTGATTTCCTTATCTTTAATGCGAAAACTTTGTGATATATACTGCATTGCGGCTTTTAGTTCGCCATTTCCACCACCAAGTTGTTCTTGAAGCAATACAGCATATTGGGGATTTACTTTTTCAATCCTTACTTCTTGTAATAGTTGTTTTTCGTGTTTAAACATCATTAGTCCTTCTTTCTTCGTATTTTTAATTTTTATGGATTTAATTAGTATGGGCTTATATAAATAAACTATCCATCGTAAAACTAAAACTTCACAAATTTTTAACAGGTTACGATAAACATTACTTGTTATAACCGTTTTCCTCCAAAGAATTGAAAAGTGATATTCCGAAAGACAATCACCTATCGCTTATTGTATTATGTAAAAGTAGCAACGAACAAACAACTACAAATCAGAAGGAGAACAAATATAATGAATAATACTGTAAATTTATTTAATCCAATAACACTAAAATCAGGGGTATCCTTAAGAAATAGAATATTCATGGCACCTATGACAATAGCAGCAAGTTTTGAAAACGGAATGATTACAGGTGATGAAATCGCATATTACGAAATGCGTTCTAAAGAGGTTGGTGCAGTTATAACTGCTTGCGCTTATGTTTCCTTTGAAGGAAAAGCATGGAAGGGTGGCCCTTCTGCGGATTCAGATGATATGATTCCTGGACTCGCTAAATTAGCAAGTAGTATTCAAAAAAATGGTGCAAAAGCAATTTTGCAATTGTACCATGGTGGCCGTATGGTTCGTAAGGACGCAATAGGCGGTGGACAAAATGTAAGTGCAAGTGCAGTGATTCACCCACAAAATAAATCAGATATGCCAAAAGCTTTAACACACGATGAAATTACTGACATGATCGCTAAATTTGCAGATGCTACAAAAAGAGCAATTGATGCTGGTTTTGATGGTGTTGAACTACATGGTGCTAATGGTTATTTACTACAACAATTCCTCTCACCACATTCAAATGTAAGAACCGATGAGTGGGGCGGTAATTTAAAAAATAGAATGAACTTCCCATTAGCAGTAGTGGAAGCAGCAAAGAAAAAAATTGAAGAATATGCTACAAAACCATTTGTACTAGGCTATAGAATTACGCCTGAAGAATCAGATGTAGACGGAATTAAATTAGAGGACGCCCTTGCTTTCATTGCAGAATTAAAAAACTTAAATTGTTTAGATTATTTACACGTATCATGGGGTAATTTACCAGCATCAACAAGCAATGATTCAAACAATCAAGAGCCTGTGGCTGTAAAAATTAAAAAAATTACACAAGATGATCTTGTATTAATTACAAATGGAAATATTAGCAGTAAAGAAGATTTATCAAACATTTCCGAATCAGGTGTGGAGATGGTTGCAGTAGGTAGACCTTTGATCCTTGACCCAAATTGGGTAAGCAAAATTGAAGCCGACAGTTCTGTCAGAACAGCTTTAACTAGATCTACATTGCATGAAATAAAAGTACCACAAGCTTTATGGGCTTTTGCAGTATCATTCGGCGGGTTTGTACCATTTAGTTTAAATGACTAAAGGAATATTTTATAAGTAACAAAAATAGCAGAGGTACTGTTGCAAAATCAAAATTTTTGCAACAGTACCTCTGCCTTTTTTTGTTGTAGGTTTATTGTCTTTATCACTTTATTCTACAACACGATTGTACACAAGGGAATAAAAAAAACTTAAAGACTGTACAATTTGGCTTTGCCATGTGCTATACTCCTATTAGGGAGGTGACATTATGGAATGCAAAAATTGTGGAAGTCAAGATATAAAAACCGGTGTTTGTTGGGGAATTTCAGGAGAGGGAAATGCAGTAGGATTAAAGTATACAAAAGGGCTTTTCGGTAGAACAGCAGAAGTTTGTTCTGATGTGTGTTTAGATTGTGGAGAAATTAACCGTATTTATGTGAAAGAAAAAGATTTAAAAGATAAAAAGTGGCGAGAAAGATAAATCAATATTTATATAGGCAGAAATTTTTTATTTCCCAATGGGAAATCTATCATGAAAAAAACAATACCAAACTTACTGGAAGATCATGGTACAAAACATTATGGTCTTATTTTTATGTCTAATTTTAAGGCACGAAAAAGTGCGTACTTGTTTATTTGTATTTTAATAGTATACTCAATCTAGTACCAAACAATTCAGACGTAAAGGAGGTCATCAATGAATGAGTATGACATTAAAACAAGAGTCCGCATTAAATAGTGTGCTTAAAAACATTGATATACCCGATGGATATTATTTCTCACAAGTCATAGATGGTAAGCAAAATGGGGTGGATGGACACAAGATTTAAAAAATCCAGCCAACTACCGACAAAGGAGCGGGCAACGGAGATTACAAAAGCATACCTGGCAAAAGTAGAACCAACACTTTTTCCAAAATTAAAGAACCTATGGATTGAGGAACATGATGAAGTAATCATTGCAGATAATAAGGAAGTAATAATTACTGGAATGAAATATAAATGCTTTATACCAGAAGAAAATACGTATGCGTGGGTAATTGTGGGCAGTGATAAAAACATTATCACTTTCGAGAGAGGTATTATCTGGGAAAATGGACGTATTACGGAAAAATGGTTACACGATTCATGGCTTAAAATGCAAATAAAATAATAGGGAGAAATACAATGAGTAAAAAACAACAAATTATTAGTAGATTACTTACAGCTTTGATGTTGACATTCTGTATGTCTTTTGTTTTAAGTGTCATTAATATTGGTTTTAGTGAAATTCTAATAAAATCCTGGCTAAGGGCATGGGCAATTGCTTTTTGTATAGCCACACCATTATCAATGGTACTACCAAAACTAACAAATAAAATTGTAAGCAAGTATATCCATTAATGTACCATATTTTTTTACATCTTACTGTAAGCATATAATCGTATTTGAGTAATACCTTACATGGGGCAGTTCTGCTGATAGGGCTAGGGTTTTCAAAAGTTGCTATATCTGCATCTATTCCTGCTTTACAGTGTTAGTATAAAAACTGTGCATTGTAAAATAACTGTCAGCAGCAACTTTCACTTCCTCCTGAGCAATCACACGATGGCTCCTTTCCTGTCAAAACCCCATTGACTATAGCAGTAAAACAACCAACCCCTTTTTTTACTTCTATAGCATTCAATGGGCAGTTTGTCATACAAGCCCCACATTCCATACACATATCCTGATCTGATACTTCGCATTTCTTTTGAACAATGGACAATATTTGATGTGGGCAAACACTGGTACAAATAGCACACCCCGTACATTTATTCAAATTAATTTTTAAAGTCGTTACATTCTTTAGATATTTGTGTTTAGTCATAAAACCGTCATTCCTTTCACTATAGTAAGGTATACGTCTTGCATCTATACCTGTTTTTAGAATCTTCTATTATTATTTATTTAGAAAAATTAGACTTTATCATTAACAAAACGCCAGCTAAGACTGATACTCCAATTAAAGGCATAGCAATTTTTGTTTCCTTTTGTACGCCTGACATGGATGTGTATGTTGAGCTTCCTGTAAAGTTAAAAGCGTGTACGGCTGAAACAGATGGCAGTACGAGTAAATACTGTGCTACTTTTAACAAATCTTTATTTGTGCCTTTCAAAAGACCATTTTTTTTGCTGACGCATAACGACCATATTAAGCCTAAAATCCAACCTTTCATTGAAAAAGACCTTGCTGGAATAGTGGGTAACATAATGGGAACTAACACAGTCCCAACTAATACAGCGCCCACATATGCTTTGACATCTTTACTGCTTATTTTTGTTATGCCCATTACATTTGACAAGAATAAAATTCCAAGGGTTAGAAGTGTTGGCTTTACAGCTCCCACTAGCTCCATTGGAGTTAAAACTGCTCTGTCTACAACATTAAATCGGACTTTTCTCATTTCTTCCTCTGCTTTTAAACCATTCATTAAAAATTTAGGAATATCTTCTGCCCTAACTGGCCCAAAAGTAACATGAAAGCCTGTCGCCTTTTTTACTTCGTGAGCAGCGACGCCAACCGCCCCCAACTGAGGTATAATAATATTTTTATGTTTAACGAACTGTGAAAGATTGACTATATTTATCCTGTTAATAAGTTCTTCTGTCCCAAATGTTCCTTTGCCAGCGGCACACCATACATTTATTCCTTTTGTATCAAGCACAAGTATCCACGCATCTATATTTTTAAGCGCTTTTCTAAGGCAATCCACACTCATCTTATAATTTCCTGTGACTAACACTGGTGATTCTGAACTTGGTTTCCCAATTTTATAAAGCCCGGGATTTACTTTGTAATTCATTCTGTCTATACCCCATCTTGCTTTCCATGTACCTAAAACATCACTCCCCGTCAATTTTGTTGATAGCTGATTGATACTATTATCCCTGTTACAGCTTTCACTAGGTTCATTGCAACAATTACTCATACCGCATACCTCTCTTTCATTATAATTTTATAAGTTATTACAGCGTTGGGCAAGGGATTTAACCTTTTCTGCGATTATCTCAATAAGCTGGGTGAAATCCTCGTCACTTTTTCCGGTAGGGTCTTCTAATCCCCAATCTTCTCTATGTTTACAAGGAAGAGACGGACATTCTACATTACACCCCATCGTAATTACAATATCTATAGGTGGTAATTCCTCAAGCAATTTAGAATACTGACTTTTTTCCATATCAACACCATAATGCTGTTTCATCAACCTTACCGCATCAACATTTATTTTAGGTTTCACTTCTGTTCCTGCTGAATAACTTTCAAAAATATCGGAAGCAAGGTGCTTTCCCAATGCTTCTGCTATTTGAGAGCGACAAGAATTATGAACACATATAAAGGCTACTTTGTTTTTACTCACAACAATCCTCCCTATCGATGGCTTCTTCAACTTGTGTCAACTGATGTAAAACTTCCTTTGCATTTTTTACACCATCAGTTGAAAAGGAATAGTGTGTCCACTTTCCATCTTTTCGAGGGCTTACTATACCACTATCTACCAATATTTTCATATGGTGTGATAAAGTAGATTGACCAATGTTTAAATTTTCTAATAAAACACACCCACACTTTTCACCGCTTTGCAACATTTCTAAAATCATCAACCTGTTTTCATCACAAAATGCTTTAAAAATAAAAGCATTTTCTTGATATTTTGTACTCATATGCTCACCTCATATCTATTGTTTTCGATATGATGTAGTATATGTAATACATCGAAATTTGTCAATATGTTTTAGCCGTTTTACACACCATAATACAAATTTATAAGCCTCGTTATCCCAAACGTTCCCCGCCCAAAGAGAGAATCTTTCCAGTAATTACTTGCTTTTTGAGAATTGAAAAGTGATATTCCGAAAGATAACGGATTGGCGTGGCGTGTATAATAAATATAATAGCAACTTGATTAACAGGGGGTATAACTTTGAAAAATATATTTTTTTATGAAACGCAAATTGGTGAAATTGGAATTGAAGAAAATACAAACGCTATTACAAACTTATATTTTGGTAGACAACATCGTTCTGTTGATGCTGTAATAAATGAAACAAGCTTACTCAAAGAATCGGCAAAGCAATTAAATGAATACTTACTAGGGAATCGAAAAGTGTTTGACTTACCACTTGCTCCTATGGGAACTGAATTTCAGACAAAAATATGGAATAATTTACTTACCATTCCATATGGTGAAACCAACAGTTACAAAGACGTTGCAAGTGGTATTGGACAGGAGAAAGCCACACGAGCAGTAGGCAATGCAAATAATAAAAATCCAATTCTTATCTTTATTCCTTGTCATCGTGTGGTTGGTTCTGATGGTAAACTTGTTGGCTATGCCGGAGGAATAGAAGTCAAGAAACATTTATTGACTTTGGAGAAACAATATGCAAACAATTAAAACAAAATTTTTTGAGTATGGCCATCAGGAGATAGAATATTTGACTTGTGTAGATGAGGTTCTTGGAAAAGCAATTCAAAAATTGGGTAAAGTAAATCGTGAGGTTATTCCAGATTTATTTACAGCGCTCATTCATGCAATTGTTGGACAACAGATTTCCGCAAAAGCCACTGTAACAGTTTGGAATAGGATGCAAGAAAGCTTTCTTATGATTACACCAAAAATAATTTCTTTACAATCCGTTGAGAAAATTCAGCAGTGTGGATTGTCCACCAGAAAAGCTATGTATATTAAAAAAATTAGTGAAGCTGTAGAGAGTGGCGAGATAGAACTTGAATTGCTCCCTCTATTATCAGATACGGAAGTAATAAAAAAACTATCATCATTGAACGGCGTAGGAGTGTGGACAGCTGAAATGTTATTGCTTAACGCAATGGAACGACAAGACATTGTAAGTTATGGCGATATTGCAATAAGGCGAGGGATGATAAAACTTTATGGACTTACCAATATGGATAAAAAACAATTTGAAATATATAAAAGTAGATACTCTCCATATGGTTCCATTGCTTCTATCTATTTATGGAAACTATCATTAGATTAGAAATGAAATTAATCAAAAAATAAACTGTAAATGAGACGGCAATTTGAGTATAATTTTAACTAAGTACAGAAAAAATTATTTAAAAAGTGTTAATCCCCTAATAAGGAGTGATTTTGTGGAACAAAATATACAAGAACAACTACTTTCTATGGCAGAAAGTGATTATCAAAAGTTTACAGCCTCCCTCCTACCTGGTGTTAACAATATACTGGGTGTTCGGTTGCCAAAACTTCGCAAGCTTGCCAAACAAATTGCCAAAGAAGATTGGCGTGATTATTTTAAAACCATACAATCAAAAAATGATAAAAATGAGTATTTTGAAGAGACCATGTTGCAAGGGATGGTCATTGGATATATGGTGGAAGACATAGAAACGATACTAACCTATATCAAATATTTCATTCCTAAAATTGATAATTGGTCGGTTTGTGATAGTTTCTGTATTGGACTAAAATTTA
The DNA here is from genome assembly GCA_031546905.1 of Eubacteriales bacterium. Lineage (GTDB taxonomy): Bacteria > Bacillota > Clostridia > Lachnospirales > JAVBJQ01 > JAVBJQ01. The sequence continues at coordinate 18,066 of JAVBJQ010000073.1, read as the reverse complement.
CAAAGCAAAACCAAGGGCAAGTGTGGGATTTTTTGCAACCATATTTTTATTCTGAATCAACGTATGCTGTCCGATTTAGCATCGTAATGTTATTGGATTTTTATATTGACCAAGTGCATATTGAACAAGTTTTAAAAGTGTTCGATAAAATCAATCATAGTGACTATTATGTGAAAATGGCTGTAGCATGGGCTATTTCAATTTGCTATATCAAGTTTCCGATTTTGACAATGGATTATTTGAAAAATAATCATTTGGATGACTTCACTTATCATAAATCACTTCAAAAAATAACAGAATCACTTCAAATAGACAAGGAAACAAAACTTATGATAAAAAAAATGAAACGCAGTATTATAAAATAAAACAAGGAGGGTAAATTTTATGGTGTTGGATAATAGTGAAAAGTGGAATGCGGTAATTGAGAACGATAGTTTTTATGATGGCGTTTTCTACTATGGTGTAAAAACAACGGGAATATTTTGCCGACCATCTTGTAAATCTAAAGAACCTAAGCCGGATAATGTTACGTTCTTCAATAATATGAATGAAGCATATGATTTTGGTTTACGCCCATGTAAAAGATGCAGACCTGATTTGCTCCATTTTAATCCTATGGAAGAAACCATTGAAAATGCCAAACAAATCATAGATACTTATTTTATGTATCCAGATACGGTATTTGAAAAACTAAAAGAACTTGGTATAAGTCAAAATCATTTTATTAATTTATTTCGTAGCAAGCTGGGAATTACGCCTGTAGAATATATTCGAAATTTAAGAGTTGAAAAAGCAAAAGCGTTACTTTCTTTTACCGACTTGACCATTTTAGATATCGCCATAGATTGTGGTTTTGGTAGTCTCTCTACTTTCTATGAGACTTTTAAGAAATATTTAAAAATGACACCTAAAGAATATAGAAAAATAAATGGTGGGAATGGAAAATGATCATAAGTGCCAGTAGAAGAACAGATATACCCGCTTTGTATTCAGAATGGTTTATCAATCGCTTAACAGAGGGATATGTGCTCATTAAAAACCCAAGAAATCCAAATAGACTTAGTCGTGTTGTTTTGAACACTGATGTTGTAGATTGTATTGTGTTCTGGACGAAAAATCCTGCTCCTATACTAAATAGACTAAATAATATTGAAAATATGAAATATCCTTTTTATTTTCAATTTACACTTACGCCTTATGGCCAACAGGTTGAACCAGGGCTTCCGTCAAAAGTTGAACGAATAGAAACATTTAAAAAGTTAAGTGACAAAATTGGTTCCCATCGCATTGTGTGGCGTTATGATCCTGTCATTGTCAATAAAAAATATACGATTTCATATCACTTAGATTCCTTCGGAGAAATGGCTAAAGAACTGACTGGCTATACCAACCAATGTATTTTTAGCTTTATAGATCTTTATGCCAAAATCAAAAATAGGACAAAAGGAATTGTGGATACAGAAATAAACGAATGGAACATGGATACAATTGCTAGTGGCTTTTCAAAAATTGCTAGTGAGCATGGAATAAACCTTAAAACCTGCGGGGAAGTAATTAATTTAAGTCAATACGGTATTTCCCATGCGTCATGTATTGATAAAAAAATGATAGAAAATATTATAGGTTACAAGATAAACGCAAAAAAAGATACAAATCAACGTGAAGTATGTGGTTGTATTGCAAGCATCGACATTGGTTCATATGACAGTTGCTCCCATGGGTGCGTCTATTGCTATGCAACAACAAACGATGGCACTGTAAGAAAAAATATATCTATACATGATTCAAATTCACCACTATTGATTGGATACCCTCATGAAGAGCATAGCATCGTAGCCCGAGAATTAAAAACGTTGAAAGAAAAACAAATATCACTACCTTAAATTAGGGTATGTATACTTTGCTATTTAAAATAATTAAAAAATTTATTTTAATACAAAAAAATCGTAGTATGATTTTGGGTACTATTACACTTTAAAGTGCATACTTGTTTAATAAATATAGTAAGATTATAATAGCACCATAGCTTGTGAGAGCTAATCTATAGATTTTAAATCAACATTTAAACATATGTATATGTTGTTTTCAAGTGGAGCAATCTTAGCCTTTTTAGGCGTAGTAGATATCCAGTCCAAGCTGTGTTTGTTGTAAGAATTAAATTTTTTTTTAAAATAATGATGAGGTGATAAAATGTTAGTAACAAATGTTTTTGTTGAATGTGTGGAAGGTAAAATAGAGGAAGTTTATCAAATATATGAGCCATATAAAACTGGAAAAATTAATCATGAAGGCAATATATCTATTAAATTCTTTAGAAACGACAATGAAGTTTTATTAATTGAAAATTGGGAAGATGAAGATTCTCTTAACCGTTTTTTTGCAACAGAGGAAGCCAAAGAAATAATGAAAAAACTTGATGGTAAAACCAAATCAATTAAAATGGAGAAATATTTTACAAAATAGTAGCTTTCAACTCAAGCGCTAAATAAATTCCAGTGAGCAGTTTCCAAAAGATGCAATCAATTGACCAATGGAGCTTACTATTGATTTAATTGGGGGTAAATGGAAATCTCTTATATTATGGAGACTGATAAATACTACTTTACGATTTAGCGAATTAAGAAACCTCATTCCCCAAGCAACTGCAAAGATGCTTACCCAACAATTAAGAGATTTAGAAAATAATGGCCTTATATTTAGAAAAGTTTATCCCGTAGTACCTCCTAAAGTTGAATATTCCTTAACTGAATGGGGACAAACCGTAATTCCCATACTTAACATTATGTGCTCATGGGGAACTGATTTTATGGACTGTAATGTGAACGTCTGTACAGAACAAACCAACGAACAGCCCACAACAAATTCTGCGAGGACAACAGAAAGCTGATTAAACTACCGGGATAAAGAAAGGAGATTTTTTTATGAAAGTAATAGGGATTAATGGAAGCCCACGAAAAGATGGTAATACAAGCATAGCGTTACATATCATGGAAGAAGAACTAACGAATGAAGGTATAGAAGTTGAAATTATTCAAATTGGAGATAAGCTAATTCATGGCTGTATTGCCTGTGGCTACTGCTTTAAATCCGAAAACAATCAATGCGTGTTTAAAGACGACATTATGAATGAAGTATCCAACAAAATGCGAGAAGCCGATGGAATCATATTAGGTTCTCCTACTTATTATGGCGGTATCGCTGGTACTATGAAATCATTTTTAGACAGAGTTTTCTATACTGGACACAGAGTCAAGCCCTTTAGAAATAAAGTTGCTACGGCAGTTGTATCTGTAAGACGTGCAGGTGGAGTAGAAGTATTTAACCAACTTACTAATTATTTAAACTTGGCAGAAACGGTTATTCCACCATCTCAATATTGGGGACTTGGATATGGCCTAAACAAAGGTGAAATCATACAAGATGCCGAAGGGGTACAAGTAATTCGCAGGAATGCAAATGCAATGGCATGGTTGCTTAAAACCATAGATGCAAGCAAAGAACCTTTGCCAAGAATTGAAACTGGTCAGGCGACGAATTTTATAAGATAAATTTGAACATATGATGCACTTTTCCTTTGTTAGACTCAGTATTAGACTGGGTCTTTTTTTGGAGGTGGTTACTTCATTGAAACTAATCTTCAAATGATATATAATAAATATGTAGTTTTTCTAAACTTAAATACAAGCAGGGATTTTGGTATTCTTTCGTGGAGCCATAATACTGGCTGTAAGTAAAATTTATATTTTGAGAGTACAGGTGGAGTTATGGCAATGTCTAAAATTGATACGGAAAACAGTAACGTAAAACACGTCCTAAAATTACAACAAGGTGAATTAGATGCGGTATTAGTTTACCGCTGGCTGGCGGCTAAAATATCTGATGATAAAAAGAAACAATTATTTTTACAGATGGCCTCTGATGAAGGAACACACGCAACAATACTAAAAAATATTAGCCAAATTAAGCTAACCCCTAAACATTTTAAATCTCTATTTATTAGTGCTTTCTATCTATTATTTGGATTGAATGCAACACTTCGTATTCTTATTAAAGGGGAACTTTCTGCTGTTCCTGTTTATGAAGCGTTATCAAAACAATATCCAGAAGTGAGTAGAATTAAAAACGATGAGGCAAAACACGCAGCAATGCTTACAACCCTAAAAACCAAATAAGAGATTTGAAAAGTGTATAGATGTGGTGGGACAGTCTATTATGACATATTTGTTGGAGGTAGTAGACATGAATTTTATGGAGCTGATAAAAAATTTTGTTCCAAGCAACGACCAAGAAAATAAAGATAAAAAAATGATACTAAGGTACATTCATTTATTTCCTGAGACTATACTTCTTCGAGAAAATGAGATTGCACATATTACAAGCTCTGCCCTTATAACCAATGAAAATAGAAATAAATTTTTAATGGTTCACCACAATCTACGAAATACATGGGCATGGACTGGTGGACACACTGACGGCAATGCAGATTTATTAGCCGTTGCTCTGAAAGAAGCAAAAGAAGAAACAGGGATTCATACCATAACCCCTGTTTCTAATAACATTGCCTCTATGGATATTCTTCCTGCACAAGGCCATTGGAAAAATGGAAGTTATGTAAGCACCCATCTCCATCTTTCTATTTCTTTTATTTTGGTTGGTAATGAGCGTGAGGCGTTGACCATTGCACCATGTGAAAATAGTAGTGTCAAGTGGGTGGAAGAAGGCTTCTTTACACCAGAAAATTTTGATGCTTACGATTTGTATCTTTATGAAAAATTAATAAAGAAGGCACAAAAGTTAGCACACAGTAATTCAGTTTTTTAAAATATATATGTCTAATATAAAAAATATAATTTCTTGTTTGATAGGTCTTTCATCTTATCCAACAAGACCTACCCTAAGATTATGAATACCGTTTTCCATGTAAGCTTTGAGACAAGTCAACATAAATACCCATCCTTCTTTATTTCCCAACAGGTGTACCAGTTCCGTATTTTCTTTCCAGCCACTTTCGCTGGCTTTAACCGTACAGCTTGTTTTATCAATCTCGTTTATTATAATCGTGATAAGGTGTTCATCTCCGTTTTCACCCCACTTAAACACAATCTTCTTGTCAGGTATCACTTCTACCATTTCGATATCCAGTTTTGCACCATATTCTAAATATTCCAACGAAATTATTTTGTTTTCTTCCCATCTTGCGGAACTCCCAGAAAACCAAAAGTTTTTTATTTTTTCGGGGTCAACAAATGCTTCAAATACCTCATGGGCTTGTTTTAATATTTTCATTTTTGTCGTTATTGTAATATCCATCCTACTCAATCCTTTCTTCTTTTCAAATTTTTTGTGCTAAACGTTAACCCACTATCCCTATATGATAGGGATTATAACAAATATTAGTATATATATACATGATGTTTTATTTTTTTATCTTTGGGTTTTAAAAATAGTAACCCATCATGGCTGTTACATTGTTTCAATGGTAATTTTTCGATACAATTCTTCCACTACCTTTTTTGTAGCTAACCCTAGGGAAAAAGCTGTTGCTGAACCACAAGCTACGGATTGTTTAAAACTTTCTTCTATGGTTTTTCCTTCTATTACGCCAGCCACAAACCCTGCCACCATAGAATCTCCCGCTCCCACCGAGTTTACCAAGTTACCTTCTGGTGCTTTTGCTGTAAGACAAATTTCTTTTGAAACAAAAATGGCACCCTCCTTTCCTTTTGAGACAATTATGTTTTGAATACCATTTTCTAAAAAGTAGCTACACCCTTCTACGATTTCCTTATCTGTATTGAATGGTTTGTCAAATAATACTTCTAGTTCACCAATGTTTGGCTTTAAAAGAAAATAGTGACTCATATTTTGTTGTATGAGATTTCCCCTTGTATCCATGACGATTTTTACGTCTTTTCCCACCACCTTTGCAATTTCTTTATATACTGTTTTGGAAATGCTTTCTGGTATGCTTCCTGATAAAATTAAAAAGTCTCCCTTTTGCATATGTTGTAGTTTTGATAATAAAAGTGCCATATGTCGGTCTGTAATCGTAGGTGACAACCCAGCAATTTCTGTTTCCTTATTGCTATTATTTATTTTTACGTTGATACGGGTGGTTCCTGCTACTTCAATAAAATCATTTTCAATTCCCTGACTTTCTAAATCATTTTTAATATAGGCACCTGTAAATCCTCCTGTAAAACCTGTAACAACAGAATTTACTCCCAACGCCTTTAATACTTTTGATACATTAATTCCTTTTCCACCAGCACGAAAATAAACGGCTTTAGACAAATTCAATTGTTCTGACTGAAAGTTGTCTAAATAAACATCATAATCTAATGCTGGATTTAGGGTAACGGTATACACCATATGTTTCCTACCTCCTTCTAACGCTACAAATTAAATGCTGGCTCGTCAGCAGCTCTTCACATCATTTTATGCTTATTTTATCTCATGGTAAATCATTAGTTTTTATTTTTATTATTTATTTTCACGTTTTATTTATACGAATAAAGGCAAGCGCTGTCCCTTTGTCCAACACTCTATTGTTGTTTATCTTTATTTTAATTATAATGAAATAAAAATTTTTGGACAAAATAGTAAAACACTGGGTGGATTGTTCTATTGTGACTAAAAGTTAATCTTTACAGAAGAGGTGCCATGATGAAAATACGGGAGGAATATACCTGCCCTTTAGAAATTGTTCATGACTTAATGAAAGGCAAATGGAAAACCATTATTGTGTTTCAGTTGAAAAATGGCAATACTTCTCTCTCAGAACTAGAGCGTGCCATAGAAGGAATTAGCCAAAAAATGTTGTTACAGCATCTCCAGGAACTTAGAGACTGGGGTATGGTTGATAAAATTAATTCTCAAGGCTACCCATTGCACGTAGCATACTTTCTTACCGAAAGAGGCATTAAAATGTTAACCGCGGTAAAAATTATGCAGGATATTGGGGTTGAATATATGGTGGAGCATGGGCAGACAGAACTTCTAGATCGGAAAGGTATTTATTATACGAAATAAAACGTTTCTCCCTACCCACAAAAAAGTGGGTAATTTACTTTGCTCTCCATCCGAGTATAATTGATTTATACAGCTAATCATTAATCAATTGGAGAGTGACAATATGGGAGTATTCATAAGAAAAGCGCAGAAAGATGATTTTAATATTATTTTTTCTTTGTTACAGCAGTTATGGCCAGACAAAAAGTTGAATACCTTACAACTTGAAATGATGTTTAAAGAAACCCTTTGTTCAGAACATGACTTTGCTTTTTGCGCCATACAAGAACAACAATTGCTAGGATTTATTGCTGGTGTGGTTATAAACAATTATTATCACGGAGGATCTATTTGCTATGTATCCACACTTGTTGTAGAAAGTACGTGTAGAGGCAACCATATTGGTACGGATTTGATAAAAGGGCTTTTACATTTACCTTAGACCTACCCCATGACAGCCTATTATTCTAACAGAAAAGGTGATATTGATGAAATTTACAGCAATAAGACACGCTACTTGTATCATAGAATTTGCAAATATAAAATTTTTGGTAGACCCCATACTGTATCAAAAAGAAACACTAGACCCCACCCCAGGAAGTATGAACAAAATGAATCCTTTGGTGGATATACCAGTAACAGATGAAATTCTGAAAGATATAGATGCCATCTTGCTAACACATACACATCGAGATCATTTTGACCCCAACATTATTTATTTTTTTGGAAAAAATGTGCCAATTATTTGTAGTAATGAATATGAACAAGCCTTATCGGAACTTGGATTTGACAATATAATGCCCATAAAAGATTATGTGACCTTTCAAAATATAACCATTACTGTAACAAAGGGAATGCACGGAACAGGCGCCGTGGGAAAATCAATGGGTAACACCTATGGTTTTGTACTCCAAGACCAAACACACGGAGAAGAACCTTTGTATATTACAGGCGATACCGTATGGTGCCAATTGGTTAAAAATACAATTGATTGTTACGCACCAAAATATATTATTGCATTTGCAGGCTCTGCCATGATTAACAACGAACCTGTTACCATGGATGAAAATGATATTCGTAAACTATTGGATAAAGCACCTACTGCAAAAATTATTGCCATTCATATGGAAGCTTGGAATCATTGTCGCTTACTCCGTTCAGATTTAAGAAAAGCTATTGCCAATCAAAATTTATACATTCCAATGGATGGCGAAACCATCAGCTAGCCTTTTTTGAAAAATTTCTTTTTTGGATTTACACAATAAACAGATTGAAAGTGTTTGTTTTTTATACTATACTTTTAGTATTGCTTTCGATTTAATGAATCCAAAGGGAGGTCACACCAATGACAAAGGAACTTACAAGGGATTTTGCTTTCGCATTACTAAAACAATATAATGAAAGTGATGCGTTAATTAAACATGGCTTGGCAGTGGAAGGCGTAATGCGCCACTTTGCAAGAATGATGAATGAAGATGAAGAAAAATGGGGAATCATCGGGCTACTGCATGACTTAGATTACGAAAAATATCCTACAGAACATTGTAAAAAAGTAGTGGAAATTTTAAAAGAAAATGAAGTTGGCGAAGATTATATTCACGCCATTGTTTCCCACGGCTATGGAATATGCTCCGATGTAGAGCCAACCCACATCATGGAAAAGGTTTTATTTACCATTGATGAACTAACAGGACTTGCCAATGCTACTGCACTGATGCGTCCGTCAAAAAGTATTCTGGATATGGAGTACAAATCCCTTCACAAGAAATTTAAAACTGCAAGTTTTGCCGCTGGCGTAGACAGAAGCGTCATTGAAAAAGGCTGTGCCATGCTTGACAAAGATTTAAAATACATGATGGAAGAAACTATTTTAGGGATGCGAGAAGTGGCAGATGCCATTGGACTAGCCTAATTACGATAATCACTTTTTTTAAAATAAATTTTTTTAAATACCATTGACAAATTTAAAAAATTATCATACAATTTTTTAAATTATATTTTCAAACCGTTGATAGAGAGATAAAACTAGCCACGAACTTACAGAGAGTTGGGATTTAGCTGTGAGCCTGACAGGAAACGAACTAGTAAATGGACTCTTGAGGGCATAGTCAAACCTATTTTTAGGGAGTATTCTATGACGTAACGCCGACGTTATTGGGCAGGGAATGTGTTAGCATTTCTATTGTGAGTGATACGCTTTTTTTTAATTGGCGTATTAAGGTGGTACCACGAGCATTTTATACTCGTCCTTATTTTATATAAGGGCGAGTTTTTTTATTTTTAAAAATTAGGAGTGAGCATATGAAACCATTATTAACAGAGTGTTTAGAACTACAAAAAAACTTTACTACCATCCCTGTTTCAGCAGAAATGTATGCTGACAGCACTACCCCCATTTTGTTGTTAAACACGTTACGTGCCAGTAGCTTAAATGTTTTCTTGTTAGAAAGTGTAGAAGGCTCTAAAAAATGGGGACGTTATTCTTTCTTAGGCTTTGACCCTGTCAAAACCCTTGCATTTAAAAATACCACCGACAATCCTCTTGCGGTTATTCGGGAGTCTTTAAAAAAATATAAAAGCCCCACATTTTCTTACTTACCACCGTTTACAGGTGGGTTTGTTGGGTACTTTGGTTATGATAGTGTGAAGTATTTTGAAAAAGCCATCCATCTAACCGCAGAAGACACTTTGCATTTTGACGATTTAAAATTAATGCTTTTTGACAAAATCATTTGCTTTGACCACTTTACCCAAAAAATTACGGTTATGCTTCATATTGCTACAGATGATTTGGAACGTCATTATGAAGAAGCAGAACAACAAATAAAACGTATTCAACACTTAATCAAAAACACCATGCCACTGAACAGCGAAAATCCTGTAACGGGGACATTTCAATCTACGGTTACCAAAGAACAATTTGAACAAAACGTACTGAAAATAAAAGAGCATATTTATAACGGTGATATTTTTCAAGCTGTGTTGTCTCAACGTTTTCATACAAAATTGAAGGGTGACCTATTAAATGTATATCGCGTATTGCGTACCACAAACCCCTCTCCTTATATGTATTATTTAAAATTTGAAGATTTAGAAATTGCAGGCACTTCCCCCGAAACGCTAGTAAAAGTAGCAGACGGCACTATTTATACTTGTCCCATTGCAGGCACCAAAAAGCGTGGCAAGACATCGGAGGAAGATGAACAACTAATAAAAGAACTACTTTCTGATGAAAAGGAACTTGCAGAACATAATATGCTGGTTGACCTAGCCAGAAACGACGTAGGCAAAATTTCCAAATTTGGAACGGTGAAAGTTCCTGAATATATGGTTGCCAATAAATTTTCTCATGTTATTCACATTACCAGTTTGGTAACAGGCATTTTAGATGAACAATGTGACACTTTGTCGGTTTTAGAATCTATTTTTCCAGCTGGGACGTTGTCGGGAGCACCAAAAATAAAAGCCATTCATCTGATTGACGAGCTGGAGAAAACAAGCCGTGGAATTTATGGCGGTGCCATTGGTTATATTGATTTCTCGGGAAATTTAGATATGTGTATTGCCATTCGAACCATTGTTAAAAACAAAGAGGATGCCTACATTGGCGTTGGGGCGGGAATCGTCCATGACAGCGTGCCAGAAAACGAATATGCAGAAACAATCAACAAAGCCAATGCCATGTTTCAAGCGTTAGAAATCGCATCCAAAACAAATTTTTAAAGGAGGAAGATGCCCTATGATTTTATTAATTGATAATTACGATAGCTTTACGTATAACTTGTATCAAGTCATTGGTTTGTACCATGAACACATCCAAGTAGTTCGAAATGATGAAATAAGCCTAGCAGAAATAAAATCCCTAAACCCTAGCCACATTATTATTTCCCCTGGGCCTGGTTTTCCCAAAGATGCTGGCATTTCCATTGACATTATTAAAAACTTATATACCCAGTATCCCATCTTAGGAATTTGCCTAGGACATCAAGCCATTTGTCAGGCTTTTGGAGGAAAAATAACCCATGCTAAAAAATTAATGCACGGAAAACAATCCAATATTCACATTGCCAATGGAAACCCTCTTTTTAGAGGATTGCCACCCATTATAAAAGCTGGTCGCTATCATTCCCTTGGAGCCGAAAAGGAAAGTTTGCCTAACGATTTACTCATTACCGCAGAGGATGAAGACGGAGAAATCATGGCAGTTCAATATCGAAACACCAATGTTTTCGGTGTTCAATTTCACCCAGAATCGATATTAACAGAACAAGGAAATATTATGATTCAAAATTTTTGTAATTTGGAGGTGTCAGTCCAATGATTACACAAGCTATTCATGCGTTAGTAGAAGGAAAAAATTTATCACAGGATTTAACCAAGTCCGCGTTTCATGACATTATGTCGGGTGTGGCTACCGATGCACAAATTGCTTCTTTTATCACTGCCATGAGAATAAAAGGAGAAACCATCGATGAAATCACCGCTTGCGCAACGGTAATGCGTGAAAAATGCGTTCGTATAAAGCCAAATTTTGATGTCCTTGACATTGTAGGCACAGGTGGCGACTATGCCGATACGTTTAATGTTTCCACCATTTCTGCTTTTGTCATTGCTGCCACTGGTACTGCGGTAGCAAAACACGGTAACAGGTCCGTGTCCAGCAAATGTGGAAGTGCTGATGTGCTAGAAAAACTAGGGGTAAAAATAGATGTAACTCCCGAAAAAGCGGAGAAAATGTTACAAGAAATTAATATTTGTTTTTTATTTGCACCACTGTACCATGCTTCTATGAAGTTTGCCATGCCAGCCAGAAAACAATTATCTATGCGCACTATTTTTAATATATTAGGTCCTCTTTCAAGTCCCGCAGCGGCAAATATGTGTTTGATTGGGGTTTATGACGAAAGCTTGGTAGCTCCCCTAGCCATGGTATTAAAAAACCTAGGGGTAAAACGTGCCATGGTTGTTTGTGGACATGATGGACTGGACGAAATTTCCCTTTGCACTTCCACCACTGTTTGCGAAGTAAACGGAGAATATATAAACAGCTTCTTCTTAAATCCAAGACAACTTGATCTTCCTTTGTGTGACCCATCAGCATTAAAAGGTGGGTCTATTGAAGAAAATGCAAAAATTGCACTGGATATTTTAAGCGGAAAAGAACGAGGTGCAAAACGAAATATGGTTTTACTCAATGCCGCTGCTTGTATTTATATGTCAAACAGCAACCAAACCTTGCGAGAATGTGTAAAAATTGCGGAAGATATTATTGACAGTGGCAAGGCACTGAATAAATTAAATGAATTTATAAAACAGTCTAACGAGGTGGAGCCATGATTTTAGATAAAATTGTAATGGATGTAAAAAACCGACTAGCCATCACCAAAAAAGAAATCTCCTTTGAAACCATGAAACAATTGGCGTTGCACACAACCTACCATGCTAGCTCATTTAAAACCGCACTGCAAAAACAAGACATTGCTATTATTGCAGAAGTAAAAAAAGGTTCGCCCTCAAAAGGAATCATCGCAGAAAATTTTGACTATCTGCCTATTGCACAGGAATATGAAAAAGCAGGAGCCTCTGCCGTATCTGTCCTTACAGAGCGTGACAATTTTTTTGGAGATCCTCAGTATCTTACAGAAATTAAAAAACAAATTAACCTGCCAGTTCTCAGAAAAGATTTTATCATTGACGAGTACCAATTATACGAAGCAAAAAACATGAGAGCAGATGCTATTTTACTCATTGCCAGTATCTTAGACTTGCCACGCCTAACTGCTTATTTGGAACTAGCAACCTCCTTACAACTGGATTGTCTCGTGGAAGTTCATGACGAAGAAGAATTAGAAAAAGTACTTCAAACAAAAGCAGACATCATCGGCATAAACAATCGTAATTTAAAAACTTTTGAAGTAAACATTCAAAATACAGTAAACTTAAAAAAATTAATTCCCCGTGATAAAATTGTGGTGGCAGAAAGTGGCATAAAAACCAATGACCAAATTAACACCCTACGACAAGCAAACATAAATGCCGTATTAATTGGCGAAACATTGATGAGTGCTACCAATAAACAAGCTCAGTTGGAGGCGTTGTTCAAAAAATGATTAAAATTTGTGGTTTAAAAAGCCTTTCGGACATTGAACTTGTAAACAAATATAAACCTGATTTTGTAGGATTTGTTTTTGCAAACGGCAAGCGACAAATCCATAAAAGTTTGGCATTGACCATGAAAAAAGCATTGGACCCTTCCATTCAAACAGTTGGCGTTTTTGTCAACGAGAAAATAGAAACCATTGCCCATATTTGTAACCACGGGATTATTGATTTTATTCAACTTCATGGAGACGAAACTCCTGACTATATCCAAAAATTAAAAACCATTACCCACAAACCTATTATCAAAGCAATAAGGCTTCAAGACGAAACTACTTTTATTGATTTTGATGTGGATTATTTATTATTTGATACCTATGCAAAAAATGAATATGGAGGAACAGGGGTTTCCTTCAATTGGGAAGTGTTAAAAAAACTATCTATTACAAAACCATTCTTTTTGGCCGGGGGAATCTCTGTTCACAACCTGGAAGATGCGTTTCACCTAAACCCAGCCCCTTACTGCGTAGACGCTAGTTCTTCCCTTGAAGAAAACGGAATCAAAAATGAACGTCTTATAAAACAATTTGTAGAAAAAAAGGAGCGTATTATTATGTCAAACAGTGAAAACAATAGAATTTTTGGAATACACGGTGGGCGCTATATTCCGGAAACATTGATGAACACCATTTTAGAACTGGAAGAAAATTATAAAAAGTATATGAATGATGAAGACTTTCAACAAGAATTGCGAGATTTGTATGCTAACTATGCAAACCGCCCTTCCCTTTTATATTTTGCAGAAAAAATGACAAAAGATTTAGGGGGTGCAAAAATATATTTAAAACGAGAGGATTTAAACCATACAGGTTCCCATAAAATCAACAACGTGCTAGGACAAATTTTGCTAGCAAAAAAAATGGGCAAGAAAAAAGTAATTGCAGAAACAGGCGCAGGGCAACATGGCGTGGCAACTGCTACGGTTGCTGCTTTAATGGGAATGGAATGTGAAGTTTACATGGGGAAAGAAGATACAGAAAGACAAAAGCTCAATGTATTTCGAATGGAACTACTGGGGGCAAAAGTCCATGCTGTCACAGCAGGAACCGCTACCCTAAAAGATGCCGTAAGCGAAGCCATGAGAGTATGGACAGCATCCAGCCACGATACTTTTTATGTTATTGGCTCTGTCATGGGACCTAGCCCCTACCCCCAAATGGTTCGGGATTTTCAACGTATTATTGGTAAAGAAGTAAAAGAACAACTACAAGCAACCGAAGGAAAACTACCAGATGTTTTAATTGCTTGTGTTGGTGGTGGAAGTAACGCCATGGGATTATTTTATGATTTTTTGGAAGACAAAAATGTAAAATTAATCGGTGTAGAAGCAGGTGGTGAAGGCATCGAAACTGGCAGACACGCAGCTACTATTTCTACGGGAAGTGTAGGCATATTCCATGGAATGAAATCCTACTTTGTACAAGATAATGACGGGCAAATCGCTCCTGTTTATTCTATTTCTGCTGGGCTTGACTACCCTGGCATCGGACCTGAACACGCTTATTTACACGATACAAAGCGTGCAGAATATGTCAGCATTACAGATAAGGAAGCTGTGGACGCATTTTTATATTTGTCCAGAACCGAGGGCATTATTCCCGCTATTGAAAGTTCTCACGCCGTTGCTTACTGTATGAAAATAGCAAAAACATTAGGCCAAGATAAAACAATTGTAGTAAATTTATCTGGCAGAGGGGACAAAGATGTTGCCATGGTTGCTAAGTATATGGGGGTGGATGTTCATGAGTAACATTACAGCCTCCTTTCAAAAAAATAAAAAATCTTTAATTGTATTTTTAACCGCTGGGGACCCTAGTTTGGAAAAAACCATTGAGTATATTTTGACAGCAGAAACCGCTGGCGCAGACTTGATTGAAATTGGTATTCCATTTTCTGACCCTGTTGCAGAAGGTGTTGTAATTCAACGTGCAAACGAAAGGGCCCTTTCCAAAAACATTAAAATAGATGAAATATTTGAAATGGTAAAAATACTGCGAAAACAAACCAACATTCCCCTTGTATTTTTAACGTATATCAATCCTATTTTTAAATATGGCTCAGCAAAATTTACAAAGACTTGTAAAGAAATTGGTATAGATGGGCTAATTATTCCCGATGTTCCCTATGAAGAAAAAGGGGAAATAAGTTCTCTTTGTGTGGAAAATCATTTAGAATTAATTAGTTTAGTGGCGCCAACCTCCAACCAAAGAATCGCAAAAATTGCAAAAGAGGCAACAGGATTTGTATATTGCGTTTCTTCCCTTGGGGTTACGGGAATGCGCTCTCATATCCAAACCAACCTCAGAGAATTGACAGCAGAAATTAAAAAAAATACAGATGTTCCTGTTGCCATTGGTTTTGGAATTTCAAATAAAGAACAAGTTGCCGAACTAAAAGCGTTTGCTGATGGACTGATTGTAGGAAGTGCTGTGGTAAAAATTATTGAAGAGCACGGCGAAAATGCGAAAGAGGCGTTATTTACATTTATAAAAGGCTTAAAGGACGCCATGAAGTAGTTGTTAAGAAATAAATAAGAATAAAAATGTCCTTACCCAGTTTGTGGTTTATAAAACCGCCATGTGGGTAAGGACATTTTTTAGCTATTTTGTTTTTGTTCTTTGTAGTAAGCAGCAAAACGGGAGTCTTCATTAATAACGTGATTCACAACCCATTGTATAATTTCATTATGTAACATATCTTGTAGCTCTTGGGATTTACCTTCTAGGTTGTATTGTATATTTAAGTCTATAAACTCTTCACTAAAATCATCATGCAACTGTTTATGTTGTTGGAAATAGGGATAATTTACTTCTTGTTGTAGCTCTTCTTCTTCACGAAAATGAATGGATATGTATCGCCATAAAAAAGTTAAATTTTCTTTAATGGTTTGGTCACTTAATTTTTGTCCGATGGAATTTACTGTTTGAGAGGCGATGCGTAAAATTTCTTTATGTTGTAAGTCGATTTTTTCAACACCTGTCATCATTGCTTCTGTTAATTCAAAATTAACATCTTCGTACATATAAGTCACTCCTTCTTTATACACTGTGAACGGTCTCAAAAAAATTATACAAATAAACCCGTTGCCAGTAAACAATTTGTTCTGATACTATATAGTATCAAAATTACGATGAACTTTCAAGTGCCTCCAACTTTACAAAAATAAAAACTACCTTTAATGTTTATAAAAATGTATTTTTACAAGGCGTATGCTGATTACCATTTTTTTATTTTTGTTAAAACAATGAAGATTTTGAAACTTTTTCTCCAAAATATTTGTATTGATAGGTGAAGGAGGTTGAGTATGAGCGATTATACCATCATAAAAAAACTAAAACTGAATAACGAAAAGGCTATTGATGAACTTATTGGAAAATACGGTTTGTATATTGGTGCTGTCATTTTTGGTGTTAGCCGTTCTTCATTAAAGGCAGAAGATATTGAGGAAATTGCTTCAGATGTTTTTTACGCTGTTTGGAAAAAAAGACATGAAATTCTACAAAATGATTCACTAAAACCATATTTAGCCCAGATTGCACGAAACATGACCATAAACAAATTTAATCAAATTAAAAATTTTGAACCACTTGATGAGCAATTATTAATCTTTGATATTAAAGGTAATGACGAAATACTGATTCAACAAGAAAAAATTGCAATTATTAAGGAGTTTTTAGACATCATAAAGCATCCTGATAAAGATATTCTGGTCGCATACTATTTTAAGAACGATAAGCTTGAAAATATAGCAGAAACATATAAACTGCCTTTATCTACCGTAAAATCCAAAATCTATAGAGGTAGAAAATCTATTGTTGAATATTTTGAAAAGCGAGGTTATCGGTATGAAAATTAATGTGAATTTGGAAAACGTATTTTCAAAAATAAGCCAAGAAAATAATTTTAATGACGATATGATCATGCCTGAAATTAATTTAAACGCTGTTAGGCAACGAACCATGAATAAAATACAACAGGATACTGATAAAAAGAACATACCCTTTAAAAACCATTACACGAAAATAGCTTGTGCCACTATCGTCGTCTTTTTAATTACAAGTGGTAGTGTCTTTGCCTTTGGTAACGAAAAAGTCAAAAATTTAATTAGCCAGTTAATTGGTATTCAGGAACCACAAGTTTTGGTTGTTGGCGAATCAATTTCAAACAAAAACTATACACTAAAAATACATGAAATAGTTACAGATTCTTATGTTGGTGACGTAATAGCGTCTATAGAAGCCATAAGTGATAAAAGCAAAGAAACCTTTAATGCTTACCAATTGAATCTAAATCATATTGGCAGTAGTTATAGTTTCCGAGAGTTAGAGGAACAACGAGGGCAATTTATAAAATATTATGAGATAGGTTTTAACGGAGCAACATACCAAAATACTGATAAACACGCAAAAAAAAACCTACAATTTTCTATCGGCGGAATGAAAAAAATAATTGAAGTACCTCTAAAACCTACTGTTCAACTAATCAATTTGGATAACTTGGGTAGTAATTCCAATAAATATAAATTTAATATTCATAAAATACATTTATCTGAAATTGGGCTTTCTTTAGAAGGCACCGATACAAGAAATGTAAATTATCACTATTGGTATAAAGCTGAGTTGCTTTTTACGGATGGAAAAAAAATCCTTGTTAGCAAGGAGTCTGATAGTAAAGATAATGATAATGAAAAACCCTTTATTAGCAGTGGCTCTTTTAGGAGCAGTAGCGACACTGATAAAGATGTTACGCTGTCCATGAGCTTTAGAAAAAGCATACCGCTACATACAATTAAACAAGTTATAATAAATGACGTAGCCTATGATATTGAACAGTAAGTCAGATAATTTCGTCATCAGTATGCACTTTATAGAGAGGATAAATTTTTCTCTCTTTTTT
>JAVBJQ010000080.1:0-6767 GCA_031546905.1 Eubacteriales bacterium | reverse complement strand
ATTTGATTTCAGGACTAGCCGCCTATCATTTCATTCCTAAAAAGCCATCCTTACATATCACTCCAAATATTGCTTTAACTGCACAATAATTTTTAAAAAAATTGTTGTGTGTTTTAAGGAGAGGATATTTTTTGTTTTTTTACTTATGAAATCCATCCTTTAAGTTTATTCCATCGAACTCACGTTATACTACAGTAACATCAATCCGAATGAAACGTCATTTAACAGAGATTCGGAATACGGCAAAGAAATCAAAACTGTGTCTGAAACAGAAGAAAAACTACTGACTCTGCTAAATGAAACTGAAAAAGAACTGTTCCAGAGTTTTTCTGATGCCCACGGCAACATGAGCAGAGTCGCTATAGCTGACGGTTTTGTCGACGGTTCCTGTTTGGGAATGCGGATTGCAATTGAAGTCATGGAAAAGCAATTTTAATTCAAGCAAATACAACGCCCGACATAGTCGGGCTTTGTATTTGCTCCTGTTACACCAGTTTAAGGCTTGTGCATGTATGTTGGATATAACCTTTGATGTTCTTTTCAATCAAGTCGGTTTGTCCATTTTCAAGCAACTCAAGATTTGGCTGTATGAAGCACCATGGATTTACTCTTATTAAATTAGGTGCATATTCCATTGTTCTTTTTAATGCTTTTCTTAAAGCATATTCTGCTTGCTCATACTCCTTAATAAATAAAAAGCTAAATCCAATGCATAGGTTGTCAAGATGGGGAGGACACATCGTTACTCGGTGAGCCTCATGCGAGAGCTTCTTTTTCAAGCATGTTAATGAAGGCTACAGGACTTGAGACCTCATTAAACCAAGGTAACACGTTTCTTTCGATAAGTTTTTGGATTGCATCTAAGTCACATAATATTTCTTCCTCCGTATTACCGTCACACCAATTTCCTGATAAGTTGGTTTTGAAGTGATTTAGCCTAGTACCAATATCATAAAATATGACATCCGTTGGAAGGTAAATTGGAAGAACTGCAATATTGCAATATAAACCTGATGGTGGTAAATTAAAGCTTATAATTTGTAAAATTGAATTGCAATTTTTCACCAGCGTTGTTGGTTTATTTAATTCAAAACCATAAGTCCGAGAAAGGTTTTTTGAGAATTTTTTAACTGATTTACTTAGTAACTTTTTGTCCATAATTACCATCCTTGCTGATTAGTATCTGACATGGTATTTAAAATACCATGTCAGAATCTTTATTTTAGGGCCTAATTTCAATTACTGGAATTTGAGCACTATTCGGTATATTACTTTGTATTTGCGAAATTCTTGATTGCGTCAATCCTGCTGCTCCAGTTTAAATGGTTGTCGAACAAGTCTAATTGCTCTTTTGATTCAAAATGTTGGTTCATGTTTTTTCTTCCTCACCTCTGAATACTTGAAATTTTTTGATTGTAAAAACTTCAGATATTCGACGGTGCAAAATTTTCTCCATCTTTGCACCTTAATTTTATCCAGAAAAGCAAAAGTGCTAGGGTTTTATTCTAGCACTCAACATAAACCATAATTTTAAACACAACAAAACATAAAAGCATATTTTAAAAATTACTTTTAAAAAAACAAATGTATTATAATGGATATGTTGTGGTAGCGGTTATCCGTTTACACTAGGTGGTTTTTGCACCAGCGTAAGATTCCATGGGCTCGTAACCCATAGAATCTACTTCAACTTTTACTTTTCTGCAAATAGTGTATCGTTTCCATTTAAATTCTGCAAGAAATTTCTTTGTTATCATGAAAGTATGGTTATCGAATATCCATTAATTTTAAAATCCATGTTTTATTGAGTTTCCTACCTGTTAAGGAATATAAAAATTTATCCAATATTTTTATGGCTGAACCCATGTCTGAATAATTTCTGTATTAAAGAGTGTTACCAATCTATTATTCAACACCACCCTATGATATGATTGAAATTTCAAACTCAATCTTCATATTTGCAAGTCTTGTTAACACAGAAGGAGAAAGAATAAAATTAACTTGTGCAAAATCAGATTGAACATAACATTTAACCTTTAAATCTGCTATTAATGATAGTTTTTCAAGATATTCTCCTGACAAATCCAATAACGCAATTAGTTTGTCTAAAGCCTCATTAGGAGCAGTACTTTCATTAATTTTTTCTTCAATAATAAAAACATCAAATTGATTTTCTCCAATAACTTTGCTTACAAGTGCTCCTCTGTGATATTTTTTTGAAGGCTTTACTATAAGATTATTTTCAATTTCAATAAAATCAAGGTTAGTACCTTTAATAATAAAACTACAATATCCTACGTCTAACATTCTAATCACCTCCCAAAATTCCTTTGCAATTCCAACTAATTCCTTTCATATGAAATTGTGCAAGAATTTATGGTTTATTGTGA
This sequence comes from Eubacteriales bacterium, assembly GCA_031546905.1. GTDB lineage: Bacteria > Bacillota > Clostridia > Lachnospirales > JAVBJQ01 > JAVBJQ01. The sequence goes on along the minus strand of JAVBJQ010000080.1, from coordinate 4,377 downwards.
ATGATACTACTGCTGCTTGATTCAATAAACATAACGTTTTTAAACCACCACCCGAGTAGCAACGAGGTAAGTTATGGTTCCTTTCTTAATAAAATCTTACATTAAATCGAAAGATGTAAGATTACGACTGAGGCTATACCTTTTATGCTCAATCCTCTTGCAAATCTTTAACCATTTTATTCAGTAATCCAATACTAAAACTACCAGATAAATAATACTCTTTTAACCAATATGCCTCGTCCTCGCAAAATGAACGCAAAGCTGAGTAAACGGAATCATATGTTAACTCTTTTACAATTATCATGGGCGATCCTGCCACAAAATAATCTTTATTATCAAATTCCATTAATTGTAATATATTTTTAGGAGTTATGACCACCATTGTATACGTGTTTCCATCTTCCAACTCAACAAATACATCAATATTATCATTAGTAATATCATTTACTTCTACTAACTCGGTCGGAAATGTAATTTTTTTAATTTTCAACGAACTTCCCCCTGCTATTTACCAAAAATCTGTCATACTAGATTGATATTTCAAGTGCTTTGAACCGATTCCATGATTAGTATTACTATTTAAAAATTATTAGACTAATTCATTAGTCTCTCTTTGTACAGCTTGGTTTTTCGCCTTCTGCTCGGCTTCTTTTATCAATTGATTATTTTCATTTATTTGGGATACAACCACCCCTTCCTTACCCAAATTAGATGAAACTGTTGTTGATACCCTCTATCTTTAAAATTTCTTTATCACTTTTGAATCGGTGGGTTCTATGTGCCAATATGTTGTCCCCTTCTAGAGACCTTACTTGGATAAAATCTCAACTCATTACTAGTAACATTCATTGATAAATCTTCCAGTACACATCCGCCCGTGGAAAAACACATTCCTTTCAAGCAACTATCATGGAAATTCCCAAATATCTGGTGCTTTCGTTATATGAGATTTTCCACCTACTAATTCTCCAGTTGATAATTCATGTCTTATGGCATCAGCAAGGCCTCCGTCACCAGCTTGAGTTTGTTTGATCTGCGCAAGTGCAGTAGACACAAAGAAACTTGAAAATTAGGTAAGCCAACAGGGCTATCAAGAGAAGGAGGGAAATTTTTTGCGTACTTTGCAAAAAATACTACCGGAGCTAGCAATTATAGAAGCTAAAATGAAAAAATTATTTTGAGTTTAAAAAGTAGAGATTGTTGGCTATTTTACGCTTACAAGATACTTACTAGAATTCCTAGTAGAATAAATACTATACCAACAATTCTTTCAAATACAAAAGGCTAATTTTTCTTTTCTATCTCTAAATCATAAATTTTAAACATTCGCATATATTGGGGAAATAACACAATCAAAATGCCAAATATTATTACAAAAATATTCTTAACGTTCATTATTTTCTTTACCTTTCATAGTTACGTGAGTTTTTAATAAAAAATCATAGAATGTTCTATTTTTTTTGTCAATAAAAACGAGAATAAATGCAGGATAAATACCTATTGAAATAAATTTTAAAATTGATCTAAAAAAAGCTATCAATAAATTTATATTTGACATATCCATATTCCTGGCCATTAAATTCATTTTTAATTTTCCAATACTACTGCCCTTGAAAAAATGATCGCAGCAAAAAAAGTATATTATAGGAACTACTACAAGAATAATCTGCAGTGCATGAAATATACTTGAAAATTTACTACTATCTATAAAGTTTGTTTGAAAATGAAAACTATGGTTCATAATGCCTAAAAAAATAATACTTATTACTGTAATTAGACATATTATAATTAACATATCTATAATTGCTGCAATTAATCGTTTTAATCCCATAACTATACCTCTATCCAATATTTTCTTTAGTAATCCTATGGGGAGTTTTAAAGATTTAATATTAAAATTCTCCACACAGGTTATTTTTTTAATTAATTCACTTTTATCTATTTCTTATGAAATTAGTAGCTCTCCGATATAACTCACTCACATTAATTGTTATACCTGTTTCGGCTCCTATCACCACATATCCTCCAATTGAAAAATCAACTGTAATATCACTATCATAAGGAATATTACTCCAACCCAAAACTACATTTCCTACTTTAGCACCAAAAAACATTTGATTACCCAATACTTCTCCATTACTGACATCCCTGGTTCCAGATGCACTTATCCCAACTTGTATCTTATTTATGGCTTTTACCATTGCTGAAAATTCAAGACTCTCTTGTATCCCTTCATTTGTCGCTGTAGTTACGTTATAGTATCGTTTCGCGTCTACTTCCGCTCCTACTCCAAAGGCGCTTACTTTACCACCTATCCCACTCCCAATATTTATATGTCCGTCAAATATATCTTTAGTCTCTACATTAATTGGATTCTCAGTAAGCACACTATCCACGCTTGAATCACCTCTTTAGAGTAGTGTTGTCCGTTGAAAAGAGATGAGAAAAATGAGCAAAAGTATTTTACATGAATTTTATTACGGCAACATCAGCTCAGACGAAAAAACATTTGACAGAGACTCGAAATATGGCAGGACAATCAAAACTGTGTCTGAAACAGAAGAAAAGCTACTAACGATGCTGAATGAAACCGAAAAAGAACTGGTCCAAACTTTTTCAGATGCACACGGAAATATGAGCCGAATTGCTATGGCTGACGGCTTTGTGGAGGGATTCTGTTTTGGAATGCGGATTGCCATCGAAGTTATGCAAAAACAGTATTAAGCACACACAGCAACAAATCCCGATTAATCGGGATTTGCGTCGTTGTTAAGCTAAGATTAAATAGCTTGACGGAATATAATCTGCTAACCAAATCCTTTCATCAGCAAGATAGAATAAAATTCCATCGGCGTTTGCTCTCGCTGAGTCGATTTTTAGTATTACAGGCTGTTCATCACGTCTTTTGCCTACAGATATTGCTGTTTCAATATCTTCTGATAAGTGAACATACTGTCTTTCTTTTGGAACTAAGCCCATTTCAAAGATACTATCCATGAATTTATGGGCAGTTCCATGATAAAGCTCTCTAGGGGGAACAGAGGGTTTCTTCTCAATTTTCTGATTTATTGAATGTCCGTATACAGCTCTTATCTTTCCATCCAACACTTCATGGCGGTGTTTTTCGGAGAATTCAATCATTGACAAAATATCCATTTCCAATAAGTCGGTAAATCTCTTGTCAGTTCTAAGACTACCGATTAGTTGAGATAAGTCAGCCCACCCTTCATCATTTAAAGACAGTCTATATTTTTGCGGATTGTGCCTTAAAGCGTAAGATATTTCCTTACTCAAATCTGTATAATTCATAACAAGACCCCTAAACTATTCTATTCCAATTAATTCTTTGATTGAACTAATAAACCATGACCAAAAGTCATCAAATTCTTGTCTTCGTTCATAGCCTTCTGAAGCAAAATCATGAACTATAAAAACACGTTCACCATGCCCAACTTCAAAACAAGCTATATCGTCGTTATTATCTCTGCGTGCAAACGGTATTAAATTACGATTTGGATATCGATTTAACAATCCCTCTCTTCTCGTTAAGATTTGGCTTTTGTCCATAAGATACCAATAATCATAATTAACCAGATTCAATTCAATAACCCTAAAATAAGACGCTGGAAATGAGAAATTATCAAGCTTGTTTTCTAATTCAAGTATGTCTTTATACATATTATCCTCCTTTGTTATGGGTTTACTTTCGGCATATCAAACGAACCAGTCGGATAAGTATTCCTAAAAGTAGCGTTCTGATTACCAATTCTCAAGTTTATTGCATCTCCCCAAGTTGTTGGAACTCCGCCTTTGGTCGTAAATCTGTCAACAAAATTACTTGGCAAAGGATCGTTATATCCATGAATATTTGCCTGCACATCAATACCTGCCTGTCTTGCTGCAGCAACTCTTGTGTTATCAATAGCAGTTAATTTACCGTCAGGCATTCTAACCACATCAATTGGGTCACCTTTCCAACCATTTGCTTTCATACTGTTCGTGATTTCTCCAGCACCATTTACAGAGCTTTGACTGAACCGTATATCATTTGGGTTTACACCCTTATTAGGAATAGAGGGACTTTTACCAGTATTTCCCCCCATAGATGCTCCTACCGCCAGACCAAGATCAGATCCAAGCATCATCCCCTTTACAAATATTCCTAGAAGTGATCTTGGTTCAGATGCTGTAGCTGATGAACTTTTATCATTTCCCGAACTTGAATAACTTGATGTTTGGGTACTCGTGGAAGAACCTGTGGAAGAATTCGTTGTTTTAGTGCTTGAAGTAGTGGCAGATGTGGGCGTTTTATTAGATTGAACCCCAGCTTTATCTAAAGCCCTTACTGCTTCTGCTGCACTATGGGCGGTATTCATT
>JAVBJQ010000087.1:0-18439 GCA_031546905.1 Eubacteriales bacterium | reverse complement strand
CCAAGGCTGTTTTCATTTATTTATTTTAACACATTAAATGCTTGCTCTAAATCAGCAATTAAATCGTCTGCATGTTCTGTTCCAACAGAAATTCTAATAGTGGATGGTTTAATACCAGCACTAAGAAGTTCTTCATCATTCAATTGGGAATGAGTTGTGGTCGCTGAATGAATCACAAGGGATTTTGAATCAGCAACATTGGCAAGGAGTGAAAATATTTTAAGATTATCAATCAATGTTTTTGCTTCTTGCTTTCCACCTTTTATATCAATTGTAAAAATAGAACCAGCGCCAGCAGGGAAATATTTTTGTGACAAATCATAATATTTACTACTTTTAAGAGACGCATAATTTACATTTTCCACAAAACTGTTATTTGATAAGTACTCCACTATCTTTTTGGTATTTTCAATATGTCTTTCCACTCTCAAGGAAAGTGTCTCAAGCCCTTGTAGCAACATAAAAGCGTTAAATGGAGAAATGCAAGCTCCCATATCTCTCAAAAGTTGTACTCTTGCCCTAAAAATATATGCTGCTGCACCAATATCTTTTGTATAACTTAAACCATGATAACTTTCATCACTTTCAGTTAAGAATGGAAATCTTCCACTTTCTTCCCAATTAAATTTCCCAGAGTCAATAATAACCCCACCAATAACGGTTCCATGACCACCAATAAATTTTGTAGCTGAGTGAACGACAATATCAGCACCAAATTCAAACGGTCTAATCAAATAGGGTGTTCCAAAAGTATTGTCTACAATTAAAGGAATTTTATGTTTGTGGGCTATTTTTGCTAGGCTTTCTATGTCTGCAATATTTCCATTTGGATTCCCTAAAGACTCCACAAAAATTGCCTTTGTTTTTTCGTCAATTGCTTTGTCAAACTCTTCTACATAGTCACAGTCAACAAACTTGGTGGTAATACCATATCTAGGTAAGTTGTGTCTAAATAAATTATAAGTTCCACCATAAATAGTAGAAGAACTCACGATATTATCACCCACACCAGCGATATTTTGAATAGAATACAAAACGGCCGCAGCACCAGAAGCAACAGCAAGCGCAGCAACACCACCTTCAAGGGCAGCCATTCTTTGCTCCAAAACATCTGTTGTTGGATTTCCGATTCTTGTATAAATATTACCAGCTTCTTTTAATCCAAATAAATTTTGAGCGTGGTCCGTATTGTTAAAAACATAGGCAGATGTTAAGTAAATCGGAACAGCTCTTGAACCAGTGGTTGGGTCAGGTTGTTGACCTGCGTGTAATTGTAATGTTTCAAATTTCAAATTTTTGTAATCCATCATAACCTCCATCATTTTTATGTTGTATTTTATTGCTGATATACAGAAGCAACTTATAAAATAGACTTCTTGCAATATGCAAGAAGTCTAAAATAACGTCATTTAATTTATTAAAATTCTGGTTCAATAAGCCCATAAGTGCCATTTTTTCTTTTATAAACCACATTCACTTCGTCAGTTTCACCGTTTCTAAAAACAAAGAAACTATGACCCAAAAGTTCCATCTCCATGGCAGCTTCATCTGAGTCCATTGGTTTAAGGGCAAAACGCTTAATTTTTTCTATTTTGTAGCCTTCCTCCTCTTGATTCATATGTTCATCTGTATGATTAAAATGTTGAACATATTCTTCTTTAAAGGAAACATCTTTTCTTGCTTTGCTTCTTAATCTATCTTTGTATTTAATTCTTTGCTTTTCTAAAATATCCACAACTTCGTCAATAGAGGAGTACATATCAAAACTTCTTGCTTCCCCTCTTAAAAGACGCTTGCCTAAAGGAATGGTAACCTCAATAATTTGATCCAGTTTCACAACACTAAAAGTTACATTAGCAGTTACATCCTCTGGAAAAAGTTTTTCTAACTTTTCCATCTTAGAAATTATTTTTTCTTTTAACGCTTCTGTAACATCAATGTTTTTTCCTGTTATAACATAACGCATAAAAAACAGCTCCCTTCATTTGGAATAGAATGTATCCCTCTCTAGTAATTTTTATATTGTAAACAAAAACATAAAGTTTATACTAGGATACATGTGAATATAATTCTACAAACAAATGAAAAATCCTTCAATTTTTTTATTCTTTATAACACTTTACTTAAAAATAATTTTGTTCTCTCCTCTTTTGGGTTGTCAAAAACATCTTTGGGATTTCCTTGCTCCAAAATAGTTCCGTTATCCATAAAGAAAAGTCTTGTTCCCACTTCTTTGGCAAAACCCATTTCATGGGTTACAATGACCATTGTCATTCCCTCACCAGCAAGACTTTTAATAACATCCAACACTTCCTTCACCATTTCTGGGTCAAGGGCTGAGGTGGGTTCATCAAAAAGCATTATGTCAGGATTCATTGCTAACGCTCTTGCAATGGCAATCCTTTGTTTTTGACCCCCTGATAACTTATTAGGAAACACCAGTGCCTTTTCACGAAGTCCCACTTTATCTAACAGTTCGTAAGCAATTTTTTCTGCTTCTGCTTTTGATAAACCGTTTACTTTCATGGGAGACAATGTGATGTTACTAAGCACATTCATATGGGGAAACAAATTAAAATGTTGAAACACCATTCCTACTTTTCTTCTCAGTTTATTAATATCCACTTGGTCAGAAGTAATTTCTTCCCCTTCAATGGAAATCGTTCCACTGGTTGGCTTTTCAATTAAATTGATACATCTTAAAAAAGTGGATTTTCCCGAGCCACTAGGCCCAATAATAACCACCACTTCACTTTTATCAATATGCTCCGTTATATCATTTAAAACTTCTAGCTTACCAAATTTTTTTACAAGATTATTTATTTTAATCATTTTGAGCAAGCCTCCTTTCCACTTTACGCATAAAGAAAGTAAACGTACTCGTTAAAATAAAATAGATAATGGCAACAACAATAAGCGGAGGCCATCCTCTGTAGGTTTGACTTGTAATAATATCCGCTGAACGCAACAAATCAAAGCCACCGATAAATCCAGCAACAGAAGTTTCTTTTAACAAAATAATAAATTCACTCACTAATGTAGGCAATGTATTTTTAATTGCCTGTGGCAAAATAATATTTTTCATGGTCATTCCATAAGGCATACCAAGAGCTCTTGATGCTTCCACTTGCCCTTTATCAAGCCCTTGAATCCCCGAGCGAATAATTTCAGAAACATAAGCTCCACTGTTAATTCCAAATGCAATACTTGCAATAACAAGACGAGGTGTATCTCTCAAAGGTCCCACAAAAATCAAACTAACAATCATCAGCTGAACCATAACAGGCGTTCCCCGAATAATATCTACATAAATAGTAGCAAGTTTTACCAATGGATTATATTTCATAAATCTTTTGTATTTACTTTCCGATAGAAAATCATTAGAAAGCCTTAAGCTAGCAATTAGAATCCCCATTAAAATCCCAATCACACATGACAACACTGTAACAGCAAGTGAAAACTCTAACCCTTTAATAATATATTTATATCTATCATTTCCAAAAAAAATCTCATAAACCGACAATGTCGTTCTCCCCGTTCTTAAAACCTCGACAATAATTCATGCTACTAGGTGTTTGAAAAATCAATTTTCAAACACCTACTCATTGGTGTCACATTTCATATTTTTAGAAGTAAATTAATATCACAAGTTATCCCTGTGGATAATGTTCATAAGCCTGTGCATAAGCCGTATATTCTAAAAAAAACTGTTGATAAACCTGTTATAAACTTATTGGGAAGTTTATTTGAAATATTTTTCAAACAATTTATCATATTCTCCAGAATCTTTTAACTCTTTTAACGCTTTATTTACTGCTTTTAAAACTTTTTCATTTCCTTTTTTAACAGCAATAGCATATTGTTCTGTTGTAAGGCTTTTATCAAGCACTTTAATTTTATCATTTGCTTTGGCAAAGTTTTTAGCAGGTTCACTATCTAAAACAACTGCATCAATTTTACCATTTTGCATATCCATAATAGCAGCAAATCCTGTATTAAATTCCACTACTTTCGCATTTTCAATCCCATGAGCAACGTCAGCACCAGTGGTTCCAATTTGAACGCCTATATTTTTACCTTTTAAATCTTCTTCACCTTTAATAGCTTCGTTATCTTTTGGAACAATAATAACTTGGCTCGCTTCATAGTATGAATCGGAAAAATCTACACTTTTTTTACGGTCCTCATTAATGGACATACCCGCTGCAACAAAGTCAACTTTTTGGCTTTCAAGGGAAGTAATTAAACCTTGAAATGCGATATCTTCGATCTTTAGCTCAACCCCTAATTCTTTCGCAACTTGTTGAGCGATTTCAACATCAAAACCTGTGATTTTATCCCCATCATAATATTCAAAAGGAGGAAATGCAGCATTTGTCCCCATTACAACCGTTTTGCTACTGGCCTTACACCCTGTCAAAACCGAAGCTAATATTATCCCACATGCCATAAATGCAACACTTTTCTTTAAAAATTTTTTCATTATATTCTCCCCTTTATAAAATTTATTTGTTACAACACTAACTAATTTTGTATAATTATACATGAAAACGTATAAATTTTCAAGTGTTTTTTAAAAATTCCTGTGTTCCTGTCCTATTCTTCGTAAAAAGAGGGCATGAATATAAATTCATGTCCTCTTTTGTGTAATGATAGTTGTTACGGATAATAATCAAGCTATGCCTGTTCTTTTATCCGTTATTTTTGATTTTTAAATAAAGCTCCACATATTTTTCAGCGGATTTATTCCATGAAAAATCTACCGAAAGCGCATTTTGAACCAATTGATTCCACTCGCCATTCTGTTGCCCACGTTCGTAAACCGCAAGTGCATAATTAACCGCCCACATGAGCCCACCAACATCATAATTTTCAAATATAAAGCCTGTACCTGTTCTGTTATCAGGATTATATTGGACTACCGTATCCGCCAATCCCCCTGTTTTTCTTACCACCGGAATTGTTCCGTAACGCATGGCAATGATTTGTCCTAACCCACAAGGTTCAAAACGCGAAGGCATAAAAAACAAATCACTGGAAGAATAAATTTTTTGAGCAAGTGTATCATCAAATCGAGTGTTGATGGAAACTTTTTCACTATGTTGTGCTGCCATTTGATGGAACATATGCTCATAACGTCCGTCACCTGTTCCCAAAATAACAATTTGAATATCTTTCTCCATTAACAAGCCAAAAGCTCTCTCAATTAAATCCAATCCCTTTTGGTCTACCAACCTAGAAACAATACTAAACATAGGTACATCTCTTTGGGGAAGGTTTAGTTCCCTTTGCAGTTGGATTTTATTATTTTTCTTCACCCAAATGTTATTAATCCCAAAATTTTCATACATTCGATGGTCTGTTTCAGGATTGTTTAACTGATAGTCTAGTCCATTTAAAATGCCATATAAATCATTGCTTCTGCTTCTCACTACACCGTCAAGGCCATAGCCATATTCACCTGTTTGAATTTCTTTTGCATAGGTTTCACTTACGGTTGTAACTACATCAGAATATGTAAGCCCTGCTTTCATATAAGAAATATTATTATAAAACTCTAAATTACCAGCATTATAATTCTGCTCAGACAAATCAAGCAGATTTAAAGTTTCTTTTCCAAAAACGCCTTGGTACTGCATATTATGAATGGTAAAAACCGTCTTTACATTTGAAAAATAGCAAAGTTTTCCATACTTTTCTTTTAAAAACAAACTAATAGGACCTGTTTGCCAGTCATTGCAGTGAATAATATCTGGTTTAAAATCAATTAAATCCAGCATTTCAATTACTGCTTTTGAAAAAAACGCAAATCTTTCGTTATCATCCCAAAAACCATACAAATGATATCTTCCAAAATAATAATCATTTTCGATTAAATATGTTGGAACTTCCGAAGCATTTTGAAAAATAGAAGCACTTTGGGACCGCCAACCTAGCTGTATGGTTGTAGCATTAATATATGTCAAATCTTGTAAAAGTTCATTTTTTATTGAGTTATATTTTGGAATAACAACCCTTACATCAACGCCAATTTTTTTCAGCGCTTGTGGTAATGAGCCGATAACATCCCCAAGACCGCCCGACTTAGCATAAGGAACGGCTTCTGATGATACAATTAAAACTTTTAAATCTTGTTCCACTAAATAACCTCCTTTATTAGCTGTTATTATTTGGTAAAACTTAAAACTACTCCAGTTTTATAATACTATTTATTAAAACGAATATCAAGAAATATATTGGTAAAATTTATACAAAGATAATGTATTTTTATGGCGAATTTTGTACTATCGTCAATCCCAACCGAATATGCTCCTTTGCAGTTATATGATTAAAGGGAATTTTTACATTCTTGATTAATTGTAACTTTTATTTTATACTGTTGTCATCAGCATTTTTGTGAAAATTTTATGCTAAAGGAAGTTATGAATGATTTTAGTTTTAAATAGTGAAAACGAAAAAATTACACTGGGAACCTATCAAGACAATTGCCTTTTGTTTACTGCAACTATTTCTGTAGGAGAGAATAACACCCCTGATGAAATAGCTGTGAAAATAAAAAATATAATTGAACTTTATCATATTTCCCCCAGTCAAATAACAGGCGGTATTATTTCTGCGGTTGTTGCCTCTATGACTTCTATTTTGTGGGAAGGAATAAAAATTTTATGTTCCATTCACTGTCTCGTGGTTGGCCCTGGCATTAAAACAGGTTTAGACATTTTAATTGATAATCCTTCTGAAATGGGTGCTGACCTTGTTGCCACTTCTGTTGCTGCTATTTCAAAATTTAAAAAGCCTGTTATTATTATTCATATGTGTACAGCCACTACCATTAGTGTTATTAACGCCAAGTCCCAACATATGGGAGTTGTTATTATGGCTGGTTTAAAACTTTCCCTTGATGCCTTAGTAAAAAAAGCACCACAGCTTCCCAGCATCAATTTAAAAAGACCCCGAAAAATAATCGGATCAAACTCTGTTGAATCTTTAGAATCAGGAATACTTTTTGGAATGTCCTCTATGTTAGAAGGCATGATTGATAAAATAGAAAATGAACTTGCTGAAAAATGTACGGTGGTGATAACAGGAGAATATGCAGAAATTATTTTTCCCCTAATAAACCGCACAGTGGTTTATGAAAAATCGTTATTGTTAGAAGGGCTATTCCTTCTATATAATAAAAATTGCGTTGTATCTGCCAAAGGCAGAGCAGCAGCAACTGCAACAAAAAATAAAAAAATTTAGCGTCGCATCTTCAAGAAAGAGCGGCAGCGAGGAGAGATTTGTATGAGAACAACTCAGAAATTAGCTTTTACGTCAATTATGATTGCGATTACCATCATTTTGACATTTACACCACTGGGCATGATCAGACTTCCACTAATCAGCTTTACCATCGCCCACATTCCAACCATTGTAGCAGCAATTGTTTTAGGTCTTTCACCTGGTATTATTGTAGGATTTTCCTTTGGGCTTTCTACGTTAATTGTGGCGGCTACAGCCCCAACTGGCATACTAGATCCATTTTTTGTGAATCCATTGGTTTCTATTTTGCCAAGGGTTATCATACCCATTACCACTTATTTTGCGTATAAATTACTACGATTAAAATTTAAAAACCAAATTACAAGCATTGTCCCCGTTTTTGTTGGAACATTTACAAATACATTAATGGTTTTTGCCATGTTATATATTGTTTATGCAAAGCAAATTTTAGAGAAGGCAGGTACTTCTGTTAAAGCAATTTTTATTACGGTGCTAACAACAAATGCTGCTATCGAATGTGTTGCTACTATTATTATTTGTGTTCCTATTATTTTAGCTTTAAAAAAATTTGGCTTTTCTCAACAATAAAATTACATAAAAAATAGCCATCAGAATTGAGATTATTATTTCTCATTTCTGATGGCTATTTTTTATTATTTTCTGCTACCTGGTTTAATGGCTGGTAGTTTGCCTTCCTTACACAGAGGGCACTCTTCCGCTTCATAAGAAATAACTTCCGCTGTGTACGCGGCTCTAAATTTTGTTCCAAAATCAGTTTGCCCGTTACTTCTATCCACTAAAACAGCCACTCCACAAACTTGGCCACCTTGCTCCACGACTCTTTCTATTACTTCTTTTACAGAACCGCCTGTGGTTACAACATCTTCTGCAACCAAAACCCTTGCGCCTGCTGGAATTGTAAAACCACGTCTTAATTCCATTTTTCCATCGACCCGTTCTGTAAATAAATTTTTACATTTTAATTGTCTTGCAAGTTCATAGGCGATAATAATGCCACCCATAGCAGGTCCAATTACAATATCAATTTTATCGTCTTGAAATTGCGCTGCTAAATGCTTGGAAATTTCTTCTGCATAATTTGGATATTGTAAAATTTTTGCACACTGCATATACTGGTCTGAATGTCTCCCTGATGTTAATAAAAAATGCCCCTTTAAAAGAACCTCTGTGTCAATCAAAATTTTTTCAACTTGTTCTCTTGATAACATAATATTCCTCCTTGTATTTGCTATAATAATTTTTCAAAAGCAATTCTCTCACTACCGTCCGCAAGATAAATAATACCACAATACTCAAAATTATTTTTCTGCATTAATTTCTGCATCGCCAAATTTTTTTTGTGGGTGTCTATTTTAATACTGTGTATGCCTTCTCTTAGACACATCTGCTCAATATTTTTTAGGATGGTAGTCGCCAAATCCATACCTCTACAGTCATTGTGAATTGCAATTCTATGTACCACTGCATACTTTTCATTACTTTTCCACTTGCCATCATAAATGGTGTTGTAGGTTTCTTCACCATCAAAAGAGACTGCTACTGTTCCTACAATTTTCTCATTATGAACTAAAACATATCCAATTTTTTGAGCTACGTCATTTATAATTGTTTCTGTATTCGGGTAGTCTCCCTGCCACTGATCCACATTATTTTCTTTTAAAAATTGCTGAGCTTGCTTTATGATTGTCATTACTTCTGTTACATCTAACTGTACCGTTTGTCGAAATTCTATGACAAGCCCTCCATCCGTTTCTATCTTTTTTCTAATACTGAATTTTTAACGTTATAATCTGTATAAAAAATCTATTGAATAACTCCCTTTATCTCATTAATATGACCCACACCAAACTTATCAAGATATTCATTTAATCCATCAATAATCTCAACGGTAGCAAATGGATTGGAAAAATTGGCAGTTCCCACTGCCACCATAGAGGCACCAGCCATAATGAATTCTAGGGCATCTTCCGCAGTTGCAATTCCACCCATTCCAATAACAGGAATGTTAACTGCTTTACAAACTTGATAAACCATTCTAACAGCCACAGGCTTAATGGCTCCACCCGATAAACCGCCCATTTTATTTGCCAGCACAGTCTTTCTTTTATAAATATCAATTTTCATTCCCATTAATGTATTGATTAAAGAAACGGCATCTGCTCCTGCCGCTTCTGCTGTTTTTGCAATTTCTGCCACGTCTGTTACATTAGGGCTTAACTTTACAATTAGAGGCTTATCAGCCGCTTTCTTCACTTCTGAAACAACTGCATGAACCATTTTCAAATCTGTTCCAAATGTGATGCCACCAGCCGAAACATTTGGGCAGGAAATATTCAACTCCAACAAATCTACATCTTGACCGCGCAATGCTGTAGCAACTGAAACATATTCTGGAATCGTATGTCCGCAAACATTTACAATAATTTTAGTACCAAACTGGCGTAAAAAAGGAATATCTTCTTTGATAAAATGCTCCACCCCAGGGTTTTGAAGGCCTACACTGTTTAGCATACCGCCATATGTTTCGGCAATTCGTGGCGCTGGGTTCCCCTTCCAAGGAACATCTGCAACGCCTTTTACTGTAACGGCACCAAGGCGATTCAAATCAATAAATTCTGAAAATTCCCTGCCACTTCCAAAAGTCCCCGATGCAGTTGTAACAGGATTTTTAAATTCAACACCAGCGATAGAAACATTTAGTTTATTCATCAAATATCACCTCGTCACTTTTAAAAACCGGTCCATCTTTACAAACTTTTTTGTAGGAAAATTCCCCAGCAGAAGTGGCATCTTTTATTTTAACCACACAGCCAACGCAAGCACCAATTGCGCAAGCCATTCTTTCTTCTAGTGAAACTTGTGCATCTATTTTTTTTTCATTTGCCCATTTTGAAACTGCGTTTAACATAACGGTAGGTCCGCAAGCATATAAATGGTCAAATGTTTTATCAAGGCTGTTGAGAACCGTAATTACATTTCCCTTCACACCAACACTTCCATCGTCTGTTGCTACCAAAACAGTTGCACCTAATTTTTCAAATGCTTCCACCAAAATAGGGTTAGAACGAAAACCTAACACGACTGTCACATTTCCCCTCAAACTTTTTGTAAGTTCTAGTAGAGGGGGAGTTCCAATTCCGCCACCTACAATAAGATGTTCTAAAACGTTACTAGAAACTGCAAAACCATTTCCCAATGCCCCCATAATTTTGATGGTGTCATTTGGTTTTAACTGTGCAAATTCTTCTGTTCCTTTTCCCACAACTGCATAAACGACTCTCAGCGTTCCTCTTTCTTTGTCTATTTCACAAATACTTAAAGGGCGTGGCAATATTTTGTCACCACTTTTGCAATAAAAATTTACAAACTGGCCACACTTGGCTTCTTGGGCAATTTCATTTGCCAGAAGGGTTATGTCAAAAATATTGTCTATTATTTTTTCATTTTTTAAAACAGTCGCCTGTAAGACTTTCATTCTACCCCTCCAAGTGCAATAACAGGAAGATCTTTAAAATCTATTCCACTTTCCATAATGTCCAGCAACGCTCTTACTGTATCTAATGATGTAAAAAGACTTACTTGACATTCTGACGCTGTTCTTCTGATTTTAAAGCCATCACTTTCAACATCATTGCTTTTACTTGGCACATTTATAATTAAATCAATGGTTCCCCCACGAATAACATCTAAAATATTTGGCACACCTTCACTGATTTTTTTAATAGTGTTGGTTTCGATTCCATTGTCATTTAGCACTTTTCCAGTTCCTTTTGTCGTTAAAAATTTACAACCAAATGCCGCAAATCTTTTTGCTAACGCAACAAATTCTTCTTGTTGATGTGGTCTGATGGTTGCTAAAATCGTACTGTTTCTTTTTGGAATTTTAACCTTTGCTGCTAAAAATCCTTTGTACATGGCTTCGTTGAGGGTATACCCAATTCCCAAAACCTCTCCTGTTGAACGCATTTCAGGCCCCAAGCTTACTTCTACCAATGGAAGTTTTTCAGTAGAGAACACAGGAACTTTTACAGTAAACATTTTTGATTCTTTGCAAATGCCTGTTCCATATCCTAAACCTTGAAGGGTTTCTCCCAACATTACTTTTGTTGCGATGTCTATAATGGGAACACCTGTCACTTTACTAATATATGGAACGGTTCTACTTGACCGAGGATTTACTTCGATTACATACAGTTCCCCTTTAAATTCAATAAATTGAATGTTAATCATCCCGATTACAGAAAGGCCTACGGCAAGCTTTTTGGTTACTTCTAAAATTTCTTCTTTTATTTTGTCAGAAACATTTTGTGGTGGGTACATGGAAATACTGTCACCGGAGTGAATACCAGCACTTTCAAGATGTTCCATAATACCTGGAATATATACGTCCGTTCCATCACAAATGGCATCCACTTCAATTTCACGTCCATTTAAATAGCGGTCAATCAAAACAGGATTTTTGGCATCACGTTTAAACGCTTCTACCAAATATGCTTTTAAATCTTGAACATCATAGGTAATTTGCATTCCTTGACCACCAAGTACATAAGAAGGACGAACCAACACAGGGTAACCCAATTGTTCTGCCACTGTAATGCCTTCTTCTAACGTCCAAATCCCTTTTCCTTTTGGTCTTCTAACATTTAATTGTTCAAGAAGTGCATCAAATTTTTCTCTGTCTTCCGCTGCATCTATTTGTTCTGGTTCTGTTCCATAAATTTTTATGTTCATTTCACGGAAGAAACCAGCTAGTTTAATGGCCGTTTGACCACCAAACTGTAAAATTACCCCATTTGGTTTTTCTTTTTCAACAATGTTTAACACATCTTCTTCCGTTAATGGCTCAAAATAAAGTTTATCTGAAATGTCAAAATCTGTACTAACCGTTTCAGGGTTATTATTAACAATAATCGTCTCGATTCCTTCTTTTTTAAGCGCCATGATACTATGAACAGAACAATAATCAAATTCAATTCCTTGTCCAATTCTAATAGGACCTGAGCCAATAACAAGCACCTTATTTTTATCCGTTACTTTGATTTCATCTTCGTAGTCATAAGTTGAATAATAATACGGGGTTAACGCTTCAAATTCTCCAGCACAAGTATCCACCATTTTGTAAACTGGTTCAATGTGGAAAGACTTACGCTTTGCATAAACTTCTGCTGGTTTACAATTCATTAAATCAGCAATTCCTTTGTCGGAAAAACCTTTTTCTTTATAAGTTCTCAACATCTCTTTTGTAATGGTTTCAATGGTAATAGATTTTAATGCCTCTTCCATATCCACAATATTTTTTATTTTTTTAATGAAGAATGGGTCCAATCCTGTTATTTCACATACTTTTTCCATTCTGTAATTTCTTCTAATCATTTCGGCTAAGTCGAAAATTCTTTCGTCATCTGGAATTTGAACTCTCTTTTTCAATTCGTCGATGGTTCTTTCTTTTGATGCTTTTAATTCCAAATTATATTGACCAATTTCAAGAGAACGAATCCCTTTTAAAAATGCTGCTTCAAAGTTATTGGCAATGGCCATTACTTCCCCTGTTGCCATCATTTTTGTTCCAAGGGTTTTTTTAGCACCTCTAAATTTATCAAAAGGCCATTTAGGAATTTTAATTACACAGTAATCAATTACTGGTTCGAAACAAGCAAACGTTTTTCCTGTAACTGCATTTTTAATTTCATCAAGGGCATACCCTAACGCAATTTTAGTCGCCACTTTTGCAATGGGATATCCTGTTGCTTTTGATGCAAGGGCAGACGAACGGCTCACACGAGGATTAATTTCAATTACTGCATAATGATAACTTTCTGGGTGAAGTGCAAACTGAACGTTGCAGCCACCTTGAATTTCAACAGAGTTAATAATTTTAATGGCTGCGGTACGTAACATTTGATATTCTCTATCTGTTAATGTTTGCGCTGGTGCTACAACGATACTATCTCCTGTATGAACACCAACTGGGTCAATATTTTCCATGCTACAAACAGTTATACAATTTCCATAACTATCTCTTATTACTTCAAATTCAATTTCTTTCCAGCCTTTTATACTTTTTTCCACCAAAACTTGCCCTACACGACTTAAACTTAACCCTAATGTCAAAATTTCTTTTAGTTCATCTTGATTGTCAGCCATTCCCCCACCGGTTCCACCGAGGGTATATGCTGGACGAACAATAATGGGGTATCCAATTTTTTCTGCAAAATCAAGCCCCTGTTGTACTTCTGTCACGATTTCACTTTCAATTAAAGGCTGACCTGTTCTTTCCATTAACTTTTTAAAACTGTCTCGGTCCTCCCCTTCCTTGATGGAGCCAATAGAAGTTCCGATTACGCGAATATTATATTTATCTAAAATTCCTGCATCATAAAGTTCGCAAGATAAATTTAACCCTGTTTGTCCGCCCATTCCTGCAATAACACTGTCAGGACGTTCTTTTTCAATTACTTTTTCTAAAAATTCAATGGTAAGAGGTTCTATGTAAGTGTAATGTGCCATGCCTCTATCGGTCATAATGGTAGCTGGGTTGCTGTTTACAAGTACAACTTCTAAGCCTTCTTCTTTTAGTGCTTGGCAACATTGGGTTCCTGAATAATCAAACTCTGCTGCTTGCCCTATAATGATGGGGCCTGACCCGATTACAAGCACTTTTTTAATTAAACTGTCTTTAGGCATTTGTTTTTCCTCCCTCAATGATTTTCAAAAATTTGTCAAATAAAAATTCTGTGTCTGTTGGACCTGGTGCTGCTTCTGGATGGAACTGAACACTATAAATCGGTAAATTTTTGTGGGCAATTCCTTCTATGGTTCCATCGTTTACATTGGTGAACACCGCTTCTACTTCATCTGGTAAATTGCTTACAACATATTCATGATTTTGTGATGTAATATAAATTTTTCCTGTTTTTAAATCTTTTACTGGGTGATTTCCACCGTGGTGTCCGAATTTTAATTTTGTAGTGTCCCCACCAAGAGCAAGGCTTATTAATTGGTGACCTAAGCAAATTCCAACAAGGGGTTTTTTACCAATCAAACCCTTAATGGTTTCTATGACTTCTGGTAAACTTTTAGGATCTCCAGGGCCATTGGATAAAAATAGCGCATCCACATTTTCAGCTAAAATTTCTTCTGCAGTTGTGTAAGCCGGAAAAACCGTGATGTTAAAATCTTTGCTTTGTAGACCCTTTATAATGCCACTTTTCACGCCAAAGTCTAATAGCCCTACGTGTTTTCCAGTTCCTCCAACTTTATATTTTTCTTTCGTTGTCACTTCTCTTACTACATTTTTATTGCTGTAACTTTCAAAGTTCTGATTAATTTGACTTTGAGAAAGACTATCTACTCTTGTTGTAATAATGCCTTTCATGGTTCCGTGGTTTCTCAAAACTTTTGTCAATGCTCTTGTGTCGATTCCTTCCAGTCCCATTACTTTATTTTGTTTTAAAAATCCGTCAAGATCCATTTCACAGCGCCAGTTATTTGGATAATCACATTTTTCACGAACGATTAAGCCTTTTAACCGTGGCATTTTAGACTCCATGTCTTCTAAGTTAATTCCATAATTTCCAATAAGGGGGTATGTAAATGTAACAATTTGCCCTGCAAAAGAGGGATCTGTAATTGCTTCTTGATACCCTGTCATTCCTGTTGTAAAAACAACTTCCCCAACAACTTCTTTAATATGTCCAAAGGCTTTTCCTTCAAAACGTATACCATTTTCTAGAATAAGCACTGCTTTAACTGTTTTATCTAACATAAGCTATACATCTCCCTAAGTCTAATTTCATTTCGATGGCTGCCGCACGAGCAGCTTTTGCAAAATCATTTTCAGAAAAATCATTTTTATATTTATTTTGATATGCCGCAATAATTCCTCTGGAGGAATTAACGATTGCACCAAGACCATTTTTGTGAAAGCAACAAGCCAAGTCTTCTGCTGTTCCCCCCTGTGCTCCATAACCAGGAACAAGGAAAAAGGTGTGTGGCATTAATTTTCTTAATGTACTTGCTTGTTCTTTGTGAGTTGCGCCAACTACTGCACCAATTTCAGAGAAGCCATAATTTCCAATTAAGTCTTTTCCCCATTTTGAAACCAAAAGCCCAACTTCTTCATAAATTTTTCTTTCTCCAACCATTAAATCTTGAATCTCACCACTATTTGGATTGGATGTTTTCACTAAAACAAATAAACCTCGCTCATAAGCTTTGCAATCTTTTACAAACGGCTCAATGGAGTCCACCCCTAAATAAGGATTCACCGTTACAAAATCTTCTTTATAAATTTCAAATTCATTGTCGGCGATTTTTGCCCTGCCAATATGTCCATCTGAATAAGCTTCTGCTGAGGAGGCGATATCACTTCTTTTAATATCACCGATAACAATTAGCCCTTTTTCCTTTGCATAACTGATCGTATCAATATAGGCTTGCACACCTTCTGCACCAAACTTTTCGTACATGGCAACTTGTGGTTTAACTGCTGGAACAATGTCATAAATTTCATCAATAATGGCTTTGTTAAACTTTAAAAAAGCTTCTGCTACTGCTTTAGGCGTTTGACCATGTTTTTCAAAACTTTCTTCTAAGAGAAACTTTGGAAGAAATGATATTGTCGGGTCTAATCCAACAACGGTGGGATTTTCCATTAATTTAATTTTTTCAATCAGCTTATCAATAATCATGCTAACATCCCCTCCTTCACAACAACTTTACCAGCAACAATGGTATATAACACTTTCCCAGAAACTTTTCTACCACCAAAAGGGCTATTTTTCCCTTTGGATTGAAACTTATTTACCTCTATTTCATACGTGGCATTTGGGTCAATGATGGTGATATCTGCAATTTTTCCTACTTCTATATTTCCTTTATCTATTCCTAGCATTTTAGCTGGGTTTTCTGTTAGTTTTCTGATTAATTCTATTGGTGTTATTATTTTTGTTTCTACCAGTTCTGTTATACAAAGTGGTACGGCTGTTTCGAGTCCTACAATTCCATTTGCTGCCAAATCAAATTCACAATTTTTTTCGTCTATATGATGTGGGGCATGGTCTGTGGCAATGATTTCAATTGTTCCATCACCCAATGCTTTTTTTATTGCTTCTACATCTTTTTCCGAGCGGAGGGGCGGATTCATTTTTGCATTTGTATCATACCCTTCCACCGCTTTTTCTGTTAGAGCAAAGTGATGTGGACAAACTTCTGCTGTTACATTTGCACCTCGAGCTTTTGCACTTCTTAAAAGTTCTACACTTCCTTTTGTGCTTAAGTGACATAAGTGAAGTTTTGCGCCTACACTTTCTGCCAAAATAATATCTCTCGAAACAAAAACCTCTTCCGAATCATTTGAAATTCCCTTTAATCCCAACATTTGTGAAAATTCTGAAGCGTTCATTTGACCACTTCCCACTAATTTCCGATCTTCACAATGAGAAAGAACAGGAATATTAAACATCTTTGCGTATTTAAGTGCTGTTTTCATCAGTGCCGCATTATCTACGCTTTTTCCATCTTCACTAATTGCACAAGCTCCTGCTTCCACCATTTTTCCAATATTGGAAAGTTCTTCACCTAGTTGACCTCTTGTTATACTTCCAATGGGAAGCACATTTACAACGCCTTCTCTTGCAGTTTTTAATTTGATGTACTCCACTAAAATTTCGTTATCAATGACTGGTGAAGTGTTTGGCATACAACAAACCGTTGTGAAGCCACCCATGGCAGCGCTTCTTGTTCCTGTTGCAATTGTTTCTTTATGTTCAAATCCTGGTTCTCTTAAATGCACATGAACATCAATGAGTCCTGGCGTAACCCAGCAACCTTTTGCATCAATTATTTCCGCTTCTTCTTTTATATCTTTCTCTATTTTTAAAATTTTGTCATCTTCTATTAAAATGTCTAACAGTTCATCTGTGTTGGTAGCTGGATTTAGCAACCTTCCGTTTTTTATCACAGTCTTCATCATTATTTTCCCCCCAAAAGTAATTTTAAAATTGCCATTCTAACAGCTGCTCCATTTTTCACTTGTTCATTTAAAACAGAATTTTTTCCTTCAATTACATCCGTTGTAAATTCAACTCCACGGTTTAATGGTTGCGGGTGCATGACCAAAACGTCTTTTTTTGCTAATTTTAACATTTCACTATCGATTCCAAAAAAATGTTTGTATTCCCTTAAATCAGGAAAAGCCGCTGCTTTTTGACGCTCTAGCTGTATTCTAAGTCCCATTACAACGTCGGCATTTTCTAGTGCTTCTCTTCTATCGGTTGTAACATCTGCTCCTAATGCCTTCATATCAGAGGAGATCAACGTAGATGGCCCTGCTAAAACTACGTTTGCTCCTAGTTTTTTAAGTCCGAAAATGTTACTTCTTACAACTCTTGAATGATTGATGTCCCCGATAATTGCAACTTTTAACCCTTCAAAACTTCCTAACTTTTCATATATCGTAAAAAAATCTAATAATGCTTGTGTTGGATGCTCGTTTATTCCGTCCCCAGCATTTATAACAGAGGCTTTCACATTTTTTGCTAGCAGATGAGCTGCGCCTGTCATTTGGTGGCGAATCACAATACAGCCCGTTCCCATTTGGTCTAAATTGATTCCCGTATCAATCAGCGTTTCACCTTTGTTCACACTACTAGCCGAAACAAGACAATCCACTACTTTTGCCCCTAAATATTCTCCAGCAAGCACAAAAGACATTTTTGTTCTTGTACTATTTTCAAAAAACACCGTTACGACACTTTCACTTTTTAAGGAGTCATCACGTTTATCACTGTGGTCAATTTTAATTTTCATTTCTTTGGCTGTATCTAATATTGTAAAAATTTCTTCCTTACTCATTTCTCTTATACCAAGCAAATCTTTTTTATTCCACATAAAAATCCCCCCTAATACCGGTAATTTTTTCAATAGTGCTTTTAAATTACAATAAAAAATAAGGACAACGGAAAGAAATAAAATTCTTTAGAATAAATTTTGGAGGGGTATAAAAATGTTTTTAATGAATGACAAATACAAAAAAATATATAATTCCTTTTCTAATTTATTTTCTATTTTTTTTGAACTTACTATTTATATTTTATTTATATTCCATAAGGACAGCAGAAAGAATTTTATTTCTTTCCGTTGTCCTTATTTT
>JAVBJQ010000035.1:0-6116 GCA_031546905.1 Eubacteriales bacterium | reverse complement strand
TTTTAAAATATAGCCATTTGGAATTTCCCTATGTTGCTTTATTTGGACTTTCCCTAGTTTAGGCAACTGTGTATATTTTCCCTCTATTCGGATATTGTTATTCACACAATTGGTTGTATAGGTTTTTTTATCTCTATGTTTGCTTTTGAATTTAGGGAAACCCATACTTTTATCTCTAAAAAAATTTTTGTATGCTGTTTCGAGATGAACCCACTCACTTGTAAGAGCAAGGCTATCAACTTCTTTTAGAAATTCAAACTCAGTTTTATATTTAGCGGGTGTTACTTTCAATGATTTTTCAGTTTCTTGATAATATTCAATTTTTTCACCCAGCATTTTGTTATAGACAAAACGACAGCAACCAAACGTTTTTGCAATTAGCACTTGTTGTTCTATATTGGGATATATTCTGAATTTATAGGCTTTATTCATGGGGTTCACCTCACTTTGTTTATGAATTGATTATACCATAATACAGCTTTAAAGTACAAAGATTAAGACCTTGGCAATTCATCTCGCCGCCTTAGAGGCGGGAGTATTATTGCCAACGGGATGATAAAGGATTGATGATACAAGTATCTGATATTCAAAAATAGTTTTATGAATCAAATTCTCTGTATTAGAATATAGTAGTATCAAGAAAAAGTATTTTTCTTAAGTACGTTATATTGACAAAGGTATTTACCTGATATATACTGAATTTACTTGGAATCATATGAAATTAATGCTTTCCAATATTGAATGTAAAATAAGATTATAAACAAATAAGCATAAAGAGCGGTGAGCCTCTACCATATAAGTGAGGAACTGAAAGAGCGGTGAGCCTCTACCATATAAGTGAGGAACTGAAGGCGTGTAAAGGGTGGGATAGTATTATCCTACCCTTTACCTATTTTTTTACAAAGGATGGAAATAATATTATGAGTATTAGGTTTTATCACATCACTGATTCATATATAGATTACTTATCACAGTACGATAGTAACATACGTGAAAATAAAAGTGAAGCAAGACCTTATGTTGGTGTTATATTTCAAGTAAGTGAGATAAATTATTTTATCCCATTGTCTTCGCCCAAAGAGAAACATAAAACAATGAAAAATAATGAAGATTTTATCAAAATAAATGGTGGAAAATACGGTGTAATTAATTTAAATAATATGATACCAATTCCAGAAAGTGAATTAGTTAATTTTGATATTTTGGATGAAGAAAATGAAAATTATAGAATTATACTCTTTAATCAGTTTAGTTTTTTCAAAAAAAATATAAAAGATATAGCAACAAAGGCAAAAGATTTATATAATAAAATTTCAGATTTTAATGCTCAGCAAATAGAGAATTTATCACAACATGAGCAGAAACTTATAAAACGTTGTGTACACTATAAACAAGCTGAAAGTAATATGCTTGTTTATATAAAAATGAAAAAAGATTTAGACCAAAATCAGCAGGCTAATACATTAAAAATAGAAACAAATGAACAAGTTGCTGGAACAGAAGAAAAATAATTAGTTACACAATTTTAATTTTAATAATAATTACATAATATAAGAGGTTGTGTGAAAACAAAAATTCTTAATTTTAAAACTACAATGTATAGTTAGCTATCAATATAATTCAATTATATATTGTAGTTTCAATCTATGAAATTTATGTTTACACACAGTTTGAGTAATTAAAAAAAGACTATTTTAGTCTTTTTTTAATTACAAATTCTAAGGTTTTAAAAATCCATTTAGGGTATCCAAAAACCACCGTTTAAAAAACAGTTTTCTTAATTACCATTTTAGTAGGGTTTAAAACGATAAAAATGTTTCATGAAAGGTATCATAATTAATTACTATTTTGCAACGTTTATGAAACACTGAAATTGAAAATAAAGGCATGGAAGGTGATAAAAAATGCTTGTAGGGTATGCTAGAGTTAGTACAGTGGAACAAAACCTAGACCGTCAGATAGATGCTCTAATTAATGCGGGGGTAGACAAAAGAAATATTTACCAGGAGAAAATAACAGGCACAAAAAAAGAACGTCAAGAACTGAATAAATTAATAGACGAGTTAGAAGATGGTGATCTTGTAATTTTTTCTGATTTAACGAGGTTAAGTAGAAGTACGAAAGATTTATTTGAAATAGTTGAAAAAATACAAAATAAAAGTGCAGATATAAAATCTCTAAAAGAAAATTGGATAGATACAACAACGCCACAAGGGAAGCTTATGTTTACTATATTTGCTGGACTTTCTCAATTTGAGCGTGATCTAATAAGCCAACGAACAAAAGAAGGTCTGCAAGCAGCTAAGGCAAGAGGCAGAAGTGGAGGTCGACCAAATAAGCGAACAGATAAAGCTGTTGTTGTTGAAGCTATGTACAAGCAAGGTATTAGAATTGCTGAAATTGTCCGTCAAACTCAATTAAGCCGTAGCACGGTGAATCGAATTATAAATGATATGAAGCCATAGAAGGGGCATAAGATGACGTATTTAATATATTTTTCAATATTTGTAATTGCAGTAGTAGCAGAATGGTATCTTTGTAAGCTAATGAAGCATAAAGGATATAAAATGGAAGAAACTCTTGCGGTATTAGCTGCAGGAGTTTTTTTATTAATTTATTTTTATTACAAACCATTTTATAATAACGTCAGTTACTATATAGAAATAGCACTAATCATTATTTTAATTCAAATAAGTTTTATAGATTTTAAGATGAAGTTAGCTCCAGATATTTTAAATTTATCACTGCTACTTTTAGGACTTTTCAATATAATTACACATATATCGGATCTAAACTTTATTTTTGATAGATTTTTAGGTTTTATAGTTTCGGGTGGAATGTTTTATTTTTGCGCAGTAATCGGTGAATGGATTTTAAAATTATTTAAAAGCAAAGACACAATGGCTTTGGGGGGCGGAGATATTAAGTTAATTGCTTGTTTAGGACTGCTACTAGGATTAAAAAGTATAGTAATTATTATTTTATTTTCAGCGATAATTAGCCTCTTTCCTATGATTTTTCTAATAGTAAAAGATAAATCTTTTTCTGTGAAAGCCCCTTTAACTCCGTATATTGGACTAGGTGTTTATATTGTTTTGCTACTAGAACTCACTAATATAATCTAATTTTGCAATTTTGCTTAGATATTAATATAATGTAATGGTCAAGCGTTTTTGTAACACTACGGTTTAATATTTCGAATTTTCATACCGAGCTTCAAAAGGAGTCAATCCACGGTTAAATGTATGAGGCCTGACATGGTTATACCAAATGTAGACAAAATCGTTTATTGCTACAATTATCTATCTTCTTTTAATCCAGTCATTTTTTATCCTTCAATTATTTTTTTGTCTATTTTAATATGACCTTAATTTTTCTGTCCAATTTAGTATAACCTATTCAATTCCAGAAACCGCTTTAGAATTGGTTATAATCTATCTAAGTGCATTGCCCACCTCATATGACCCTTTAAAAAATTTTAAATCTTTGGATTATACTTAGAGTAAATTCTTATGCATTTTACGAAGTTTTCATTTTAAAATTATTGAAAATAATTTAACCATGTGTTATAGTGAATTTTCCCTAAAAAATAGTATTTTTTTGTATTTTTATATCGTTTTATTTAAATTGTAATGGTTTTTTTACATATTTTTTATATTTTAAGGAGGAATATAAATATAAAGTTAGAGATTATTACCAAAGCATAGTAATAAAATTATCAGTTGTTTTTGCAAAATTTTTACTATTTTTTACAAATTGGGGGTATCGTAGCAAGAAAAATATGTAGAAATGTAGACTTAACAAAAGACAAAGGAGCGATTGCGTGAAGAAAGCAACTAATGTTTTGAGGACTTTATTTTTATTTTTTATGATATGTTTATCCATGAACGTGAAGGCTTTTGCCTTCTCGGGGAAAGGTTCTGGAACTGCTGAAGACCCATATCAAATTTCAACTGCTGAGCAACTAAAAGAAATATCATCCAATTTATCAGCAACTTATAAATTAACAGCTGACATAAACTTAAAGGATATCGAGTGGACACCTATAGGCACAAAATCAGCTCCATTTAAAGGAAAGTTTTATGGTGGTAATCGATCTATATTAAACTTGGAAATAAAAAAAGCTGAAATGGACTATATAGGCTTGTTTGGATGTGCGGATACAGCAAATTTTAATGATATACGGATTCAAAATGCTAATATTTCTGGAAAAGATAATACTGGTGGATTAGTTGGCTATATAAAAAAGGGTATAGTAAATAACTGTACAATTGATGGATCCGGAGTAATTCAAGGAAGTTCCAATGTTGGTGGACTTATTGGGAGTAAGGAATATGGTTCGTTAACATTAAGTAGTTCTGACATCGCAGTTAAAGGAGCAACCACTTCGATTGGTGGGGTTGTTGGTGATAATACTGGGGATGTCACAAGTAGCTTTTCTTTGGGAGATATAAGTGGACCTATAAATATTGGTGGTTTAATTGGTTATACTCATGGTACAGATGAATTAATCAGTAAATGTTACAGTTATGCCAATGTTACAGGCATCGGCACAGCTACAAGATTAGGTGGGTTAATTGGAAGAATTGGGTCCCCAAATGTAAGGTTAGAAAATGACTATGCCATGGGAAATGTAACAGGATTAAGTTATTGCGGTGGAATTGTTGGCTATAACAGTCCTAGTCCAAACATAACAAAGAAAAATTTATTTTATATCGGTAAAATTACAGCTAATGCTAATGTTGGTGGAATTATTGCCAATTCAACATCTGATATTGCAAGTTCGTATTTTGATAGTACAATAACCGGCCTGTCAACACCGATAGCACAAGCGCTTACAAGTATGCAGTTTATGCAAAAGAATAATTTTATAGGCTGGGATTTTCAAAATGACTGGTATGATGATGATGAAGGTTTACACCCCTATATAAGAGAACGAAAATTTACAGGTAGTAGCTACTTGAAGGGGGATGGGAGCAAGAAAAGACCATTTGAAATTACAAGTGCAGAAGATCTAAAACAAATAGAAGATCTAGGACATGGTACGTATTGTAGACAAGTAAAAAATATTGATTTCGATTATAATCCATTTACCCCCATTAGTAGATTTGATGGTGTGTTTGATGGAAATGGATATATGATGAGTAATATAGAAATAGATTTACCGAATGAAGATAACATTGGTTTTTTTAGATATTCTGATAGTGGGATATTCAAAAATATAATACTTAAGGGTATTAAAGTTACTGGAAGTAAAAATGTTGGTGCATTATTGGGAAAAGGCTATAACACTATACTAGAGAATTGCTCAGTCATAGGAACTGATGAAATAACAGGTTTAAGCTGTGTAGGTGGCCTAGTTGGATACACAGAGGGTATAACAATAACAGATAGCGATACATCTGTTATTGTGAGTGGTGATAACGTTATAGGAGGTTTAGTAGGTTTTGGCGGTGGGGACTGGGCAACCAAAATTGAAAAGAGTTATACCAAAGGTAACGTAACCGGAAAAACATATGTTGGGGGATTAGTTGGGCATGTTTCGAGTGATTTGTTCCAAACCATTTCCGAGTGTTACAGTTCGGGTACCATTGAAGGTATTTCTGGTATAGGTGGCTTGATTGGGGCTGCTGGTGGGGATGATGTAAACCGTTTCATAACTATCTTAGACTGTATTTCTAAGAGTACAATTATCGGGGATGAGAAGTGTGGCGGATTTATAGGTGAAACATACGGAAACAAAGGTAGTATCCACATAAAAAATGGTCTGTGTACAAGTTTTATTAAAGCAAAACAGACAAGTGGTGGATTTATCGGAGAACAAGATGGTACTGTTAAATTTACTAATAGTTACTTTGATAAAGACACAACGGCTTGTTCTGTACCAGTGGATCAAGCATTATCAACCAGTCAATTAAAATCAAAAGAAACATTTGCTACTTGGGACTTTGGCTTAGTTTGGAATATAAACAAAGGCTCATATCCATATTTAAGAAGAGCTGATTCACTACCTACCCATACAGTTAGATTTGAAGTAAACAATGGAAGTTTGATAGAAGCACAGGAAGTACAAGCTGGAGTAAGAGCAACAAAACCTACTGACCCAACACGTGTAG
>JAVBJQ010000024.1:0-122963 GCA_031546905.1 Eubacteriales bacterium | reverse complement strand
CTACACGTGTTGGGTCAGTAGGTTTTGTTGCTCTTACTCCAGCTTGTACTTCCTGTGCTTCTATCAAACTTCCATTGTTTACTTCAAATCTAACTGTATGGGTAGGTAGTGAATCAGCTCTTCTTAAATATGGATATGAGCTTTTGTTTATATTCCAAACTAAGCCAAAGTCCCAAGTAGCAAATGTTTCTTTTGATTTTAATTGACTAGTTGACAACGCTAGCTCTGGGGGTGCGGAACAACCAGTTGTTTCTTTATCAAAGTAACTATTGGTAAATTTAACAATATTCGTTATTTTTCCCACAAAACCGTTACTTATTTGTTTTCCCTTAATGTAAATATAACTTGCACACAAACCATTCTTTATATGGATACTATCTTTGTCCCCGTATGTTGTACCTATAAATCCGCCACACTCCTCATCACCCATAATGTAACCCCTAGTAAAACAGTCCAAGATGGTGGTAGATCGGTATACCTCTTCACCTCCAGCAGCCCCTAGCAACCCACCTACACTAGAAATACCTTTGATGATACCAGTACTGTAACATTCTGAAATGGTCTGAAACCGGTCGCTCCAAATTTGCCCAACTAATCCGCCAACAGAATCCTTACCGGTTACGTTACCTTTTGTGTAGCTTTTTTGAATATCAATTGCATGATTTCCTCCATAACCAACCAGACCACCTACGCATCCATTGCCACTCACATCCACCGATGTATTGCTGTCTGTTATTGTTGTTTTGTTTGCATATCCAACCAGACCACCTACATTCCATGTGCCTGTTATTTTATCGTCTCCTATAACGGAGCAATTTTCTATTGTTGAGTAACCACAATGTCCCAATAGTGCACCCACATTATGGTCTCCAGTAACCTCAATATTTTTAAGTATTATATTTTTAAACACTCCACTATCAGAATCCCTAAAAAAGCCTATATTATTTTCATTTGGTAAATTAATTTGTAAATTACTCATTATATATCCATTCCCATCAAACACACCGTCAAAGTAGTCAATAGGAGCCCAATTATCATATTCAAAGTCAATATTCTTTACTAATTTATAGTATGTGCCACGACTAAAATCTTCCATCATTTTAAAGTCTTCTGCACTTGTAATTTCAAATGGCCTTTTCTTGCTTCCATCACCTTTCAAATAATTGTTATTTTGAAAATCATGTATGTCTAAACAAGGATATGGCCAAATATCATCAAAATACCAAGTATTTTCAAAGTCCCAACCTTGATATAGACTGCCATTCCTCAACTCTCCTGTTGCTCGAGCCTGTGATGTTGGTGTTGACAATCCAGCCTTTGTGCTGTCAAAAAAAGAGCTGGCCACATCGGATGTTGAGTTAGCGATAATGCCACCCAGATTAGTGTTCCCAGTAATTTTACCAGCATAGAATAAATTCTTCTTTGTTACTGTTGGGCTAACACTATTATATCCTACGATACCGCCGCAATAACTTGATCCTGTTATATCTCCTAAGACAAGACAATTTTCTACTTTAACACCCGGGGAACCAATTCTTCCAATTAAGCCACCGATTCTTGTTGCAGTTCCAATTCCAGTAACATTGGAATAGCTGTAACATTTACTGATTAATTCATCACTACCATGGGTGTAGCCAATTAAACCACCCACATTTGTAGCCCCACTTATATTATTCCCACATGAATAGCTACCTCTGACATCTCCAGTATTATCTCCGATAAGTCCACCAGTAGAAAGAGTCGTACCCCTCACTTCTATATTAGTATTACTTAGAGATACAGTACCATACTCCTTGCTTCCAACAAGTCCGCCAACATTAGAGCTTCCTTGAATAAGGCCATTTCCTGTTATTGAACAGTTATCAACAGTGCCCTTTTTAATATAGCCAACTAATCCACCTACGTTGTCTCTTCCTGTGATATTCACATTTGAAATCCTTATGTCACTAAAATTTGCCGAATCAGCATACCCAAATAAACCAACATAATCCATTTCCATTTTTTTAGCTTCCAAATTTAGTATTGAGTACCCGTTGCCAAAAAACCTGCCTTTAAACGGCGCTACTTTGTTACCCAAAGGTACCCAATCAACACTTTCTAAATCAATTCTCGCTACTAACTTGTAAGTTGCTGATAAGTTGGATGATATTTCTTTTAATTGCTCAGCAGTTGAAATTTGATATGGGTCTTCAGCAGTTCCAGAACCTTTCCCCGAGAAGGCAAAAGCCTTCACGTTCATGGATAAACATATCATAAAAAATAAAAATAAAGTCCTCAAAACATTAATTGCTTTCTTCACGCAATCGCTCCTTTGTCTTTTGTTAAGTCTACACCTCTAAATATTTTTTCTTTGCTACAATACCCCCTCTTCTGATTTTAAAAATTAAAATCATAGTACACAAAAATAACTTAATGCTTGTGTACTATTAATTTAGCGTGTAAAAAATAGTAAAAAATCCTACAAAACTAACCAAAAGTTCTATTTTGAATATTTATCAATAATATCTATTTTTTTAATAAAATTAATTTTTATATATATATATTTTCAAAAAATTATTTAAAAAAATATATATATTGTAAAAATAACCTAAATTTTTATTTAAAATTGGTAAAAATAGTACAATATTACAATTTTGAAAACATTGTAACATGAAATTACATTATATTCAAGAAATTCTCTAAATTAGATATAAAACTATAAATTGGTTTTTACAAAGTGTCGTCACTTGAATGATCTAACAAAAATCTTATAAATAAAAATTTCCACAATCATAGTTTGTATGTACAGTCAATCACTAGATGCACAAAAAAAGGATGACTTCTGTAAATACAGAAGTCATCCTTTTTTAATATATTTCAAAATTTAAAATTACTTATTAATTCTCATTTTATAGAATGAACGCCAAACGAAGTATAATGCGTTAGCGAGGAACACGATACCAACATAAGGTGCGATACCGCTAAATGCTGGTGCAATGGCAATTTCCATGGCCAACATTCCAAACAATGTGGTAAATTTAATGATTGGATTCAATGCAACAGAAGATGTATCTTTAAATGGATCACCAACAGTGTCACCTACAATAGTAGCATCATGAAGTGGTGTATTTTTAGCTTTCAAGTCTATCTCAACTACTTTTTTAGCATTATCCCAACATCCTCCGGCATTAGCCATGAATATTGCCTGATACAAACCAAAGAATGCAATTGAAACAAGGTAACTTACAAAAAACGCCACTGGCTCTGTTGAATTGGAAGGTGCTGAAATAAATGCAAATGCTAAAGCAAAAGAGAAAACAGCTATAAATATGTTTAACATTCCCTCTTGAGCATATTTGGTACAAATTTTAACAACCTCTTTTGATTTTTCAGTGGCTGCTTTTTGGCTGGCATTTTCATCAAGACTAATGTTGTTCTTAATATACTCTACAGCTCTGTAAGCACCTGTAGAAACCGCTTGAGTGGATGCACCAGTAAACCAGTAAATAACTGCCCCACCACAAAGGAAACCAAATATGGAATATGGATTAAGCAGATTCAAAACTTGTTCGGGAGCAACGCCCAACACTTGTTGTATAACAAGAATTAACGAGAAAATCATAATGGTGGAACCAACAACGGCGGTGCCTATTAGAACTGGTTTGGCAGTGGCCTTAAAAGTATTTCCTGCACCATCATTAGCTTCAAGATAATATTTTGCTTTTTCAAAATCTGGAACAAACCCAAAATCTTTTTTAATTTGACTTTCCACATTTGGAATCGTTTCGATTAAAGAAAGTTCATAAATAGATTGCGCATTATCGGTTACTGGTCCATAGCTGTCAACAGCAATTGTAACAGGACCCATACTTAAAAATCCGAATGCTACCAACCCAAATGCAAATATAGATGGATAAATCATAATTTCTGACAGACCCATTCCGCTTACTACATAAGCGATAAACATAAGTAGGAAGAAAGCCATGCCCATCCAAAACGCACTGAAGTTACCAGCAACAAGGCCAGACAATATGTTTAAGGAAGGTCCACCTTCTTTAGATGCTTCCACAACTTCATTTACATGAATTGATTTACCACTTGTAAATATTTTTGTTAGTTCTGGAATTAAAGCAGCACCAAGTGTTCCACAGCTCACAATAATAGAAAGTACATACCATAAGCTTTGGGACTTGGTATAAACTTCTGAATTAGGACCAAGCATTAGGTAGCTGGCAATAAATGTAACAATAATAGACAACACGGAGCTAATCCAAACTAAATTGGTAAGTGGTTGTTCAAAATCTAAATCATCTTTGCCACTATATTTTGCATTTGAAAATAAATTGTTTATGTAAAATGCTGCTACAGATGTAATAATCATTAAGATACGGATAGCAAAAATCCATGTAAGGAGATTTGTTTGTATAAGTTCTCTTTCTTGTCCGCCAAATGCTTGCCCTACACCTAAACATATAAATGATATTAGCGCAACGCCTGTTACACCGTATGTTTCAAAGCCGTCCGCGGTAGGACCTACAGAGTCACCAGCGTTATCTCCTGTACAGTCTGCAATTACCCCTGGGTTTCGTGGGTCGTCTTCTTTAATTTTAAAGAATATTTTCATTAGGTCAGAGCCAATGTCCGCTATTTTCGTAAATATACCACCTGCAATACGAAGCGCACTTGCTCCAAGCGACTCACCAATGGCAAAACCTATAAAGCTGGCACCCGCTAAATCACGAGGAACAAAAATTAAAATAATTAACATCATGAAAAGCTCAACACATATCAAAAGAACGCCAATACTCATACCAGCATTCAGCGGTATGCTCAATAATTTCAACGGTTTTCTTTCAAGGGATGCAAACGCCATACGACTGTTTGCTAAAGTATTAATTCTCATCCCATACCATGCAACAGCATAAGAACCAAGAATACCAATTACCATCCAAAGTAAAATGAACAGTACGCCTCCCACCCCTTTACCTTGTAAAAAACCAAAATAAAAGGCAACACAAATACTAATAAAAATAAGTAAAATAACTAAAAATTTACCTTGTTGAATTAAATATGTTTTACATGTTTCATAAATTGTTTCTGATACTTCGATCATAGAAGCGTGAGCTTTTAGTTTTTTTACTTTAAAATACTGGTATATTCCGAATCCTATACCTAGTAAACAAACCAATAAACCAACCAATAACAAATTATTTTGGCTATCTGAAAGATTTGGTACATGCAAATCAGACTCACCTGCGTAAACATATGCAGGTGTTGCCAAAATACTCAATACACTAAGCGCTAATGCCGATACCTTTGAATTGCTTTTAATTGTCATATTAACCATCATTCCTTTCGTTTCGCTCAAGCACCTGAAATAAATCATGGTGCACAAAGTCGAACATATTGTAAAAAATGTTTAAATAGCTATAACCTAACCATAACTAAAAGTAAATAGTCACAAGATAAAACCGTACATCATTACTGCTTTTTTGCTCTGAATATTTTTTGTCTATTTGGCTTTACACGTCTCCTCCTTTTAGGTGTATACTTCTATTATATACCTTATTGAAGTTCTTTCAATACTTATTAAAAATTTACTTTTTTTATGCAGAAAAATACCTATAGGGAAACACTTTTTTCTAGTGTATCTTCTATAGGTATCTTTTTATTATTTTACCTTTTTCGGAAGACTATTTTATAGGCTCCCACTAAAAGGCACATCTCCATTATTTTGATTTTCATGTTTCAAATGTTCAGCTTTTCTAAAAAGCCCTGTAAAGTCATCCAACATTGTATAAATTATAGGTACCACAAACAATGTCAACAAGGTTGATGTAATAAGCCCACCAATAACTGCATGAGCCATAGGGCCACGGTACTCAGATCCAGAACCTACAGCCACAGCCGCCGGAATCATCCCAAAAATCATAGCCAATGTGGTCATTAAAATAGGTCTGAAACGAGTAATGGCAGCACTCAAAATTGCCTCTGTTCGTGGTATTCCTGCTCTTCGTTTTTGTAAAATAAAGTCAATGAGCAAAATAGCATTTTTGGCCACAAGCCCCATCAGCATAATGATACCAATCATCGCCATAATACCAAAGTTATCATTCCCTAAAAATAAACCTATGATAGCACCAATCACCGCTAATGGGAGGGCAAACATAATAGAAATAGGTGTCAAAAAGCTTTCAAACTGAGCTGCCATAACCAAGTAAATAAATAAAATACCCATCAATAAGGCAGTCACCAAGTTCATCATACCCGCTTGCATTTCTTGATTCATGCCTCCAAGTGACACGTCAATTCCAGCAGGCTTATTTAACCCTGTTTGCAATAATTTTGTATATTTTGAAACAAAGTCACCTTGGGCCATACCAGTTACATTACAGGCAATCTCAATTTGTATGCTTCTGTCATACCGATGTAACGAAGAAGCTGTAGTGGAAAACTCTTTTTTTGTAACTTGATTCAACGGAATCATCTTGTCGCCATCAGCCGAAACATACACATCATTTAAAGAATCAATATTTTCTTTTTGGCTGTCTTTTACGGAGACACGAATATTATAGCGGTCTTTGTTGGTTTCAAAGGTACCCACATCCACACCACTAAACAGGGTATTTAATGTGTTCCCCACCGCCATCATGTTAACCCCTAAATCTGCTGCTTTGTCACGATCTACAATTAATTTGACTTGAGGATTTCCAGCCTTGTAGCTGATTCCCACATCCGTAGCATTGGGATCTTTTCGCATAATATCCAATGCTTGGTTAGCAAATTGCACTAAACTATCTCTGTCATCTCCGGTTATGTTAAAGGCAACTGCTTTACCACCAGCGGAAGGTAACCCGACACTAATAACAGTTCCTGGCACTTGGGACAACATCTCACGAATTTCTTGGGCCAATTGATTAATATCTTTATGACGATCTATTTTATCTGTTACTTTTAAATCAATGGATATGCTACTACTTTTTACGTTGGTGTATATCTCCAACACATCTTTATTTTGTTTAATAATATTTTCGATTTCTTTGGCTTTTTTCTCTGCATTTGGTAGTGCCAGCCCTGCATCAAGTTCAACAGACACATTCAACTCTGCGGTATCCACCGTCGGCATAAACTCAAAACCAATAAAAGGAATTAATTTCATGGTAACAAGGAACAACCCGACTACTATTACCAAACTAATAAGCCTATTTTTTAACACTACGCCTAATGTTTTTTGATATTTTTTTGCAATAAAATCAAAAAATCCATTGACCCAGTCCAAAAATCGGATTACAAAAAACTTCTTTTTATTTGGATTATTTTTAAGCAATCTGGAAGATAACATAGGAACCAATGTAAAAGAAACCAACAACGAAACTAACATACTAAAAGCAATGGTAAGACCAAACTCAATAAAAAACTTTCCAATCATACCGCTAACCATGGCAACTGGCAAGAAAACTGCCACAACAGCCAAGGTAGTAGCAATAACTGCAGTTCCTATTTCTGTGGTTGCTTCTTTAGCAGCCTGTAAAGGTGATTTCCCCATGTGCATATGTCGAACAATATTTTCAATTACTACGATAGCATCATCTACTAGCATACCTACCGCCAGCGAAAGAGCCATTAAGGACATTTGATTCAAAGAGAAATTCATAAGCCTTAAGGCGATAAAGGTACCAATGATAGAGGTAGGCAAAGAAATCCCACTGATTAAAGTACCTTGCCATTCCCGTAAAAAGATAAACACAATCAAAATAGCGAAAAAACATCCTTCAAGTATTGTTTGCAACACTTCATCAACAGAGTCTTTAATAGACTGAGAATTGTCACGAACAATTTCAAGTGATACCCCTGTTGGGAGTTGTTCTTTTATATTATTTATTTCAGTCCGAACCGTATCTGCCACGGTTACTGTGTTGGATCCTGACTGTTTTACAATGTCAATCCCAATAGCTTCTTTTCCATTATAATAAGAGGCGCTGTCTTGTGTAGCTAATCCATCTACAATTTCTGCCACATCCCCAAGACGTATTTCTGTATTATGAACGGTTTTTACCAAAATATTGCTAAAATCACTAATATCTTTTACACTGCTGCTGGTAGTCAAGGAAATTTCTGATTCAGAATTTCCTACTTTCCCAGAAGGAATATCCATGTTGTCGCTCTTTAACCCGTTAATGACATCACTGGTAGTTACTCCATATGCTTCTAACTTTTGCTTATCCAGCTTCACTTGAACTTCTCTTTCCACAGCTCCATAAGTCGTAATAGAACCTACGCCAGATATGGTGTTCAGTTTTTTTACAATTACATCGTCCACCAATGTAGACAAATCTTTTTTATTTACATCACCTGTTAACACCAACGAAAAAATAGGCATCGCCATAAAGTCAAACTTGGCAATTACCGGCTCTTTAATATCAGAGGGTAAACTCATGCGAATGGTGCTTATTTTATCTTTTACTTCCTGTGCCGCCACATCAGGAGATTTATCCAAATCAAATTCCACTACTGTCATGGATACGTTGTCATTAATTGAACTAGAAATATGTTTAACCCCAGCTATTTGACCAATGGCATCTTCTATTTTTTTGGTAACCTTTGATTCTAACTGGTCTGGGGAAGCTCCCGGTTCCATAACTGTAACTGTTACATAAGGAAAATCCGCTTGCGGCATATCATTAATAGGAAGTAAGGTGTAACACAACAATCCTACCACCATAATTACAATAAAGGCCACAGCCGTAAGAACAGGACGTCTCGTACTTACATTCGATAAAAACATATTATTCCCCCTGTCTAGTGATGGAAACCTTTGTACCATCGCTTAAAGAGGCTAAGTTAGTGACGATTACTTCAGCTCCGTCTTCTATTCCAGTTAAAATATCCACTGTCTTTTCTGAAATGGTGCCAATTTTCACTTCTTTTTTCTGAGCCACACCATTTTCAGCTGTAAATATAAAGTAAGCCCCATCATTTCCCACCAAGGCACTGATAGGAAGTTCCATCACTTGTGTAGTTGCATTGTTCTTTACAGATACTTTTGCATACATACCTGGTCGAAGTTGGTTCGCTTGGTTGTCAATGGAAATTTTAGCAGTAAATACTCGAGCTGATGGGTCTGCAAAGCTGTCGATGGTTTTTACAATACCTGTATATGTTTTATCTCCATTGTCACCGCTGACAATAATGCTAGCTGTGTCACCTAGGTTAATATTTTCTATGTCCTGCTGTTCTACCTTAATCACCGCATCAATAGTTGATATATTTTTTACAAATGCCAAAGGAGATCCTGGAGAGGCAAATTGACCCACTACTACATTCTTTTGGTCTATCACGCCACTCATAGGAGCTTTAATAACAGCATTTGCTAGTGTGTCTTTAAGGTTACTAATATTAATACCAATAGAATCTATTGAAATGTTTACCGCTTCCACAGAATTATGGGCAATAGCGATGGCACTATTGGTTTTTTCTATGGAGTTTTTACATTCTTCAATATTAGTTTTTGCATTTTCAATATTTAGTTTTAATACTTCTATATTTGATTTGGTAGATTCTTCGTCAACTTGTGCTGACTTTAAAGCAAGGGTAGCACCATCCAAATCAGCCTGAGTCGTTGCTCCTGCATCAAACAAAGTCTTAATTCGGTTATAATTGTTTTGACAATTGTTTAGATTTAATCTGACTTTTTCATTGGTCGCATCTGTTCCTGCCAATTGGCTCTGTGCTACTAATAGCTGATTTTGAGCATTTTTTAATTGATTTTGAACAGAAATAAGTTGATTACCATAACTAGCAGCTTGCATCTTTGCTCCTTCTAGTTGGTTTTGAGAAGCTTTTAATTGATTTTGCGCCACTTTTAATTGGTTGTTCAAGTCCTCTTGATCCAATACGATAAGGTCGGCTCCTTCTTTTACTGTATCCCCATCTTCAAAAAGCACCTTCAATACTTTTGCCGATAGTTTGCTGCTTACCATGGCATTACTGGAACTATCTAACGTAGCTTTGTAACTGGTATCGAGATTTTTTTTCGTACTCTTGGCAACGATGGCCTCAACAGCTGTTTTACTTTCTTTTACATCCGCAGCGGTGGTAACCGATTCTTTGGGTTTGAATTTGTCCATTGCCACAATAGCTCCAGCGATAACTACAACAATAGCAACATATGTAATGATTTTTTTCAATTTCATGTTCTTCCTCCTGATAAAATGATAATTATAAAATTGCTTGTGGCCCTCCTATCCCTCACCCAATAATTTTTCTATACTGATTCAAATAATCATCAGCTATATCACCAATTACGGATAAATGATTAAAAAGTTGCCATTCTTAACTTTAAAGAGTAAAATATTTCTTGTCAAGAAGTATTTTTATTTAGTTGTAAGGTAGTCATATACTTTTTACAAATTGTAATAAAAAAAGATAGCAAAATGCCACCCTATACAACCTCAAACTTTTTTCTAAAATAAAAATGTGCCAAAAGCTTTTGCTTATCGGCACACACGGTGTATTTACTTTTTAAAACTAGCTTTAATAACTTTAAATCTGTCCATAATAGGCAGTTGCCCCATGTTTTCTTAGATAATGTTTATCTAGCAAATCCCTTTGCATATAATTCACTTCTGGGTTCAGCATCATGGTAGCATAAGCCATCTTTGAAACTTCTTCTAACACTACCGCATTCTCGACTGCTTTTTTTGAATCTTTTCCCCAAACAAAAGGGGCGTGGCTGTTTACAAGTACACCTTGCACTTGCCTATGGCTTATTTTCCTGTTTTTAAAAGTTTCTACAATTACATTGCCTGTTTCCAACTCATATTCGCCTTTTATTTCATCTTTTTGCATTTTTCTTGTGCAAGGCACTTCGCCATAAAAATAATCTGCGTGGGTTGTTCCCAGTGGCAACACTGGCTTGCCTGCTTGGGAAAAAATCGTAGCCCATGTGGAATGAGTGTGAACAACCCCTCCAATGCCATCAAAGTTCAAATATAAAATTCGGTGAGTTTGAGCATCCGAAGAAGGGTTAAAATTTCCTTCTACCGTATTTCCTTCTAAATCCATGACCACCATTTTATCTGGGGTTAGGTCTTCATAAGGAACACCGCTAGGTTTAATCACAAATAAACCTTTGTCTTTGTCGAATCCACTTACATTCCCCCATGTAAAAGTAACAAGTCCATATTTGGGTAACTCTAAATTAGCCCGACATACTTCTGCTTTCAAATCTTCTAACATGTCATCACCTTGCTTCGTTTTTTATTTGCTTCAAACGTTTCATTACATTATTTTCGCCTCTGCCAAAATAATCATGCAAAAGTTTATATTCTGCAAAAAGTTTGTCATACACTGCTACATTTTCGGGAATCGGTTTATAAACGTACTCCTTCACTTTTGCCATGACTTTTGCAGCCTCAACAATGTTGTCAAACCCACCAGCTTCTGCCCCTGCCGCAACTGCCGCAAACATAGCAGAACCTAACGCTGGCGCTTGAGGTGATGAGGAGATTCTTATTTCCATATTAGTAACATCGGCATAAATTTGCATCATCAGTTTATTTTTCTCAGCAATTCCGCCAGCAGCATAAAGTTCGTGAACAGGGACGCCACTTTCGTTAAATGTTTCAACAATTGTTCTTGTTCCATAGGCTGTTGCTTCAATTAAAGCCCGATAAATTTCTTCTGGCTTTGTTAATAAGGTACAACCAACAATCAGTCCTGTTAAGTCAACATCAACTAAAACACTTCGATTTCCATTCCACCAGTCAAGCGCAACAAGACCGCTTTCGCCAACTTTTAATTGTGCTGCTTTTTCTGTTAAATAAGTGTGAATATTCATGTCTTTTGCTTTTGCTTCTTCAAAATAATGTTTCGGAACACAATTTTCCGTAAACCACTCAAAGTGGTCTCCAACACAAGATTGACCGGCTTCATATCCTAAATAGTTTGGTATAATTCCGTCTTCCACTACACCGCACATACCAGGAACAATTTTTTCTTCGTCTCCAAGCATCACATGGCAAGTGGATGTTCCCATAATCATCAGCATTTTTCCCGCTTCTGTAATGCCAACAGCCGGTAGTGCAACATGAGCATCTACATTGGCAACGGCAACGGCAGTTCCCACTGCAAGTCCTGTTAACTGAGAAGCATATTCTGTAATTTCACCAGCTTTTGTTCCAATAGATTTGATGTCTCTACTTAATTTTTCATCTACCATATTTTCAAGTTTTTCATCTAAGGCTTTATAAAAATCAGGTGTGGGGTATCCTTCTCGTTTTGACCACAATGCTTTATAACCAGCCGTACAGCTATTTCTTACTTCTTTCCCTACCAAAGTGGAAATAACCCAATCTGTGGCCTCTAAAAATTTGTTTGCTTTTGCATAAATTTCTGGAGCTTCATTTAATACTTGCCATACTTTTGGAACAAGCCACTCGGAAGAAATTTTTCCACCATAGCGTTTTAAAAATGTTTCTCCTGTTTTTTCTGCAATTTCATTTAATTGATTGGCTTCTGCTTGTGCTGCATGATGCTTCCAAAGTTTGACGTAAGCATGGGGATTACTTTTTAACTGTTGGTCAAAACAAAGGGGTATATTATTTTCATCCACTGGCAAAATGGTGCAAGCTGTAAAATCGATTCCCACACCAATGATATCTTTTGAATGTACTTTATTGTTTTCTATTAATTTCGGAATGGTTTCTGCTAAAACGTCCAAGTAGTCTTGCGGATGTTGTAATGCCCAGTCATTTCCGAGCTTTGTCACTCCATCTGGTAAATATTCATCCATCACACCATGGGTATATTGTTTTATGGCAACGTCAATTTCTTTTCCTGTGTCAAGTTCTACCAGAACTGCTCTTCCAGACAATGTTCCGTAGTCAACACCAATCGTATACTTTTTACTCATTCAAAATCCTCCTAACACTTTCTCGTTGGATTAGCTGTGGCTTCATTTTTACGTTTTTGACTTTTTCGTTGTGGATCATTTTTAAAATTAAATTGGCAGACATTTTTCCTAATTTTTCTTTTGGGTGGGAAATCGTTGTAAGCTTTGGCTCTGACGCAACTGCAATACTTGAATCATCAAAGCTTACAACAGAAATATCTTGGGGAATCGCAAGTTCAATTTGTTTTAACAAATCTTTTATGATGACCGTTACTTGCTCGTTGTATATGACTGCCCCTGAGCAGTTTTTAATTGTATGTAACACATCTTCATAATTTTGTTCATCAAAAAAGTCGCAACCAACACCATAGTTAGAAACTTCTTTTGTTCTGAGCCATATTACATTTTCAACACACGTTTCCACATGATATTTATGATGGGCTTTTAAAAAGCCTTTATAACGCAAAATGCCTTGTAGGTCATCTGCTTTAAATATTCCCATTATTCTTTTGTGCCCATTTAAAATAAGATGTTCTGCTGCTAAGAACCCAGCCATTTGATCATCTTCCACAATAAATGGTGCTTCAAAATTTTTATATGTTCCATGGATGAATAAGAGGGGAATATTTTTTTGTTTTAGTGCTTCATACAAATCAATATTTGGATTTTCCTCTGCACTTTTTGTTGACTCAATAATAACCCCATCAATATTTTGATTTAAAAGATTCAAAAGAACAGCACGTTCTTTTGAATGGTTGTTCAATGTGCAATTTAAAAAATAACTATATCCGTTTTGACTAAGAACACTATCCATACCACGTATAATAGAAGGAAATATATAGTCATCTAAATAAGTGGTTACAACCCCAATGATTTTATTTTTATCAGTCGATCTTATAAAAGTTCCTTTGCCTTTTACACGGTATAGAAGCCCTTCATTTTCAAGTTCTCCTATTGCTTGCCTTACCGTGTGCCTGCTAATAGAAAACTTTTCTGCAAGTTCATTTTCAGAAAAAAACTTCTCATTGGGTAATAACTTTTCACTTTCAATTAAATTTACAATGTATTCTTTTAAAATCTTATACTTTGGTTTTTCATTTTCCATTTTATTTAAAAGGGTTTTCGTTTTTATAAAGCATATTTTGTGGTTGGTTAAAGGAAACATCACAAACGCCTAGCATTTTCATGGCACCAAATAAAACTTTTCCTGCATGAGCAAATGCAATTCCTGCATGATGTGGGAATCTCTTAGCAATTAATACGTGTCGATAAAATCTGCCCATTTCTTTTACCGCAAAAACACCGATGCTTCCAAAAGATTTAGGGTCAACATTTAAAACTTCCCCTTCTGCTATGTAACTTTTTAGTTGACAATCAGCGGTTCCTTGAAGTCGGAACAGCGTAATGTCTCCATTTTTAATAACGCCTTCGTAAGTTCCTCTTGTAATGTCTGGTTCTGTGTCTGGCTCTAAAGCACGTTTCATAATTAATTGATATTTCATTTCGCCATTGCTAATATGACAGGCAGAAGTATTTCCACAGTGGAAGCCCATAAACAAATCGTTTAATTGATAGTCGCCGATGATATCTGTATTTTTTTCGTATAAATCTTTTGGTACGGTGTTATTAATGTCAAGAATGGTCGGTGCAATTCCTGTTGCAAGTGTAATGATGTATTCACTAACACTTCCATAAATATCAGTTTCACAAGCTACTGGTATTCCTTTTGCTGCCAAACGTGAATTTACATAGCAAGGAACAAATCCAAATTGAGTTTGAAAAGCTGGCCAACATTTATTTGCAAGTGTCACAAAGCTACTAGCGCCTTTATTTTTTTCAATCATATCAAGTAATGTAACTTCATACTGTGCAAGTTTTGTTAATATTCCTGATTGTTTATTACCTACACCTAATTCTTTTTCCATATCTTTGATGACATCTGCAATTCTTGGGTCATCTTTATGGTCATTGAAAGCTGCAAAAAGATCAAGCTCAGAATTTTCCATAATTTCAATTCCCAAGTCATACAACGGTTTAATAGGAGCATTGCAAGCCAAAAAGTCAAATGGACGTGGCCCAAAACTTATTACTTTCAGATTTTTTACTCCGATAACCACCCTTGCCACATCTGTAAAATCAGCAATCATTTCCGCAACTTCAGAAGCATCACCAACAGGATATTCAGGAATATATGGATTTAATTTTCTCAATCCTAAATTATAAGAAGCGTTCAACATACCACAATATGCGTCACCTCTGCCGTTAATTAAATCATCCCATGATTCTTCTGCTGCCCCAACAAACATGGCTGGACCATCAAATTTTTGAGCTAACAATGTCTCCGGTCCCTCTGGTCCAAAATTTCCTAAATAAACTACTAAAGCATTTACTTTGGCATTTTTTATTTCTTCAATTGCTTTTAAAACATCTTTTTCATTTTCAACAGTAGTTTTTAATTCTACAATCTCGATTCCTTTTTTGTTACAACTTTCTACCACTGCTGCCCTTCTTTTTTCACTTAAAGACATAGGAAAACAATCTCTACTTACCGCTACGATCCCAACTTTTACTTCTGGAATATTCAACATTTTAAAAAAACCCCCTAAATATAATTTTAAAATCTGTTATACAAATTTTTATCCTTAACAGCTTCATTATA
The DNA here is from genome assembly GCA_031546905.1 of Eubacteriales bacterium. GTDB lineage: Bacteria > Bacillota > Clostridia > Lachnospirales > JAVBJQ01 > JAVBJQ01. The sequence continues at coordinate 107,433 of JAVBJQ010000024.1, read as the reverse complement.
TCACGCAATACTTGTACGTACAAGTTGTTTGTCATACAAAAAAGCTCTAATCTCTCAAAAAGATTAAAGCTCTAAAATACTTCCACCATTTTTTATTTTATTATAAAACTAACATGATTATTGTCTTTATCGCCGTTATCCAAAATGCCTTTTAAATAACTTTTTAAAAATTTATTGTCACTGTTTTCTAAAATTTGATAGGCGTCAGAATTTAAAATCTTGTCTCGTATTTTACTTTGTGTTCCTGCAAAATAATTTATATTTAGCTCCTTACACAACTCAATTATTTTTGTCATCTCTTCTTCTGAATAATTATTTTGACTATTTATTAAAGCTTCACGCATTTTCTTTGTACTTACATCAGCAAAAAACTGCTCTGAAAAAGTTGTAAATTCTATTAAATTTTTATCATTTATCTTATTTTCTTTTGCCCAAGCAGAAACATCTACTTTTTTTGTAGCATAATCAAATTTGTTATTTTGAATATGAAAAACACCATATTGAACAGGATAAACTGGCAATGCGGAACTTACAATTTCCCTTATCACATCCTCCCCTTCACCATATGTTGATATGCTTTGGGTATGTATATGACCGCTAAATACTGTATTGATATTTAACTTTTGAAACAAGTCTAATACTTCTTTGCTATTATTTAATGTATATCCTTTATGAATTAGCTCGCTATGTTGCATAATATTATGGTGCATTACAGCAATCACTTTTGCATTATTTTCTTTTGCCATATTGGCACAACTTTCAATCCACTTCATGGTGCCTTGATTAATTTGGCCGTCTACCATGGGGAACCCTAACACCACATTGTCTTGATATAAACAACTATCCACCATTAAAAAATACAAATCTTTTGATGGTGCAACCAAATAACTCAAGGAGTTGGTATCTTTTGAAATGGCCTCATCATATCCAAATGATTTATAAATATTTAAAAACTCTTTTTCCGAAACATAGTCGGTTCTATACTGCTTGTCACCTTCAAATCGCCTTGCATAAGGATTATTAATATCATGGTTCCCTGGGATGACATACACTTTTACGCCTTTGTCTGTTACACTTTTTAATTTTTTGGCTAAATCTTCATGACTTTTTATTTCTCCGTTATTGGTTAAGTCACCACTTAAAATTAAAACATCTGGGGAACTTTTTTTGACTTCCGAAAGAAAAGCATCCGTAATTTCCTCCATATACTGAAGTATTTTTCCGTCTCCTTTGGTATAAAAAGTTTCAAATGCCTTCCCATTGTCATGTAAATCTTTTGACAAATAGTGAGTATCAGACGTAATAAAAACAGTTAACTCCTTTTTGCTAATTAAGGAAGCCAATTTCATATTTTCATTATGAGTAGCAATAAAACCAGTCATAATAATCAAGCAAATTACAAGTATAAGTCCATATTTCTTTTTAATAATACCCACCGCCAAATAGTTAGTCTAAACTTTTACGTACTCTTACAGTAGCCAAAAGCAACAATACACCTGTAAACACAAATAAAGAAATCATATCCTGATAAATATAAGTAACTCCAACCCCTTTTAAAATAATTGCTCTCACAATTTTGATAAAATAAGTTGTTGGTGCAAGATATCCAATATAAAAAACAATTTTAGGCATAGCTTCACGAGGAAACACAAAACCTGAAAGAATAATACTTGGCAGTAAGAAAACAATAATCCCCATCATAGCTTGCATTTGATTTTGTGCTACTGTTGAAATAAGCATTCCAATAGAAAGCGAGCAAATGACAAACAAAAAACCTAGAGATAAGAGAAGAAACAAACTTCCTACAATACTTATTTTAAACCAAAAAACACATATGGCAAGAGAAAGTAAAAAAGCTGCATACCCAATGGCGATAAACGGAATTATTTTAGCAAAAATAAGTTCCACTGGCTTCACTGGTGTAACAATGAGTTGTTCAATGGTGCCTCGTTCTTTTTCCCGAACGAGCGCAAATGCGGTAAGCATGATGGTAATGTTTTGTAAAATAACAGCCAAAATTCCCGGAATCGTAAAGTTTTTCGCCTCCAGATTGGGGTTATACCAAACTTTTGTATTCACAGAAACCCCCGCCATCTCAAAAGATTTCATTCCCATTTTTTTTAAATTAGCATTTTGAATATTGGCATTGTAGGCTTGTGAAAGCATCATGCCACTGCTAACAGCAGTTTGGGCTGTTGTTGGGTCTGTTCCGTCAATAATGAGTTGCACTTGGGGTTGCTGATTATTTTTTAACTTAGTAGCATAATCAGAAGGAATAATAATTCCTGCCTTTACTTTACCCAAATCGATTAAATCAGAAAGTTCCCTTTCGCTTGCAACATAATTTTGAATTTTAAAATATTGAGAAACTGAAAACTTTTCAATGTATGCTCTACTTTGCATGGTTTTGCTTTGATCAAAAACAGCTGTTGGAATGTTGTCTACTTCTGTATTTACTGCATAACCAAACAAAAGCATCATACCAATGGGCATAGCAATGGCAATTCGTAAACTTATTGGGTCTCTTTTTAATTGAATTAGCTCTTTGATGATGAGTGCCATAAATCTATTAAAATTAAAAAAACTATTTTTCAAAAAAACACCCTCCCATCAGTTTATTTGGTTGCCTGTTCCACAAAGGAGACAAATACATCTTCTAAGTTATTGGCGTGATGGCGCTCTATTAGTTCTTTTGGTGGTGCACAATCTAAAAAATCACCATTAAATATAAAGCTAACCAAATCGCAACTTTCTGCCTCATCCATATAATGAGTTGTAACCAAAATGGTGATGCCATCTTTTGAAAGCTCCCTAATAATCTCCCAAAAAATTCTTCGTGATACAGGGTCAACACCAGCTGTTGGCTCGTCTAAAATCAACAATTTAGGTCTATGGATTAATGCACACCCCAAAGCAAGTCGTTGCTTCCAACCCCCAGAAAGGTATTTGGTAATTTTTTTCTCACGCCCTGTTAAGCCCGCCATTTCTATTAGTTCTTTTTTTCTTACTTCTGCTGTTTTTTTATCTAACCCATAAATTCCAGCAAAAAAGTTTAAATTTTCTTCCACCGTCAAATCTTCATATAAGCTAAATTTTTGTGACATATAGCCCAAATTTTGTCTTACTGCCTCGGTACTTTTCACCACGTCCATTCCCAAAACAGAAGCACTTCCGCTAGTTGGAGAAATAACCCCACATAAAATACGGATTGTAGTAGATTTTCCGGAGCCATTTGGTCCTAAAAATCCAAAAATTTTTCCTTGTGGCACGTTAAATGTCACATTATTCACGGCTGTAAAGTCACCAAATTTTTTTACCAAATTTTTTACTTCTATGGCATACATTATTATTCCACCACCTTATACTACACTAATTCGTCTTCAAGGCTGTGTTCACTGTCATTCCAGGTCTCAAATCTTTTGCATATTGTTGGTCAATTTTAATTTTCACTTTAAAAACGATGTTTTCTTTTGCTTCGTTTGTTTCTGTATTTTTAGGTGTAAATTCCGCATTACTGGCAATAGAAATAATTTTCCCTTTTAGAATTTGATTGGGAACGGCGCTAGAAGTTAAATCAATTGGTTCGTCTAGCTTGATAAGTCCTAAATATTTTTGTGGAATATACACATTTGCCCAGAGATCATTTAAGTCAGACAAGGTAACAATGCTTGAGCCAACTGTTACAATATCTCCCACATCTACATTTTTTAAAGTACAAGTTCCTGCTGTTAAAGCGGATATGTTATATTTTTTTAGCACTGTCTCTTCTCTTTTAACTGCAATTTCACCTTGCTCAACATCCGCTCTTGCTGTTTCTATCATTTGATATGTTGCACCTTTTTTTAAAAGTTCCAGTTGGGCTTGGGCTTGCTCATAAGCACTTTCGGCAACCTCTATGCTCTGTTCTGTTGCACCTTTTTTTAAAAGTGCTAGCTGGGATTTTGCCTGTTCATAATTTCCTTCCGCCATTTTAATGGCTTCTTTGGTTGAGCCTGATTTTAATAAATCTAACTGAGCTTGTGCCGAATCTCGCCCCGCTTGTGCAGATGCTTTTTGAGCCTGTGCTGATTTTAACTGTTCTGTTGCCACATCCAATTTATTTTTTGCATCATCAAAATCGTTTTGGCTGACGGTGTTTGATTTAAACAATTCATTTACTTGATTAAATTTTTCTAGTATAAATCCATAATTGATGTTCGCAACATTCACTGCCGATTCGGCATTTTGTACTGCTGATGTTGCATTTTTAACCACCGCTTCCCCTTGGGAAATTTGTTCTGGTCTAGCTCCTTCTGAAACTTCATCTAATTTTGCTTTTGCTATTTTCACAGCCGATTCTGCTTGGGAAATTTGCTCTGGTCTCGATCCATTTTTTAATTCATCATATCTGGCTTTTGCAGCATTTACATTTAACTCTGCCGTTCTTATTTCTTCTGCACGGCTTCCTGCCAAAATTTCATCCAATTTTAATTTTTTCATTTTTAATGCCACATTTTGTTGATTCACCGCTAATTGTTCTAAGTCTGAATTTATGACAGCAATTACGTCGCCCGTTTTTACTAAATCCCCTTCATTTTTTAAAAGTTTAACAATTTGTCCTGAAACTTCGGCATTTACGTCGATTTGCGTTGATTCCACTGTTCCCGTTAATTCGATTGTATCTGTTTGTTTACAACCCGAAAGTATCATGATACAAATAGAAATAGCAAAAATCTTATAAAATTTAAACGTAACCATATGATCATTCTCCTCGACAAATATCATTTAAAAAACAACTAAGGCATAAAGGCGAACGTGCTTTGCAAACTTTCCTTCCGTGGGCAATTATTTTTGTATTATACGTAATCCATCTTTTTTTAGGCAAAATCTTCATTAAATCAAATTCAATTTTTTCTGGGTCTGTATTTTTTGTAAATCCCAATTTGTATGAAACCCTTTTTACATGGGTATCTACCACAATACTTGGAATATTGAAAATATGACCTCTTACTACATTTGCTGTTTTTCTTCCTACGCCAGCAAGTTTGATTAGCTCTTCAATCTCAGAAGGGACAACTCCATCGTAGTCTGCCAACAGCTTTTTACAACAAGCAATAATATTTTTTGCCTTGTTATGATAAAAACCCGTTGAGTGGATATCCTTTTCTAGTTCTTCTACATTGGCATTGGCAAAATCTGCAATGGAAAGATATTTTTGAAACAAATCTTTCGTCACAATGTTCACCCTGTCATCTGTACACTGAGCGCTTAAAATAGTTGCTATTAAAAGTTGCCACGGTGTTTCATAATTTAAATAGCATTTCACTTCAATAGGATAAAATTCGTCTAGCAAATCTAAAACCTTCAACACTCTTTTATTATAAGCCATAATACCCCCAAAACTCCTAAATCTGCGATTCCCCAGGAAATAATTGTTTTCCCGGGGAATAACCTAGGTATGTTGCATAATAAGTAATATTTTCAACATACCGGTGATTTATAATAAAACTTTGTAAAAATAGCAATGTCCACCAAAATTATCAAATGAATAATAATCAAAGAAAATTGCTGTTTTCGTCATTTCCATACAAGTATACTCCGAATCAATAAAAGCAACAACGTCAAAATCAAATATTTCGATGTGGGTCATTCTTCCAGCAGGCTTTCCATTTTTAGCAAAAAATGCCCTAATTTTTCTTTTTGTTTCCTCATCGTGAGAAGTAATAAACCAATCGGGAAAATTCTTAACATTATCTTTCAAAAACATATCAAATTTTAATAAATCTTTGATAATGTTTAGGTTATTCGGTAAAAACTTGCAACAAAAATCAAAAAATAAATTAAATAGTTTTTGTTTCGTATGAGAAAAATCAAAATAATTGTTTTCTAACCAAAAAAGATACATTTTTTCAAAAAAGTCAAAAGGCGACGAAAAAAAATCAACAGCATATTTCACGCTATAAAAGAAATTTCCCGAATTATAATATATCTCCAAAAGTTTCTCTATTAATTTTAGTCTAACAATTTCTTCATAGCGAATGTAGTCTGTAAACAAAACTTCATAAGGCGCTTTGTCTTTTGCTACGATGCCATATTCCTCCGCATAATTTCTGAGCCCCGATCCTTTCAGCAGTTTTAAAAAACCAAGTTGAAGTTGTTCTGGGTAATGTTTAAAAACATCGTTAAAGGATTTTTTAAAAGAATAATAATCTTCAAAAGGCAACCCAACAATTAAATCCAGATGGAGATGAATATTTTCATAGCTTTTAATTATTTCCACCACTTCAAATAATCTATTTAAATGAGAACTTCTTTGAATGGCGTTCAGTGTAGCCTCATTGGTAGTTTGTACACCTATTTCAAATTGAAACAACCCTTTTCTGGCTTTTTTAAGTAAATTTAACAATTCTTCATTTAGCAAATCCGCTGAAATTTCAAAATGAAAATTCGTAACGCCATTATCATGCTGAATCAAAAAATCCCAAATTTCAAACGTTCTTTTTACATTGCAGTTAAATGTTCTGTCTACTAATTTTACTTGTTTCACTTTGTTTTCTAAAAAAAATGTTAAATCACGAAAAACCCTTTCTAAACTTAAAAAGCGAACTCCTTTTTCAACAGAAGAAAGGCAGTATTGGCAACTAAAAGGACATCCTCTTGAGGTTTCATAATATAAAATTTTATTATCAAAGTTAGAAATACTGTCTTGATAAATAAAAGGTATGCTGTCTAATTCCAAAAAATTACGCATATAGTTTTCTGTTGGAACGCCGTTTTCTCTATAAGCAATGCCCTTGATGTCTTCTAATTTTTTATGATAAATAAAATGCTCACAAAGCTCATAAAAAGTTTTTTCCCCTTCACCTTGCACAATAAAATCTACCAATTGATTTTCCTTTAAAAAATCAGTAGCACCATAAGAAACTTCTGGTCCCCCCAAAACAATGACACAGTGTGGAATAATTTTCTTTACACTTCTTATAATGTCCATAATCATTTCAAAATTCCATATATAACAAGAGAAGCACAAAACATCTGGTTTACTTTCCACGATGTTTCTTAAAATAAAATCATCATCGTTATTAATTGTAAATTCCATTATATTCAAATATTTTTTAAAATCAGAACAATAGCCATAGATTGAATGGATTGCAAGACTGGAATGAATAAACTTTGCGTTCAATGCCGATAAAACAATATTCATCATTGTCACCTCTTTTTTATTTTTTTACACAAAAAAAATTACACCTACATTATTTGTAATCAAATAACATAAGTGCAATATAAGCACGAGACGAGATTCGAACTCGCGACCCTCGCCTTGGCAAGGCGATGCTCTACCACTGAGCCACTCGTGCATGGAGCGGGTGAAGGGAATCGAACCCTCGTGTTCAGCTTGGAAGGCTGACGTTCTACCATTGAACTACACCCGCATATAAAATGTAAAACTTTTGTTTCATTCGCCTGACGACAAAAATAATTATATTACATAATTTACTACTTGTCAATATTTTTTGAAAAAATTTTTAATTTTTTTTTGAAATCAATTTTTATTGTATTTTATGACCTATAAATTTAAGATTGCTTTGGAATTATGTACATCAATGCGTAATTATGATATACTTTTTTTTAAAAAGCTGGAGGTGATTTATATGCTAAATTCCAATTTACAAAAAAATCAACTACTTACTTCCATACATAAAATTCAATATAAAGTTGAAAAATTAATTGGAAGTGGCGGTCAAGGTGAAGTTTATTCGGTAACTGCTGGAGGTAAAAATTATGCCCTCAAATGGTACTATCAAAATACAGCTTCAAAAGAACAAAAAGGAATAATTGAGAAGCTTATTAAAAAAGGAAGTCCCGATAAAAGATTTTTATGGCCACAAGATATTATTATTGAAAAAAATACGTTCGGCTACATCATGGATTTGAGAACACCCGCTTATAAAAGCATTGTGGATTTAATGACAAGAAGAGCAGAGCCAACGTTTAAAAGTTTGTGTACCGCTGGTTTTAATTTATCTGATTGTTTTCAAAAATTACATTCCTTGGGCTACTGTTATTCTGATATTTCATTTGGAAATGCTTTTTTAAATCCCCAAAATGGAGACGTTTTAATTTGCGATAATGATAACGTTACAGCCAATGGTGCTAAAAATTCCAGTATTGCCGGAACACTTGGCTTCATGGCTCCCGAAGTTGTCATTGGAAAAAGTGATCCGTCCACAGATACAGACCTTTTTTCCCTGGCTGTATTGCTCTTTTATATGTTTATGTTACATCACCCTTTGGAAGGGGAAAAAGAAGCCAAAATTAAATGTTTTGATGCCAAAGCAAAACTAAAAATTTATGGACAAGACCCTATTTTTATTTGGGATCCTTCTGATTCTTCAAACCGCCCTGTTTCAGGTTATCAAGATAACGCAATTGATTATTGGAAAATATATCCTGACTTTATAAAACTTCTTTTTATTGAAGCTTTTACAGCAGGAATGAGAAATCCTTCTAAACGGGTTGTGGAAAATCAATGGAAAAAAGCATTTATTAAGCTTCGTGACAGCATCATTTATTGTAGCAATTGCGGTGCTGAAAATTTTTATAACGAAACAACTGCCACAACAGGAAGCAACCATATTTGCTGGGCTTGCAACAAAACCATCAAGTTACCCCCAAGAATCAAAATAGCCAATTCTATTATTATGTTGAATAAAGATAGCGTTATTTATGGACATCATATTTTTGACGATTACAATTTTAATGACAAAATAGCGGAGGTGACACGCCACCCCCAAGACCCAACCAAATGGGGCTTACAAAATTTAGGAAAAACCACGTGGTCACTTACAAAACCTGACGGCACCATAGTCCCTGTAGAACGTGAAAAAAACGCACCCCTACTAAATGAAATGAAAATAAACTTCGGAACTGTTGAAGGAATTTTAAAAATAAATTAGGAGATGAAAAAATGAGTGAAGAATTAAAAAGACCAGGTGGAAAAATGGCAGCACGACCATTGCACTTCATCTGGATTGTGGACTGCTCTGGTTCTATGAAAGGTGAAAAAATCCAATCGTTAAATTATGCTATTAGACAAGTAATACCCGAGATGCAATCAGCCGCCCTTGAAAATCCCAATGCCGAACTGCTTATTCGTGCTGTAAAATTTTCTCAAGGTGCAAGCTGGCACATTGCAACGCCAACACCAGTAAAAGATTTTGAATGGTCTGACCTTTCTGATGGTGGGGAAACTCATATGGGAAAAGCATTTGACTTAGTTGCAGAACAATTGAAAATGCCTCCCATGCCTGAAAGAGCGTTGCCTCCTGTTTTAATTTTGTTATCAGATGGCCAACCAACGGACTCTTACAAACAAAGTCTTGAGAACCTATTAGCACTTCCTTGGGGCAAGCGTGCTGTTAAAATTGCCATTGCCATTGGAAATGACGCCGATACAACTGTTTTACAAGAATTTATTAACAACAGTGAAATTCCTGTTTTACAAGCCAATACGCCAGAAGCTTTAATTAAATATATTAAATGGGCATCAACCGTTGCAAAACAAGTTTCTTCCCCATTAAGTCGAGCAATTGACGGGACAACTTCTGCCAACAATGTGGATTTAAGCACCATCCCCACCGTTTCAGACGACCAAGATGTTTGGTAGAATTGAGGTGGCTTTGACATGAAATGGTCTGCCATTGGTGAAAGTGTTCGTGGCTCTTTTCATATAACAAATAATATGCCATGTCAAGATGCTATAAAAATTGCTAAAAATGAGAAGTATATAATATGTTCTGTTGCCGACGGCCATGGAAGTCCAGATTGCAAGTTCAGTGATGAAGGTGCAACAGCAGCAACAGACGTGGTAAATTTATATTTTGAATCTTTATTTTCTGAAACTACTGATGTTTACGATTTTTTACGAGGAAACCGAGCCATCCATCTTCCCAAAAAAATCGAACAGCTTTGGAAAGAAAAAATTCAATCGATTCACAAAGAAAAAGATACGGAAAGTGGACTTACTGAATCTCAACTATATAAATTGTATGGAACTACATTATTAAGCATTTTAATAACAGATGACTTTATTTTTTGCCTTCAAATCGGCGATGGAGACATACTAGAAGTTTTAGAGGATGGAACAACTTCTTATTTAATTGATTCAGAAGTTCAACTAGGGACAGAAACAAATTCTTTATGCCAAAAGGAAAGCTGGAAGTTTTTTAAAAGCATACTGATAAAAATTTCGGAACAAATCCATATGCCCGCCTTATTTATTATAAGCACTGACGGTTATGTCAATAGTTTTGCAAGTGAAAATGATTTTCTTTCCATTGGCAATGATTATTTGGAAAATATTACAAAAACAGGGCTTCAAAAAACAAAAGAAAATCTTACGGATTGGCTTTCCAACACCTCACAAGGTGGAAGTGGCGATGATATTACTATTGGTTTAATTTATAGAGAGGTTTAATTTTCTGATTGTATTTGAGAAACCCAAGCTCCAAATAGCGAACTAGAATTTTCAAAAATTACTATAAGCCACCTATCTGATGATTGGCTGGCTTTTTTATATGGCTTTCTTTTTAATTAGGCTAGAAAAGAAAGGTTTAAATTTCAAATTAATTATTAAAAGTATGAGACTTTATGACGATACTACTATTGTACTATGACATTCGGTTCAAAGGTGGTGATTTTCTGGACAGTTTAATAACGAAACTAATTGAATTTGAAAATAGATTTGGAAAAAGTATATTTTCAGATAAATTAAAGCTAATGTCTTTAATCAAAGATTATTTTCCCGACAATAAGCGGGAACAATCGTTAATTGCAAAAGGCATTGAGTTAAATATATATAATAGAATGGAAAATCTTAGCACCAATGAAATCATTCTTTTAAAAAATCAATTAATTAAAGAGCTTTATGAAGAGCACGGATTAAATGAATTATCAGCTGAGGAAACAGTTGAAATTTGGATTAAACTGCTTGAACATATAAAAAAAATTAAAATTCCAAAAGGAAAAATTGTTCAGTCCCCAGACAAGGCAATTGCCACAAAAACCCATAGAGAAGCCTCTGCAACTTATAATAAAGTAAAAACAAATGATAAAAGTACCATAACGGACCTTGACCGTGCCACTGTAGCATTTGAAAAAAAGCTTACCCAAACTTCTCAAAGTAAAAAACAAACGTCATTGACAAAAACCAGCCTACAGAAAAATAGTTTACCTAAAAGCGCCCCCAACCCCAATATACCGTCAACACCATTAAAAACTGCAAAGGTTGACGCTGACCAAAATGACAATGAGACAGTTTTTAACGATGCCCTATTTCATCTTATTCAAGGGGAAACAGAAGAAGCTTTTACCATATTTGAAGATTTAGCTGAAAACGACGACCCAACTGCCCAAAGCATACTTGCTTCTTGTTATTATAATGGAAATGTGGTTTCAAAAGATTACGACCAAGCGTTTAAATGGTTTGAAAGAGCAGCTATTTTAGGTCAATCACATTCCCAAAATATGTTAGGCTTTTGTTATAGCCACGGGTTAGGTACTGAAAAAGATTATAATGAAGCAATCAAATGGTACAAAAAATCTGCTGACCAAGGAGAACCACAAGCCCAAAATAATTTAGGCTTCTGTTATTTCAACGGCTATGGAACAGCTCAAAATATTGATCTTGCCCTAGAATATTTTGGAAAAGCATCTGACCAGGGAGAAGCAGCGGCACAAACCAGTTTAGGAAATTGTTATTATGGTGGTTATGGTGTTCCACAAGACTTTGCAACTGCTGTGTCACTCTACAAGTTAGCTGCGGATCAAGGCAATGCAGATGCTCAACTTAATTTAGGTGAGTGCTACTTAAAAGGAGAAGGCGTCGAAAGAAATGTTCAAATAGCTATTAAATATTTCGAAAAATCAGCAGAGCAAAATAATAATGAGGCAAAACTTTTATTAAAAGAAGCTTCTAGTAATGCAACAACCCATGATTTAAAAATCAATGCTTTTAACTCCATGGACTTGTACAATAACAACGAACGATATGCAAAAAAATTTGCCCGCAAAATACTAAGCCAAATTGAAAATAAGTCCCTATTAAAAAAACTATTTTTATATTTTGTAGACGAGTATAACATTGAACGAATGAATGTTGCTAAAAATACATATGTAAAATTAGAGGAATTTGAATACCCGCTTTTTTTATTTGATAACAACCCTTTTCATACTTATTTGTTTACTACAAGGGGAATTTATATTAGAACTTTACTTTTAAAGCCACGATTTATCTATTATGCTGATGTTTTTACCATTGACTTAGGAGATAAAAAAAGTTTTAAAATCAATAATCACACCGTTAATTGTTTGATTCTATCAAAGGAAGCGGTTACGGAACTGATTGAACTGATCAACACTACTATAAAAGAATATAAATAGGGAGAAAAACTTAAAAAAGTTTTTCTCCCTATTTTTATTCAAACCACTTACCCATTAATCTTTTAATCATGTCTGCAAAATTAGCTTTTTGTACTCCACTTTCGGTAATTAAATCGGTCTTCCCGACTTCTTCACCATTATAAAAATAAGTGATTTCTCCTGCTTTTGTTCCTTTTTCAAACGGAGCACTTAATGATTCCATTACCTGAGGCTTTGATTCAATTTCTCCTGTTTTTCCTTTTTCAATTAGAATTTTTACATCTTCTTTTACACAAACATTTACTTCGTCACAATCGCCTTTGTAAACTTTTATTTTTCCTACGACAGTTCCTGCTTTTTCACCTTGGGTTATTCCATAATTGGCAAAACCGTAATCTAACATTTTCATTACTTCTTGAAATCTGATTTTAGGGTCTGGTGCCGCCATTACAACTCCGATTAACTGCAAGCCGTTTCTTTCTGCTGTTCCAGAAAGACAATAAAGTGCTTTCCCTGTAGAACCTGTTTTTAATCCTGTGGCACCGTCATACCATTTTAAAAGTTTATTGGTATTGGTTAACCCAAATTGTTCTTCCCCCCGTTTTGTTTTGTGGGTAATAGAATCTTGCCACACTTTTGTAAACTCAAATATGGCGGGGTAATTTACGATTAATTCCCTTGACATTAATGCAATATCATAAGCAGATGTATAATGATCGTCAGCATCAAGCCCACAAGCATTCATAAAATGAGAATCTTTCATCCCTATGCTAGCAGCTTTTTTATTCATTAATTCAACAAAACTTTCTTCACTTCCGCCAATATATTCCGCCATGGCAACGGCCGCATCATTTGCGGAAGCAATGGCAATTGATTTTGTTAAATCCCTTACCGTTTGTTGTTCATTCGGTTCTAAAAAGATTTGAGAACCACCCATACTGGACGCATGTTCTGATACAGAAACCATATCTGTCCATTTTATTTTTTCTTCTGCAACGGCATCATAAATTAATAGTAGTGTCATTACCTTTGTTACACTGGCTGGTGGTAGTTTGTCATGGGCATTTTGCTCTAAAATAACTTTTCCAGTCATGGGCTCCATTAACACTGCTGATTTTGCATTTACTCTTTGTTCTTCGGCAAAAATATTCATTGGTTTTGATATGGTGAAAACAAGTGCAAATAGTATCGTGAAAGAGATATATTTTCTTAATCGCATTTTATTCCTCCTAAATTATTTTATCAATTATATATTTTGTTTTTTTTTATAAATTATACACCTATTTTTAATTTAAAATTTTGCGACGATTGATAGCATAATTAATCAGTAAATGATAAAAATAATGATTAGAGTCAATCATGAAAACAATCCATTCATCTTCGCTGAAAAACACGTTGAAACATGGAATTTCTCAGATTAATTGACTGTATCATTTCTATAGGAGTTGCCATAACATATGAAATATAAGAAAATTTTATTATTAATTATTTTTATACAAGGTGTCATGTTATTCATTATTGATGAACTGATAAAAGTTGGATTTTATATTTATAACTTAGTCATTGCAAGAACCAGCAAAGAATTTTTAATCGGAAGTGCAAATCTTGATGATGCGGCAAAAATCCTTTATGAAGATACCCTAAAAACAAAAGACGAAATTAAACACTGGAAAAATACTACCCCCAATAAACTATATCGAATTTCTTCTTACGATAAGACTCCTTTATATGGAAGGGCATTTTTACAAAAAAAACGTTCTAAAAAATGGGCAATTGTTGTTCATGGATATTATGGTTATGGAGAGCAAATGTGTGAAATTGCAAAGAAATTTTATGAAGACGGGTTTAATGTTTTACTTCCCGATTGCAGAGGTCATGGAAAAAGTGGTGGTATTTATATTGGTATGGGTTGGCATGACAGACTAGATATTTTAGCGTGGATTAAAAAAATTATTCGTAATTTTGATGACTGTGAAATTGTTTTATATGGACTTTCCATGGGAGGAGCCACCGTTCTGATGACTTCTGGAGAGGTTCTTCCGAAAAATGTTAAATGTATTATTGAAGATTGTGGTTACACTTCTGTTTCCGAAGAATTTGCTTATCAAATCAAATGTATTTTAAAATATCCCTACTTTCCTTTTGTAAACTTTGGAAGTATGGCTTGTAAATTAATTGCTGGATATAGTTTTCGAGAGGCATCTGCCATCAAGCAAGTTAAAAAATGCAAAGTGCCTATTTTATTTATCCATGGGAAAGAAGACTCCTTTGTTCCTACTCGCATGGCATACAAACTTTTTAACGCCGCAAACTGCGAAAAGGACTTGCTTATTATTCCAAAGGCTGGCCATGGCGTGAGCTTTAATGTTTCAAAAGATAAATATTGGAAAGAACTAAGCAGTTTTGTAAACCGATTTTTAGAAAAATCCCATTAAAAAAAGTGTAATCTTTTCGATTACACTTTGAAATTTTTTATTTCGCATATTCAATAGCTCTTGTTTCTCTAATCATATTTACTTTAATTTGACCTGGATACTCAAGTTCTTGCTCTATTTTCTTCGCAACATCTCGTGCTAGTAAAGTCATATTATCGTCGCTAACATCTTCTGGAATAACAACAATTCTAAGTTCACGACCAGCTTGAATTGCAAATGATTTTTCAACTCCAGCAAAATTATCAGCAATTTCTTCTAATTTTTGCAGTCTTTTTATATAGGATTCAAGTGTTTCACGTCTTGCACCTGGTCTAGCCGCAGAAATAGCATCTGCCGCTTGAACGATAACAGCAATTATATTCTGAGGTTCAACATCACCGTGATGGGCTTCCACTGCATTAATAATAATATCTGATTCTTTGTGTTTTCTAAGTAAAGCCACCCCAATACTAACATGAGACCCTTCTACTTCGTGGTCAACCGCTTTTCCAATGTCGTGTAATAATCCTGCTCTTTTCGCAAGAGTTATGTCCACACCAAGTTCAGCTGCCATTAAACCGCTTAAATAAGCAACTTCCATAGAATGTTTTAAAACATTTTGACCATAGCTTGTTCTAAATTTAAGCTTACCAAGTAAACGGACAATTTCAGCATTAAGCCCGTGAACACCTGTTTCAAAAGTAGCGGCTTCTCCTTCTTCACGAATCATAAGCTCTACTTCTTTTTTGGCTTTCTCAACCATTTCTTCTATTCTAGCTGGGTGAACACGACCATCCACAATCAGTTTTTCAAGGGCAATACGAGCAATTTCACGACGCATAGCATCAAACCCAGATAAAATAACAGCTTCTGGTGTATCATCAATGATTAAATCAATTCCTGTAAGTGATTCCAGGGTTCTAATATTTCTTCCTTCACGACCAATGATTCTACCCTTCATATCATCGTTAGGCAATGAAACTACTGACACAGTTGTTTCTGCAACATGGTCAACCGCACATTTTTGTATTGCATTTGCAATAATTTCTCTTGCTTTTTTATCTGCTTCTAATTTTGTTTTTGCTTCAATCTCTTTAATTAAAATAACGGATTCATGTCTTACTTCACTTTCAATGGTACCTAAAAGATATTCTTTCGCTTGTTCTGATGACAAGCCAGAAATTCTTTCTAGTTCTTGAAGTTCTTTTGTTTGAAGCTTTGTAATTTCTTCTTTTTGTGCTTCAAGTTCTCCCATTTTCTTGTGAACTTGTTCTTCTTTCTTATCATATGATTCTGATTTTTTATCAAGGGCTTCTTCTTTTTGAACAAGCCTTCTTTCAAGACGTTGGAGTTCGCTACGACGCTCTTTCGACTCTTTTTCAAGTTCATTTTTTACTTTAATACTCTCTTCTTTTGCTTCTAACAAAATTTCTTTCTTTCTTGCTTCGGCTTCCTTCTTAGAATCCTCCACAATGAGCACAGCCTTTTCTTCAGCAGAACCTATTTTTGCCTCAGAAATTTTCTTTCTATACATAATCCCTGCAAAAAAACTCCCGCAAATGAGAATAATTGCACCGACTAATTCAAAAATAATAAATAAAATAAAATTATCGCCTATCTGAAACACCTCCCTATTCAATTTTCAAAGTTCGAATATGCAATTTAATTTTACCATAACCAAAAATGACAACAACGGTCAATTTGGCATTTCTAAAAACAATTATGTAAGCAAATTACTATTATAAAAAACGAAAGCTTACACATAAAGCATTGCTATTTCTTTTACCATTTCATCTATTTTATTACAACAAATCAATTTAAAGTTACACACATTTCAAAAAAATCGGTAACAACCTATAATAAACTTAGCTCTAAAAAAACACGGTTATTGCCGTTGTTTAGCAAAGTTTAGCGAATAACTGATTTTATCAGACATAATAGCAAAAGTTATAACAAAGTTATAAAAATAACTCCTTTAATTTTATAACTTTTTAAAAATTATGTCAAGCTTTAATCTATAAATTCATAGAACATAATTCATATATTTTCCATTTAATTATTCAGCACAATTTTTTTATTTGCTTCATCTTCTGTGAATTTTAAATTCAAAGTTCCTGCTATATCACTTAAGGCATAATATACTTTGTCATCCATCACAACTTCAAACGGTTTCAGCAAATCTGTATTTTTAAAATTACAATCATAAAAAACGGTTTTATAAGAAATATATAATTCATTATTTTTTTTATAGGCCTTAAAAGGACTTCTCATTAATTCGCTGTTTACTGAGCCTGAGTCCCTAATAGAAACTTCACTTAAAAAATAATTATTTTCGATTGCTTTTTTATAATTTTCTAATACATCCTCGTCATCGGTAATAGAAAAATTATCACGAACAGTTCCTTCTGGTGATAGGTCAATGTTATTAAAGTCCATATAATTAATGGCTTTTATTCTGGGGTACTCTTCTCTTATTTTATCATAAACAGAGACCAATTCAGCTCCAGCCTCTTTAATATAATACGTATGATCTTTGCTGGTATAATGTGATATTCCCAATTGAGAAATCATCATTGGTTTGCTTTTTTGGAATAAATAATAAAAATAATCTATCTCTTTAAAAATATCTCGTTTATACGTATTTTCTTTATCCTGAATCGTTTCATAAATATTAAGTCCAACCCAATCTGTATATTCGTCCCCTGGGTAATAATTTAAGCAATTATAAACATTTTCTTCGTCCGCACTCCAAACAAAAGAAACATTTGAGGCATATTCTTTAAAAGACTCCCTTGCCTTTTTAAAAAAGTTGATATATTCTTGTGAATCATAATTTTTAAACTGTGGATTGGGATAAAATTGTACAAATATAGGCACATATAGTTCTCCAAATTCTTTTGCAGCATCATCAAGGAGGTTTGACTGAAACGGCATATAATCATTGGGCGGGTGAACGATTATATATGGTGTTTTCATGGTAGCAATACAAGATAAAATCCAGTCAAAAGGAAATGCTTCTCCAAGCTTCATATTATATATATATACACCATGCTTCTTATTTGCTAGTGTTTCGAAATATTCTATATCAAAATTTATTTTTTTATTGGATAAAACATACGCACCAAGATAAGCCCCTTTTTGCGGTTCATATAATGACAATTTATAATTCTTGTCCGTTACATAAACATCATAAGGAGTTGCGGGGCTTTCTTCTGCAACAACATTTTGTGGAACAGCAATTGTTCCCGCATAATTTGTCGTATTACTACAAGCACACCCTAATAATAAAATAATTAAGCTTAACAAAAGTATAAAGTTTCTCATAGTACCTCCCGCTTAATAGGTCTTTGATATATTATTTCTGTTGTAAATAAATATTTAACGCATCCAAATAGTGAATTACATTTCCGTTTTTGCTGCTAATTAAATACTTTTTTTCAAAAGCCGAATATGGAATTGACTTTCGTCCCCCACCAATTGACGCTTCCCAAAAATCTTTAAAAGTCTCAAATGGCAATAAAAAATATTCCTCATACACAGAAAAATATACTAGCAAAAAAGCTACCCCTTTTTGTGAAACAAAATCCTCCATGAACTTTACTTGATGTTCATGAATATTTTGGATGGGCAAACTTTTGTTGGCTGTTTCTTTTGCATCAAAACAAACAGGAATCCCCTGAATAACACCAATATAGTCTACTGTACTTTTTTGTTCAAAGTAAGCCAGTGTTATTGTTCTGTTTTCTTTGTTAATGGCAATGGGCTTAATGGGTGTCGGTATTTTTTGTATCATTGCCAACCCTTTATTTCGATATACATCATTTGTAATATTAATGAGTTCTTCTAGGGCGTTCCCCCTCAGACCTCGGCTATTCCAATATCCCATATTATCCCCCAAAATCAATATCATTAATCAAACTGTTTTAAAATTTCTTCTGCCTCTTTTGTTTTTAAATTGCCAAGTGCCACCAGTGCATTTCGCTGTAATATTTTTTTTCCACGCCAACCAGCCGCCGTTTTTTTATATACATTTTTAAAGTAATGGTTGTCCATGTTTACAATATCTAACAGTTTTGGTTTCACCACATTAATATCCTGAATGGTGCAGGTTGGTACAACATTTTTATTAAATGGACATACACATTGACATATATCACAACCATAAATTTGTACGTTCATATTTTTCTTATCATTTTCTCCTATTATTTCTTTTGATTGTGTCAAATAGGAAATACATTTTTCTGCATCACAATGATATGCTGACAAACAGTTTGCAGGGCAAGCCTTTATACATTTATTACAATCCCCACAAAGGTTTTTGGTGGAGGGGTCGCTTGCTTTTAATTTATAATTGATCAGCATATATCCAATAAAAAAGAAAGAACCAATGCTTTCGTCAAAACTTATCATGGCACAGTTTTTGCCTTGCCATGCTATGCCTGCTCTTTTTGCCAGCTCTCGATCCACCAAAGGTCCTGTATCTGAAAATATTTTATAGTCAAATTCTAAAAATTCTTTTAAAAAGTCTGCTAACTTTTGAAGCTTTTCTTTCACTGTAACATGATAATCTACGCCTACAGCACCCATTGATATATTTCCACGTAATTCCCCATCTGTTTTAAAATCAAATGCTTTATAGTAAGGCTCCCCAATGACAATAATACTTTCTGCATCTTCCATGGTAAGTTTGGGATGAATTTTTTTTTCCATGTCTTTTTCCGAAAAGGCATGGAACTTTCTCGCTTTTAAAATATTTTCTAGCTCATAAAATGGTTCAACGCCACCGATTCCGATTAAATCAATTTTATTTTCTGCTGCATACTGATAAATTTTTTCTTCTATGTTTTCTTCTATATTCATCTAAAAAAACCTTTCTCTATACAGATATAATTGTTCTAAAAAAGACGTGCGGCTGCACGTCTTTTTTACTGTTATATTTTTTTTATTCCTGACTAAATAAAGCCCTGGAAAATTCCTTGGCATCAAAAGGGCGTAAGTCATTGATGCCCTCGCCAACACCAATGTAACGAATTGGAATGTTAAGTTCGTTTTTAATGGCAATAATAATGCCACCTTTGGCAGTTCCATCCAGCTTGGTTAAAACAATTCCCGTAATATCTGCTACTTCTTTGAAAATTTTGGCTTGTTGAAGGGCATTTTGACCAGTGGTCGCATCAAGTACCAAAAAAACTTCCTTCTTCGCTTCTGGAAAATCACGATTAATAATCTTAGATATTTTACGAAGCTCTTCCATTAGATTTTTCTTGTTGTGGAGCCTTCCAGCAGTGTCACAAATAAGGATGTCCGACTTTCTAGCCTGTGCTGCCTTTACTGCATCAAAAACAACTGCCCCTGGGTCAGAATTTTCCTGATGCTTGATTACTTCTATTCCAGCTCTTTTCCCCCATACCTCTAGTTGATCAATGGCGGCAGCTCTAAACGTATCCGCTGCTGCTAATAAAACTGTTTTGCCATCCTCTCTAAAGTTGTTGCAAAGTTTGCCGATTGTCGTTGTTTTTCCTACCCCATTCACACCAATTACCAAAATAACCGTTGGTGGTTCTAAAACCAATTCATCATTTCCACTTTCCAAAATTTCTGTAATAACTTCAATAAGGGCATTTTTAACATCTGCCACATCATTCATTTTTTGTTGTTTTACTTTTACACGTAGGGATGCAATAATCCTACTTGAAGTTTCAACACCTATATCCGCCATAATCAAAGCTTCTTCTAGTTCCTCGTATAATTCTTCATCTATTTTTGTAAAACTTTTCAGCGCTTGTTCCACGCCACTTAAAATATTTTTTCTCGTTTTGTCAAGACCTGCTACAATTTTTGAAAAGAATCCTTTTTTTGCTTCCTTCTTTTCCTCTTTCACAGGCTCTTCTGGAAGTTCTATTGCTTCTTCTAAAAGTTCAATGGGTTCTTCTTCAAGTTCAATTTTTGCTTCTTCTATTTTTACTTCTTCAATATGCTCAGGTTCTTCGACTTTTTGTTCCTCAAGTGGTTCTTCCTCAATTTCTTCCTCAACTATTTCCGGTTCCAAAAATTCATCTTCTAAAGCATCTTCTGGTTCCTGTCTGTACCCTTCACTTTCTTCTTGAAGTTCTACTTCTACTACTTCATCTTCTGTTTCCAGTTGTGGAACTATTTCAGAAGTTTCAACTTTTGTTTCTTCTACCGACTGCTCATTTTTTTTATTCTTCTTTAACCAATCAAAAATTCCCATACCCTACTCCTTATCAGATTATTATATTATAATCCTTCTGCAAACTTAACCGAAACCAGTTTAGAAACACCCTGCTCGTGCATCGTAACTCCGTAAAGCGTGTCGCACGCCTCCAT
The DNA here is from genome assembly GCA_031546905.1 of Eubacteriales bacterium. GTDB lineage: Bacteria > Bacillota > Clostridia > Lachnospirales > JAVBJQ01 > JAVBJQ01. The sequence continues at coordinate 86,272 of JAVBJQ010000024.1, read as the reverse complement.
CGTACCCTTTCGATGGGTTATGACAATAAACTGAGTGTCTGCAGAAAAATTTTTCAAATAATTTGCATACCGAACAACATTTGCCTCATCCAGTGCCGCCTCAATTTCATCTAAAATACAAAAAGGAGATGGCTTCATTTTAAAAATAGCAAATAACAATGAAATCGCCGTTAATGCACGCTCTCCACCAGACAACAAAAACATATTCTTAATGGTTTTTCCTGGCGGTTGAGCAATTATATCAATGCCCGCATTTAAAATATCACTGTCATTCGAAAGTTGCAAATATGCTTGACCACCGCCAAACATTTCAGCAAAAACATAACTAAAGTTTTCAGAAATGACTTTAAATTGTTCCTGAAACTGCTTCTCCATCAATCCTGTCAGTTCTTTAATAACCTCAAATAATTTTTGCTCTGCATTGATTATATCATCTTTTTGAGTTGTAAGGAAATCAAAGCGCTCTTTTACGATTTTATATTCTTCCACAGCATTTACATTTACATTTCCCAAATCCCTTATTTGAGATTTGACATCTCGTTCTTCTTTTTGAATTTGTTGGTGAGGTTCTTCTATTTTGGGATATTTCTGTGCCTGTTGATATGTAATTTCATAATCATTCCACATGGCATCAAAAATACGCTGACGTTCGTTTTCAAGATTTTCTTTTTTAGATTGAAGTCTTACTGCTTCATTGGTTAATAAAGAAACTCCTTTTGATTTTTCGGAAATACTTTCTTCTGCAAAAGATATTTTTTCTATTTTATCTTTTTTATCAGTTTCCAATTGATTCACTTTATTTTGAAAATCATCTTTTACTACCATTAATTGTATAATTATTTCTTGTAGTTTTTGAATATCTTCTTTTCTTTCCAGTATACTTTCTTCAAATCCCGTACACTCCCTTTGCAAGCTTTCAATTTCTGTTTTATTAAATGCCATATCTTTATCAATTCGCTCTTTGTTTTCCACAATCCCAATGATATGCTGTTCCAAAACAGAAAGCGCGATTTTAGCATCGGTTAATTCTTTGATTCTCATTTCTTTTGATTCTCTGTCATCTTGTACATTGCTTTGAAATTTATCCAAATGATTTTTAATGTCTTGAATACATTCCTCTGTTGCCAGCAAACTTTCATTATAGATGTTTAAATTTTTAGTTGCATCATTTTTTTGGAGGATTAATTGCTTCTCTTCTATTTCAAAGTCACCATTTTTTTCATGTAAATCTTGTACTATATTTTTATCTTGCTGGCAATTTTGAAGGAGGGATATTTTATCAATATATATTTTTTGTACTTCATCTTTTCTTTTTTGAATTTCTTCTTTCAACTGTGAAATATTATTTTCAAAAACAGAAATATTATCATTTTTTTCTGCAAAAATAATTTTTAATGCTTCAATTTTACTGTGGAGTTCGCTAATTTCACGACTTCTTCCAAAAACATTGGTACTGGACTTATTCATGCTTCCGCCAGTTAATGAACCTCCCGCATTCAGTAAGTCACCCTCCACAGTTACCAATTTATATGTATAATGATATTTTTTCGAAAAAGCAATGGCATTGGTTAAATTATCTAGTACAATAACCCTGCCAAGTAAAGAACTGATTATGCTGTCATACTTAGAATCAAAACCAATTAAATCTTTTGCAATGCCCATGACGCCCTTTTCTTTTAACAAAGTTTCTTTTAAATCACTTGCAAATTCTTTTCCTTTGACGGCTGACAATGGTAAGAAGGTCGCCCTTCCTAAGTTATTTTTTTTCAAAAATTCGATGGCAGACTTGGCATCTTCTTCTGTGTTTGTAATAATGTTTTGTATATATGAACCCAGGGCAATTTCAATTGGAGTTTCATATTCTTTTGGAACAAGTAACAGTTCCCCAACAGCACCACAAACTCCACTAAAAGTAGGGTTGTGATTTTCCTTTTGCTTTAAAACAGCTTTAACGCTTTTATAAAATCCTTCATGTTCCTTTTCCATTTCACTCAGCACTTTATATTTTGAAAAATTTTCGTTAATTTCCAAAGAAGACAGATTAATTTCTTCTTTTAAGTTATTTACTTGTTCAATGAAAGCCTGCCTCTTGCTAATAGATTTATTAATTTCAGCGGAAATAACCTGCTCTTTTTCCTCATTTTCTTGTATTTGTTTTTCAAGTGCTTCTACATGAATAGACTTATCGTGTATTTGACTTGAATTATACTGTTTCTCATTTATAATATCATTTTCTCTTGAATTTAACTGTTCTAAAATAGCGCTAATTCTATTAATATTACTTTTAATATCACTGGTTACTCTTATTTTTTCAATAAGCTCCCCATTATAATTTTCAATAAGTCCTTCATTTTCTGAGAGCTTCTCATTTAACAAATCAAACTCACTTTGTTTTAAATGAACGATTTGGCCTTTAGAAAAAATTTCCACTTCAACCGCTTTTTGCTTTACCTCTAAAAGTTTTTTTTCGTCATTCACTTTAGCAATCAAAATTTCTTTTTTTTCGATTTCTGCTTTCGTTCTTTTTATATTTTCATGGTTATATTGAATTTGTTCTTCTACAATTTTAATTTCATGTTCTTTTTTTTCAATCCCAGAACGTACCTCCACAACTTCATTGTGAAAGGAGGAGATGGTGTTTTCTATAGTAGCAAGCTCTTGTTTTAAAAACAAAAACTTATTTTTTTCATTTTCAAGCAAGCCATTTTCTTTGTCTATTTGGGCTTGTAAATTATCAAAATCAACAGTTGATTTCATCAGTACTTCATCTATTTTGTTTGACTCAATCAAAAAAAGATTAATATGAAGTAATTTGATTCTGTCATTTAATAAAAGATATTTTTTAGCTTTTTCAGCCTGTTCAAACAATGGCTGTATTTGCAATTCAAGTTCTGCAATAATATCATTTACACGGATTAAATTTTGCTTTTCTTTTTCTAATTTTATTTCTGCTTCTTGCCTTCTGTTTTTAAATTTTCCGATGCCCACTGCTTCCTCAAATAAGAGCCTTCTGTCTTCTGATTTGGAACTTAAAATTTCATCAATTTTGCCTTGTCCAATAATAGAATAGCCCTCTCGTCCAATTCCCGTATCCATAAACAATTCGTGTATATCTTTCAATCTACACACTGTTCCATTTATTAAAAATTCACTTTCCCCCGAGCGATACACACGTCTTGAAACCGTAACTTCTGAGTAGTCAAGGGCAATTTCATGATTGTAATTATCGAGGGTTATGCAAACTTCTGCAAAATTAAGTGGGCGCCTATTTTGAGTGCCCGCAAAAATAATATCCTCCATTTTTGCGCCTCTTAAGGATTTAGCACTTTGCTCCCCCAGTACCCAACGAACTGCATCCGAAATATTACTTTTACCACTTCCATTTGGACCAACCACCGCAGTAATCCCTTTATTAAAATCAAGTTTAATTTTATCTGGAAAAGATTTAAACCCTTGAATATCAAGTCTTTTTAAATACATCTCACTGCACCCCAACGTAAAAATTCTAAAAAATAAAAAAGCCCTTCTTTTCTTTTGAAAAAAAGAAGTAAAAAAGCTGTACAAGAAATCATTTCCGTAAAAAAAGAGGCCGCATATGCCGCCTCAAAAATCTTTACCGTTTTTCAACAAGAAACTTGATTGAAGTTTTAATTTCACCTTCTACCTCAATTTGTGAAAATGCTGGTATTGTAATCAGTTCAATACCGTTTGGAGCAACATATCCTCTTGCAATTGCAATTGATTTTACTGCTTGATTTACTGCACCCGCACCAATTGTTTGAATCTCAACGATCTCATTATTTCTAATGATAGCAGCAATCGCACCTGCAACAGATTTTGGTTGTGACGTAGATGAAACTTTTAATACTTCCATAATATTTCCTCCTGCTACAAAATATAATGTAGTTTGTTATACTATAATTATACTATAAATGGCTTTCCTATTTTTTGTAACCGCTTACAGTATCAAATGATATCGTGAATAGTTTATACAAAATTATTAATTATATACGTTTTGATTAAAAGCAATTAGCGCAGCATAAGCAGCTTTTTGTTCTGCTTCTTTTTTACTTCTGCCCGTACCTTTTCCTAAAATTTTATTTTCATGTTTTACTTCAACAGCAAAAATTTTATCGTGATCTGGACCTTTTTCATCAATCGTAATATATTCAATTGGCTCTTTACTGGTTTTTTGTATAAACTCCTGCAAATGAGTTTTACAATCAATGGCTTTAAAGCTGTTTCTCATTCCAGAAATATCATCTTTCATAATTCCAATAACAAAATTATTGGCAGGCTCATAGCCACCATCTAAATAAATGGCTCCAATAACCGCCTCAAACGTATCGGCTAAAATAGAGTCTCGATCCTGTCCTCCAGCGTTTTCTTCCCCTTTTCCAAGTTTTAGAAAACTACCGACTTGGAGAGAACGAGCTTTTTTAGCAAGCATACCTTCACAAACAATACTTGCACGCAATTTCGTAAGCTCACCCTCTGGCAGTTCTTTAAATTCGTTAAAAATATAATGACTAATAATAAGTTCAAGAACTGCATCTCCAAGAAATTCCATTCTTTCATTATTTTCAGCATCTAGATTTTTAAGTTCATTGGCAAAAGAACTGTGAGTAAGTGCTTTACTCAAAAGATTTTTGTTTTTAAAATGATAGTTAATAATATTTTCGAAATTTGCTTTGCACATTTTTACCTCCAAAAACAAGAGCCTTTTTTAATATAATAATGTATTCTACTCTAAATTTTTAATTAACTCAACAGCATCTCCAACTGTTTTTACTTTTTCAACTGCTTCATTGGAAAACTCGGCTTCAAAACATTCTTCAATTTCAGCAATAATTTGAAAAAGGTCAAGTGAGTCGGCACCTAAGTCGTCCATAAAAGAAGTTTCCATCGTAATTTTATCTTCTGAAACACCCATTTGTTCTGCAATAATTTTTCTAATTTTTTCAAATTCCATAAATTCACCCCGAAAATTATTTTTCATTTTCTACATCTACTTGAATATTTTGTTCAATTTTTGCAACAATGTCGCTATTAATAAAATCAACACATTGTCTGATGGCATTTTTAATCGCTTTCGCATCAGAACTACCATGAGCTTTCACAACAAGAGACTTAAGTCCTAAAAAAGGAGCGCCGCCATACTCTGAATAATCCATTTTTTGCTTTATATTTTTAAAAGATTTTTTTAAAATCAAAGCGCCAATTTTAGAAACAGTGCTTGACATTAACTCGGTTTTTATAATACTAAAAACAGCTTGACTAACACCTTCTGTTGCCTTCAAAAGAACATTTCCAGCAAAAGCATCGGCAACAACAACGTCACAGCCTCCAAGTGAAACATCTCTTGCTTCAATATTTCCAATAAAGTGAATATCTTTTTCTTGCTCTAGTAGCTCATAAGCTTCTTTCGTAAGGGTATTCCCTTTTTCTTTTTCTGCGCCAATGTTTAGTAATCCAACTCTCGGATTTTTTATTCCTAAAATGTTTTCAACATAAACAGCACCCATTTTTGCAAATTGAACAAGATAAGTAGGCTTAGAATCTACATTAGCCCCACAATCAATTAAAAAAGAAAAACCCTTTGTATTAGGCAACACAGTAGCAAGAGCAGGACGTTCAATTCCTCTTATTCTACCAATAATAAAAGTAGAACCCGTCAAAATTGCCCCCGTACTTCCAGCCGAAACAAAAGCCATGGCTTTTCCTTCTTTCACCAAGTTAAGTCCAACAACGACAGAAGAATCTTTCTTTTTTCTAATTGCAGTAGTAGGTGATTCATCATTTGAAATAATTTCATTTGCATGTACTACTTCTATTTTATTATGCTCAAAAGAATACTTTTTTAATTCATCTTGAATTAAATTTTCTTTTCCAATTAAAATTAGTTTTATATCATATTGGGATACCGCTTCAACAGCGCCTTTTACAATTTCAAATGGAGCGTTGTCGCCCCCCATTGCATCAAGTGCGATAACTGTATTGACGTACATAAAATTACCTGCCTCAAATAAAAAGTTTTAGAATTTTAATAAAGACAGCAAAAAACGACTACCAAAGGTTTTGTTATAAAACAAAACCTTTATAAGCGAATTGCTGTCTCTTAAAAATTAACCAACATTAATTATTTCTTTTTTATTGTACGACCCGCAAGATTTGCAAACTCTATGAGCTTTCATCAATTCTCCGCATTTAGTGCATTTAATTAAACTAGGCATTGAAATTTTCCAGCTTTGGGCTTTTCTTTTATCGCGTTTTGATTTCGAAACTCGACCCTTTGGACAAATAGCCATTTTTACACCTCCTTATCATCAAAAATGGAACTGAGAGCTGCAAAGTTTGGGTTAATATAATTTGCTTTGCAGTCACAGTGACCATTATTTAAGTTTTTTCCACATTCGTTACATAAGCCCTTACAATCAGGCGAACATAAACTCTTCATAGGTAAATTGAGAATGATGTTATCTATAATAGACGGTAAAAAATCAATTTTTTTACCAGTATATCCCCAAAAATCTTCATCAGAAGAATCATCGTCAGAATACTTTTCAGAAAAATCAACATGAATATCAATTGAAACAGGCGCAAGACACAAACTACAAGGATAAAGCAAACTGGCAGAAAGTTCTCCCGAAAATGAAAAACCTAGCTCTAGTGCTGTTAAAACACCACTAAAAGATACATTGGAATGAACGTCTAAAAGACCCAACGTATTTGGCAAAACTACATTTTCTGAAAAAGAAATGTCTCTCACATCTCCAACTGATAATTTTGAAATATCAACTAACATAAAAAACCTCTCACAAATAACCTTTGTTACCATCTAAGACATTATACATAGGCACAAACTATTTGTCAAGCAACTCTTTCGTGTCTCTTGCAATCACAAGTTCTTCGTTTGTAGGGATAACGAGGGTACGAATTTTTGCATCTGCAGCGGAGAAGTCAACTTCTTTTCCACGACAATTATTTTTATCTTTATCAATAGAAACGCCAAGATAATTTAGGTAAGTACAAATTTCATTTCTTGTTAAAACACTATTTTCCCCAAGACCAGCTGTGAAAATAATCACATCAACGCCATTCATTGCTGCAGCATACTCACCAACATATTTTGCAACACGATAGTGGAAAACATCTAAAGCAATTTGAGCTCTTTTGTTTCCGTCTTTTGCCGCATTTTCAATATCTCTAAAGTCACTAGAAACACCAGATAGTCCAAGAACGCCAGAATTTTTGTTCATTAAATTGTCAACTTGTTTGTTAGAGATTTTTTCTTTTTCCATTAAGAATGAAACTACCGCTGGGTCGATATCGCCACATCTTGTTCCCATCACAAGGCCTTCAAGTGGTGTAAAGCCCATGCTTGTATCAACAGATTTTCCACCGTCAATGGCACAAACGCTAGCGCCGTTTCCTAAATGACAAGTGATAATTTTAAGGTCTTCAATGGATTTTCCAAGAAGCTCAGCAGCTCTTGCAGAAACATATTTGTGACTTGTTCCGTGGAAACCATATCTACGAATTTTATATTTTTCATATAATTCATAAGGAAGTGCATATAAGTAAGATTTTTCAGGCATTGTTTGGTGGAAAGCAGTATCGAACACCGCAACCATTGGTTTGCCTGGCATAATTTTTTCACAAGCATTAATACCAATTAAGTTTGGTGGGTTGTGTAATGGTGCTAAATCACAACAAACATCAATTGCTTTTTTAACTTCTTCTGTAATCACAACAGAACCACTAAAGAATTCGCCACCATGAACAACTCTGTGACCTACTGCCACAATTTCATCCATGCTAGCTAAAACGCCATGTTCGCTGTCTAATAAAGCATCAATTACTAATTTTACAGCATCAGTATGGTCATTCATTACTTCTTCTGTTTCATAATTTCCTTGTCCTGTTTTGGTATGTGTTAACTTTGAACCCGCAATTCCGATTCTTTCGCAAAGACCTTTTGCAAGAACCTCTTCGCCGTTCATATCGATTAATTGATATTTTAATGATGAACTTCCACAATTTAATACAAGTATTTTCATAGTTAATCTCCTCTTATAATTTCTTATTTATTTCCTTGGGCTTGCACTGCTGTAATTGCAACAACACCAACGATATCTTCTGCGGTACATCCACGAGATAAGTCGTTAACGGGTTTTGCAATTCCTTGTGTAATCGGACCGTATGCTTCTGCGTTTGCTAATCTTTGGGTTAGTTTGTAACCAATATTTCCAGCATCTAAGTCTGGGAAAATTAAAACATTGGCAAGTCCTGCAACAGAACTATCTGGTGCTTTTTGTTTTCCAACACTTGGAACAATCGCTGCATCCAATTGGAATTCTCCGTCAAGCTTTAAACTTGGAGCAAGTTCTTTTGCCATTTTGGTAGCTTCCACTACTTTGTCCACGTCAGCATGAGCTGCGCTTCCTTTTGTAGAATGTGAAAGCATGGCAACCACTGGTTCAGCATTTACCAAACGTTCAAAGGAATGAGCAGAACTGATGGCAATATTAGCTAATTCTTCTGCATTTGGATTTTGAACAAGTCCACAATCAGAGAAAAGGAAAGTTCCTTTTTCGCCAAGTTCACAATTTGGTACCACCATAATAAAGAAAGAAGAAACCAATTTTGTGTTAGGAGCTGTTTTTAAAATTTGTAAAGATGGACGAAGAACGTTGGCAGTTGAATTAACAGCACCAGCAACCATACCATCTGCATATCCTTTTTTAACCAGCATAACTCCTAAATATAAAGGATCGGTTAAAAGTTTTGTTGCTTCTTCTTCGGTCATGCCTTTGCTTTTTCTAAGTTCTACCAATGTAGCAACACATTCATCCATTTTTTCATAGCTGGCTACGTCAATAAATTGTGCTTTAGATAAATCAAGGTTTTCTGCTTTCGCAAGTACCGCTTCTTTATTTCCAATTAAAATTACATCAGCAAGTTCTTCTGCTAAAACAGTAGAAGCAGCTGTTAATGTTCTTATGTCACCAGTTTCTGGCAGTACAATTGTTTTCTTATTGGATTTTGCTCTTTCTTTAATTGATTCTAAAAAATTCATAAAATACTCCTTCTCAAATTAAATTTGGAATTTCTTTGTAATCATTATAATAAAAAAGGTTATTGTATACAAGTACAATAACCTTTTTTATTATAATTTATTTTTATTTATTTTTTTATAATGACATATGTACTTCCCAAAACAATTACGCCACCAATAATTTGCATCGTGGTCAGCGGTTCATGCAACACAATAAAACTTAAAACAACCGCCGTTATCGGTTCAATATAACCTAAAATTGCAACGGTGTTTGCTTTCGTTTTTTTCATACCCGAAAAATATAATATGTACGCAAGACACGTGTGTACGATTCCCAATATTAAAATAATTGGGATGGCATTTAATTTTAAATTAAAAAAAATGTTACTCTGAATGACAAATGGCAACAAAACAATGGACGAAGCAACCATTTGGTAAGTTGAAATTTTGATGCTGGAAACATTTTTTATGGTTAAGCTGATGACAACAACCAAAGAATATAAAATAGCTCCCGACATTGCAAACAAAATTCCTTTGATATGTTGACTGTTTCCAGTGGAAGTTCCTGTATTCGAAGCAATCATAAATAATCCCACTAAAGAGAACCCAATACAGACAATGGTTTTTGGTGTTATTTTTTCTTTCAGAAAAATAGAAGCTAACATAACCACAAAAATAGGGGCAAAATCATAACAAATGGAAGCAATGGAAATAGTGGTGTATTGATAGGCGGTAAACAGCAACACCCAGTTAAGCCCCATCAATACGCCACATAAAAGCAATAACATTACTTCTTTTTTATTCACCACTTCTTTATTTTTATAAAAAACCTTGTCAATAAAAATCAAACATATGCTGGCAATAAATGCTCTAAAAAAAGCTACTTCAAATGGAGAAAGGCCAGAAGTTCTTACAAACAACCCAATACTCCCCCAGATGGTCATAGCAATAATAATTTTCAGTACGTTCATACAAACTCCTCTGTGCTATATTGTTGACAGGATCATCCTCCCTAGTTTTTAAAGCTATGAATTGGTGGTGGTATTCTCCCACCCCTTTTGATAAAGTCAGCACAACTAAATTTATTCACAGGCATAATCGGTGCATAACCTAAAAGTCCACCAAATTCAACCGTATCCCCAACATCTTTCCCGATAACCGGAATAAGTCTTACCGCTGTTGTTTTGTTATTTATCATTCCGATTGCCATTTCATCTGCAATAATTCCGGAAATTGTTTCACTTGATGTATTCCCAGGAATAGCAACCATATCCAATCCAACAGAGCAAACACAAGTCATGGCTTCTAATTTTTCAATTGTCAGCGCGCCAACTTCAGCTGCTGTAATCATTCCGTGGTCTTCACTTACAGGAATAAACGCGCCACTTAAACCACCAACATAAGAAGAAGCCATAACGCCACCTTTTTTTACATTGTCATTTAAAATGGCAAGGGCCGCTGTCGTTCCGGGCGCACCTGCATATTCAAGTCCCATCTCGTTAAAAATTTCCGCAATACTATCACCAACAGCTGGTGTTGGTGCAAGGGACAAATCAATAATCCCAAAAGGAACATCTAACCTTCTGGATGCTTCTTGTGCAACCAACTGACCTACACGTGTTATTTTAAAAGCTGTTTGCTTTACAACTTCGCAAACCGTTTCAAAATCTTTCCCTCTCACCGACTCTAATGCACGTTTTACCACACCTGGACCACTTACCCCTACATTGATTACCAAATCTCTTTCCCCAACACCGTGAAAAGCCCCAGCCATAAATGGGTTATCCTCCACCGCATTACAAAAAACAACAAATTTGGCACAAGCAATGGAATTTCTGTTTTTTGTAAGTTCTGCCATTTCTAAAATGATTTCACCCATTTTTTTTACGGCATTCATGTTAATCCCACTTCTTGAAGAAGCAACATTTACAGAAGAACACACTCTTTCCGTTTCGCTTAACGCCTCTGGAATACATCTTACTAAATTGATGTCACCTGTTGTACTTCCTTTTTGAACAAGGGCAGAAAAACCACCAATAAAATTAACACCCACTGCTTTTGCAGCTTTATCAAGGGTCTTTGCAACGCTTACGTAGCTGTTGGTATTGCAACCTTGCGCCGCTATTGCAATTGGAGTTACGGAAATTCTTTTATTCACAACAGGGATTCCAAATTGTTTTGAAATATCTTCCCCCACTTTAACAAGATTTTCTGCATTTCTTGTTATTTTGTCGTAAATTTTTTCGTTAAATTTATTTACATCAGAATCGGCACAATCTAATAAGCTTATTCCCATTGTAATCGTTCTCACATCAAGGTTTGCTTCTTGTATCATCTCATTTGTTTCTTGGACTTCTCTACGTGATATCATCTCACAAACCTCCTATATTCTGTGCATGGTGTTAAAAATGTCCTCGTGTTGTAGTTTAATATCAACACCAATTTCTTCGCCAAGTTTTTTTAAGCCTTCTACTACTTCTTCAAATTTTAATCCTGATGATGACAAATCAACAATCATCATCATATTAAAATAGCCTTGCACGATTGTTTGTGATATGTCTAAAATATTTACTTGATTTTCTGCTAGATATGTACAAACTTTTGCGATGATACCTACTCTATCTTTTCCAAGAACGGTAATAATTCCTTTCAAAAATCTCATCTCCTGTCATATTCTAAAAATTTCTCGATAAATAAGTTCCGAGCCACCTGTATTATCTTTGACTCTGACACTTTCCATAAGTGCTATTTTTTTTACTTTTATTACTTTTTCACTTACTATTATTTTTTCTTTTAAATCCGAAAAGGGTTCCTTTAGCAAAACTTCCCTACCAAATGTAACATGAGGAACATAGTTTTTATCTTCTTTTGGAATCCCATTTAAAAATAAATTTTTTTCAAGCAAGTTGTATATATTTTTCAAATGGTTATTTTCTTGAAAGCCCACCCACAAAATATTTTTGTTATTTCTTTCAAACGTACCTACATGATTTAGTATGGCAGAAAATTCTTTCATTTCTCCATTGGTGGTATTAACTGCCCTCTGTACATTTAAAATATTATGGATAGAAACCTCGCCAATAAATCTTACCGTCAAATGAAAATTATCAAAAAGAGTAAAGTTCCCTTTGATGGAATAGTCTTTACACTGATGCTGGATATCCTCTACATATTTTTTGGTTTCGTCGTCAAAACAAATTGCAACAAAAATTCTCATAAACAGCCTTCTTATCTTAAAAAATCCTACTAGTATCAGTAGGATTCAACATTCCATTTTTATTTACTTTTTAAGTAGCGTCAATGTTCTCTCTACTACATTTTCAACTGTAAATCCAAATTGTTTAAATAAAACATCATATTTTCCAGATGCGCCAAATCTGTCAATGGAAATAATATCGCCATCGAGGCCTACATATCGTTCCCATCCAAAAGAAGATAAGGCTTCTACTGCTATTCTGTTTCTAACATTGCTTGGTAAAACACTTTGTTTGTATGCGTCATCTTGTTCCTCAAAAAGTTCCCATGAAGGCATACTAACCACCCTTGCATCAATCCCTTTTTGTTTTAAAACATCATGTGCATGATAAATATATTGAACTTCTGAACCTGATGCAATTAAAATAACATCTGGGATTTCTTTTTCTGCATTTTTTAATATATAAGCGCCTTTTAATGCACCTTTTCCTGTTTCCTTTAACAATGGCAAGTTTTGTCTTGTTAAAATAAGGGCAGTTGGACTTTTTAATCTTGTTAATGCAACATACCAAGCTGCTGCTGTTTCTTTTGTATCTGCTGGGCGAAATGATGTAAAGTTTGGAATACTTCTCAATGCCGCTAATTGCTCAACTGGCTGATGTGTTGGTCCATCTTCACCAACGCCTATGCTATCATGGGTAAAAATATTAATCAATGGAAGTTCCATTAACGCGGCTAATCTTAAAGAAGGCTTCATGTAATCACTAAATACAAAAAATCCTGCAATATACGCACGCAAACCACCATGTAATATCATTCCGTTTGCAATAGCTGTCATAGCGTGTTCCCTAATTCCAAAATGAATATTGGAACCTGTTCTGTTCTCTTTTGAATAATATTCTCTGTTCTTCATAATCGTTTTAGTGGAAGGCGATAAATCTGCTGAACCACCAATTAAGTTAGGAACATATTTGGCTAATTTATTTAACACTTGTTCAGAAGAAATTCTTGTTGCTAAATCACCTTCATAATTATTCCAGAAATCGTCATCATTTAATAAGTCATGAGCAATTTCATCTGAAAGCCATTGCTCCAACTCTTCTGCTAGTTGTTTGTGTTCATTTTTATAATTGTTGTAAAGCTCATTCCAATTATTTTCTTTTTCTTCAAAAGAAGAAAGTAATTGGCACATATGTTCTTTTACTTCATCTGGAACATGAAATTCGTTTGTATAATCCCAGCCCAGTGCTTTTTTAGTAAGTTTTATTTCTTCTTCTCCTAAAGGTTCCCCGTGAGCAGATGCTTTTCCTTGTTTATTTGGTGCGCCAAAACCTATTTTTGTTTTAATTTCTATTAAAGTTGGTTTTTCAGTTTGAGATTTTGCATTTTCAATGGCTTTTTCTATTGTGTCAATGTCATTGCCATCTTCTACTTTTATTACATTCCAACCATAAGATAAAAACCGATCTCCTACATTTTCTGTAAATGCAATGTCTGTACTTCCTTCTATGGTTATGTTATTTGAATCATATAATAATACTAATTTTGAAAGTCCTAATGTACCAGCCAAGGAGGCAGCTTCTGATGATATTCCTTCCATCATACAGCCATCACCACAAAGAGCATAGGTGTAATGATTAATAATTTCATAGTTTTCTCTATTAAACTTCGCAGCAAGGTAGCTTTCTGCAAATGCCATTCCTACTGCATTGGCAATTCCTTGACCAAGAGGGCCTGTTGTTACTTCAACACCGTTTGTGTGTTTATATTCTGGGTGTCCTGGCGTAAGACTTCCTACTTGGCGGAAATTTTTTAAATCTTCAATAGAAGTGCCATAGCCAAACAAATGAAAGAGTGAATATAAAAGTGTAGAACCATGCCCTGCCGAAAGAACAAATCGATCTCGATCCACCCATTTGGTATTTTTAGGATTGTGTTTCATTTGCTTTGCCCATAATGTATAAGCAGCAGGAGCCGCACCTAATGGCAGGCCTGGATGTCCTGATTTTGCTTTTTCTATTGCTTCTGCTGAAAGAAATCGAATGGTGTTAATTGCTAATTGGTCTATCTTTTGCATTTAAAAATCCTCCTAGATGTATTATTTTAACTTAGGCACTGTCTCCCAATCTTTTAGGAATCTTTCGATTCCTGAATCTGTTAATGGGTGTTTACTCATTTGAAGTATAATATTAAATGGAATCGTTGAAATGGTTGCACCAGCACGAGCCGCATTAATTACATGAATTGGGTGTCTGATGCTTGCTGCAATAATTTCAGTTGTTATCCCATGTTGCTCAAATATATCCACAATTTCTTCAATTAAAGAAATTCCGTCAATTCCAATATCATCAAGTCTTCCCAAAAAAGGACTTACGTATGTAGCACCTGCTCGAGCTGCAAGAAGGGCTTGTGTGGATGAAAAAATTAATGTTACATTGGTTTTAATTCCTTCTGCCGTTAAAACTTTTACTGCTTTAAGACCTTCCAGTGTCATTGGTATTTTTATTACAATGTTTTCATGTATTTTAACAAGTTCCCTTGCTTCTCTTATCATTTCTTCATGTTCTAAGGATATTACTTCAGCGCTAACCGGTCCGTCTACTATTTCTGTAATTTCTTTTACAACGTCTTCAAAAATTTTTCCTTCTTTGGCAATTAAGGAAGGATTGGTGGTCACTCCACAAATTACCCCTAGTTCATTTGCCTCTCTGATGTGGTCCACATTGGCAGTATCAATAAAAATTTTCATACAAATTACCTCCTATAAAATAAATATAATAAAATTACATGAACTGAACATAATAATTTCGAACAAAAAAATGCTATGTTTCAAAAGGAGAAAATTGATGGATTTAGAAAATTCTAGCACATTAAGTGATTGGGACAAATGGAAAAGCACTATTTCAAAAGCAGTTAATTTAGGGGAAGCCGTAGGATTATCCGAAAAGAGCATCACCAAAATTGGAACAAAAGTAGGTAGCTTTTTAACATCTTCCGTAGACCCCGAAAATCGCGAACAAAGATTGCTTCAAGAACTTTGGAAAGCAGGCAGTGATGACGATAGAAGTACACTCACAAAATTAATTATAAAAATGGTTGATCATGAGTGACAATCATTTCCATTATATGCTACTGAAATGATTGTGAGGGCTAATCACCCTCATACTCATTTTTTTTATCTTTTATCACATCATACACTTCTAATAATTCATTTTTATGAATTTCCAAAATAGATTTTAGCAAGTTCTCTGTTTCAAGGTCGTCACCATGATAATCAATCACAATTTCCCACGTTGGGTTATAACATTCTTCTGCTTCTTTTATGGAAACAGTTTTGTCTTTTAAAAGTGCTTCATCATAGTAGTCGTATATGGCTTCAAACTCCCAATCATCTACTTCTTTGTCTGTTGACAATTTTACATAAATTTGTGTTTTCTCATTTTCTTTGGCATAAATATTCACAATAAATTTCTCGTTCTCTTCTATTTTAAAGCTTGTAAGCTCCCTTTCGAGAAAACCAGTTTCTTCGTCTTTTATCATAATAACAATAAAGGCATCTTCCATCAAAATAATGTCTCCCTAATTTACTAATTTTATGTTAGCGTTGTTTTTAAATTTTTATCATTTCGAAAGAACGCTATTTTTTAAAATCTCTTTGGCTACAGTAGGCTTATTCATGGTGTATATATGTATGGAATGAAATCCATTGGCAAACAAATCATTGATTTGGTTTGTAACAAAATCAATTCCTGCTTTGGCTAAGTCCTCTGGGCTACCACTATACTTTCCTAACATTTGTTTTACTGGTGCTGTTATCGTTGCACCAGAAAGCTCACACATTTTCCCAATTTGTTTTTCATTTTGAATTGGCATAAGCCCAGCAATTACAGGAATATTTATATTTCTCTTTATTAGTTTGTCAATAAAGTTATAAAAAATTCCATTATCAAAATATAATTGTGAAATTAAAAAATCACAACCGCTTTCCACTTTCATTTTTAAGTAGTCCATATCCTGCTCCCCGTCTTTACAATCAATATGTCCTTCTGGGTAGCAAGCACCGCCAACACAAAAACTACCGTCCTCTCTAATATCTTTTATCAGGTCACTGGCATACTGGTAATGATTTTTTGTATGGGCAATTTCTTTTGGTAAATCGCCTCTTAGTGCTAAAATATTTTCTACATGATGATTTTTTAATTCTTGTAAAATAGTTGCTATTTCTTCCTTGCTTGAAGACACACAAGTTAAATGAGCCAGGGCAGTTATGTCCAGTTGATTTTGTATATGAGAAGCTATGTTGACTGTGTTCTTTGAAGTTCCTCCACCAGCACCATACGTTACACTAATAAAGTTTGGTTTTAAGGAAGCTAGTTCATCAATTGCTTTCAAAATCAACTCATACTGAGTAGATTCCTTCGGTGGAAATATTTCAAATGAAATGGTTTTTTTATTTTGTTTCACAATTTCACTTATGTACATTGAAACCACCCTTTTATATTTATAACTTTAGTGATATACTGTAAGACAATTTAGAAACTTTCTAAGTTATGTTGCTACTGTATATTATACTATTGAAAAAACAATTAAACAATATTAAAATGTGCTGAGCATTTAAAGTTAACTTTTTTTGAGACTAAAGTTCCTAAAGGAATTTATGATTCTGTTTTCATTTTATACAAACTGCATGGAGATTGAGAGGAAAATATCATGAATATAAAAAACAAGTTATTAAATGAATATATTTTTTTTGATGGTGCAATGGGATCTTTGTTGCAAAATTATGGTTTGGCAATTGGTGAACTTCCGGAGCTTTTAAATATACACAATGCAGATTTAATTGTTGATGTACACAAACAATATTTGAATGCTGGTGTTGATGTAATTACCACCAACACATTTGGAGCTTATTCCATTAAATATGACAACTTGGAAGACATTATAAAAGCCGCCATTCAAAATGCTAAAAAAGCCATTGATGATTTGGGACTTAGCAATAAATTTGTGGCCCTTGATATGGGCTCAACAGGAAAACTTTTAAAACCACTTGGAGACTTAGCATTTTCTGATGCCTATGAAATTTTTAAACAGACCGCTGTTTTGGGTGAGCAGTATGGCGCTGATTTCGTTATATTAGAAACTTTTACAGATATTTATGAAATGAAAGCAGCCGTTTTAGCCATTAAGGAAAATACTTCTTTGCCTATTTTTTGCACCATGACTTTTGATGAAAAAGGAAGAACCCTAACTGGTGGGGATGTTTTATGTATGATTTCTTTGCTTGAAAGTCTTTCTGTTGATTGTATCGGATTGAACTGTGGCTTAGGCCCTAAACAAATTCAAGCATTATACAAAGACTTACAGCAATATGTCTCAACACCTGTTATTATTCAACCAAACGCTGGACTTCCTACTATAAAAGATGGAAAAACATTTTATGATGTTTCTCCTGCTGAGTTTGCGGCAGACATGGTTTTCTTTGCTGAAAATGGTGCTACTGTTCTTGGTGGCTGTTGCGGAACAACACCTGAACATATTAAAATAATGATTGATACTTGCAAAAAAATTCCTTTTACTAAAGTTACAAAAAAAGAGTTTACTTTTGTAAGTTCTTACGGAAAAGCAGTTCTCATCGGTGAGAAGCCCGTTGTTGTTGGGGAAAGAATTAATCCAACCGGAAAGAAAAAATTAAAAGAAGCTTTACGCAATCATTATATGGAATATATTTTAAATGAAGCAACTACTCAAAAAAATAACAATGCCCATATTCTAGATGTAAACGTTGGACTACCAGAAATTGATGAAGTTGCAATGATGATAGAAGCAATAAAAAATATTCAAGCTATTAGTGACCTTCCTTTACAAATTGACAGCTCCAGTGCAGAAGTAATTGAGCAAGCTTTAAAAATATATAATGGCAAAGCACTCGTTAACTCTGTGAACGGGAAAAAAGAAATTATGGAAAGTATTTTTCCGATTATTAAAAAATATGGCGGTGTTATTGTAGGGCTAACCCTTGATGAAGACGGTATTCCCGCTACTGCCGAGGAACGTTTTCGCATTGCAGAAAATATTGTAAATACAGCACAAAAATATGGAATAGAAAAAAAGAATATTATTATCGACACCCTTACCCTCACCATTAGCGCTCAACAAGAAGAAGCTCGTGAAACATTAAAAGCTTTAAAGATGGTCAAGGAAAAACTTGGGGTAAAAACAATTTTAGGTGTTTCTAATATTTCTTTTGGGCTTCCAAATAGAGAAATTGTTACTTCAACCTTTTTTGGACTTGCGTTAAATGCAGGGCTTGATGCTTGCATTATTAACCCTTCCTCAAAAGCCATGATGGATACTTACTATGCTTATAACGCCATTAGCGGAGTTGACGTAAACTGCATAGACTATATTAATCAATATACTGAAGTTACAATGGAAGCAACAACAAAGTCAGATGCTTCCGTACATTCCCTAAAAGATTTAATTATAAAAGGCATGAAAGATTTATCTTACAATGCCACTATTCAACTACTTGAATCCATGAAGCCAATTGACATTATTAACAATGAACTTATTCCTGGACTTGATGTAGTTGGAAAAGGTTTTGAATCGGGAAAATATTTTCTGCCTCAACTCATTATTAGTGCGGAGGCTGCTAAAAAAGCTTTTGATGCCATCAATGAGCATCTTATTAAAAGCGGTAACCCCCAAAAAAGCAAAGGTAAAATTTTGCTTGCCACTGTAAAAGGTGATATCCATGACATCGGAAAAAATATTGTAAAAGCGCTGCTTGAAAATTACGGCTATGAAATTGTTGATTTGGGTAAAGACGTTGACATGAATTTAATTGTAGATACCATTAAACAGCAAAACATAAAACTAGCAGGGTTAAGTGCTTTAATGACTACAACTGTTTCTAATATGGAAAAAACAATAAAATTAATCCGAGAACATAATTTAGATTGTAAAGTAGTAGTTGGTGGTGCTGTTCTAACTGCTGAATATGCAGAAATGATGGGTGCAGATTATTATGCAAAAGATGCACTTGCTTCTGTTACCATTGCGGAAGATGTATTTAAATAGAACAAGTCAGGACTGGTGCTTTCATGTATAGGAAGTTTTTCATTGCTATTTTTTTAGTTTTATTAATTATTCCATTTGTTGTAGTACATTTTATGATGAAATTTAGTTATTTTGATGAGACTAAAGTTCATGCCGTTTTAAATTTCATGACCCAAGGACATCATTTTCTTTTTTTGATCCTTTTCTGGTTTGTCATGATGTTTATTATTTACTTAAAATATAATAAAGAATATGCCGTTACATTTTCAGAAAAATATTATAAAGAAGTCCCCGGAGATTATACTCCTGCCGAAATGTCTATTTTAATCAACTTTGGGACTACTAATTTTGCTGATTTTATTGCGACTATATTAGATTTAGTTCGAAAAAAACAATTTACCCTTGAACAATTTATAAATGCAAAAGGGAAAGAAGATTATAAGATTGGCAGATGTGAATCACCTGCTAATCTCCCCTTAAAAAAACATGAGTTGTTTTTAATTGAGTGGTTCACCACTTTGTTTGGAGATTTTAAAAGTATTACTATCTCTGAAATAAAAAACTTTTCTTCTAATAGTGCTCAATTTAGAGAATTTCAAGGAAACTACAAAAAGTGGCAAGATTTAGTGGAAGTTGATGCCTGCCAGTATCATTTTTTTGACAAAAAATGTAGAGTCGGAAAAATAATGGGAATCACCGTGGGAATTCTATTTGTTGTGTTATCTTTATTTCTTTATTTTTTTATGGAGGCTACTTACAAAAAATATTTACTTATCCTCATACTTGGTTTTATCATGATTATTTATTCTGCCACTATCAGAAAACGCTCTCCGTATGGTCAAGAGCAATTTGAAATGCTATTGGCATTTAAACGATTTTTAAAAGATTTTACCCAGTTGGACAAATCTGCCATTGGTTCCATTGTTTTGTTCGAAAATTATTTGGTTTATGCCATCTCCATTGGCGTAGCAAAAGACGTTGTCAACGATTTACCGATTGTTTTTAACGAAAGTGAGCTTTCCAGTGATGATTTAAATTTTCTTCATTTCTTCAACTCCACGTTAAAAGCATTAGAATTAACGATGTATTCTGGAGATTGCCAGTAGGAGAGTTTGCAAAAAAGGCAAAAAAATATAACGATTATCCTTCATCGTTATATTTTTTTGTCTTTTTTATTAATTTTCTTCAAACTAGATTTCTGACTGTGAACAAGTCAAGGAGCAAATGCCCCCTTATGGGTGAGTTGGAGGGCACAGCCGTCCAACTCATTATGCGTCTACAGCGCCCCTAAAATTTCCCTTGCCTTTTTAAAAGCATCTTGAATTTTAGAAGGGTCTTTTCCACCTGCTTGTGCCATGTTAGGACGACCGCCACCACCACCGCCAACAACAGCCGCCACTTCTTTAATAATATTTCCAGCATGAACGCCTTTTTTAATTAAGTCATCTGAAACCGAAACAATTAAATTAACTTTGTCATCTGCAGAACTCGCAAGAACAATAACGCCAGCTTTTAACTTATCTCTTAGTTGGTCACACATGGTTCTTAAACCATTCATGTCTAAATCGTCAACCCTTGATAAAATAACTTCCATGTCATGAACCGTTTCTTTGGAAGCCAATATATCTTCTACAACATTTCCTGACATTTTTGATTTAAGCTTTGAAACTTCTTTGGTAAGCTCTCTTGTCTCATTTACAATTGCTTCTACTTTTTTTAATAAAAGGTCTGGCGTTGTTTTCAAAAGTCCGCTTATATTTTTGATAAATTCATTTTGCTCTCTATAGTAGTTGTACGCTACTTTTCCTGTTAACGCTTCGATTCTTCTTACTCCAGCTGCAACACCACTTTCAGAAATAAGTTTGAAAGAGCCAATTAATGCTGTGTTTTGAATATGGGTACCACCGCAAAGTTCAATGCTATATTGGGACACATTAACCACTCTAACCCTATCTCCATATTTTTCTCCAAAGAGAGCAGTTGCGCCCATCTTACGAGCATCCTCAATGCTTTCTTCTGAAATGGTAACATCAAATCCGTCCAGAATTTTTTCGTTTACTTTCTTTTCTACTTCCATTAACTCTTCGTTCGTCATAGAGGTAAAGTGGGTAAAGTCAAAACGTAACCTTTCACCAGAAACATATGAACCCGCTTGTTCAACATGACTTCCTAAAACTTCTCTCAATGCTTTTTGTAGCAAGTGCGTTGCCGTATGATTTCTAGCCGTTGCTAATCTTCTTTCCATATCAATGGAAAGTTTAGCACTTTCAGAAATATTGATTTCTCCCTCTACAACACCAATATGGGCAAATTTATTTCCCATCACTTTCATGCAATCTCTCACGATTACTTTCCCTGATTTTGTTTCAATAACACCAATGTCACCCTTTTGTCCGCCACTTTCAGCATAAAAAGGAGTTACATCAACAAAAACAGAAACTTCATCACCTGTTTTAGCGGAATTCACAATATCATTGCCTCGTGTAATGGCAACAATTTTAGCATTTTCACAAACATAATCAGAATAACCAATAAATTTTGTAACCAAAGAAGTATCTAGTTTATGATAAACGGTTTCATCCGCACCCATATAATTGGTTTCTTCTCTTGCTGCTCTTGCTCTTTCTTTTTGCTTTTGCATTTCTTCATTAAACAAATGTTCATGAATTGAAAGTCCTTCTTCTTCTAAAATTTCTTTCATCAATTCCAGTGGAAATCCATAAGTATCATAAAGCTTGAAGGAGTCTACTCCATTCATTACTTTTTCATTTCTGCTTTTTGCTTTTGCAATATAGTCTTTTAAAATGTCCATTCCTTGGTCAAGGGTTTCATAAAATCGTTGTTCTTCTACCGATAGAACTTTAAAAATATAATCTTTTTTTTCTGAAAGGGCAGGATATGCGTCTTTGGAAACATCGATTACAATTTTACTTAATTCTGTTAAGAACATATCTTTAATTCCCAATAATTTACCATGTCTTGCTGCTCTTCTCAGTAATCTTCTTAAAACGTAGCCACGACCTTCATTAGAAGGTAGTACCCCATCAGCTGTCATAAAGGTAACGGAACGAACATGATCTGTAATGACACGAATGGAAACATCTTTTTTCCCATCCTGTTTATATGCTACGTTTGCAAGTTTACAGACTGCATCTCTAATTGCTTTGATGGTGTCTACATCAAAAATAGAGTCAACACCTTGCATCATGGCCGCCATTCGCTCTAGCCCCATGCCGGTGTCAATATTAGGGTTAGCCAGTTTAGAATAAGAGCCGTCTTCTTCTTTATTAAATTGTGTAAATACAAGATTCCAGAATTCCATAAAACGATCGCAATCACAGCCAACTGCACAATCATCTTTTCCACAGCCAAATTCAAGCCCTCTGTCATAATAAATTTCAGAACAAGGACCACAAG
Organism: Eubacteriales bacterium; assembly: GCA_031546905.1. Classification (GTDB taxonomy): domain Bacteria; phylum Bacillota; class Clostridia; order Lachnospirales; family JAVBJQ01; genus JAVBJQ01. The sequence goes on along the minus strand of JAVBJQ010000024.1, from coordinate 63,543 downwards.
GACCTAACCCAACTTCCCAAAAGTTATCGTCTTTTCCCATTCTTACAAGTTTTTCTGTTGGTATTCCCATTTTTTTATTCCAAATTTCAAAAGCTTCGTCATCTTCTTCATAAACAGAAATATAGAGCCTGTCCTTTTCTATTCCCATTACTTCTGTTACAAATTCCCATGCCCACGCAATAATTTCTTCTTTAAAATAATCACCAAAAGAAAAGTTTCCAAGCATCTCAAAAAAAGTACCATGTCTTGCGGTTTTACCTACATTTTCGATATCACCAGTTCGGATACATTTTTGGCATGTCGTCACTCTTTTTTTGGGTGGAACTTCTTGTCCTGTAAAATATGGTTTTAGTGGAGCCATTCCTGAATTAATCAGCAATAAACTTTTATCATTTTGAGGAACCAGCGGAAAACTTTCTAATCTCAAATGTTCCTTGCTTTCAAAAAAAGATAAAAACCTCTCACGAATTTCATTTAAGCCTAATTGTTGCATCAAAAAATCCTCCTTAGTAAAAATACAAAAATTTGTTACGAATGCAAGGCACTCGTAACAATTTTATAAAAAACATATTTATTTTGTTGCTGTATTATAATTCTGATACAGCTCCATAATCCCTTCTTTATTTGCTAAAAAAACTTTTACTAACTCAGGGTCAAAATGTTTGCCTGACTCTTCTTCTAAAACTTCAAAAGCTTCCTCTTGTGTATAAGTTTTTCGATACACTCGATCACTAATCAACGCATCATAAGCATCAACAATGGCTGTGAGTCTGGCAGAAAACGGTATATCTTCTGCTTGTAACCCTTCTGGGTACCCAGTTCCATCCCATCTTTCGTGATGTGAATAGCAAATTTCTTTATAATATTTTATATATAAATTATTTTCCTCAGCAGGAAGTCTACTGGCTATTCTCCTACCAATTTCTGTATGTTTTTTGACCACTTCAAATTCTTCTTCTGTTAGTTTATCTGCTTTTAGAAGAATACTCTCTGCAATGGCAACTTTTCCAACATCATGAATGGTGGCTACTTTTGGTATCACATAACAATCTGCATTGGTAAGGGCATATTTTTTATTTTTACGTACTTTCGTAAGTAAAAAATCCGTTAATTTTTCTGTTCGTGCTATATGTTGACCTGATTCAACGTTTCTATACTCGATGAGGCTCGCCAATACATCCACCAGGCTATCCCAAAGCGAATTGACTCGTTGGTCACCAATATCAATTTTCTCTTTCAAATTGTCCCGATAATTTTTAAGTTCCACATGGGTATCAATTCTAGCCCTAATGGTGTCAGGATTAAAAGGTTTGCTTACAAAATCAACCGCACCCATTTTAAAACCTTTTTGCTCTACTTCATCGTTATTGGATGCTGTAATTAAAATAACAGGAATATCTGTTAATGTTCCATTGGTTCTCAAAATATCAAGAACTTCAAAACCATTTAATCCAGGCATCATAATATCAAGTAAAATAAGCGATAAATTACCTAAATTTTGATTAATTTGTTCAAGCGCTTCATAGCCATTTTTGGCTTCAATGATGGTATACTCATCTTTAAGCAACTCAGTTAAAATTTCCCTATTTACAGAAAAATCATCTACTATCAGTATTCTTGGTTTCTTCAACATCATGATTACTTCCTTATAATTAAAATAGTTTATATACTGCCTTTTATTTCTTTATAAAGTTCTTCTATTTCATCTAATAGGTTAAAATAAGATTTGTCAATTGTATTTTCTTTCATTTTCAGCATACTTTCCAATTTTGCGGCTAACTCACTAATATAAGTTAACGCCAAATTAGCGGAAGCACCTTTAATGGAATGAATACATAGTCTAGCATCTTCAATATTGTTAGCCTTTAAGTTTTCTCTCACTTCGTCTAAAAGCTCCGAATTAAGAAAACTATTCAGTAGTCTGATGTAAAGTTCTTTGTTATTTCGAACTCTTTCAAGTCCTTGTTTAATATCAAAACCATAAATATTGATATCTTCTAGTGACTTGACTTCCTTCTTTTCCACATTTCCATCTTTGTTGTTATTGATTAAAAAGTGTACCAGCTGTTCAATAATGTCTTTTTGATCCAATGGTTTGCCAATATGGGCATTCATTCCAACTTCTTTTGCATGGTCTATGTCTTCCTTGAAAACATTTGCAGTCATAGCAATGATTGGTATTTGATCTGCATTTTTGATATCCAGCTTTCTTATTATTTTAGTGGTTTCATAGCCATCAATTCCTGGCATTTGGATATCCATTAAAATTAAATCATATTTGCCTTGTTGTTCTTTAAACTTTTCAATTCCAGACTCTCCGTTTTCAGCAAAATCAATTTGTAATTTAGTAGATTCCAGCATATACTCCACAATTTCACGATTCACTTCCACATCTTCAAAAATTAATATTTTAAATTTTGAAAAATCATAGTCTTCGCCAATAGACAAATATCTATTTTCATTACTTTCGGTCACATCGAGGTTTTGATTTTTAAAATAAACATTAATGGCATCAAATAAATTGGAGGGAAGAATTGGTTTTGCGATAAAGGCGTTAATTCCTGCGTTTTTAGCCGCCTCTTGAATGTTATTCCAATCAATAGATGAGCTAATAACCAACAAAGTTTTATCGTCAACTAATTTTTTAATTTTAATTGCCGTTTCAATCCCATTTAATCTAGGCATAAAATAATCAATAATAATAACATTAAATGGTTGTTCCTGTTGAATGGCTTCTTCAACCATTGAGATAGCCTCTGCTCCTGATATTGCGGAAGAACAATGTATGTCCCTTTGTTCAAGCATTTGTGAAATATAACTGGAATCAGATTCTTTGTCATCTACAATAAGAATATTTAGGTTTTGAACGTCAAATTGTTTTTTATAACCCTCTTGGTCATACTCTGAGACTTCAAACCAAGCATTAAAAGAAAACTCAGAACCTTCTCCTAACACACTTTGAACTGTAATGACTCCACCCATTAATTCCACAATAGTTTTTGTAATGGCAAGACCAAGACCAGTTCCTTCAAACCCTCTCGTAGCACTACTATCCACTTGTTCAAAAGAAGAGAATATTCTATTGGTATCTTCGTGACTTATACCAATTCCACTATCTTTAATCTTTACTAATAATTCAATCTTATCCGCTTCAATTCTACCTACCCCCATAAAAAGAGATATCTTCCCACCCTCTGGTGTAAATTTAATGGCATTGGAAAGTAGATTCATCAGCACTTGGGTAAACCGTGTATTGTCACCTTTTACATATATAGGCAATTTTTTATCAATTTTCAACTCTAAAATCAATCTTTTTTTACTCATTTGAACTTTTATAATTTCAATTAAGGTAGATAAATTTTCTTCCACATTAAATACAGCATTAAAAAGTTCTAGTTTGCCTGATTCAATTTTTGACATATCAAGTACATCATTTATAATTTGAAGCAAATGCTTTGATGCCATATCGATTTTATGAATTGATCGTTTAATAGAAGTAATATCATTGGCATTAGTAGCAATATGTGTCATTCCAATAATGGCATTCATTGGAGTACGTATTTCATGACTCATTTTTGATAAAAATTCACTCTTTGCTATACTGGCTTGTTCTGCTTGCTCTTTTGCTTCAATAAGCTTCTCTTGAAAGTCTTTTCGATTAGACGCATCAATCCCCACTACGGTAACCATTCTTACCTGATTGTTTTCGTCATACATAATGGAGGTGTAATTATCATAATACATGCCATTAAAATTATCTTCCCAAACATGATTGGTTTTTGAAGTTATTGTCTCAGAAACATTTTTAATCAAATTTTGATTATTATTTAATACTTCTGATAAATACTTTCCTTTTATTTCGTCTTTTAACTCACTTCCTACTAGAGAAAGTGCTGCCTGGTTAAAAAATAATATTTTTTGTTCAGCATCCACACTCCAAACAATTCCTGGGAAGTTATTTAATAAGGCTTCCAAAAAAGCATTATTTTCATTGATGATTCTTTCTACTTCTTTAAATCTTGATATATCAGTGGCTATTGTAGCTGTATGATAAGATGTATCACCTTGACTATATTCATCACGAACTTTAAATATTAGCAATGAAACTGGAATCTTACTTCCATTTTTATGGTTAATGGTAGCGCCACCTCTCCATTCACCATGCACTTCTACATATGGATATACCTCTTCCAGTAATCTTCTTTCATGGTCTTCATCATAAATCTGACTTAAACTCATGGACTTCCGTTCTTCTTTCGTGTATCCTGTGAGTTTTTCAACTCCTTCATTGAGAAAAACAATGTTTCCTGCCTGATCCGCTACCACAATGTAGTCACTATAGGAGTTAATAATGGCAACTGATTGACGTTGTTGTGCTTCTAAAAGTTTTATTTGGGTTATATCTGTTCCAATGGCCGCCATTAAGCAAATCTCGCCATTTTCATCTCGTATACCCGTTGTCGTAAAAGATAATATTTTTTGTTCTCCTGATTTAGAAATAATTGTTTCTTCCAATGTGCAAGGTTCTCCTGCAAAAACCGTAGGTATAATTTCATTTTTTAATTTAGTTTTGATATCATCCGTATATATATTTGTAAATTTCTGTCCATAAAGTTCTCCATGGGAATAACCAGTTATATGTTCTGCACCATTGTTGTGATAAATAGCATTTCCATTTTGATCGATAAAAGAAACATAATTTTCTGTATTTTGAACTACGCTGGACATCCTGACAAGTTGACGTTCTAATTCTTTCTTTTGGGTTATATCTTTGTGAACAGCCCTATACCCAGTGTGTTTTCCATCATCGTCATAAGTGGGAAGTATGTCAACACTGTAATCGTAACTTTTTCCATTTTTACCGATAAACGTCACTTCTCTATCTTTCAAATAAGAATGATCTACCACAATTTGCTGAAAATCTTTAATTAAGGCTTCCCGCTTAGAAGGCTTTACAATGTCCACTATGATAATGGAATAAATCTCTTCATTATTAAATCCAGCAAAAGAAAAATTATCTGCATAAATTTTTATTACTTTTGTATCAATGTCTGTTTCCAAAATAGGATCTGAAATAATTGAAAAATAATCAGATGTCATTTTTTGAATATCACGGTTTAAACTCTCCATTTCTTTTTCATATGTAACGTCATTCATCACTTTAAAATTAGCGATGATTCCATTTGTCCATAGAATAATGGAGGAATCAACATGAAAAGAAGTTTTGCTTCCATCAGGTGTAAACTCATAGCTAAAACTTGAACCAATATCAGCTTCCGTAATATGAGACAAATCTGCTTTTCCAGTACAAGCATTACAGTATCTCTTATGTCCACAAATACTTTCATAACATAGCTGATTTTCTACTTCGCCGAATATACGTTTGGCCTGATCATTTAGATAAATCACTTTACTACTTTTTGCATCAATTACAAATACAGAGGACTTGATGTTGTCTACAATTATTTTCATTTGTTTTTCTTCCGCAAGTACTTTTTCATAAAATATTTTACTAAACATCCTAAATAAAATATAGCAAATACCCATGGATAACAAAGTCCAAAGCAAATTAATCATAACTCGATTTACCAAGACCTGCCTTAAAAATTCACCTTTTTGCATTTCAATAACAACAACTGCTGTATAGTCTTTAAAGTCTTTTACTTTATAAAATACACTCACCTGTTGCTTATTCTCTTTGTCATAAACAGCCATTTTATCACTGTTATCACTATTATTTTTTTGAAGGTTTTCTTCCAGCATTTTCACTAAAGATGATTCACCCTGTGAAAAAATACTATTTTGAATAATTTTACCATCTTTATAGATATATACTTTTTCTGTCATATCGAGTACGAAGATCCCTTTTGCCATTACATTTTTTTCAAATTCTTTTAAATAGCTAAAATCCTCATTAGTTAAATCACCATAGCTTTTTCCCTTTAATCGGTTCTCCACCATGGTCATTTCCTTGTCGGTAATGACATTTAAATAATTTTTAAATTGATTGTAACTTTGGCGATACGTACTTGAAATTGTAAATCCAATACATATGCAAAAGGTGATCAATAGTAAAAATGTTAACTTGTTCAAATAATGTTTCAAGAAGTAATAATTCCTCATTATTGTCACCTTTCCAATAACATTTTTATAATATTATAACATAACTATTGGTAAATTTCATTCTTTTTTTATGGTGTTTTCACTTTTCGTCAAGAAATTTTTTTAGCGTATTAAACAAAAACATACATTTCTACCCAAGCAGGATAGTACCCACAACTTACTGCAGTTCGTTGTGAAATTAAATTATAAGGCATCGTTGAATAGTAAGGAATTTTTTTCATTTTTATAATTTCATCGGTTAAGTATGAAACTAAATTTTTAGCAACTCCTTGATTTCTATATTCCTCTATTACATCTACTCCTATTTGATAAAAAATATCGCTGTCTGCACTTGCACCAGCCACCCCAAGCACCACATTATTTTTTATTGCACAGACTGCCAAAATATCTTTTCTCCCTCTATTATTTTCCGTCTCAAAAAGAAGTGCATTTTTAAAATATTTCAAACCATATAATTTTTTGATATCGCTTTCATTAAATAACTCAAATTGAACACCCTGAGTTGTTTGAGGAATTTCTTTTTTTTCCAAATGGTTGTTGTACAAATATTTAATCTCAGGGCCGTACAAAAACTGATTTACTGGGTATAATTGCTCATTTATTTTATTTAGCGTAATGGCATGAAACAAATCTGCTTTTGATAGGGTCGAAAGATTTTCTTTGCTCCATGAAAAAAACTTTTCATCGGTAGAGATTACAACGCCATTTCCAAAGGACGCAATGAAAAATGGAAATGATGGCAATTGAAATCGGCGTCTAACAGGAAGCTCTTTAAAATTCACAATGGTGGTTGTTTCTTTTTTTAAATCAGATATGTCACAAGACATATCTTTGGAAAGTTGTGCCAACGCCACTTCATAAAAATGATTCACCATGTTGCCTCCTTTTATTTTTTCTATATACCCTGACTCGAAACTTTCTTCGTACGAATCAATTGTGCTGAGAGAGTTACAAAAAAACTGCATATACTTTTATTGAGTATATACAGTCTTTTGCTATGCTACAGCTTTTCGCCAACACTTTTTGCTTCCAGTAAGTCATCTGGATATAATTCTCTTTTTGTATAGGTTGTATGTAACAAATGATGTGCTTTGTGGGAATTAGGCTCTCCAAAATATTCATCATATAATTGAATAATAAATGGATTTTCATGAGAACGTCTCACAGGAAGTGATTCGTCTTCCGCATAAATTGCTTTTGACCTTAAATCAAAAACATTAATAACCGCTTTCTTTCTCGCACTTACAATTGGTTGCCCACCGCCAGTGATACAACCGCCAGCACAGCCCATTACTTCTATAAAATGATAGTTTGCCTCTCCTGCTTTTATTTTATCAAGCAATTTTCTGGCATTGCCAGTACTGCTAACAACAGCACCCTTTAACTCGAAGTCTGGAAGGGGAATTGTAAATTCTTTAATACCAGTTTCTCCACGAACAGCTGTAAATTCAATGTTCTCTAATTTTTTACCTATCACTTTCTCCGCAACGGTACGAAGGGCTGCTTCCATCACACCACCTGTAGCACCAAAAATAGCACCAGCACCGCTGGCTTGCCCAAGTGGATTATCAAATTCCTCATCCGGAAGATTCACAAAATCTAACCCTGCTTGTTTAAACATACGTGCTGCTTCTCTTGTTGTAATGACAGCATCAACATCACGAATTCCATCTACTTCCATTACAGGTCTTTCAATTTCATATTTTTTAGCGGTACATGGCATAACCGAAACAACAAACATTTTTTTAGGATCGATGCCTTCTTTTTCTGCATAATAACTTTTTAAGGTAGCTCCCAACATGGTGTGCGGAGATTTACAACTTGACAAATTCTCGATAAATTCTGGATAATAATTTTCACAAAATTTAACCCACCCAGGAGAACAAGAAGTAATCATAGGGAGTGTCCCATTATTTTGTAATCTATGTAAAAGCTCATAGCCCTCTTCCATAATCGTTAAGTCAGCACCGGTATTGGTATCAAACACCTTATCAAATCCCAGACGTTTTAGGGCTGCTGTCATTTTTCCTGTAACCCGAGTTCCTATTGGGATTCCAAATTCCTCACCAATTGCAACACGAACAGAAGGAGCCGTTTGAACAACAACATACAAATCTGGGTTATTAATTGCATCCCACACTCTTTCGATATGATCTTTTTCTCTTAAGGCACCTACTGGGCAAGCCGTAATACATTGTCCGCACATGATACAAGCAACATCCCCAAGGGATTTGTCAAATACAGAACCGATGGTAGTTTTAAAACCTCTGTCTCTTGCTTGGATAACCGCAGTTGTTTGAACATTTTTACAAACAGACACGCATCGTCTACAAAGAATACATTTGTTATTATCTCTCACAATAGATGCGGATTGATCATCAATGGCATGTTCTTCATTTTCACCTAAAAAACGAATATCTGTCACATTTAATTCTTCTGTCAACGTTTGAAGCTCGCAATTTTTATTTCTAATACAAGTTAAACATTTACGGTCGTGATTAGAAATAATTAATTCAAGATTTGCTTTTCTTGCTTCTCTTATCTTGGCATTATTTGTAAATATCTCCATACCTTCACTAACAGGGTACACACAAGAAGCTTGTAAGCCCCTTCCCCCTTTAACTTCAACAAGACACATACGACAAGCGCCTATTTCGTTAATATCTTTTAAATAGCAAAGAGTAGGAATATTAATATTGGCATCTCTAGCAGCTTTTAGCACAGTATAGTCAGAAGGTACTTCAAGCTTTTTTCCATCAATGGTTATATTAACTTTGTCCATTATACACACTCCTATTTTATAAGTTGTAAATTCTATTGCTTATTCTATACTAATTGAATTGGACTCTAAGGATATAGAAATTATGTTTACTTATATGCAATAGAATTAAATGGGCATTTATCAACGCAAGCCCCACATTTAATACATTTATCTTGGTTAATCACATGAAGCTCTTTTCTTTCCCCGATAATGGCATCAACAGGACAGACTTTTTTACAAGCAGTGCAACCCTTACAAGTATCTGCATCAATCACCACTTTACGAAGTGATTTACAGGCTCCAGCAGGACAACGCTTTTCGGTTACGTGAGCTTCATATTCATCTCTAAAAAATCTAAGGGTACTTAAAACGGGGTTTGGAGCTGTTTGACCAAGTCCACAAAGAGCCGCCGACTTAATAGTTGTGGCTAAAACTTCTAATTTATCCAGGTCTTCCAAACTTCCCTTTCCATCTGTAATCCGAGTTAAAATTTCTAACATTCTTCTTGTTCCGATACGACATGGAGGACATTTTCCACAAGACTCATCTACTGTAAATTCTAAGAAGAACTTGGCAATATCAACCATACAATTATCTTCGTCCATTACAATAAGCCCACCAGAACCCATCATGGAACCAATAGCACTTAAAGAATCAAAATCAATCGGTGTATCAATTAACGAATTTGGAATACATCCACCAGAAGGGCCACCTGTTTGTGCTGCTTTAAATTTCTTTCCATTTGGAATACCGCCGCCGATTTCATATACCACTTCACGCAAAGTCGTACCCATGGGAACTTCCACAAGCCCTGTATTTTTAATTTTCCCGCCAACTGCAAAAACTTTTGTCCCTGAAGATTTTTCAGTTCCAATGGCTTTAAACCATTCAAAACCTTTTAAAATAATGACAGGAATGTTGGCGTATGTCTCCACATTATTCAAAACCGTTGGACAACCAAAAATTCCTTTAGATGCTGGAAATGGCGGACGTGGACGTGGTTCTCCACGGTTACCTTCAACAGAAGCAATAAGTGCGGTTTCTTCCCCACAAACAAAAGCTCCAGCACCAAGTCTAATTTCCAAATCAAATTCAAAATCAGAACCAAAAATTCCTTTTCCCAGTAATCCATATTCTTTTGCTTGATTTATTGCCAATTGAAGACGTTTTACTGCGATTGGATATTCAGCACGTATGTAAATATAACCTTTGTTGGCACCAACAGCGTAACCAGCAATTGCCATTGCTTCTATAACGGTGTGTGGGTCACCTTCCAGCACCGAGCGGTCCATAAATGCACCTGGATCACCTTCGTCAGCGTTACAAGCTACATATTTTTGGTCACCTTGAGCATTGTACGTAAATTCCCATTTCAAACCGGTAGGGAAACCACCGCCACCTCTACCCCGTAAGCCAGACTTCTTCACACAATCAATCACGTCTTTGGGACTCATTTCTGTAATTACTTTTCCAAGGGCTGCATAACCATCAACCGCAATGTATTCGTCAATCTCCTCTGGGTTAACTACTCCGCAGTTTCTAAGGGCAATTCTCAATTGCTTTTTATAAAAATCAACTTCTGAAAGTGATTTAACCGTATCATCACTAGCCAATGTTTCATCATAAACAAGCCTCTTTACAATTCTGCCTTTTAACAGATGTTCTTCCACGATTTCTGGAACATCCTCTGGAGTCACTGTACTATAAAAAGAACCTTCGGGATAAATAATAACAATTGGTCCCAATGCACAAAGACCAAAACAACCTGTTTTTACAACTTTTACTTCCTGATCCAAACCAGCCTTTGAAAGTTCTTCTTCAAAAGCAGAAATAATTTTATTTGAGCCAGAAGACGTACAACCTGTTCCAGCACAAACCAAAACATGGGAACGAAAAAATTCCGCCATGATCTAATTCCCCCTTCAAAAATGACTAAATTAATATTAATTATGTTGTTCATAGTAGCCAATGGTATATTCAATCACTGGCTTTCCTTTTAAAACATGCTCTGAAATCACTTTTGGTACACGATCTACATCCATTTTCACATAAGTAACTTTTTCACCATCTGGGTTGTAAACATCAACCATTGGTTCTAATCGACACATTCCAACACAGCCAGTTTGAGAAACTACCACATTTTCAATATTTTTATTTTGAACTTCTTCTAAAAAAGCTGACATAACGGGTCTCGCCCCAGCAGCAATTCCACAAGTTGCCATTCCAACGACAATTTTATATCCTTCTGTTTCTTTTCTAAGTTCAACTTGTTGTTTTGCCTTATCTCGAATTGCTTGTAATTCAGCTAATGTTTTCATATTTTCACCTCATTATTTATATTTTTCAAGAATCGCTTCCACTTCGTCTGGTGAAAGCTTACCATATACATCTTCATTTATTGTAATAACAGGAGCTAATCCACAAGCACCAATACATCGGGTGGCCTCAATGGAATATAAGCCATCTTCTGAAGTTTTTCCTGCTTTTAAATTCAGTTTTTTTTCAACTTTTTCAAGAACTTTATCGGAACCCTTAACATAGCAAGCAGTTCCTAAACAGACTCCAATTTTATATTTTCCAACTGGATTCAGGGTGAACCTAGAATAAAAAGTAACAACACCATAAACATCAGTAAGGGGAACATTTAGACCTTCTGCAACTATTTTTTGAGCTTCATAAGGAACATAGCCTAATATATCTTGAACTTCATGGAGAACTGCAATTAAAGTTCCTTTTTTAGTTTTGTTCTCGTCGATTACTTGTTTAATTTTTTGTTCAATCTCTGGTGTAATTACTTTCTTTTCAGAGCATTGTGACATAAAAATCATACCTCCTCCAAAATGTACTTTTTAAAACATTTGATTAATAATTAACACAATTATTATAGCATATTTCCTTTTAAAATGACAATAAAACTTCAAAAAACCTACAAACTTTCATATTAATTTTAATATTTTTGTTACATCCGTGACTTTTTTCTCCTGATCCATCGTTAAAAAATTATTTTTTTCAGAAATATCTTCTAAATAATGAGCGTCAGAAGAAAATATTTGATGATACTTTTGTAAATAGGAATGTTTTTTCAAAAAGTCATTTATAGTTACATTTTTTGAAAATTCAATGCTTTTTATGTTTAAATCTGGTGGTACAAATCCCAAATTTGAAATAATACTGTAGGAGGTTCTATCCACATGGGCTGGAATTGCTACCCCTCCTAAGTTTGACACTTCTTTTACCAACGTATATAAATCCATTTGAGTTGCGGTAATTAACATTTGGGCTTGTTTGCCTATTACTTCATCTTCTTCATCTAACAACAATTGCTCCCCAAAAATATCTTCTCGATTTTTTATGTTGGGAAGTTTTTCAAAAACAACCTTTTCAAATATTTTTGCTATCGCTAACGTTGGAAATAAACATACCACATGAATTTCCTCACTGGTCTCCACTTCCATTCCTGCAATAACAATTAAGTCTGTTTCTTTTGCAACCTTCATAACTGCCTCCACGTTTCCACAGGTGTTATGGTCTGTTATTGCAATCACGTCAAGCCCCTTTAAAATACACATATTAACAATATTGTTGGGAGTCATATCATTGCTTCCACATGGGGAAAGTGCCGTGTGAATGTGAAAATCATAGGCTAATTTCATTTTTAAATCCCCAGTTCAGCAAACTTTTTAGCTAATTCATACGCTGCTAAGTTAGTTGATAAAATTGGAATTTCTTCTTCCATTGCTTTTTTTATCGTATCACTTTCAACTTTACTACCTTCCGAAACAACAATGCAACCAATCCCCAACAACGCTGCCACTGCAACTATATTTATATGCCCCTGAATCGTAACCCATGCACAATTTTCACTGGCATTTGCCATTACCCAACTTAATAGGTCACATATGTACACGTCTTTTATTTCATTCGTTAACCCTACCTCTCCTGTTAATACGTTTAAATTTATTTTTTCTGCCAGTTCACGCACATTCATATATCTCTCTCCTTTTAATTTTTATTCTGCTGCTTCTTTATTTGTTATAGAAGGGGGCAGTTTTTTAGAAAGATTTACCATAGACTCTGCCAAGCTGTGAACTTGTTGCCGAAGCATAAAAATGCAGTCTTCTATTTGAGCTTCATTTTTCACAATATCTTCTGCCATTGCCTTACAAGTTGGTGCGCCACAAGAACCACAATCAATATGGGGAAGTTTTTCATAAATATTTTTTACTTCTTCCATTTTTTTAATTGCCACTCCCATGTCCTCATCTAAACTTAACACAGAAGTTGGGGAGAGCTTTTTTGTAAAGTCAAAGTTAATTTTATTTCTGTCAACATGGATTACCCGTTTGTATTTCTCACTTAATACTTTTGAAAAGAGTTCTGCTTTTTTTAAATTATTTTTAGCCACAAAACTATTTTCAATTGTCAATGGTCCTCCAACGCAACCAACGGTACAAGCCAAGGCCTCTATAAAATCCACATCCTCCAACTGACCATTTTCTATTTCCTCTAATACTTTAATGACATTTTCAATTCCATCTACGTTGATCACATTGTCAATTTCTAGCCCTTTTCCTTCACCACCTCGCAATGCCCAATCCATTCCTTTTGCAGTGCTTTGTATTAATATTTCAGACTCCGTTGTATTTTTTAAAATATAACGCAACCGCATATAAATATCTTGCATGGATATGGTGCCATCTACAGAGGACTTTTCTATTCCCAGTGGTTTTCTAACATTAGTGGCTTTTGCTGAACAAGGGCTAATAAAAAATATGCCGATGTCTTTTTCTGGGATTCCTTTGTCCATTAAATATGCTTTGGCGTATTGTGCTGTTATTTCCATGGGCGAAAGAATGGGCAGTATATTCTCAATTAATGAGGGAAACCGCATACTAATCAACCTGATAATAACAGGGCAAGCAGAAGAAATAATAGGCCGCTTTAAATTTCCTTCATCAATGAGATGTTTTGTGTATGCCGTTACCATTTCAGCACCTTTGGCAACTTCTATCACTTCATCAAACCCTAGCTTTTTTATTCCTGTTAATATTGCATTTACGTCATAAATATTTTTAAACTGTCCATATAAAGTAGGTGCTGGAATGGCCACTTTATACGCATAGTTTTGTATCATAGAAAGTGGGTCTGTGGTTGCTTTTTTGGCGTGTTGTTCACAAACTTTAATACACATTCCACAGTCAATACATTTGTTATTCATGATAATGGCTTTTCCATTTCTTACACGGATGGCTTCCGTGGGACAACGCTTAATACAGTCTGTACACCCAATACATTTTTCGGTTACCAGTTTTACAGAATGAAAATACTCCACAAAAATCACCTTCTTTCATCTTTGAAAATACAAGGCTTTACGTTATATTCACCATTAACTCCACCGTTGTTCCTATTCCAAGTTCTGAATAGACATTTAAAAAATCTGCATTTCTTTTCATGTTGGGAAGTCCCATCCCAGCACCAAACCCTAAACCTCTCACTTCATCACTGGCTGTTGAGTAGCCTTCTGTCATGGCAAGTTCAATATTTTCGATTCCCGGGCCTGTATCTTTTAAAATAATGACAACTTTTTCTGGCAATATATCAACGTCAATTACACCACCATTTGCATGGATAACCATATTAATCTCCGCTTCATACATGGCAACTGCAATTTTTCTAATAATGTCTGACTTAATGCCCAATTGCTTTAGCACTTTTTTGACATTGCTAGATGCTTCTCCAGCTTCTAAAAATTCATCACCTTTTACGTCGTAATGTAACTTCATTTTATACCCCCAAACCATTAGAATACAAAAGACCACAAGCTGTATATAATGTATGGCGTGTTTTCAAAATAACAATTTGCTTTTCTTCTGCCAGTTTTAAAACTTCTTCCGTGGGTACTTTTCCACGAACAAACGCAATGGCTTTTATGTCCATCATTTCCGCGGTCCTTATGACTTGTGGATTCACAAGCCCTGTTAGGAGAACAACTTTTTCCTTTGAAAAAGCAAGAACATCGCTCATTAAATCTGAACCGCACGCTGACAAAACCGTTCTTCCCACTTTATTCCCACATACCAAAAGCTCCGCATCCAAAATCTCCATTACTTCACTCACCAACATTTTTACCCCACCTTTATTATTTTTTTATCCAGCTCCAAGAAACACATCATTTGAAAAGTATTCGGTTTGATTACATAAAATAATTTTTAAAAATCTTTATTATAAAATTATAACAAATTATTTAATATATTCCTATGATTTTCATTATAATTGCATAAAAAACATTGTAAATAAAAAATCTCCCATTCATTATTTTATGAGAGATTTTTTTGTATTACACTTCTTTTTGATTGTTGGCATCCATGATTTCTTTTAGCTTTATGTTTGCATTTCTAAAACGGGTAGCACTCTTTTCATTTTTCATGTGAATCGCCACTTGAGGACACAAATTAACACAAGCAAGGCAATACTCACATTTATGATGATATGTAATTTCTTTTTCTAAGGTGATATTTTGTCGTGGACAAACTTTAACACAAGTCCCACACTTTGTACATTTATCATTTACCGTAAATTGACGGTCGACTCCATCTTTCATCCCCTTTGCCATCACTGCTTGAACCAGTGCAGAAGCTACTTTACTTCCAGTACCTTTTTGAAGTTTCTGATTTTTTCGTGCTGCAACCTCTTTCATGATTTGAGAAATACGTTCTTCGATATTTTTACTTTGCTCTTTTGCAATCTCATCTTCCATTTTATAACCAGGCAAGTAGTTATCTATCATTAAAATTTCATTGGTGTATTGAAATGAAATTCCAGCTTGAGCGCCAAATTTCTCCATTTGATGAATCCCACCAGCAGCAATATTGCCATAGGTCATAATCGTAAATATATAATCTGATTCTAACTTAACTTGTGCTATAAATTCTCGAACAATTCTGGGAACCCCAAATCCATAACAGGGAAAGATAATGCCGATGGCGTCGTCTTTAAAACGTTTCTTGCCCTCCTTTAAAACTTGCGGAATAGAATAGAGGGTTCCTCCGATTCGTTTGGCAACGTATAAATTGTTTCCTGTACCAGTAAAATAAAATATTGTCACAATTTTTTTCTCCTTTTCTAATAAAATATATGTTTACCATCACAACTTATGTAACAGCTCCCTGTGAATCGGAGCCAAATCACTTATCTTTTCTTCTTTTTTCCTTCTGCTTTTTTGATGCTCTCCTCCACTTTAAACTGAATCATCTCACGGATGAACTCATAGGGCAATGGTTTTTCTATGGGAAACTGAATGGCTCCCTTTGAAAATTTATATTCCGTTAACCTATTTTGAAAAGCGTTAATGACGCTGGCACCAGGATAAAACCCAATATGTTTTGTATAGGCAGCAAAATATACTAAATTCCCATGTACAACAAATGTAGGCATTTGGTAGCTTATTTTTTCTTCTACCATGGGTGCTGATTCTTTTACCACAGTTCTTACTGCTTGAAGAATTGTTTGAACATCAGAAGAAAATTGCAAAATGTATTCATCAACGGTACTAATTACAAATTTAAAACAGTAGTCGATTGCATTTTTGATTTTCTCCAGTGGAAATGTTACCGTGTCTTTAATATTCACACAGCCAACCATTGCTTTGATTTTTGGATTATCTTCTGCTACTATTTTTGTAGCTTCCTGTTTTGCAAAATGGATGGATATATGGCCTTTCATACTCCCTATTCCAACATAAATATCCCCTTTTTTAAACACGGGAAAAGTTGTTTTTGGCGAAAATGTTATGGTTTCCTCTACGTCTGGGTACGTGGTGCGAATATAATCAATGACCAAACCACAACGCTCTTTTCGGATGGCTTCAAGGTTATTTACATATTCATCAACTTTGTTCATCTTTTCAACTCCTACCGGGGATAACAAATCTCGCTGACATTTGTCAAACCCCACTCCTATATAACGGTTGAGTAATCTTAATCCGTATTACGCCGAATTACTTTCTTTTCTTTACTTTGTTTTCTGCTTTCATCATATTCTCAGCCACCCGAAACTTAACAATCTCACTGATTAATTCATACGGCAATGAATTTTCAATGGGAAACTGGATTGCCCCCGTTGACACTTTATACGCCGACAGTTGATCTTTAAAAAATAGTATTCCACTAGGAGCTGGATAAAATCCAATATGTTTTTTATACGCAGCAAAATGAACTAAGTTTCCATGTAAATAAAAAGTAGGCATTTGATAACTTATCTTTTCTTCTGCATCAGGTGCTGATTCTTGAATCACACTTTTTAATGTTTGAAGTATTTCTTGAACATCGGGAGAAAAATATAAAATGTAATGATCAATCGATTCAAATATTATTTTATTTCCTTCCATTATGTTTCCCCTTTCAAAGTTTTTTATTTCATCAGTATATCATGTCAAACTTTACATTTCCATGAAAAAAGAGGTTGTCGCTTCATGACAACCCCCCAAATTTTTACCAATCTACTCATTATGAATCAGCCTTTAAAACCATACTTCCAAAGGCAGAAACTTTTACAGTTAAAACACCTTCCACAGCCTGAAAAGCTCTGTTGTCACATTCGAAATTATGTTGATCAGAATAAATCAACCTGGTAAAAAAGGCATCTATCTCTGCACCAATTTTCCAAATGGGAACTTTTATCACTTGCTCATCACTATTGTTATTTAAAATAACGACTATTTTTTCATCTTTGTTCCATCTGCCAAAACTTAGCACACCATAGTCAATGACTAAATATTCCAGTGATCCTGTTCGCAAACATCTATTTTCTTTGTGAATACGAATCATTTCTTTATGAAAGGAAAGCAACTTTTGATCTTCACGGTTCCATGGATATGTTCTTCTGTTGTCTGGGTCAGTCCACCCTAAAACACCAGCTTCATCCCCATAATAAATGGTGGGAGCTCCAGGCCATGTCATTTGAAAAGTAACCGCTTCTTTCATAATTCCTCGATTCACATCGTAGCCTGCTGCCTCAAATCCCTGTGTGTGCAGTCTGCCTGGAGTCATATTGGTTCTGGTTAAAAACCTTGAATGGTCGTGATTGGAAAGTTCATTCATTGCCATTTGAAGGGATTGAATACTAAATCTCGCCATAAAATATCGCATGGAATTTTCAAACGCTTGGGCATTACACAGCATATCTTGTTTAAATTCCTCGCTATGTTTTTCCATTCCTGTTAAAAACCATGTAATTGGCTCCATAAACGCGTCATAATTCATAACCGTATCCCACTGGTCGCCTTGCAACCATTCACTTGGGTCACCATAATGTTCGGCTAAAATAATTGCCTCTGGATTTGCTTCTTTAACAGCAGTTCTAAAATCTCTCCAAAATTGGTGGTTCACCTCTTTGCTGTAACCTAAATCGGCGGCAACATCCAGTCTCCAACCATCTACATTATATGGCTCGGAAACCCATTTCTTCCCAATACCGATAATATAATCATATAATTCTCTGGAGCCTTCAAAATTTAATTTTGGATGATTGTCGAAACCCCACCAACTGTCATAGCAATCGTTATTTGGCCAGTTGTCTTGCTCATACCACGTGAAATAATCATGATACTTGCTGTCCTTTTGTCTGTAGGCACCAACGCTGTACTCTTTTTGAGAAGAATAAAAACCTTCTTTATCAAGCCATTTATTAAAAGCACCGCAGTGGTTAAAAACCCCGTCCAAAATTACCTTCATGCCTTTTTCGTGGGCAAGAGATATTAATTTTATCATGAGCAAATTACTTGCTTCTAAATTAGCAATAGTAGTGGTACGCTTTACATACATGGTAGCATATTTATTATGAAACTTCTCATATGTAAGTGGCTCATTGATGTCTTCAATAATGACTCCGTAATGTGGATCTACATAATCGTAATCTTGTATATCATATTTGTGATTGCTTGGTGAAGTAAAGATGGGGTTTAAATAAATTACGTCTACTCCCAAATCTTTCAAATAATCCATTTTTTCGATGATGCCTTGCAAATCTCCCCCATAAAAGTTCCCAACATCATTGTTCGCAACTGGTTCTTCCCAATTTGCTACACGCTTGGAGGCTCTGCCGAGATAAATATACTCGTTGTCAACCACGTCATTTGATACATCACCATTATAAAATCTGTCCACGTATATTTGGTACATAACAGAACCCTTTACCCAATCCGGCGTTTTAAACCCTGGCAGAATAAAAAAGTTATAATTATTATCATGTTCATAGGACAAACCTTTTTTATTGTAGTAATAAGATTTTTCATTTTTTATAAGTTCAAAATAATATTCAAGCCGTCCAGAAAGCAGCTCACCAGGAATAACAAAGCTATAATAATCAAATATACCTTCTTGGTAAGCTTTTTGTACTTGAAAAACGTCCTCCTTTACGTGTATATAAACATCATCTATATTGTTTTTTGCAGTTCTGATTTTAACTTCCACTGGTTCATGAAAGTCACTTTCAGACGGTGTCCTAAAGTTTTCGGTTTCATCACTAAATATAGCACCCATATTAATCATATCGTAATTTATTTTTGAATATAGAATTAGTTTACCTTCATTTCCAAGTGGTAGCATATATACCTCCAACGTAACAATATACATTTTATACTCATTTGCATTACTATTATATTATTTCTTATCAATAGAATAGTATTCATTTCCGCAATTCAGTTTATTAATATTTATTTTTTTATTATATTTATTTTCCAGTTCTATGATAAATTTATCGTCTTTTCCACGGAAGTGTTTAATAACTTTTTCATTGGCCCCTACGGTGACTTCTGAAAAGGAAGTCTGGGCAAAAATTGTCACTACATTATTTCTGATTTTGTTTGAAATGTATGCTACATTCAGCGTCTTTCCATTTCCTCCACAACTGCGGCAGTCATCATACAGAATTTTTGAAATTGGCTCACTGGTTTTTTTTCTTGTAATCTGCATAAGCCCAAGCTCTGTCATGCCTATTACAAGGGTGGTTACCCTGTCCTTTTTTGTTTCTACTTCCAAAATAGATTTTATTTTTTGTTTATCTTCTTCATGCTTCATACTGATAAAATCAATAATAATCATTCCACTTAAATTCCTAAGTTTGATTTGTTTTGCTACTTCATAAGCCGCTTCTACATTGGTGGCTAAAATTGTTTTGTCAAATTCTTTCTTTCCTGTGAATTTTCCACTGTTTACATCAATGACCACACAAGCTTCCGTCTCCTCTATTACTAAAAATCCACCGTTTTTAAGCCACACTTTTTTTTGAAGTGCTTTGTCAATTTGACTTTCGATAAAATAATTATCAAAAATAGGGATGTTTTCATTGTAAAAAAATATTTTTTCTTTTTCATATGTTTTGAACAATGAAATGAACGCCATCGTATCATCATAAGCTTTTTTATCATTAATAACAAGCTTTTCTACATCCGCTGTTAAAAAATCTCTCATGACTTTTGTCATTACGTTTACTTCTTCGTAGAGTAATACAGGAGCTTTGTTATATTTTGCCTGCTCTGTTATTGTTTTACTTTTCTCTACTAAATATTCAACTTCTTTTAAAATTTCCATTTTGTTTTTTCCATTGCTGTTTGTTCTTACGATAACGCCTACATTTTCGGTAGCGATTTCCTCTACAATTTCTTTCAGTCGTTGGCGTTCTTCCTTGTCCTCAATTTTACTTGAAATAGATATATATTTCTGGTTTGGCAAAACAACACAATAACGCCCCTGAAAGCTCAAGTTGAGGGTTGCAGTAGCACCTTTTTCTCCTGTAGGGTCCTTTATAATTTGAACCGTTATGTGATCTCCTTGTTTTAAGTTTTTTGCTGTAACCGTTTTGTCAAAATAAAGTATTGCATTTTTAGCTTCACCAATGTCCATAAAGGCACAATTGATTCCAAAAACAACTTTCTCCACCCTTGCTTGATAGATGTTTCCCACAAGGGTTTTGTTATCTGTTTGTTCAAAATATAGCTCAGAAAGCTGACCATCTTCTGTTATGGCCACTCTTGTAAGGTCAGAAGATTTATCAATAAATATTTTCTTCATTAAAGTTTCTCCTAAGAAAGTCTAATTAATGGGGTTTAACCTTTATTATCGTTAAACCCCATTAAACTTTTATAATATGGTGGAAAATATATCGTCGTGCATTTTTAATAAATCCATTCTTCTATAGGCTATTTTGTATTTATTAAAATGAATGTTTTTAAAATTGTAAAGTGCCTCTACCACAACATCTGGTTTTAAATTTTTAACACTGCCTGTTGCGATTACTATTTTTAGCACTACTGCCCCATTATCTTCGACGATACTTTCCATGGTTAAAATATCATTTTTAATATTTTCTTCTTTTAATCCTTTTTTTGTTTTTTTAACTGCATTAATTTCGGCTTGATTTAAAAAATCTACTATTATATTATCCACTTCAACTTTATTAAAACAAAAACCTTCATCTAATTTAATTTCATAAATTGCCGCATCTACGCACGCCATACCGCTTTTTTCTGTTTCTGAAAGAAGTCTGGCGTTTAAAATTTTTGTGCCAAAGGGCAACACTTCATTTAAGGCGTTGATTATAAAATCCCCTTGAATTTCTTTTTCAAACTCAACATCAACATAATCCCCAACACTCTCCATTCCAATAGAAATAGGACAAGCAAAGGACATTTGCTGGTGAGGATTAAAGCCTTGAGAGTAGCTAACGGGAAGCTTCGAACGTTTCACACATCTTTGAAATAACTTTAAAAAATCAAGGTGTCCTATAAATTTCATTACGCCAATTTTTTCAAACTTTAGTCTATACTTGTATCGTTGCATATGGCACCTCCAAAACTCGTAGCCCCACATTTTACGCAGTCTTGTCTGCAATTTGGTGTGGTTTGTTCCGCTTTTGCTCTCTCTAATTCTTTCTTTAAAAAGTTTTTAGAAACCCCAACTGAGATGTGATCCCATGGTAAAATTTCATCAAACGATCTTTTTCTGTTGGCATAAAATTCCTTGCTTAAACCTGTGGCAGAAAAAGCTGCAAGCCATTTATTGTGATCAAAATGTTCTGACCAACCGTCAAACTTAGCACCATTTTCCCATGCTTTATAAATAACTTGTCCTACTTTTCTATCGCCTCTTGCAATAACACCTTCCATAGAACTTAAATTTGCTTCATGATAATTAAATTTAATTTGTTTTCTTGTGATATTTTTCTTAATCATTCTGGCTTTTTCAATAAAAGTTTGAGGTTCATCTTGCCCTTCCCATTGAAATGGCGTAAAAGGCTTCGGAACAAAACAAGAAGCACTAGACACAATTTCCACTGGTCTATTTCTTTGTTCCTTTGGAAGTTCGTAATATTTTTCTACTATTTTTTCTGAAAGTGTAGCGATTCCAATTAAATCTTCTTCCGTTTCTGTTGGAAGTCCAATCATAAAATAAAGTTTTACCCTATTCCATCCACCTAAAAAAGCAAGATGGCTTCCGTTTAGTATTTCTTCTTCCGTTAATCCTTTGTTGATAACGTCTCTTAACCTTTGAGAACCTGCTTCTGGCGCAAAGGTTAAACTACTTTTTCTTACTTCTTGAATTTTTTTCATTAAGTCAATCGAAAAAGCGTCAATTCGCAAAGATGGCAACGAAAGATTTACAGACTGGTCACAATATTCATTTAACAAGCCTTCTGCAAGTTCTGAAAATTCTGTGTAGTCACTGGTGCTAAGAGAAATAAGCGATATTTCTTCATGTCCCGATGCGTCAATTAAACTTTTGGATTGTTCAATAAGGGTTTGGGCAGATTTTTCCCTTACTGGTCTGTACACATATCCTGCTTGGCAAAAACGGCAACCTCTAATACAACCTCTAAAAAGTTCAAGGGTAACCCTATCATGTACCGTTTCAATTAAAGGAACCAATTGCTGTTCTGGATAAAAAACTTTATCTATATCATTTACAATTACTTTTTTAATTATTTTTTTAGCATTTTCGTGATTTGGTGTAAAAGAATTTATTTCTCCGGTTTCTTTATACGTAACATCATAAAACTTAGGAACATAAACCCCTTCTACATCCAAAAGAAGTTCCAGAAATTGATTTTTTGTTCCGCCGTTCTTTTTATTTTCGTTGTACAAATCAATTATTTGATCAAGATTGGCTTCGCCTTCTCCAAGATAGAAAAAGTCTATTATATCTGCCATGGGCTCTGGGTTATAGGCACAAGGTCCACCAGCGCAAACAATTGGAAAATCATCATTTCTGTCTTTTGACCAAATAGGGATGCCCCCTAAGTCTAACATATTAATAATATTCGTATAACTCATTTCGTACTGTAACGTAAACCCAACAAAATCAAATTGCTTCACTTCACTTTGGGTTTCAATAGAAAATAGTGGAATATTATTTTCTCTCATTAGTGCTTCCATATCTAACCAAGGAGAAAAAAACCTTTCACAATAGGTGTCTTCTCGTCTGTTTAGGAAAAAATATAATATTTGCAATCCTAAATGTGACATTCCCACTTCATAAGCATCGGGAAAGCACAATGCAAACCTGGTTTTTACTTCCTCTACATTCTTTCTTACCATGTTAACTTCGTTTCCTATATATCTTGCAGGTTTCAACACCTGTAAGAGCATTTCGTCTGTAATCAAATTACCGCACCTCTCCAATTTATCTACTAATTAGTGAAACCGCAATAAGTATACCATTAAAACTATTTTTTTTACAATAGCGTTCTTTTACTTGCCAGTAGAATACTAACCTTCAAAGCATTTCTTTACAATCTCCTCTTCCGTCACTACCTTTTTAATTTCCCCTTGATTCCACATATACACCATATGGTAATAATCAAAGCTAAAATGTTGCACAATTTCTCTTTCGGAAATGTTTTCTGCTACCACGAGTGTTTTTACTTTTACAATATTTCCATTTTTGATTTTTGTACTTTTGGCCACCATGTTTTTATAAAATTCAAACGTCATTTTTAATTTTTCTGTTTGAATTATTTTTCTTAAATAAATCCCGCAACAAAAAATAGAAATGTTAAATGGAAATAAAACAACTTGTAAAATTCCTACTAACACCAGAATCCAGCTCACTACAGAACTTATTTTCACAATTATTTTATTGGCATTTAAAATTCCATTTAAGTTTCCCAATACCATTTGTAAAATTCTTCCTCCATCAAAAGGAAAAGCAGGAATCAAATTAAAAGTTCCAATCATCATGTTTCCCATAGCAAAAAAATACAAAAGCCCTTCTTTATTACGAACAAAAAAAAGCGTACTCATGCCAATGATTAAGTTCATCAACGGTCCCGAAACAAAAATAATAAAGCGCTTAAAAGGGGATGCTACCTCGATATTTTCAAACTCAGCCACCTCCCCCATGGGAAGAAACGTTATTTTTTTTATTTTCAATCCAAACAGTTTTGCAAAAAATACATGGGTAAACTCATGCAAGGTGACAATCAAAAATATAATAAAAAATTGCTCTTTTAAGTCAAGAGCAATCATTAACATGGCAACTGCCAAAAAGGAGGTTGTAAATTTTAATTTTTTCAATGGATGGTTTCTCCTCTTTCTTCATATTCCTTTTTTACATCATCTGTATATGAAAGCTTTACATAAGGAAATGGGTCAATTAAAACATCTTTTTTCCATAAAGAATAATGAAGATGTGGACCAGTAGTTAGCCCTGTGTTACCAGACTCAGCTACCACTTGACCTTGCTCCACCACATCACCCACTTTTACAATGGCATTTTTTAAATGAGCATACATAACCGTGTATCCTGTGTTTGTTTTATATTTTAAAAAATTTCCAAATGTTTCTGATTTACCAACTTGTGTTACTTTTCCACTTTGTATGGCTACAACGTTTGTTCCAACGCAAACCGCAATATCAATTCCGTTATGTAGTTCTTTCTTTTTTAATTTTGGATTCATCCGATAACCAAAGGAGGAAGTGATCGCTCCTTCTGCTGGATTAATCCACTTCTCACTTACACTTACTGTTGTTTGATTATTTTGTTCTGGTATAGTTGTTATTGGTTTTGCTCCAAAGGAACTAAGTTTTCCTGTGGAGCTTCCTGCTGTTTTTCATCGTTGCCACTCCCAGCTCCATAGGTATCCTTTGATTCATTCATTTGCTTTAACAAATCTTCATCTATTCTGGAATCATTATCGTTGCTGATACTATTTTCTTCTTTTATGGTGTTCTCGTCTTTTATGGTGCTTTCGTCTTTTATCGTACTGTCATCTTTGTTATTTTGTTGAAAAGTTGGCTTTACACCATCTTTATTGGTAGAGCCAAAAATTGTTTTTACACTGGTTGGCAATACATCTATTTTTTTCATAGCATACTCATAATTTTGTTTCACTTCTTCTATGGTAACATTTTTTGCCAAGGCATTTTTTAACTTTTCTCGTAATGATGTGGAAAAGGAACTTTCAGAAATTGTCAGCACAAATACGAGTGCTAAAATAATACAGCTTACAATACTCTGCATCGCCAATGTTTCTTTAAAACTTGCTGGTCTGTCGCTTTGATAATTTCTCGACCGTCTTTGACTAGCACTCCTTTGATAGGAACTTCTTGAATAGTTACTTCGCTGGGTTGCTCTATGGCTTGGTCGCTCTGTTGTTCTTTGGCTTGGTCTTTGAGAGGTTGTTCCTTTTTCTTGTTTCACTTCTTCCATTCGCAGCTCACCTTCCTAGTGCAGTTTGATAAAACGTAGGTTTTGGTAGATATTTTTTACGCCGTGCCTACTGATGTTTTCAAAAACTGCTATCATATTTTATCCTGTAAAAAATTAGCCTTTATCCTATTTATATTAAGAAAATCCCTCATTTATGAACTGAACTTTTTAAAAATAAAAAAAGCTGAGTAAAAAATATCACTCAACTTTTCTAATCAGTAGGCTATGCAATTACTTTCATAATAAATTCCATTAAAAGATTGGTATTATAAAACTTTAACGCAATGGTCGTTTTCTGTATGCCTTCAAACAACTCTTGGGAAAATAAACTGGTAATAAAAAAAGTCATTATCATAAATACAAACCAAATAATCAGCGTTCCTTGTGCAAATCCGACCAAAGCGCCACCAACTTTATTAAGTGAACTTACAACCGGCAACATAGAAATAATATCCAATGTTTTTACTACAATACTCATCATAATTCCAACCACCATGAAAACCAAAAGAAGCGATAAAATATTAATGCAAATATTCGCAATATATCCTGAAATATATTGTTCTATGCCATTCACATTTAAAATTTTATAAATTTCAGGATTATTATTTTGCACAAGGGATTTACTAATAATATCAGGCATCCCCAAGTTGTTAATAAAATCATTTTGCACTTTTAATGTTTCATTTTGAATCGCATCCCCAAGGGACAATTTAGTTGAAATGGCAGCATTCAATTTCTCATAAATACCTGCCTTCTCTCTCAAAAACTTCCCAACATAAGGATAAAACTTAAATGATAAAAATAAACTAATAGCAAAAGAACAAATTTTAAAAACAGTCAACAACAATCCTCTTTTAATTCCGGCTGCCACCGAAAGTAAAAGTATTAAAATAACAATACCGTCAATAATTTGTGGATTCATCAAATTCCCCCCTTCAAAAATTACTCCTTAGGCTGTTCCGTACTTTCTGCACCCTCATTTTGTTGTTCAGCACCTTCTGGTGGTGATAGGTGCTGCTTTTCTAAATTTAATATAACTGCCTCATTGACACCAACGGACAAAACCTTTGTTCCGCCCTTCATTAAAAGCATTTGCTTTAGGTCACTGGCTGACGCATATTCAAAAAGCACTTTGCCTTTTTTCGTTACTTCTTTAAATAACTTAAAACTTCCAATAATGGTATTATTAAAGTCTGAATGTAAATAGGTAACTTGTCTTCCTAGTTCAAACTTGTTAAAGTTATTTCCATCAAGGTCGTACCATTTAACCGTTCCCATGGGTTCTGAATCTTTGTTGGCAATAGGCTCTCCCAATGCAATCACAAAATAGTTGTTATCTGCAAACGATATTTGGTCTATTCTGTTTGTCATTTGTTTGGTCCATTTTTCATTCCCTGTTCCATCGATGCAATAGATTTCCGAATCTGAAATACAAATTAAATTATTGTTTTCCATAAATTTGATAATAGGTGTAATTTGATTTTCTTTTACTTTTGATGCAAACATCTTATCTACATAGTCCATGGATTCTTTTTCATTTAAATAGAAAAAAGAGATTTTCGTTTCCATTTGTGTGCTATTTGTATCTATGTAACTGACAGCTAAAACTCTTCCATCATCTGAAATATCAGATGAAAGTGGCGTAATATTTTGAACCTCTTCTTTTCTTGCAGGAAGTTCTTCTCCTTTGCTGTTATAATTTTTAATGAAGTAAGAATCGTTATTTTTTGAAATAACACTACTGTATCCTAACTTGTTCACCGAAAATTGTATGACAGGAAACTCCGAATCAACTTTATACAGTTGCCCTGCTTCATTATAAACAGCAATAAACTTCCCGTTTGACTCGGAGACAGCCACAACATTTTCATCCCCTACCATAATGGGCGAAGCAGTGGTAAAAGTGTCATTCCACACAAAATCACCAGCATTTTTATAAAACTGAATACCATCCCTTGTACAATAGAAAAAACCATTGCTGGTTGTACAAAAACTTGTCCTGCTTTCTGAGTCATATGTTAGTTTAATATTTGTTTCTGTTAGCACTGATTTTTTAGGGCTCATATCAATTTTTCCCATTGGGAACCTTACAGAAGTGTGATTGAGCTCTAAAAATAAAACAAGTATAATACAAACCACCATAACAAAAAGAGCAATTATTTTAATCCTACGCCCCATATATATCCACCTATAAATCAAGTATTTACACTTGCCCAAAATACAAATTTGCATGGACATACCCAGTGTATCTTTAACAGTATAATACTGGATTCATTTTTTTGTCAAATAATATAGCTGTTAAAGATACTCATTTGCTTTGTTTTCATCGAAATAAAAGTTAAACATCCCTTGGTCTTACAAAAACATAAATCAAAATAATAATAATTTCAAACATACCAATGTATCCAAAAATAGGATATATTTTCCCTACAAAATTAGAAAACCCCAAATGTGATATTATGACCGCCAATGTAATCATTGCTAAATTTAATTTAACATTGGAAATTTTAAGTTTTTGAGCTAATTGCTGTTCCACTGCAAAAGCATTTGAAATGGCGGTTGTAAAAATAGCAGCTAATAAAATGACTAAATAAATATATTGCATGAGCTTCCCATATTTTGAAACAATCACTAGCATTGGAATTTCAAAATTAATAACACCACCATAATTTAAAAACAGTGGCACAAAAATACAAAAACCTAAAATAGTCATAATGATACCACCACCGACACCACTATAAAAGGCTACTTTCTTATTGATAATTAATTGATGAATGGAAGCAAAAACAGCAATGGCAGTAATAATATTATAAGAAACGTAAATAAAAGCAGATGCAATAAAATTATCATAAAAAATTTTTCTTGCCATTCCAAAATTAGAAAATGCGGAATTATCTGCTGTTAAAAACGTGTAAACTCCAATGAAAATAATACCGATGACCATAATCGGAGCCAATATAATATTAATATCTGCAATACCTTTCACACCGTAGAGTAGCGTAATAAAAGTACCTATTGCCACCATCACAACACCCACTGAATAAGGCAGTCCAAAAGCCTGCTTTATTACCGCTCCCGCCGCCGCAAACATGGTGCACAAGAGAATAAATAAAAAAAACTCCACCGCAATTGTCATGGCTGTTCCCAAATGCTTGCCCATGATTCGGCTAATTAGTTGTTCATGGGAAGTTATTTTTTCATCATGAATAATATCCATTACAAAAAAACCAATTAAGGCAAACAAAAACCCTGCCAAAATAAGTCCCAAAACACCTTTTTCTCCATATTTTATAAAAAAGTTCATTATCTCTTGACCAGATGCAAATCCTGCTCCCAAAATTACACCTGTGTATATACATACAATCTGTATTATTTTTTTTAAATTTCTTTCCATCATATCCCCCATATCTTTATACTGATTTATTTATATGTATATGAAGGTTTGTCTTTCAAAAGTACAAAAATAAAAAAACACTTCGAAGTATAAAACTTCAAAGTGTTTTTTTATTATGAAAGTGACTTTTTAACAAGTTCACTTACGATTTTATTGTCGGCACGACCTTTTAGTTTCGGTGTAAGGGCTGCCATTACTTTTCCCATGTCTTTCATGGAATTTGCACCAAGCTCATTTATAGTATCAGCAACAATTACTGTAACTTCTTGCTCCGATAATTGTTGAGGAAGATAATTCATAAGAATTTCAATTTCTTTATTGAGATTATCAACTAAATCGGTACGACCACTTTTTTCAAAGTCTGGAAGTGAATCACGACGTTTTTTAAGTTCCTTCACAATAACGTCAATAACACCGTCATCATCAAGCTCAATTTTATTATCTTTTTCCAATTGAAGTATCCCAGAGCGAACAAGCTGCACCGTATTTTTTCTGATAGAGTCCTTTTGTTTCATGGCTTCTTTCATATCTTGCAAAAGTGTTTCTTTTAAAGACATACAAGAATCATCCTAACGATATTATTTGAATTTACGTTTTCTCGCCGCTTCGGATTTCTTTTTGCGTTTTACACTGGGTTTATCATAATGTTCTCTTTTACGAACTTCTCCCATAATACCAGCTTTTGCACAATTTCTTTTAAATCGGCGAAGAGCACTATCCAAGGATTCATTTTCTTTAATCTTAACCTCTGACATGAATTTCCCTCCCTCCAGTTGCTGTAATTCACAAACTGTAAACTATGACGCAATGAATAATTGCGAAAGAATAAATAAGCTTACAATTCGCAGTGCAAAGCATCACTTAAAAAGTATACACAAAAAACAAAAAAGCGTCAACTTATTTTTTGTAAAGTTTTAAATATTATTCACAGTAGGCTTTCTAACTGGTTTAATTATGCTAATTCCCAAAGGTGGAACATCAATGCCAATGCTAAGTTCACGGTGATTCCACTCTTTTTCCTCTGCCACCATTATTGCTTCATTCACAATTCCGCTACCACCATATTTTTGGCTATCGCTGTTAAAAATCTCTTCATATTCACCATCAATAGGAACACCAATACGGTAACCAGTATAAGTTGTTGGTGTAAAGTTGCACAACACAATTAAAAAATCATCCGTAGTCGTAGATTTTCTCATAAACGAAACCAAACTTTTTTCATTGTCGTCACAGTCAATCCACTCAAAGCCATTGCTGTTAAAATCATTATTCCACAAAATTTCGTTTTCAACATACAAATTATTTAATTCCTTCATATATTGATGCAAATTGGTATGGTGTTCATACTGTAATAAATGCCAGTCAAGACTTTTTGCTTCGTTCCACTCTGCAAATTGCCCAAATTCACTACCCATAAATAAAAGTTTTTTGCCTGGATGTGAAAACATAAAGCCATAAGCAACCCTTGCATTCGCAAACTTTTGCCACAAGTCACCAGGCATTTTATTAATCATAGCGCCTTTTCCATGTACAACTTCATCATGAGAAAGCACAAGCACAAAATTTTCAGTGTACGCATACACCATGCTAAATGTCAAATCGTTGTGATGATATTTGCGATGAATAGGCTCTTTTGAAATATAGCGTAAAAAGTCATTCATCCAACCCATGTTCCATTTTAGGTTAAAACCAAGTCCATTTTCTTTTGTTGGTTTTGAAACACCCGCCCAAGCGGTAGACTCTTCTGCTATCATTAAAGCACTAGGATATTTACTGGCAATAATCGAATTCATGTGTTTCATAAATTCAACAGCCTCTAAGTTCTCACGTCCACCATATTGATTTGGAATCCAACCGCCTTCATTTTTTCCATAATCAAGATAAAGCATTGATGCAACTGCATCCACTCTTAATCCGTCCAAGTGATATTTTTCAATCCAAAAAATAGCGTTTGCAATTAAAAAGTTTTTAACTTCGTTTCTTCCGTAGTTAAAAATATAAGTTCCCCAGTCAGGGTGCTCCCCTTTTTTTGGGTCTGCATGTTCATACAAAGCAGTTCCGTCAAATCTTGCAAGTCCATGAGCATCTTTTGGGAAATGAGCCGGAACCCAATCTAATATAATTCCAATATTATGCTTGTGACATTCATCTACAAAAAACATAAAATCTTCTGGTTGGCCATATCTACTTGTTGGTGCAAAATAACCAGTTACTTGGTAGCCCCAAGAACCGTCAAAGGGATGTTCTTCCACTGGCATCAGTTCAATGTGGGTATAATTCATTTCTTTTACATAAGAGACTAACTCTTTCGCCAGTTCTCTATACGTTAGAAAACGATTGTCTTCTCCACGTTTCCATGAGCCTAGGTGAACTTCGTAAACATTCATTGGCTTGTCTAAAGTAGCGTTAACATCTCTTTGTTTTAAGTAGTCCTCGTCATTCCACTGATATTGATTGATATCGTAAACCACTGATGCTGTGTCTGGTCTAAGTTCCGCAAAGTTTGCATATGGATCTGATTTTTTATGTAAACTTCCATCGTTTGCTTTTATTTCAAATTTATATTTTTCAAATGCCCCAATTTCAGGTACAAAAAGTTCCCAAATTCCTGAATTTTTTAAAATTCTCATGGGGTTTCTTCTTCCATCCCACGAATTAAAATCGCCAATTACACTTACACGTTTTGCATTGGGAGCCCAGACTGCAAATAAAACCCCTGAAACGCCGTCTATTGTTGTTACATGAGCTCCTAATTTATTATAAATTTCATAATGGTTTCCTTCACCAAACAAATACAGATCTAACTCCGAAAGAACAACATCAAAAGAGTATGGGTCGTATATCGTCCATGAACTTCCATGGCCCTCTATATCAAAAACATATTTAAAAAGTTCACTTCTTGTTTGAATAATACACTCAAAAAAACCGTCTTCATGTATCAAGTTCATTTCATACACATTATTTTTATCTTTGAGATCTCTTACGGTAATTTTTTCTGCTTGTGGAATAAATGCTCGAACGGTAAGCACATTTTTTCCATTTAGTTTCATCTCGTGCATTCCAAGTATGTGATGTGGGTCTCCATGTTGAGAATCAATAATTTGATATAACTCAACTAAATTAGCTGTTGTAATCATAATTGCTGCTAAGCAGCACACCCCTCTCTTTTTGTTTATTCATAAGAACATATTAACACATTTTTAACATTAGTCAAAGACGAAATTGTATAATTTATTATATTATGATACACTTTAATACATATAAAATTTTTTCACACTTAGGAGGAGTTATATGCGTTGGTCTTTAGATAAACTTTATACAGGATTTGAAAGTGAGCAATTTAAAAATGATTTTAATACTATTATAACCGAAATTGACAAAATTAAAATTCTATCAGCACAATTTAGTGAACTTACAAAAGAAGAAGATAAAATAAAAAAGATAGAAGAGTACATTATATTTCAAAATCGATTAAGCAGTTTAATTGACAAAATGGGGAACTATTGTAACTTAACATTAAGCACAGACCCAGAAAACGAAACAGCGGTGAAGCAACTGGATAAAATTGAAGAAGTCGAAACAGAACTGAGCGAGCCAGTTGTATTGTTTGAAAAATTTATTGTAGAGCTTGCAGATTTAGACAAATTAATTGATCGTTCCAATGTTTTAAAAGAACACGCTTATTATTTAAATACTATCAAACTATTAGGAAAATATAATTTATCTGAAAAAGAAGAAATTGTTATTTCTAAAATGACAGCAAGTGGTTCTTCTTCCTGGACAAAACTTCAAGAATTATTGACATCCACTTTAATGGTAGATATTAAAATAGACGGAGAAGATAAAAGACTTCCCCTTCCAGCTATTCGAAACATGGCCTATGAAAAAGAGGCTGCTGTTCGAAAAAATGCTTATGAAAGCGAATTAAAAGCTTATGAAAAAATTGTAAAATCATCTGCTGCTGCCTTAAACGGAATAAAAGGCGAAGTGCTTACCATTTCAAAATTAAGAAAATATGAATCTCCTCTTCATATGACCCTTATTCATTCTAGAATGAATAAAGAAACCCTTGATGCCATGTTTACAGCCATTAAAGAATTTCTTCCTATTTTAAGAAAATATTTTGCTAAAAAATCGGAATTGCTAGGCCATACAAATGGGTTGCCGTTTTATGATTTATTTGCGCCACTCCCAATGGGTGAAGATATGAAGTTTACTTATGAGGAAGCAAAAAGTTTTATCGTAAAAAACTTTTCTAGTTTCAGTAAAAAATTAGGAGACTATGCTCAATTTGCCCTTGACAACAACTGGGTTGACGCAGAACAACGAGAAGGAAAACGAGGGGGAGCTTTTTGTTCTAACATTCACTCTATTAAAGAGAGCAGAATTTTGTTAAACTTTTCTGGTTCTTTTGAAAATGTTTTAACCTTAGCCCATGAACTAGGACACGGTTATCATGGTGACTGTTTAACCGATGAAACCATGTTAAACAGCGATTACCCAATGCCAATTGCAGAAACAGCTTCTACGCTTTGCGAAATTATTGCCACAAATGCTGCCTTAAAAGGTGCAACGGAAAAAGAAACGGTTACGATTCTTGAAAACGATTTATCAGGAGCAACCCAAGTAATCGTTGATATTTATAGTAGATTTTTATTTGAAGATGCTATTTTTACCAGAAGGGTTGATGGTTCCCTCTCCATTAATGAGTTAAACGCCTTAATGCTTGAGTGTCAAAAAGAAGCTTATGGCGACACATTTGATGAAAACTATATGCACAAATATATGTGGGTATGCAAACCACATTATTATGACGCTAATTTTAATTATTACAACTTCCCTTATGCTTTTGGATTTTTACTATCCAAGGGGCTGTATGCTAAATATTTAGAAAGCGGTGACCAATTTGTAGCACTGTACGATAAGATGCTTTCTGCAACTGGAAAAAATACATTGGAAGATGTAGCCAAAATAGCGGACATTGATTTGACTTCTGTGGATTTTTGGAGAACATCCTTGAAATTTATTGCAGAAGACGTGGAACGATTTGTAGGAATATAGAAACGAGGGCTGTTGCAAAGTCAAATATTTTGCAACAGCCCTTCTTTTTCTTTTTCTAAAATCCCACTTCATCTGCAATAATAATGTTTCAGTACAAGGAACGTTGTGTCCCACCCGTTTGGCATTTTTGGGTGCAATTTGTTTCAAACGTTTTAAGGCATCCTCTAAAGTATCTACCACTTTGTTTACACCTGCAACCACAATGACCCGCTTAGGACCAAAAATCATTCCTGCTACTCGATTTCCAGAGGAGTCCATATTAACAAGGGCATTGGTTCCTGTAATGAGGAAATCCGCTAACATGGATTGGCGATATATTTCCACCGTTTCAGAAAATGGTATGCTTTGATAACGGTCAAAAAAAGAATACGCTTTGGTTGTTTTAAAATAATCTACAAGTCCCATTGCACTGAGGGTTTCAGAGCCTCCTAATGCTACACTTGCTCCGTGAGGCATCATGGAAAGCACAAGGTCACGTGCTTCTAAAAGATTATCAACTTGATGGGTATCATATCCTTTTGCTTCCAATATGTTTTTGATTTCATCTGCAATTTTTTTATGCTGCTCTTTTTTTAATTTATTCAATAGGTTTCCCTCACTCAATTTGTATGGTTTCTCCCTCACTTGTAATCATCACTCTATTGCCATCGTATTTTACAACTGGCTTATTTTTTAGATGAGCTTCACGACGGGAAGCATTGGAAACGTCACCAATAAAAGAATGAATTAAAATATGTTCTCCCGCAGATAAATTCTTTTTCAACGTGGGGATTAATGTAACAGGGTCTATTAAATTTGTATTAGGATATGCTTTTACAAGTTCACATTGTCCTCCGTCCAGCTCATTTACAACGCCACTTACACCCCAAGGAAAATTAGCTATCAAGCTGCTATTGGTTCTCATTATATCCTTAGGATTATATTTTATTATTTTTTCTTCTAGGGAGATAGCAAAACCCCCATCTGCTATGTCGATGGGGAACGCTGTTTTGATACGATGTATTCTCACGTGCCACGGCATAAATGGAACAATTTATTTCAGCAAGGTATTTAAAAAAGTAATTGGCGTTTCCCCCAGTGATTATTTGAATGAGAAGTGAGGCAAAAAAGAGAGTTTGGGATATTGCTCCCAAACTCTCTTTTTTTGTTTTATCTTTTTATTCTTCAGATTTTACAACTTCAATGGCTTTTTTTAATTGAACGTCAACATCATCAGGAACATTCAATTGATTTTTGTATTCTGCTGGAAGATCAACAATATAATCTGGTGTGATACCAACACCGTCAATGCAAACACCAGAAGGTGTGTAATATTTTGAAATTGTAACTTTAACAGCACTTCCATCCCCAAGTCTAAAAATAGTTTGAACAACACCCTTACCAAAAGTTTGAGTTCCTACCAATTTTCCTACTTTTAAATCTTTCACAGCGCCTGATAAAACTTCAGAAGCACTGGCGCTATTGCCGTTCACCAAAAGTACAAGGGGAATCTCAATGTGTTTGTCATCAGAATAATAATATTCTGGGTCACCAAATTTTGGCTCGGTGTACACAATTGTTCCTTTTGGAACAAGGGTATCTGCAATTTTGGTAACAACGTCTAAAAGCCCCCCAGGATTATTTCTTAAATCGATAATTAATCCCTTCATCTTTTTGCCATTTAAATCATTATAAGCTTCCATAAATTGATCGTACGTAACTGCATCAAACTGATGAATTTTAAGATAACCAATATCATCTGCTAACATCTTATGAGAAACCGTAGGCATATTAATATCTGCTCTTGTGACTGTAACATCAAAAGTTTTTTGTTCACTTTCTCTGTAAATTGTAATATTAACCGTAGTCCCTGTTGGACCTTTTATCATATTGACAGCATCATCTAGTGTGTCGCCTGTAACATAAAAACCATTTACTTTCAAAATTTTATCATTTGGTAATATCCCTGCTACCGCCCCTGGTGAGCCTTCAAAAGGCGCAACAACGGTAATTTTATTATCTTTTTTGTCAGCAGATACTATAACACCAATTCCAGCATATGTACCTTGGGTGTCTTCCTCAAAAGATTTGTATGTTTTGGCATTCATATAAACAGAGTATGGATCGTTCAACTCATTTACAACACCTGCATACATTCCCTCTTTAATTGCTTTTGGGTCAAATTCATTTACGTAATACTTTTCTAAAATTTTTATAATATTATTTAATTTCATATCTGAACTTGCATTATTTTTGACGAAGCTAAAAACTCCAAAAACACTATTCAAAACAAGCACAATAGCCACTGCCACAGCTAATCCAACTGCAAATCCCCCAAAAAAGGATTTTTTACTATTCATACTAAACACTTCCTTAAGACAATATATTTACATTGTATTACAATTCAAAAATTTTATACTAATTAGTTGTCAGAAGTCTAAAATTATTTTCATCGTAATTGCTATTCTTTCCTAATCATTGCTTTTTCATATAAAAACCGCATAATTACAGGCTAACTATGCGGTAAAATCCATTATTTTTTTAAGTACGGTGCGGGATCCACTGGTTTCCCATTAATTCGCACTTCAAAATGACAGTGAGGACCAGTTGATCGTCCTGTACTTCCAGCCTTTGCAATCACTTGACCACGCTTCACTTCATCCCCCACTTTTACAACAAGTTTGGAATTATGACCATAAAGAGTACTATATCCGCTACCGTGGTTAATGATAACTGCATTTCCATAACCATTCACATAAGAAGCACCAACTACTACACCATCGGCAGCAGCGACAACATTTGTTCCTGTTGGTGCTGGAAAATCAATCCCAGAGTGAAACTCTGTGTTTTTACCTGTAAAAGGATTTTTTCGATATTCAAAACCAGAACTAATTTGATACCTGCCAGGAACAGGATATCCAAATTTTCCACCTGTATACACCCTTGCATTTTTTTGTTTATTGGCTTGTTCTTGCGCCAGCCTAATCATTTTTTCAATTGATTTACTAGATTTTTCCAGTTCGTCTAATTGCACAATATATTTTTGTTCTTCTTGACTAAGCTTGACAAGCATGGCATCTTTTTTTTCTTTCGCTGATTGTATGCTATGCTTTTTGGCAACTTGATTAGAAACCAAAACTTCAATGTTCTGTTTTTCTTTTTCAACTTCCTCTTTTTTACTGGCAATAACAGCTTCATTTTTCTTAATTTTATCAAAAATATTTTGGTCGTATTTCACAACACAACTCATATATTCTATTCGATTTAAAAAATCACTAAAACTTTTGGAATGAATTAAAACTTGCAAATAGGAAATTCGTCCATTTTCATACATAAACCGAAGACGTTTTTTTAATGTTTGCCACTGGTGGTCCCCTTCATCTTGGGCTTTTTTTAATTGATTTTGTGTATCTCCCAGCAGTTTTGTTGTGTCTTCCAGTTGAGCATTGATTTTATCAAGTTCATCTTGCACTTGATCCAATGTTGAATTTAATTTTTCTATTTCAGAAAAAACAGATTCTTTTTGAGACTTTGTCTGTTCTAATAAATTCTGTGTTTGGTTTTTATTTGATTTAAGGTTTTTCTGTTCTTTTTGCAAGTCTGATATACTTTTTGTTTTCGTAGCCGCAAAAGTAAAATGAGTACAAAAAGAAGCAGTTACTACTGTGATCAATATAAAAACTAAAATCTTTTTCAAATCGCTTCCTCCTGTTTTCAAATTACTTCTACCATGCCGAACAAACATCCTACTACACATCTAAATATTTTCTTAAAGAAGTAACGCTACCAACACATCCTAAAAATACACCAATGCCAATAGTAATTGGAACAATGGAAGGAAATATTTCCATGGAAGTTTTAAAAATCATAAGGTCGCTCATAAAAGTAATTTTTTGAGAAATAACAGAAATAATTTTATCGTAGAGAATCCACATAATAAAAAGTGGTAACCCCGAACCTACAATTCCAATAATCATACCTTCTATTACAAAAGGCCACTTAATAAACCAGTCAGTAGCACCTACATATTTCATAATGTTTATTTCATTTTTTCTGCTATAAACCGTAAGTTTGATGGTATTAAAAATAATAACAATGGAAACACAGCCCAAAGAACCAATCACAATAATGCCAGCAATCCGTACAACATTGCTTACTGAAACAAGAATATTGGTAATATCAAGGGCATGTTGCACTTTTTCAATGCCTTCCTCTTGCATCATTTTCAGTTGCCCAACTACACTTTTTTGATACATAGATTTATCAACTGAAATCTCAAAAAATTGAGGCATGGGATTATCTTCTTCAAGTCCGTCCAGAATATAAGAATCTTCCCCTAAGCCGTCTCGAAAACTTTTTAGGGCTTCTTCCTTTGAAACAAAAACTACATTGGAAACGTGGTCTATTTTTTTAACTTTTTCATATAAATCATTGATATCTTTTGCGTTCAGGTCACTTCTAAGAAAGCTAGTAATTCCTATGGTCTTTTGAAATTGAAACAAAGCTAAATTAATGTTTTCAATTAAGCAAAGAGAAATAATGACCATAAACGTACACGCTACCACTGTTAAGATGGAGGCTACAGCCATCAATCGGTTTCTAAAAATGGAAACAAAACCTTCACGGAAGTAATATTTAATTGTCCTAAATCTCATTACTGTAACCGCCTTTTTCAATATCTCTTATTAAATGACCACCTTGTAGTGTAATAACTCTCTTTTGCATACTATCCACAATATCTTTTGCGTGAGTAGCAATAATAACGGTGGTATTTCTTTTATTAATATCAGTTAACAGGTTCATAATTTCCCATGAGTTATCGGGATCTAAGTTTCCAGTAGGTTCATCCGCAAGCAGAATAGGAGGCTCATTTACAATTGCACGTGCAAGTGCTGTTCGCTGTTGCTCACCACCAGATAATTGATGAGGATAAGACTTTGCTCTTTTTTGCAAACCTACTAAAGATAACACCATTGGTACATTTCTTCGAATATCTTTCGGGGAAGCTCCCACTATTTCCATGGCAAAAGCAACATTTTCATAAACTGTTTTGTTGGGCAAGAGTCTAAAGTCTTGAAAAACAACGCCCATTTTTCTACGAAGGTATGGAATTTTTCTTTTTTTATATTTAGTAATGTTTTCGTCATTTACAATAATTTTACCTGACGTTGGTTCAATTTCTTTAAGCAAAAGCTTAATTAATGTAGACTTTCCAGACCCGCTGCTTCCAACGATAAAGGCAAACTCACCTTTCGCAATTTTTAACGAAACATCATTAATTCCCATAACGCCATTCTGGTATTGCACAAATACGTTTTCAACTTCTACCAAAATATTCTTCCTTTCTACAAAGCTTGCAACAATTTACATTTTACAACGTTTTTTTCCAAAAATCAAGGGAAGCAAAAATTTTAATAAACGATACGATCCATGTAGTTCATATATTTATTCACCATTAATGTAATTTTGAAAATAATAGCATCGTCAAAATTTCTAAGGTCTAGTCCTGTCATTTTTTGTAATTTATCAAGTCTGTACACCAATGTGTTTCTATGAATATATAATTGCCTAGAAGTTTCAGAAACATTTAAGTTGTTCTCAAAGAATTTATTGACAGTAATAAGGGTTTCATCGTCAAAGTCATCAATAGAAAGTCCATGAAGTACTTCTTTAATAAACATTTTGCAAAGAGAAATAGGAAGTTGATAAATCAAACGTCCGATTCCCAATTGTTCGTAATTTACAATTGCCTTTTCTTCTTCAAAAATTTTGCCAACTTCAAGTGCCATTCTCGCCTCTTTAAAAGAACGGGAAACATCTTTTAAATCACTAACAGCTGTTCCAATGGCAACATATGATTTACTTAACGCTTCAGAACTTAACGTGTCAGAAATCATTTTTGCTGTTTTTTCAACGTCTTCAGCATTGTCTCTTTCTCTTAACTCTTTTACTAAAATAATACTTTTCTCATCAACCGCAGTAACAAAATCTTTTACTTTGGCTGGGAAAATGCTTCTTACAATTTCGATAATATTTAAATCTTTATCTAATGGTGTTTCAATCAGATAAACAATTCTTCTCACATTATTTTCAATATGAAGTTTCTTAGCTCGTCCATAAATATCCACCAATAAAAGATTATCCAGCAATAAATTTTTGATAAAATTATCTTTGTCATATCTTTCTTTATAGGCAATTAGCAAACCTTGAATTTGGAATGCTGCAATTTTTCCTATTCGGTAACTCTCTTCGTCTTCGCCTTTGATACAAATAATATATTCTGTTGTACCATTGTCAAATACTTTAAAATATTGATACGATTGAATTAATTGACTTTCTGCTTGGGACGCAACAAAGTTTTCAATAGAGCTAAGGATTTGACCAATCATGGTACCCTCTGTGCTTGCAATTACTTTTCCTTCTCGCTCTACAACACTAAGTTCTCTTCTTGTAATATTTTTTAATCCATCTATTGTACTTTGTAAAATCTGATTTGAAATCATACTAATCTCTCCTAAATCTAAATGATAGAATTCAATAGGGTTCTTTCGAAACTATCTAATAAAAATTTTATAGATAAGGATTCGAAGAAACTCTAATTTATTTTTATAGTATATCATATTTATGAAAAAAAAACGAGAAATTGCAAAAATATGACGGTTGTGGTGGTTTACTTTTCATTCAAAAAATAAAAAAAGTTCCCACTTATGTTTAGTGAGAACTTTGAATACTTATTAGTTGAAAATTGTAAGTTCAGTTGATTTGTCAAAAGCATGAAGTCTGTTAACATCAAAAGCAACTTTA
The DNA here is from genome assembly GCA_031546905.1 of Eubacteriales bacterium. Lineage (GTDB taxonomy): Bacteria > Bacillota > Clostridia > Lachnospirales > JAVBJQ01 > JAVBJQ01. Next base: position 22,718 of record JAVBJQ010000024.1, on the reverse strand, counting down.
ATTTTGTCGCCTGGTTTTGCTTTTGTACGAGGGTCAACACGAGCAGTCATTGTTTGACCAGCAATTACAAGGTATAAGTAAACTTCTGCACCAAGTAATTCTGTAACTTCAACATGTGCTTCTACGATGCTTTCTGGTGACGAGCTAATGAAAATATCTTCATCATGAACATCTTCTGGTCTAATTCCTAAAGCGATTTCTTTTCCATCGTAATTTCCTTCAATTAATTTAGCAGCTTTTGCTTCTGGAAGTTTAATGCTGTAGTCACCAAATGAAAGGTAAACATCATTTCCTGTTTTCTTCACTTTCGCATCAAGGAAGTTCATTTGAGGTGAACCAATGAAACCAGCTACGAATAAATTGTTTGGTTTTGAATATAAATTAGATGGGCTATCTACTTGTTGAATAATACCATCTTTTAAAACAACAATACGTGTACCAAGTGTCATGGCTTCTGTTTGGTCATGAGTAACATAAACGAATGTTGTTTGAAGTCTTTGATGAAGTTTAGAAATTTCAGCTCTCATTTGAACTCTCAATTTCGCATCAAGATTTGATAAAGGTTCGTCCATTAAGAATACTTTTGGTTCACGAACAATTGCACGACCCATGGCAACACGTTGTCTTTGACCGCCAGAAAGTGCTTTTGGTTTTCTGTCAAGCAGATGTTCTATGTCAAGAATTCTAGCAGCTTCACGAACTCTTTTGTCAATTTCTTCTTTCGGAGTTTTTCTAAGTTTAAGACCAAACGCCATGTTGTCATAAACGCTCATATGTGGATAAAGCGCATAGTTTTGGAAAACCATTGCAATATCACGGTCTTTAGGCGCAACATCATTCATAAGTTTATCACCTATGTATAATTCACCATCAGAAATTTCTTCTAGCCCAGCAATCATACGTAAAGTTGTTGATTTACCGCAACCAGAAGGTCCTACGAAAATAATAAATTCTTTATCGCCGATATCAAGATTAAAATCTGACACCGCTACAAAACCATTTGAGTATCTCTTTACAATATTATTTAATTTTAAACCTGCCATTAAATATGTCCCCCTTTTAACTGTTCTACGAGTATATCTTTTATCCAAACTAAATATACAATATTTTAAAGTTACTAGCTAGTGATTATTTTGACAAATAAAAGAAATTCTATTTAGTCATATTGTATAGGATTAGTATATAATTACAATCTTTTATGAAACTTGAACAATAATCTTACTCTTTTATTATTTTTTTTAATGTTATTATAGAATTGTATTTCAGCGTAAATAAAGTAATGCTAATCACCAAAGCCCTCGCCCATTACTTCTCTCACATCGGCAACGATGACAAAAGCTTTTTTATCAACCCTTTTTACAATTTCTTTCACTGTAAAAACTTGTTTTTTAGACACCACACAAAGCAAAACATTTTTTTCTAAATTGGTGTACATACCACGCCCTGAAAGGGAGGTAACACCACGCTCCACTTTTGACATCAGCTCATTTGAAATTTCTGTTGAGAGATCTGAAATAATAAATGCTGCCTTAGCAAAGTCAAGCCCTTCCAAAATAACATCAATCATATAGCTGGTGATGTACACGGCAATAACCGCATACATTCCCTTTGTAACACCAAAAATAAAAAGCCCAAGGACAATAATAGAAGAATCAATTAAAAAAAGTATTCTCGAAACAGCAACACCTTTCATTATTCTGTGGAGGATACTTGCAGCTAAATCTGTTCCGCCAGTTGTCGCCATGCTTCTAAAAACAAGTCCAAGGCCTACTCCTGTTGTAACACCACCAAAAACGGCAATTAACACCATATCATTTGCAAATACTGGCAAAATTTTTGTGTAGTATAATGCAAAGGATAAATAAAAAGTAGCAAAAAGTGTTCTCAGTAGAAATTTTCTTCCTAATGTTTTCATCCCTGCTAAAAAAAGTGGTATATTGAGAACAAGATTGGTAAGCCATAGTGGTATGTCGAATCCTAATCGCTCTTTTGCTATATGTCCAATAATAATGGCAAGACCTGTGACCCCGCCTGTAACAATTTGATTTGGATCATAAAACATATTAATGGCAGCCGCTATTAATGTTGTGCCTATCATAATAAAAAAATAACTTTTTATTATTTCTTTTTTGTCATTCAAATAAAACACTCCAGTAATAAGGTAAAATTTACTGCTTAACCTTATGTATTTCATTCCACACATAACCCGTGGGGAACAATCCGTTGTGAAAATTAATTTCGCTTACATTTAAGGCTTACATGGCGAAGTAAAACGTTGATTACAAAAATCGGTAATTTCAACATTCTAACAAATCTTTTTGGCTGTTTTAATAAACGATAAAACCACTCTAATCCAAACTTTATAAATATTTTTGGCGCACGAGGAACAACTCCTGCCATGCCATCAAAAGAGCCACCAACTCCAATGAGAACTTTAGCCTTCAGTTTTGCTGCATTTTCATACATCCATTTTTCTTGCTTTGGACAGCCTAATCCTACCAGCACAATATCACAACCACTTTGATTTATTTGTTCAATTATTAATTGTTCCTCATTTTTATCAAAATATCCGTCGTGTGCTCCCACTATATTTAATTGAGCATATTGTTCTTTTAGTTTTTTTGCGGCTGTCACCGCGATATTTTTTCCGCCACCTAAAAAATAAAATTTCATTTCTTTTTTGGGAGAGTATTCAAATAAAGACAAGAGAAGTTCATACCCTGCAACTCGCTCTGTCATTTTTTTTCCAAAATATTTGGAAGCCCAAACAACACCAATGCCATCTGGAATGACCAAATCAGCTTTTTCTAAAATTTCTTTCAGCAAGCTATCTTCCTGAGCAATCATCACGATTTCTGGGTTGGGAGTGCAAACCATATGAGGCTTATTCTCATCTAAAAAGCCAATTACTTTTTTGGTTGCCATTTCTTTTGTAACAACATCAAAAGGAATATCCAATATTTTTACTATCTCTCTCATGATTACCGCTCCTTACTTTTTAGAAGAAATTAGTTCAAGCAAATATTTTTCATTTAGATTGCATTTTTCGGTTAGTTGCCCTACTCTTCTTTCTAATATTTCTGTATACTTTTCTCTATTTTTAATCATCTCATCCATTAGTGCATCTATTTTTTTATGGCTAATCTTTTCCGTTCTGATGTCGCCACCTGACGGCATCCCAAGAACATTTAGATAATATTCTACTTTAGGGTCATACACAATTCCAATCATTGGCACATTTTCAACACCAGCAAAAATAAGAGTGTGAAGTCTCATGCTAATAATAAAATCAGTAGCACTAATAATTCCAATGGTTTCTTCTATTTTATAATTTTTTGTTAAAATATGGGCGGGATTCTTCATTTGAGAAATTAGTGCTTTGCTTATGGCAACATCATCTGGAAACTGCATGGGAATAAGCAAAATTTCCATGCCATAATTTTCATATATAAAATCACAAGACTTGGCGAGCCCAGCAATATATTCATACGATGTTTCCCAGGCTCTTACGGAAATTCCTACTATTTTTTTATTAGTAGGAATTTTTTCATTTTCAAATATTTTTTGAACCGCTTCCTTCCCAATCCCCTTTCCCCCAAGAGAGAAAACAGGATCAGCAGTTACATAAGTTTTTGGCTTGGTCACTTTTAAGCTTTTTAAATCTTCAAAAGATTGTTCTTCTCTTAATGTAATTAAATCAACATGGTTAACAATTAATCCAATGAGAAAGCGATTGTATTTATGATGGACAGGACCAATGCCATTACTGTAGAGCATCACCTTTTTACCGAAAATTTTTCCGATTAAAATAATACTTAAATAATAAATCAACGACCTCGTACTAGTACTATCTTGTAATAAAGTTCCGCCACCACTTAAAATAACATCACTTTTTAGTATCGCAAATAAAACCTCTTTAAAATTAAAACGCTGAACAGAATCAATTCCATAAATACGTTTTGTATCTTCGGGGTTAAAAGAAAGAGCAATAATATTAATATCATCACCAAATTTTTGAATATTTGTTTTCATCGCAAGCAAAATTGCTTCGTCACCGCTGTTCCCGTGCCCATGGTAACCTGTAATTAATAAATTCAACACGCCTGCATCACCTCGACATAAAAAAATTAAAGCTCTTTATGATGCTAATTATCTTTTGCATTAGCATCATAATAAAACCACAAGTGCATCACAATGGCAACCAACACCCAAAAATAAGATGTCATCATGGGCACTTCAAAAATATTCTCAACGAAATTATGGAATACAGTTCCTAAAATCCCCGCAAAAATTCCACTTAAAATAATTTTATAATATTTATCTTTACACATTATAAATGTTCTGTAAGACCATACTACTGCTTGAACCATCAAAATCACAAATGCACAAAGCCCTACTAATCCTGTTTCTACCGCTGTTTTTAAAAAATAGTTATCCATATAAAACGTGCCTTTTATGCCATTATTCATGGCAACTGCACCACCAAATTGGCCAAGTCCTACTCCAAAAATTGGAGTTTCCTTAAACATTTCAAGTCCTGTTAGCCATCGTACCAGTCTTCCCGCTCGTAAACTACTAGCAGTATAATCGGGACTTAACATATAAGTAATTCTATCTGAAATAGATGGCACAAAAATAACCACCGCTACCATTAAAATAATAGCTGGTACAAAAAGTCTTTTATCCCGAATCCAAACAAAAACAGCCATTGCCACTGCAAAACCAATCCAAGCTCCTCTTGAATAAGTTAAAAATAAACATAAAATCATGAGACCAGCTAACACTACATAAATTAATTTTTTTAATATTCGCTTTTCAGCTAAGGCAAAGGATAGTGTCATAGGAGTTACCAGTGTCATTAAACTTCCCAAAATATTTGGGCTTCCAATGATGGAATAAACCCTTGTTTTAATTCCTGCTTCTGCTGAATCTACCCAGTTGGCTGGCATTTCAGCCCCAGTAATATACTGATAAATTCCATGAATGGCAATCCCAGCTGCAACAATGATTAAAGCATTGCAAAAAAACTGAATATCTCGTTCTTTTTTAAGCAACATAATCACAAGGAAGTACCAAATTAAATATTCTACATTGGCCCTGATTCCTTCAATTGCAATTTTAAAATCTGGGGAATTCACCAAAAGAACTAATATGTTCGCCGAAAAATAAATAATAATAGGCACATCCATAGGCGTAAATTTGTAGCTAGGTTCTTTTCTATGTATAATCAGTTTTAAAAACCAAAGCATAAAAAGACAAACCATCAGAAGCTCGTCCCAAACACCAGCAAGTGAAGGCACAAAAGTTCTAAGACCATAGTCAATGACAATATAAAAAGCAACAATTATAGTTGCTACACTGTAATTAGAAAGAAGAATAAAAACACCTGCAATAAGTGCAAAAGCCGCACTTAAAAACAAAATATTACTACTTCCACCCACGATTCCTAAACAAACACCCAAAGCAATTATAATTAAGTACATAAGATTTTTCACATATTCACCGCCCTAATTGAAAAAGTACATCATCACACGGCGAAAAAAGCTATCTTTATAAAAATTTCCCCAAGCTCTATTAAATTTGTGAATGATAAAAGCCAAGCACAATAGAATAATGGATATTAAAATTTTTTGAAAGTTTATTTCTTTTGTAACAGAAGAAATAAAATAGCCGAGCGAAAAAGCTGTCATAAATAAAGAGATCATATTGGCACCATTCCATTTAACTTCTTTTGTGGTAGCCATTAAAAAACGGTGTACAAAACTTTCTTCATAATTTATTTTGTCAAAAATAAATTCAAAAAATCCAAAAAACTTTTTCATTACAACATAAGAAAAAGAATTTTTAAAAGCAGGATTTTTGTGAGAAAATCTATAGACCCTTTGGTATGTGTTACTTTGTTTATAATACCCAGAAATTAAATTAAAAAATTGATTGGTATTACTTGCTTGAAACCATTGTCCAATTTTCAAAACAAAATTTATCATACAACTGTTTGAAAGATAGTTGTTCATATGAAACACCATTCCTATCTAAATTCTATTTTCTCAACTGTACCTTGGATTTCAACTAATTGTGTTTTTACAAAAACTTTGTAACCAATTCTCATTTCTTGTGTTCCTACTTTTAATATTGGGTCTTTTACATTTACCCTGTCTTTAATGACAACCATGGCATCTTTCCAAAGTGGATGTGGTCCAACCACCGCATATCCTTCTGCATTAACACCAATATAGTCGGCAGTTTTATACGTAACAGAGTCAATCGTTCCATCTGTATAGGCATTTTTAGCAATCATTTTGTCCCCTTGTTTAAGGGCAAGTGCTGCGCTTTCTGAAATAAGCCTGCAACTTATTGTAACATAAACGTCTTTCATATCATCAGATTTAGAAACGCCTCTGTTCACTTTTCCACCTAAAACCATATAGCCCCCACCACAAACTAAAGCTACAATCACAACCAAAACTGTAAGGTCAATAATATTGATTATGCCGAACAATTTTCCTTTTTCATCAATTAACTTCATTTTTACGCTCCTTTTGTAAGTATCTGCAAACGTAATGAACTTTATAACAGTTTGCAGTGTATGGAAACTAACTATTCTTTTACAATTTTTTTATATATTTCAAGATGGGTTTGTGCCATTTTATCACTGGAAAAATGATGAACAACGGTGTCATAAAAATTTTGTGCCAGTGAATTTCTGAGCGTCTCATCTTGAACCAGTCTCATAATGCACTTGGAAAAAGCCACATAATCCCCTGATGAAAATAAAAGACCTGTTTTTTCATTTTCAATCATCTCAACCAAACCGCCAACTGCTGACGTAATCGTTGGCTTTTTCATTAACCCACCTTCCAACAAAGAATATGTAAAGCTTTCTGTATAAGAAGAAAGGGTATTCACATCAATAGCATGATAAAAAGAATGAATGTCTTTTACATGACCTAGCATGAAAACTTGTTGCAAATCATTTTCTTTTATAAACTGTTCATATTTTGACTTTTCATCACCACCACCAGCGATTAAAAAAACCAAATTTTTCTCATGTTTAAGCTCATTGGCAGCTTTTAGAAAAACATCGACACCTTTTACTGGGTGAAGCCTTGCCGCCACCCCAATATAAAATTTATTTTTATCATAGGTTATCCCATATTCTTCTAAAAACTTTTGTGGCTCCATTACAGTGTGTTTTTTAATTTCTAATCCATTGTACACCACAAAAATATTTCGATCACTAAACCCTCTGGATGTCATCATCTCTTTCATTGCTTTTGTGACAGCGATGTGATATTGAAACCGAGACAACGCAAAAGCATTTAATGGCATATAAAACCATTGCTTGTATCTGCTATTAATAAAATCATATTTATAATCGCTGTGTATGGTGGTAACACTAGGAATTTTAATGAGCAATCGCAAAAATAAAGCTATAAAATTTGCCCTTGCTCCATGGCAATGCAAAATTTGAAAGCCCCCTGTGTTAATCAACTTTGCAATCTTAAAAATGACAGAAATATCATAACGTTTTTGTTGAGGAAACACCGCAACATCTATGCCCATTTCTCTTGCATCTTTTGTAAAAGAGCTTTCCATAATACAGACAAGGGTAGCTTTGTTTCCTTCCATTTTATTAAATTGTTTTAGCAGAGTAAGCACATGGGTTTTTGCACCACCCACGTCGCCACCACTTATTAAATGTAGCACTTTCATACTATACCTTCTCAACTAAGCTAAGGCGCTGTAAGTAAATAAGTTACTATTTAGTTACAGTCGCTAATTTATCGAAAACATCAGCCAATTGCCTTGTAAGCTGCTTTCGCTCGTATTTTTTAATTTCGTCTCGGTTCGGTTCAAAGTTAAGATTACCCTGCAGCCATAAATGATAATATTCCAAAATATTTTGCTTAATTTGATTTACGTTATCAAAATCAGCAACCAAGCCAATATTTGACTTTTTCACTAATTCAGCTGCTACCCCATTTTCTGGTAAAATAGCAAGCACAGGACGTTGGGTGTTCATATACTCAAAAACTTTCCCTGTATAAAAAGCTTCCGCTCCTCTTCCTGTTCCTTCGATTAAAAGCAGTGCGTCGGATTTTAAAAGCTCATTAATACATTGTTTATGTGGCATATAGCTTAGAATATGAACTACATCCCTTAGTCCATAACTTTTAATGGTTTCTGTAAGTTTTTCCACCACAAAATTACCAATAAGTTGCACATGTACCTTTTCTTTTGCTATTTTATTTTCTTGAATCAACTGGCTTAACGCGGCAAAAAAAGTATCTGGCTTTCTTCTTCCATAAAGCATTCCCGTGTATGTCATTGTAAATTTTGAATTGTTTTTTTTAGAAGCATCAAGTCCTAAAAAATCTTCTTCGTCATAACCATTGGGAATAAAACAAAAATTATTTTCTTTCAAATGATTATTTTCAATAAAATTTTTACGCATCACCGGAGTGTTTGTAATTAAATAATCAGCCGTTAACAAAACTTCTTTTTCTTGTTTTTTTTCAATAGCTGTTCTTATTTTGTTGTGAGGATGATCAAGGGTGTATGGGTTATTTGTCCATTCATCTCGAAAGTCGGCCACCCATTTTATATTTAATTTTTTCTTCAAATAAAGTCCTAGCAAATGGTCACTATAGGGATAAGAGGTGGAATACACCAACTCAATTCCCTCACTTTTCACAATTTCAAGGGCCTTTTTTTGAATAGAAAGTTGCCAAAGTCTTTCCCCATCAGGAATCAATACTTTTCTTGCCACTACTTTCCCCACCAAGGAAAGCGCTGAGGGCAGTTCTGTCAGGTCATATGGATTTGTTCTAAAAACTTTAACTCCTTCTGGAATTTCAGAAAGCATGGTTTTATCCACAAATTTCATTTTTCCTTCTGCCCTTGTTAAAACAACAGGCTCATAACCAAAACTTCTTAAATGTTTTACAAATTTTAATGTTCTTTGTACCCCCGGCCCCCCCATAGGTGGGAACTGGTACGCTATGATTAAAACTTTTTTCATGGCTTATCCCTCGAACTAATTTTTTCCTAAAAGGGAATAATTAAATCCAAAACTTTCTGCTTTTTTACTGTCAAAGAAATTTCTTGTGTCTACTATATTTTTATGTTTCATTACTTTTGAAAGCTTTTCGAAATCCACATCTGCAAATTGTTTATGATTTACTGCTAAAACAACTAATGAGCTATCAGCTGCTGCTTCATATAAATCCTCTACTTTATTTTCAAAATGTTTTACATGAGGGTCATAAACAGAAACTGCTATATTATGATGGCTAATATGTTCAATTAGTTCTACTACTGGGCTTTCCCTCATATCATCTGTGTCTGGTTTATAGGTAACGCCTAAAATGGTAACTTTGTTTCCGCCACACGCTTTTAAAATAGTCGTTACTTTTTCTGCAACATAGGCCGGCATACTGTCATTGGTTACCCTTGCAAGATTAATTATGTTGGCAAGTTCTGGTGTTTTTTCTACGATAAACCATGGGTCAACAGCGATACAATGCCCTCCAACCCCTGGACCTGGTTGGTGTAAATTAACCCTTGGATGTTTATTCGCAAACTGAATGACATCCCAAGCATTGATTCCCATTTTCTCACAAATTTTTGCTAGTTCATTGGCAAGGGCTATATTCACATCTCTAAATGTATTTTCCATCAATTTACACATTTCTGCTGTTGTTGCATCAGTAAGATAAATCTCACCTTTTACAAAAGTCTTATATAAATCACGAACATATTCTGCTGACTTTTGATTGATTCCCCCAATAATACGATTATTTTCAACTAATTCAATTAAAATTCTTCCTGGAATAACCCGTTCTGGAGAATGGGCAACATAAACATCTTCTCCCATCACCAAATTAGATTTTGATAAAATCGGAAGCATAATTTTTTCTACTGTTTGTGGTGGTGAAGTTGACTCAAGAATAACCGCGTCACCTTTTTTTAGAAATGGTACAATTGCATTGGTAGCACTTTCGATATAAGTCATATCAGCTGTTTTATCTTTGTTAATTGGCGTTGGAACAGAAACAATAAATACATCTGCTTCCACAGGAACAGTTGACGCTTTTAATTTTCCCTCGTTGGATAGTTGTTTAATTAAAATATCTAAATTAGGCTCTTCAATAATAATTTCGCCTTTGTTAAACGCATCTACTACTTCTTTATTCACGTCAACCCCAATTACATCAAAACCAGCTTTTGCAAACATGGCCGCTGTAGGGATTCCAATATAACCAAGTCCAAGAATACAAATTTTTTTATTCATCTAATTCGCCCTCTTTTTTAAAAATTTTTTAAAAAATTTTATTTCATTTGTAATTTCTCCGCTAATGAAAAGACAGAGTCCATAAATTATAATGCCAACTATTACTAAAATTCCTAAAATATATAGGGAAGGTTTTACATAACCAATGAGAACCCAAAGACAAAATCCCATAATGAAAGCACTCAGCGCAATTCTTGCATAAGAAAGGAAAGGAATTTTCCACTTAAACTCTTTCATACTTCCTAGCTTTGATAATAAAAAGTAAGTGGCAAAACCCATACAAGTGGTAACTGCCGCCGCTTTATAACCAAACCTAGGAATAAAAATAATATTTAAAATAATATTTACAATCCCCGCAATAAAACTATTTCTAAAAATAATTTTTGTATTTGCTGTAAGTTCCCAAAGTTTGTTGCTATATTCTGTCAACCCTAAAAACATTAAGGATAAAGCAACCCACATCATAACAGAGTGTCCTTCTGTGTAGTTTTTTTCGAAAAGTAATGTAGCCACTGTTTTTGACAAAACAGAAACTCCAACCACTGCTGGAACAATAATCAGAAGATAGGCCCGTACGGTTTGAGCAATTAATTCTACAGTGCTATCTTTTTTTCCTTCGTTCCAAACACTAATAATAGTAGGGTAACTTCCCCGCATGATGGCTGCCGCAATCATAGTAAAGGAAGATGACACAATGGAATAATTAGTGCTATACACCGCAACAGAAGCTTGGTCATAATAATGCCCAATTAAATATCTGTCAGAATTATTTAAAATAGCTGTTGTAATTAAATTTCCAATAAGGGGAATCCCATATATTCCAAATGTTTTTAGCACTTCATTTGATTTATCTTTAAAAGAAATAAAGTGAAACAATTTTAATTTAAAAGCTGTTAAAACAGAAACTGCACCGTCGCACAACGCATTGCTCATTAAGACCCATTCGATTCTCGGCCCTAGCGTTTTCACCAAATAAATAGTGATTAACAGTTTTGCCGTAATGGAACAAACGGAAATGATTAAAATAAATTTCGTTTCTCGCTTTGCAGCCAACATGGAAAAAGCAAGTTGTGCTGTATTAAAAGTTACAAAACAAAGTAATGCAAGCCAAAGCAAATTTGGTGGAAACTCCTTTAAAAAGCTTCCCATGGGAAATAGGTACGTAACCGCCAAAATCCCAATGCCTAAAACTGCAATAATAACAGCATTGAGGCAAGCCCATGAGTAAACCACCGTAGAATAAAATATATTACTTTTATTATTTTTCTCATAATCATTTACATAACGATAAGTAGATTGGGAAAGCCATTGAATACAAATCATGGCAAATGTTGTTACCGTAATATTAATAGTTGTATATCTACCTAAATTGCTTTTTTCAAAAAAATAAGTATAAAGTGAAATAGTAAGGACTCCAATCAGTCCTTCCATTACTTTTGCCAGCATATAAACAATAGTATCTTTTGCCATAGCCGTCTGCCGTACATTTTTATCAGACATGATTTACTCCCCTACTGGCTCACGATACTGTAGCCACCTTTAACAGTGAACCACGCATTTTCTGTGACTTTTACACCTCTACCATCAGTTCGAGGAACCATCAGCAAATGATTAATAGAGACAGCATTTCCATTAAAAAGTTCTCCACCAGATGTTAAGTCAACAATTCCATCTTGCCCTGTAACTGCTACAGCTTTTCCACGTCTTAAAATAATTTCTGAACCTTCTTCACCTACCAGTGTTTGACCTACCACCACATTAACTGGTTTAAAGGCTGTGCTATCACTGCTAGAACTAGAGCCATTCCCATCATTTTTCAGTCCGTTTTCCGATAAATATTGTTTTACCAAAAAGTCCACTTGTAACATTAAATCATCTGTATCTTTTTGAGATAAAGTAGTCTGAGCTGTACCGCCATTAGACACTACATTTAAAACTTCCGAAACTTTTTTATCTACGTAGCTTTTTGAAACCAAAGGGTCAGAACTGCTTCCAGGGTCGCTTGTTTGAATATTGGAAGCATAAGCCAAACTTACAGTAACAATTGTAGCAATTAAAGCAGTTATACCAAGTTTACGAGCTTTCAATTTTTGCCCCTCCTACTTTTGGATATTTTCATTTGCAAATGGATTTTGCAAATCATAAAACATATTATTATCATCCACTCTTAGTCTTAACAGTGAATAGTTATGAAACAAATCTTCACTTTTAGTGGAAAGACCATTTAATGTTATGTATCTTATTCCATCTTTTACTGTAACAGCAGAACTGGTTCCGTCTGCCATCACCACAATGACGTTGCTGTTGGTATCTTCTCTGAATTTTTTAAGGGTACTATGAAGTAAATCTGACTCCCCAGCATCCGTAAAACTGTAGCCATCAAAAATATTTTTGTTTGTCACTAACACAACATTTTTATGAGATGTTGCATATAAATCATTTTTAATTTTTTTCCACTGACTAGCGTCTGTTAATCGCAAACTTCCTTTTGAAGTGGCCAAATTGATTATTTTAAGAGATTTGTAATAATCAATTTTGTAGGCATCTTGCCATTTGATAGCCGTAATGTTCATCTTGTTTTTTTCAAGGTTGGTGTAGCCTGTAAACATTGCAATAGTAGCATTTTTTTGCATTTTCTCCACCATCTGAGTTAAAACACTTGTATCTATTAATTTTGTTCTTGAAACAGTTTGACCGAAAACTGTAACATCAAATTCTGTTGGCTGAGGCACTGTTGTTAAATCAGTTCTCATATAATCAACCAATTGCTTTTTCGTTGTGGCTTTCAGTGGCACAAGTGGATATGATGCAGAAATATAATCCATATAAATTGTACTAGGCAAAATATTTTCAGTGCTTAGGGCTGCTACATAAATTTTATCTAGTTTTACTGGAAATTTAGTAGTAGAAGGAATCGGTGCATATAAATATCTCCAGTCATCAAAATCAATGCTTGATGTAAACTGTATGGTAACATCTTTATTTTCAGCATCTTTTAGTTTACCTTTTAATAAATTACCAGAATTATCCCCTTTTACCCACATTCCTATTCCTAATGGCTTGCCACTCATACTCAAATTAGCAGTCCCAAGTTCTGCATAAGCCGCTTGGGTTTCATCACTAATATTTGGCTTAAAGTTATAGTTCAGTGCCAAAGAATAATTTGAGTACGTTCTGTCATAAGATTGTTGATCTGTAATGCTCGCTGAACCTGTAACATAATTAGGCGCTACTGAGAAACCAACTGGTTCATTTTTTTCAAAAGAAGTAATACCCACATCATTGGTTCCCACAATAAGTTCAGCAGTAGCAGATAGTTCTCCATAGTTTACTGTAACAATGGCATTTCCACCTTTTACACCTGTAAAAGTACCAGACTCATCTACTGTTGCAACTGGATTGTCTAAACTCCATGTAACCTCTTTTGGTAAAATAGTGAGGCTGTAACCATCTGCATTTTTTAACACTGGTGTAAATTGAACTTTTTCACCAATTTTAATATTTTTTGTATCAATTAAAGTAGAAAGGTAAGTTGGTTTAGCATAAACTTTCACAGGAAATTCAGAAGAAACATCTCCTAGTGTTGCTATTATTGTTCCCTCCCCTGTTGTTGTAGGCGTAAAGCGATTGCCATCAAATGTCCCGTCAACTCCCGTAACAGAAAACGAAACATTTTCTGTTGCCTTGGGATTAAAATGTTCATCATAGCCAAAAGCAGTTACATCAACAGGAACCCCTTCAAAGATAGCATGGTTTTCTATACTATTAATTCTAAACGTAAAACCTTTTAAAGCTCCCTCTTGTGCAGTGCTTTTAATTCCAATTCCATTGGGAACTTTTCGCTGAGCACCATCCGACGGGGTGTTTGTGAGTTTTAAATAATTCGCTCCCAAATCTCTTGAAACCATGGTCGTAGAACCGCCACCATCCATGTGCATAGCATCGTATGCGCCATACTCCATCACTAACTTGGCTGCTTCATCGCTGGTTGCACCGATGCTTTCATTTCTTCCGTCAATGGCCATAATAATTAACTTTGTTTTTTCTTTGTTTAATCCTACAATGGTTCTTGGGTTTCTTTTATTTTTTTCTATAATTAATCCATTTTGAACGATGTTTCCATTTTCAACAATTCTTGCTCCGCCACTTATTCCAAAAATAATATCCGAAATTTTATAATCATAAGATTTAAACGTCATTGTCTCTGGAAAATCGCAACCTTGTCCCACCGTATAAAATTTAAGTTTTTCCTTGGCTACTGTTTCGTCAAAAACAATAATGTATCCATTTTCAGGTACTGTAACTGTTTCGCCAGCTTTTGATATGTAAGATATTGCTTTGTTGTCTACTACTATTTTATAAAGATTTTTATATCTTTTATCTAAGTCTGCCGTTGTTGTGATGGCGTTCCTATCAAAATAAACTGCATTTTTAAAATTCATTACTTTATTTTTCCCTTGGACTTGAATCGCTGGTGTTGTAGGAGAATTATAAAAAGCTAGGCTTGTTTTAATAAAATCAAAAAACGGAGTCGCATTTTTGTCCATTAACAGTGAACTATATTGATATTTTTCATAGTTATAATAGTTATTAGAGGAAGTCATTTTACCATCTTTAATGGTGCTTCCCATGGCAGACCCAGGATTTCCAGAACCAAAAAAATCCCCATTAACGGCTGCCACTACGCCATTATCTTTTGCCAATGACAAAACAGTTTCTTTTAAACCAAATTCTTTTGTTGACTGTATCACATCAAGCTTTACATTTGGATTTTTAACATCACATACCAGGGTATACGTATCAAGCCACCCGGCTTCATAAAGCCTTCTTATCTTTTGAAAAGTAACGCCCTCTGTGAGGGTTTGAGAATCTCTTGTTTCATAAAGAATGGCTCCATATTGTTGCAGTGCATAAACAGTAGTGGGTTTGATGAAGTAAGTTAATGTCATCGTAAGAGCCAATGCCACCGCTAATGTTTTTTTAAATAATTTCATAACGTTCTCCCTTCGGATGTCGTACTACCACACTCCGCAAAATTAATCTGTCCCTATAATCACAATGATATCTATTTCAGAATCAATCGTTTCATCTACTTCAATTTTACTTTGTGGATAAAGCCCTTGTAAATCTTTTCCTTGTCCCTCTTTTTTCACGACAATTCTAGTATATTCTTGTCTTGTTCCTGTATAGTTGCCAGTGCTCACCACGTGAAAGCCGTTGCCTTCTAATAATTCTTTATTTTTAGAAGCTGCTCCATTTTCATAGCCACCGTTTAACACTTGAATTTTTTTATCCTTACTGCTTTCTTCCTCTATTTTATTGTTAGAGGACGTTGAGCTTGAGCTTGTACTTGTGCTTGGATTAAAAATATGATCTGTAAGTTCTTTTGTTTTCACATCATCATGGATAAAATAAGACACTTTCCCTACATACCTACCTTCTCCTGGCAGTGTTTCAAAGTGAATGTTCTCTGCTTTTATTCCCGAAATATATTTAGCGTATTTTGGAATATCCGCAACACTAAAGTTTGTATTTACATATTTCATAAGCGTTGCTACCAAAGTAGGTGCATTGTTTATGAGGGTTTGTTTATTCATTAGTTGTTTAAAAAGTTCTGACATAAAATTTTGTTGTACTTTTATTCTGTCTAAATCTGCATTTCGATAATCAGCTCTAAACCGAACAAGCCCTTCTGCTTGAGCACCATCTAAAACTTGTGTTCCTTTTTTCAAATGAATACTTAAATTTTGGGTTGGATCGCTATAATTATAGTTTCTATCTAACGTCATTTCCACGCCGCCAATTGTATCAATGATTTGTCTAAACCCTTCTGTATTCATTTCCACATAATAATCAAGCTTCACACCCAAAATATTTTCCAATTCATCTAATGCAAATTCTGTGCCATGTTCTTTTCCAGCGTAACTATGAACTTCATTCATTTTCATAACACTAGGAGCGGACCGTTTAATTTCTCTAAAAGCTGCTTTTTGCTTAGCAGATAACTCAACTCGCACATCACGAGGAATAGAAAGCAGTGTAATTTCCTTGGTAGTAGCATTAAATGCTCCCACAATAATTACGTCTGTTCTTGTTTCATCTTGGTCTAATCCAAATATTGCAAAACTGGTGATTACTTTTTTTGGTGTAAACATATTGCTAATTACATTATTATTGACTAGCGATTGTGATGGATGTTCTGTTCTTTGGGGGTCTGGAATACTGGAATCAACTGATTTCATATAAGCAGCAAACCCAACTCCTGCAATTGCCAAAAATATTCCAACAATAAAAAAAACAATTATAATAAACTTCGCAAATGCCGAAAGCTTCCTTCTCCTTTTTGGTTGTTGTTTAGAATTTCCATTCCCAGTCCCAGTTCCATTACTCATTTTTACCCTCCTGATTTATATGATGCTAGCGTGCATCTAAAAACGCTGATTTTATCCCAATGAATTTTTAAACACACTATAACACTAACCTATGTTGATTTTCTATGTCTTTAGAAACAAATTAGCATCTGGTTCTTCTTTTGCCGTCTATATAGTATAACAAAACATTTATATTTTGACAATAAACTTGGAATTTTTTAATAAAATGCCCCATGGGTCATATGAAAAAAAGTATCCGGATGAAAACGACAATGCGCTTCAAATAACCGAATACTTCTTTTATTTTAGCCGAGTCCAAAGCTAACCAACAATGCTTTATTTACTTTGCTCATTAGTTGCTCATCTAAATGGCAAATTTTCTCACGTAATCTTTTTTTATCAACAGTTCGAACCTGTTCAAGCAAAACTACCGAATCTTTTACCAATGTGTACGTTTGTGAATCAATTTCAATATGTGTTGGTAGTTTTGCTTTGTTAATTTGAGAAGTAATCGCTGCACAAATAACCGTAGGGCTGTACCTGTTTCCTATATCGTTTTGAATAATCAAAACAGGTCTGACGCCCCCTTGTTCCGACCCAATAACCGGGCTCAAATCGGCATAAAAAATGTCACCTCTTCTTACAATCACTATATTCACTCTCCGATGTGTCAACTAGATACTTTTCGACTTCGCTTTCAGCAGCAAAACACAATTCTGAAAGGTGCAAATTAATCTCGGCCATTTCTTTATACCCAATGGCCATCGTATTTTTCACACGCCCTTTGTAAATTCTGCTATCAGCAATAAATTCGTTTTCTAATTGGTGTATTAAGTTTACGCTCTCCAACATGTCGCAACACTCCTGTACTGCGTTTTAGTGTATATTTTAACTTAATAACATCTTCTCCATTAAACCATAAAATATTCCTTACTTATGAAAATTTATGAAAAATGATGAATGATTTTTAGAATGGCATTATTTTTAAAATACACACGAGGAACACGTTTTCCAACTAAGCATAAAACTTCATAGTTAATTGTACCCATAATTGTGGCAATTTCTTCAACCGTTATTCTATTTTCTAATTGTTTTCCAAATAAAACGACCTCATCGCCTGCCTTTATGTTTTCGATTTCTGTAACATCCACCATAAATTGATCCATGCAAATTCTACCTACAATCGGTGCATACTGTCCTGAAATCAAAACCCTTCCACCGTTATTCAAAGCCCTGGAATATCCGTCGGCATAACCAACCGGAATGGTGGCAATTTTACTTTTTCTGTTTGTTACAAACGTTCTTCCATAGCCAATAAAGCTTCCTTTTTCTAATTCTTTTATGTAGCTTACATGGGTTTTTAAACTCATAGAAGGAATTAGATGGATGTTTTCCTTTTCTACTTCCTCAGAAGGATAATGACCATATAAAATAATGCCCGCTCTCACACAGTCAAAATGAAAATCTTGACTGTGAATAATGGCTGCACTGTTTGAAACATGTTTCATTAGTTTTTTTTCAATTCTTTCTTCTACCAACCCTGCATATTTGATAAATCGATTTAACTGTTCGTAAGTAAATGTTTTCTCCGCTTCATCTGCTGAAGAAAAGTGGGTGTATATTCCTGTAATATGTAGTCCTTCCATATTGTATATTTTTTCTATTTCATCTACTGTTTTTTCTATTGGCAAAAATCCTAGCCGTCCCATTCCCGTATCAATTTTAATATGTACTTCTACTTTTTTATGATGCTTCATTGCAACTTTGTTTATGGCTTCTGCCATTTCAAAAGAAAATATGGTTTGAATAATATTATTTGTAACTACTTTTTCAATAATTGCTTCAGGGGTATACCCCAAAATTAATATGGGAACGTGGATGTTGTGCATTCTCAATTGTAACGCCTCATCTAAAATCGCAACACCTAACATATCTGCACCATTATATAGTAGCACTTTCGAAAGTTCTACTGCACCATGGCCATAAGCATCCGCTTTTACAATTGCCATTACCTTTGTATCTTTTTGGGTTATTCTTCTTATTTCTCTCATGTTGGATGCTATTGCATCTAAATCAATTTCTGCAACCACTCTTTGGTAATCTATCATTTTTTATCCCTCATTATTTTTTAGAAATAGTAAAAGCGCTGTCTTCTAATTGTACATTATAATCAATTTTTTTATATGTCACAATAATTCTTTCCACTCCGTCTGGGTCATAAATTACCAGCTTCAATGGTTTAATGGTTTCGTTGTCAATCCACAATTTTTCGGTAGCCATATAAGGATGATTGCCTTCTATTTTTGCTTCTAGCACTGTGCAGTTGCTATTTTCCATTTTAGATGTCTCAACTGTCACATCTTCTGAGTGTAAATAATTTTTTACAAAGGAACCTAAAAACAACTCTACTCTGTCTTTTGTTTCTGGTACATTTAATGAAATTTTTCCTTCTGTTCTTGGATTAAATTGGGTTACGGTGTTTCCATCAAAAACCGTTACAATTCCTTTTACACTTTCTGGCCCTAGCATTTCAATTCTGTATTGACCTGTTGTTTTATAAAATTGATTTGTTTCATACTTGTTAGAACCTTTGTTGGAGATCTGTTCTACATCGGCATTACAAGAGTAGCTTTTCATTTCTAATAACTCTTTTTGTATTTTTTCCATGCTAGATAAATTTTTTCCATTTTCTCCACCGACTCCAAATTTCCCACAACCGGCTAAAAATACACTACATGAAACAACTACCATTACCAACTTCAAAAACAATTTTTTTGTCATGGTTCACCCTCCATTTTCAAACACCCTATAAGCATTTATTAATTATTATACTGAAAGGGTCTTGTATTAATTCCTATCGTAGTTTCCCTTTTCAAAATAAAAGAAATTCCTATTGTATTTGAAAATGAAACTTTTCAAATACAATAGGAATTTAAAACTTTTGTCATATGATTTTTAAAAAACACTACTCCATCATCACGTAAGCAATGGCGTACTCCATGCTGTGGGATAAACTAATATGTATTTTGCTTAAGTTTAAACTTTTAAATAACACCAATGCCTCACCATGCAAATTTACATACGGTTTACCAGTATCATCTCGTAAAATTTCAATATTTACCGGCGTAACACCACAAGAAAAGCCAGTTCCAAAAGCCTTTGAAACTGCCTCTTTTCCTGCAAAGTTAGCTGCCATAGAGTTATATTTTTTATTTTTAAAATATTCCTGTTCCTTTTGGGTAAATATTTTTTTTAAAAAACCTTCCCGATTGCAAGCATCGCTTATACGCTTAATTTCAATGATATCCGTTCCTATTCCAAACATATTAACCACTATAATCCTTATCTAGTATATTAATAATCTCTTGCCCTGCCATGTTATTTAAAAATACATAGGTATTTTGATAGTTATCCTCATGGTGAACTTTTTCATCCACTATTTTCTTAAGGCGTTCTCTTAATATGTCAATTTGTGGTGTTAACATATCCAATTGAACTTTACTTACTCTCATTTCCTCATAACAAATAATAATACACTCTTCAAACAACAATCCATTCACTCTGTCAAGCTCATTTGGATGGTTGCTAATCTGTTCTTGTAGCTGAATCAGTCTCTCATTAATTTGCAATATATATTTTTGAGATTTTTCCATTTCTTCTTTTGCTGCATGATTATGAAAAGAAAAAGCTTCTGTAGTTAAAAGTATAATTTTTTGCATTAATTCTTTTTTTAAGGCAGTAAGCTTTTTAAATTCATCATTCATTCGCCCTTGCACTTTTAACAATTCTTTTAATTGCTCTTCTAGTTGAATAATTTTTTTTGTTTTTTTATCTTCTGTAAAATATTCAAGCCACCCAGAGTCTAACAGTAAAATTGGTATTTTAGTATTTTTCAGTATCTCCGATGTTTCCTTCGATGGTCTAAATTGTTTTTGCTTCACTACGGCAGTATCGTCATTTTTTTTAAAAAATGATGGCGACAAGTTTATCCCCCATTTACAACAACATATTCTAAGTTCTTCTTGGCTGGTCCTTCTACAATTTCTCCTGAAATTGAAAATCTAGAACCATGACAAGGACAATCCCAAGTTCTTTCTGCATTATTCCATTGTAATCCACAAGTTAAATGGGTGCAAGTTAGTTTTACAATGTGGAAAATATCCTTTTCATCTCTAAATGCCCCAACTTTCTTATGATGATAATAAACAATTCCCCCTTCATTTTTAGAAAGGGCAAACATATTACGATACTCATCTTCCATCCTTATTTTAACATACTTTTTGGCAGAATCATAATTTTGTATAAAAAAAGTTTTTATACCTTCCCTTGTGGTATTTCTTTTTGGGGAAAATATTTCTGAAAAATCATTTTTATTGTTTGTGATATAGTCGGAAAGAATTATGCCCGCTGCTGTTCCGTTTGTCATCCCCCACTTTGAAAAACCCGTAGCTACTAAAATAGCATCACTTGCTCCATTCAACCTTCCAATATAAGGAACTTTATCTATGGTCATTAAATCTTGAGTAGACCAGTGATAATAAAAATCTTCTACTTCAAAAAATTGCTGGGCTTTATTTTTTATAATATTAAAATGAGAAGCGGTATTTGCTGTATCCCCTGTCTTGTGTGATTCCCCGCCAAAAATAATCATCTCACCCACTTCTGTATTGATGCTTCGCAAAGAAAAGGATGGATTCTCTGCTGTAATATACATTCCTTCAAAACTATTTTTTATTTTTCCAACAACTGCATAGGATTTTTCAGCGTGCATTTTTGCAAAATAAAGCCCTCGTTTATCTTTAAATGGCACATGCGTTGCAACCACCGCATAGTCACAAGTAATATGCAAACCATCTTTTGTTTTCACACAAACATTCCTGTTTTCCTTTTTAACATTGATGACGGGAGTTTCTTCATAAATCACATTGTCTAAATCATGGATTAAAAATTTTAAATACTGAACAGGGTTAAACTGTGCTTGATTTTTTATTTCAAGCCCCATTTTAGAAGGCAGTGAAATAGGAAGTTTTTCAACAATCCTCCCCTCTATTGCAAGTTTGTTATAGGCAGTAAGTTCCTTCTCTAGTTCTTTTATATAGTTTTCATCATTGGTATAAACAAATGCTGATTTATTTTCATAATCACAATTTATTTTATTTTTTTCTACCATATGTTTAATAAAATGAAATGCTTCATTATTTGCTTTGTAATATTGTACTGCTCTTTCTATTCCAAATGCTTCAATTAAATAATGATATATTAAATTGTGTTGTACGGTAACTTTTGCAGTTGTATGTCCTGTTGTTCCGCTTAAAACTTTGTCCGATTCAACTAGTACTACATGGATACCTTTTTGTTTTAGTAAATAGGCTGTTGTCAGTCCACTGATTCCTCCACCAATGACACAGACTTCTGCCGTTATATTTTTTTCAAGTTTCGGAAATGATTTTATTTCATTGGTTTCAATCCAAAATGAGGCAGTATTGGATGGCAATAATTTATTCATAGTCACACGTCCTTTAATTCTATTGCAATTAAACAAATTTTTTTATAAAAAGTTAAACCCTATAACAGCCATAGTATTACCTATTGCGGCCGTCTATATCCGCTATTTCGTGCAAACTACTATAGATAAAGAAAAACGGTTTGTAGGCAATAACAATCACCTACAAACCGTTTTTTGTTTTCATTACATCAAGTTAGAATTTTTAAGCATTTTATAAATCATAGTCGCGATTTCTGCTTTGGTAATATTTTTTGTTGCATTAATATTGCCTTTATCATCACCGTTTACCAGTCCGTTTTCTACGCAAACTGCGATACCATCTTTGGCCCAACTTGCTACTTTAGAACTATCTTTAAAGTTCTTTAATAACTTGTCAACACCTGCTTTATCCAAGTTTGTGTTAGCGTCTGCCAATTTTAATGCTCTACTAAGAATAATCATGGCTTCTTGTCTTGAAATTTGTTTTTCACCATTAAAGTTTCCTTTTTCATCCCCAGTAACTAAATTGTATTGGCTAGCAACTGCCACATAATCGGCGTACCATTTT